>NZ_JAHCMY010000006.1:0-229935 GCF_018449405.1 Litoribacter ruber
CAATGACGCGGGGTCTGGCAAAAATCACGAGACCTGGAAGGTTTGATTCTCGTTTAAGATTGCTTCTCCCGACTTGTTTTCTGGGAGAACAGGAGGGTCGGGATCGCAATGACGGGTGGGGACGCCGTGCACCCCCTAAACTCCTAAACCTCCCGCCGCGCACCAGCGCCGGGAATAAACCTCTAAACGGTACTCTTGGTACTAAGGATTTTTTTCCCTTACTTTGCATCACTTCAGGCAACTGATTTATAAAGAAGAGGCGAGAGAATAGGCTCGTGGACCCTCTGGCAACCGTCTCCATACGGGAGAAAGGTGCCAAGACCTACCCAAAAGGAACTATAAATTAGCATTCATGACTTATCAAAACCCAGAGACCAGCGCGGTTAGAACCACTGCTGGCCGTTCGGACCAACGGACGCATTCTTCCCCCATTTATCTTACTTCCAGTTTTACTTTCGACGATGCCGAAGAGGCGCGGCAAATGTTTGCCGAGGAGATTCCCGGCAATATTTATTCCCGCTACAGCAACCCCAATTCCGACGATCTGATCAGCAAAGTTTGTGCTGCTGAAGGCACTGCCGACGGCGTGGCCACCGCTTCCGGCATGGCGGCCATGTTTGGCAGCATCGCCTCGGTTTTGCAGCAAGGCGACCATATTTTGGCAGCCAGATCGCTATTTGGGTCCACCCACCAGCTGCTTACCCGCGTTTTTCCCAAATGGGGAATCACCCATACCTATGGTGACATCAGCGATATAGGCAATTGGGAAAAGCTGCTGCAGCCCAACACCAAGATGCTCTTTGTGGAAACACCGTCCAATCCTGGTCTGGAAATCATAGACCTGGAATGGCTGGGCAACTTTGCCAAGGTCCATGATTTGATTTTGGTGGTGGACAACTGTTTTGCCACCCCCTATCTTCAACAGCCGGCAAAATTTGGGGCACATCTGGTAACCCACTCAGCAACCAAATACATTGACGGGCAGGGAAGGGTGCTGGGAGGCCTGATCCTGGGAACCGAGGAACTGATACAGGAAGTGAGGTTTTTCACCAGACATACAGGCCCTGCCATCTCCCCTTTCAACAGCTGGTTGTTGGCCAAAAGCATGGAAACCCTCCCCGTGAGAATGGACAGGCATTGTGAAAATGCGCTGACCTTGGCCAGGTATTTTGAGGGAAATCCCAAGGTGGATCAGGTGAAATACCCTTTTCTCCCCTCCCACCCACAATATGAGATTGCCAAAAAACAGATGAAACACGGCGGAGGAATCGTCACTCTGGAAATAAAGGGTGGGCTGGAAAAGGCCAAAAATTTTATCGACAGGCTTGAGATGGTCTCCATTACGGCCAACTTGGGCGATAGCAGGACCATTGTTACCCATCCTGCCTCCACCACCCACAGTAAACTTTCTCCGGAGGAAAGGAATCAAGTGGGTATAACCGACGGTTTGGTGAGGATATCTGTTGGCTTGGAGCATGTGGATGACATCATTAAAGATATTGAGCGGGGTTTGGGTTAAATTAAACGTTTATTTTCATGACTAAACATTGACTAGAGCACTGGTTTTCAGTAAATTGAATCATACTTTTTAATTCTTTCTTATCGGTCATCATGAAAAACAATTTCCTTTCTAAGCAATCCAAAAAGCAATTGGGGGTGGCAAAGCTTGCCACCCCTGTTTTGGAACCCAGCGGCAGCGAGATTATCTATGCAAAGTTGAGGCAATTTGCTTGTTACCTCCTGACTCTAATCAATAAAACGTATAGTTTGGTTTTATATAAATTAAACCCACCACCAAAGTTTACCACTGCGCTGATTACGCGATCCGGGAGGGTGCGTTTGATTGATAGTGAGCACCTGTTTGTGTACAGTCCTAAAAGCCGTAACACTTTGCTTCCCCTGTTTTTGGATGATTTTTTTAGGTTTTTCGACAAACCTATGATCTCTACGGCCCGAATAAAAGGGAAATCCTACTTTAAGGAAAGGTTTTATGGCAGGGAGCAACTCCATGAGAGCTATCGCTGCCATGTCTATTTCAGGCAGATTTGTCAGAAGTATTCCCAGTATCTTTCCTATAGAAAGGGGCTTCTTATGCCCGATCTTTTTTGGGGCACGATGAACATACTGGACAGGACACTGAAATCAGAAACCTTTTCGGAATTTATTGCAGAGCAATTTGACAACCTGCTTTGGGCCGAGGAGCATATGCTGTACTATCCAAGCCACGGTAACCTGCGATCAGAAAAAGTCATCGTTTGCAAGAAGCGGTTTTTCATCCTGAACTTGGTGAACTTTGGTATGCTGATGCCCGGCTTTTATGATGTGGTCATCCTACAAAATGATCTCAAATCAAAAGATGTCCTGCTGGATGAAAAAAGTGAGGAATTTATAGAGCAGTGTGTAGCCCTTTCATTTGATGAAAAGTCCAACCTCAGCCCACAGGTAATCCATTTTATAAGTTGGGTATTTTGGGCAGCCAATATGATTGAAAAGCAGGGGTCCGAAATCCTTCCAGAGCTTGTGGAAAGGTGGGAAGGGTTTTACCTGGAGATACTGGAAAGTAATTTGATGGAAAAGTCGAAGGTCCGATGAAAAAGAGGACACATAGGAGTTTTGCAGAGTTTTTCCCGATAGCTATCGGGAGAGTTTCGCGAAGCTTCTTCGGGGAGAAAATTGGTCACCAAGTCGCACAAAGTTTAAAAAATAAGTCGCACGAAGCTTCATCGCGGAAATGCCTTGGTCACAGAGTTTAAAATGAGTTATGGCACTGCGTTACACAGAGTGCCTTTTTCACGAAAGAAACCGGGTTCAATAAAAGTAGCGTTTTTAGTATTTCATTCGTCTTTAAAAGAAAAAGGCGATACCATGAGAACTTTCCTATTCTATTCTGCACTCTTCTTAATTGTGGCATCCTGTGTGGGACAGGAAAACCCGGAGGAGAATTTGCCCAACCTGAGGGCCTTAAGCCATTATGAAAAGGAGCTTTCCAAATCCAGCCAGGCTTTTGCGCTTGATTTTTTTCAGCAGGTCAGCGATCCCAATGAAAATCAATTTTACAGCCCCTACAGTGTCCAATTGGCTTTGGCAATGGCCATGAATGGGAATGTCGATGAAATTCTGGAGGAGTATCTGGAAGCGTTGAGATTCGAAAACTTGGATATTGAAGATGCCAACCGCGCTGCCTTGGAATTAACCCAGTACCTGAAGGATGTGGACCGGAAAGTGAAGCTGAATATTGCCAACGGCATTTGGTACGATCGGAATCTTAATGTGAAGGTTCCCTTCAAAGAGCGGATGGAGCATTATTATCAAGCCAATATTGATGCGGCTGATTTCACTTCTCCCCAGGTAGTTCGAAATATAAACGACTGGATAGACAGACAAACAGAAGGACTGATTAAGGACATGTTGGACAGTATCAGCCCTGATGCTGTGATGCTTCTTGTCAATGCAATATATTTTAAAGCCGAATGGAAATCCCAGTTTGACAGGAACCTGACCACCAAAAAACCTTTCAAATTATCCAATGGAGGAAATGTGCAGGTGGACATGATGAGAACCAAGGAAGCTGCCAGCATACGGGCCTCTTATGGAGTCGATAATTCCTATCTGGAAATCCCTTACAGCACAGGCCAATATAGCATGGGAATTATCTTGCCTGAGAACGTAGGGTTGGAGGGCATTAAAGAAGAGTTGATTCTCAGCAATTTGGAAACCTGGAGGGAAAACTCTCATGAAACCTCGGCCATTCTGGAAATGCCAAAGTTCAAGATGTCCTATAAGGTAGAAAACCTGAACAATGACTTGATAGCAATGGGTCTGAAGACACCTTTTGAGGGTCATCCAAGAAACTTTTCGGAGCTGTTTGAACAGCAACCGGGTCCATTGAAAATCAGCCGTGTGGTACATGAGGCTATAATAGAGGTAGATGAAAAGGGCACTGAAGCGGCTGCCGCCACGGTGGTGGAAATAGTGGTGACGAGCATGCCCTCCGGTCCACGGGTGATCAGCATCGATAGGCCGTTTGTATTTTTCATCCAGGAGAAGGCCTCTGGGGCGATATTGTTTATGGGGCAGCTGGTGAATCCGGGGGAGTTGTAAAGTGGAAGTACGAAAACTTTTTCATCGCGGAAAGAAAGGGGGCACAGAGTTTTTGTACTGCGGTTTACTTAGTACTCTTGGTACCTAGTACTTGGTACCAATCGTAAGTATGAAATTGAAGATGAATGATGAGTGATGAATGATGAATGTTGAATGATGAATGATGAATGGTGAATGGTGAATTATGAATGATGAATGGTGAATGATGAATTATGAATGATGAATTATGAATGATGAATGGTGAATGATGAAGAATTATTCTCGTTACACTGATGCCCCATCCGAGGAGCGGAGCTACCAGGGAGGGTCGCGGGAGTAAGGACGGTAATTATTAAAAAGCCTTCAAATTATACCGTATAGCATCACATAACACTGTCCTGCGGTTTACTTGGTACCTGGTACCTAGTACTTGGTACCAATCGTAAGTATGTAATTGAAGATGAATGATGAATGTTGAATGTTGAATGATGAAGAATTATTCTCGTTACACTGATGCCCCATCCGAGGAGCGGAGCTACCAGGGAGGGTCGCGGGAGTAAGGACGGTAATTATTAAAAAGCCTTCAAATTATACCGTATAGCATCACATAACACTGTCCTGCGGTTTACTTGGTACCTGGTACCTAGTACTTGGTACGAATCGTAAGTATGAAATTGAAGTTGAATGATGAATGATGAATGATGAAGAATTATTCTCGTTACACTGAGGCCCCATCCGAGGAGCGGAGCGCCGAGGGAGGGTCGCGGGAGTAAGGACGGTAAGTATTAAATAGCCTTAAAATTATACCGTATAGCATCACATAACTATGTACTTCGGTTTACTTGGTACCTGGTACCTAGTACTTGGTACCAATCGTAAGTATGAAATTGAAGATGAATGATGAATGATGAATGTTGAATGATGAATGGTGAATGGTGAATGATGAATGATGAATGATGAATGATGAATGATGAATGTTGAATGATGAATGATGAGGAATTATTCTCGTTACACTGATGCCCCATCCGAGGAGCGGAGCGCCGAGGGAGGGTCGCGGGAGTAAGGAGAAAGCCTTCAAATTATACCGTAGAGCATCACACTGTCCTGCGGTTTACTTGGTACCTGGTACCTAGTACTTGGTACCAATCGTAAGTATGAAATTGAAGATGAATGTTGAATGATGAATGTTGAATGATGAATGATGAGGAATTATTCTCGTTACACTGATGCCCCATCCGAGGAGCGGAGCGACGAGGGAGGGTCGCGGGAGTAAGGAGAAAGCCTTCAAATTATACCGTATAGCATCACACTGTCCTGCGGTTTACTTGGTACCTGGTACCTAGTACTAGGTACCAATCGTAATGGCGGGGCAGCCACGGGAGGGCATGATGAATGTTGAATGTTGAATGATGAGGAATTATTCTCGTTACACTGAGGCCCCATCCGAGGAGCGGAGCGACGAGGGAGGGTCGCGGGAGTAAGGAGAAAGCCTTCAAATTATACCGTATAGCATCACACTGTCCTGCGGTTTACTTGGTACCTGGTACCTAGTACTTGGTACCAATCGTAATGGCGGGGCAGCCACGGGAGGGAATGATGAATGTTGAATGTTGAATGATGAATGTTGAATGTTGAATGAGGAATGAGGAATGTTGAATGATGAATGTTGTATGAATATACTTACGGATCAGTCAAGAGCCTTTCGAACCAAGACAAAACCACTCAACATTTTGGTCTTCCATTTTCACTAGATTGAAAGGAAAGTAGATACATTTTTTCTAAATTGGTGTTTAAGCAATTTTGCGAGCCAACTTAACACCAACCTTTTTAGATGAAAAAAGATCAATCACCTAAGCAAAATAATTCAAGAAGAGACTTTCTCAAATCATCGGCCCTGGCTGTGGCGGGATTTTATTTGGTTCCTAGGCATGTGCTAGGCGGACCGGGTTTTACTGCTCCCAGCGACATGCTCAATGTGGCAGGCATCGGCGTGGGCGGCATGGGTTACAATGATGTGACCGGCGTCTACAAAAGTGGAAAGGCAAACATAGCCTACTTATGTGATGTGGATGACAGAAGGGCGGCCAAAGCCCGTCAGGAACATCCAAAGGCAAAATATTATAAGGATTATCGTGAGATGCTGGAAAAGGAACATGGCAATATAGATGCCGTGATCATTTCCACCCCCGATCATAACCATGCCGTGCAGGCCATGGCTGCCATGCAGCTAGGAAAACACGTGTATGTGCAGAAACCACTAACTCATGACATCTATGAGGCGCGGAAGCTTACGGAAGCTGCCGAAGAATACAAGGTGGTGACCCAAATGGGCAACCAAGGATCCTCCGGCGAGGGCGTGCGGCAAATGATGGAATGGTACAATGCCGGTATAATTGGGGAAGCCCATACGGTACGCTGCTGGACGGACCGGCCCGTGTGGCCTCAGGGCATTCCTTGGCCACAGGAAAGCAAGCCCGTGCCGGATGAGTTGGATTGGGATCTATGGTTAGGCACCGCCCCGTATCGTGAGTATGTGGATGGACTTGTGCCCTTCAACTGGCGGGGCTGGTGGGATTATGGAACAGGGGCGCTTGGTGACATGGCCTGCCATATCATGGAGTCCCCATTTCGCGTACTGAATTTAGGTTACCCGACTGAAGCGGAATGCTCTGTAGGTTCAGTGTACGTGGATGAATTTAAGAGGGGGTATTTCCCTGACAGCTGCCCGCCCTCTTCACATGTTACTTTAAACTTTAAAGGAGAAAAGGGCCAGGACATCCAATTCCACTGGATGGATGGAGGTATTCAGCCAACTAGACCGGAAGAGTTGGAGCCAAACGAAACCATGGGTGACGGTGGCAACGGGGTGATCATCGAAGGTACCAAAGGTAAAATGATGGCTTCCACTTATGGCCGAGATCCGAGATTACTCCCTACCTCCCGCACGGATGAGGTAAATGTTCCTAAAACCGTTGCGAGAGTGGAAGATGGAGAAGCTGGCCACTACAAACAATGGGTAAATGCCTGTATAGCTGGTCATGGAAGTGAAGAATTTAACAACCTCAGCTCACCATTCTCTATTGCCGGTCCTCTGACAGAATCAGTATTGATGGGCAATTTGGCAATTAGGAGCTACGATATACGTAAGCCTGCAGGTCAAGAAGGTCGATATAATTATCCAGGAAGACACATCAAGCTGCTTTGGGATGGTGACAACATGAAGGTAACCAATTTTGATGATGCCAATCAGTTTGTCAAAAGAGAGTACCGTGAGGGATGGAGTTTGTAAGTTATAAACGTGAGGGGCGCAGGGGTGAGGAAGAAGTAAGCACCACTGCGCCTTATCTCTCAGTAATCTTTGCGCTTCTTTGAGCACTTTGCGGTTATACATAAATCTCATTAAACTCTGCGGTGAATCCACCTAGTTATTCTCCGAACTCCAGCTCGTGGTCGAGGTCTTTTTGGAAGGCTTCGATGAAGGCGTTGCGGAAGACGTTAAAGATGGTGGGGATGAGTTTGGTATCTGTGCCCGTTGTGTCACCTTCGAAGGGAATCCTGGTGGCAACCTGCTCCTCTTCCGGATTTTCAAAGAGCCCGAATGCCGCCCCTACAATTCCTTCCCAGGCTCTCCTCCAAAAGGACTGGTCTTCTTCCCTTTGGTCGGATATTTTCACATTTGAAAAAATGGGTTTAGTGTAACCCTCAAAAACCCCATCCTTCATTACGATTTCCGTACCCACATACATTTGTCCTTCGCTAAAAGTAAACTTGGCATATGCCTCGGTAAAATCATTCAGGGCAGTCAGATCCACTCCTTCCAGTTCTATATTTGCATCCATATCCGGATGGGCTTTTAAGATATTAAGATCAATGTTGCCGGTGAGAACCCCTCCCCCATTGGTGGTGCCGGTGATAGATACAGAGGAAGGTAAGGCTTTATCCGTTTCCTGTAGGTTGCCCAGATTGGTCGCTTGGATATCCATGGCTTGAATGAAGACATCCACTTTGGGACTCGCTGTGGGATCGAGGTAGTGTATTTCACCGTTTTCCACCGTAAAGGTGTTGATTCTAAAGGGAACCAAATCATCCAAAACTTTCCCCAAGTCTGCCTCATCCCCATCATCCACTTCCTGACCGTCATAAACATAATTGAGCACAGGATTGATCAGCCCCACATCGCCGACAATCTCCCCACGGAACAAGGAGCTCCACTCCAGGGAAATATCAATGGTGGAAACGGCAAAGAAGGGAATGTCTTCCGGGGTTTGCTTATCGGTAAATATATAAAGAGAGTCAACCTGATATGCACCTCTGTAGAGTTGGATACTTACATCATTGACCCTACCGTGCATTCCTTCTAGATTTCCTAGGGCTCGATTTACTTGACGTAGGGCAATAGGCTCCAAGGCAAAATGAAGAAGTAAAAAAATGAACAAAATGATGCTTAAAGGGATCCAATATCTTTTTTTCATAAGAAAGGTTTAAAGTAAAAAATACTCCTTTCCTTTAGGCGTCAAATCTTATACCATTGTCAACTTTGGTTTGGGTTGTACTTCAATTTGCCCAATCCATAGAGATAGAGCACTTTACTGTAGCGCTGCATGAAAGGCAACAATATCACATTGGCCACCACTACCGTTACAATATATACCCACAAATCGGGGTCGTTGAAGAAAATATTGAGGATAATCATCACGTTGACAAATAAGGCAACCGAGAAAGCGTAGCTTATATAGAGGGCACCGTAATAGAAATCCGGCTCAGGGTGTAAGTTTGCTCCACAATGATCGCAATGGTGCCTCACCTCGGAAAGTTTGCGGAAACTGTAAACGGGTACATTGAACATATTGCCGGTCCGGCATTTGGGGCATTTGGCGTGCAACATGGCGTTGCCAAGTGAATTCTGAGACATATAATACGGGTGTAAATACTCGGATATAAAGATAAGTCAATCCGGCTGTATTCCCGAGGGAAGAGGGAGAAAAGGTTTACCGCTTCGGGGAAAGAAAAGGGACGCCCGCCACGGCGGGCAGGCGGAGTTTCACGGGAAGGAATAGGGAAGACGGGAGACGGAGATGAAACAAGAAAAAACCACAGAGGACCAGAGGTACAGACAAAAAAAAACTTGGCGCTCTTTGCGATTCCTTGGCGGCCTTTGCGTGAAATTTTGGGACGGAAGACCGAAGACGGAAGACAGCAAAAGCAAAAACCACAGAGGATCGGAGGCACAGAAAAAAAACTTGGCGATCTTTGCGATTCCTTGGCGGCCTTTGCGTGAAACTTTGGGACGGGAGACCGAAGACGGAAGACAGGAAAAGCAAAAACCACAGAGGACCAGAGGTACAGACAAAAAAAACTTTGCGCTCTTTGCGATTCCTTGGCGGCCTTTGCGTGAAATTTTGGGACGGAAGACCGAAGACGGAAGACAGGAAACACAAAAACCACAGAGGACCAGAGGTACAGACAAAAAAAAACTTTGCGCTCTTTGCGATTCCTAGGCGGCCTTTGCGTGAAATTTTGGCACGGAAGACCGAAGACCTAATACAGGAAACACAAAAACCACAGAGGACCAGAGGTGCAGACAAAAAAAAACTTTGCGCTCTTTGCGATTCCTAGGCGGCCTTTGCGTGAAATTTTGGCACGGAAGACCGAAGACCTAATACAGGAAACACAAAAACCACAGAGGACCAGAGGTGCAGACAAAAAAAAACTTTGCGCTCTTTGCGATTCCTTGGCGGCCTTTGCGTGAAACTTTGGAACGGGAGATCGAACGAAAATTTAATGGTTCTCTAATTGGCATGATTATTTACGATTAAGAACAATTGATTACTTTTGCAGTATGATTAGGAGGTTGAAGGCAGGTATTTGGTACAAGGTGTTGACCTATATGTTATTGGTCAACTTTGTGAACCTGTCTGCCAATTTTTATCATGCCTCGGAACATGATTCTTCGCTTTTGCAATCTCAGGATCCCATTGACTCCCTTGCCGAGTTGATGCTGGAGTACGTTTTTGACATGGATGATGAGACCATTCCTGATACGGAGGTCCCCCACGAAAAACGCAAAATAGCTGATATCAAATTGCTTTATACCGCAGAGTTGATCGCTTTTGACCAATTTCTGCCCATCGTCAAATCCCCAAAAGCCACCCCTTATCAAAACAATTATAAGGATTGGGCAAATGACATCAATTCTCCACCACCCAAACAGGGCTGATTTTTTCCATTCCAAGTAAATCAATTCTTAAAAATTAAGGGCCAATAGATGCAGCCCTTGAAAACTCCATGCCGATGATTTAGGTTATAGGCCATTCTTTCTATTCCAATGAAAATTAAAAGTATCGCACTTAGCTTAATGTTTGGGCTAATGGCAGTTTGTGCATATGCCCAAGATGGCAGGGAAACCAGAAAAGTAATCGACACCCTGACCTATGAAACGCAATCCGGTCTGCCCATTGCAGCCTCAAAGATTTATTTCACCGATTCAAAATTTACCATTTCCGGATACGGAGAGTCCAATTTCATCAACTATTTGGGTCCCAAAAACACCCAAAGTGAAGATTTGGAGCTTTACATGACCAACATGCAGCGTTTTGTGGCCTATGCTGCCTACAAACCGAAGAAATGGCTGGTCCTGTATGCTGAAATATTTGCCGAATACATGATGGATGGGGGAAGAGAGAGGAAGTTTGAGTTTATGCCCGAAATCTTCGCCGACTTCCTTATCAGCCCCAAGTTCAACCTTCGATTGGGGACTCATCAGGCCACAATAGGTTATCTCAACAATAGCGATGAACCTGTCATGTTCTATACCGTAAACAGGCCTGAAGTGGAAAGAATAATCATTCCCTCCACGTGGATAGATCTGGGAATCATGACTTATGGTAGGATTAACAACGATCTGAAGTGGTCTGCCTCGATTTATCAGGGTCTTGACCCTACCCTACTCAATGGAGCCACCTGGATCAGAAGAGGGCGTGATGAGGCGTTGAGGTTCAATCTTAATGGCTACACATTTAATCCAAGCCTTAAATACACAGGCCTGAAAGACACCGAACTGGCCGTCAATGGAATTCTTGCCAGTATGAGCCAAGACGGCATCAGATCCAACACACATATCCTGAGCTCATACGTTCGCCATAACTATGGCAATTGGTCTTTCATGGCTTTGGGGGCTATTGGTGGCACTGATAATACTCAAGGGCTGTTTGAACTTACACAAGCCTATTCACCGGACAATACTGGTCAGGTGTTGGGCAGAAATGTATATGGGTATTATGCTGAAGTAGGTTATGATATTCTTCCATTTTTGGGAGTAAATAAAAGTAAGGCAAGGGATAAAAATTCCTTTCTGATTAAGCCCAGCGAGCTAAAACTCCCCATATTCGTGCGTTATGAGCGACTGGATACCCATGCTCAGATCAGCCCTGAGCTGATGGGTCAACCCTTCTTCCAAAGTGACCTTACCGCCATTACGGTTGGGGCAAATTTCAATCCGAGAAGAAATGTGGTAATGAAGACAAATTATCAATTCCGAAATAACCGGAGTGCTTTGGCGGATGGGGTATATGAGGGAGATAGGTTTGAATTTGGATTAGGGTTTATTTTTTAGGAGACGGAAGACCGAAGACCGAAGACAGTGTAAATGGGCCACAAAGGCCACCAAGTTTTCACGAAGTTTCACAAAGGCCACTTCGCGGAGAAAAATTTAAAAGTTTGAGAAAAAAGTGTCAAGTAAATTTAGGACGTGACACAGGAAAAGCAAAAACCACAGAGGACCAGAGGCACAGAGAGAATTAATGAAGAATTTTTCTCTGGGCGCTTTGGTCCTCTGTGGTTTATAAAGGTTGCTATAGGAGAATTCTACCTGACTTCATCGAGGTCGTAGTCTTTGCCTTTGCCCCAGCGGAGCAGTTCTTCCAGTTCGTAGATTTCCAGGGTATCCAGGTCTTTGACCTTGAAGTTTTCCCCGCTCAAGCGGGACATGACTTGCAGGTTTCGGATTTCACCCATATTTTGAAAGCGGTACACCCTGCCTACTCTTAAGTTATCCAGTGCCAACGGCATATGTATTCTTTTAATTAATTTACAAAACTCAATTCTCCTTGTCACAGGATTAACCTAACAGTAGCATACAAAAAAGGTTTGCTTTCTTAGCTTGCTATGGCACTTTTTAGCAATACACCGTCAGCTTCAAAAGTAAATTCCTCTTTTGGGCCTTGAATAGCCTCCACTTCCTCTGCAGACTTGCCTGCATCTTCGGCGTAGTGTCTCAATGTTTCTTTGCTTGTGGTGGTCTTGGTAGCACGGCCCTCCAAGACGGCCAAATGGCCCTTGGAATCGGTGGGTACAAAGAACCCATAATCCTTGAAAGTTACCCGCATTAGTTCTCCATTTGGAAGTTCGATGCTCAACCAGCAGCCTTTGGATTTGCAGACTTCCTTGATCTCCCCTACCACTTTACCCTCAAAACTGCCTGACTCATTCAGAGCAGCAAACATGGTTTGGACGTTGGCAACATTTTCATCGGCAACGGTCTCCCCATAATTGCCAACAATTCCAGGAGTTTCCTCGGTTGTGGCATCGGAGTTGACGCTGCTACCAGTGTCACAGGCAGAAAGAAGTAATCCTCCGGCCAGGCAAAAAGTAATGATTTGTTTCATGATTTTTTTTGGTTGTATGCTACAAATTTATGGAAAAACATGGAAGATGGAACGAAGATTTAAAAAACCGCAGAATCGCGGAGGGCACAGAGACCAAATTGGATTAAAAAGCATCAAAAAAATATAAATTAACCAGCATGCTTATGATTTAATTGAATAATAATTAATTTCACGTTATAATATTTAACAATTTCACAAATAATGCCGAATAACAAAAAGTTCATCATAGATTTTGACAGCACGTTTACCCAAGTTGAAGCTCTGGATATTTTGGGGGAAATAAGTTTGGAAAACCACCCTGAACGAGATGATAGACTGGAAAAAATCAAGGAGGTAACCGATTTGGGAATGGAGGGCAGGCTGACCCTGCGTGAAAGTATAGAGCAGCGGATTTCCATTCTAGAGGCCAATCGAGGGCAAATTGATGAGCTGGTTAAGGCATTGAAGAAAAAGGTCAGCAAGTCATTTGACCGGAATCAGGAATTTTTTGCTGAAAATGCAGAAGATATTTTTATTATTTCCAACGGTTTTAAGGACTTCATTGTGCCGGTGGTGACAAGTTTTGGCCTGAAAGAAGAAAATGTGTTTGCCAATGAGTTTGTCTATGATGAGAAAGGCAATATTATAGATTTTAACAGGGACAACATCCTTTCCCAAAACAATGGGAAGGCAGCTACCATTAAGAAACTGGAGCTCACCGGAGATATTTTTGTGATCGGTGATGGCTACACGGATTACGAAATCAAGGCCGCGGGGCTGGCCAACAGATTTTATGCATTTACTGAAAACGTGGACCGTCCGTCCGTTACGGCCATGGCAGACCATATTGCCCCGAGTTTGGATGAAATTCTTTATGTGAACAAAATGAACAAGAAATACAGCTATCCCAAAAGCCGCATAAATGTGCTTCTTCTGGAGAACGTGCACCCCGTAGGCATAGAAATGTTGCAGCACGAGGGCTATAACGTAGAAACCTATTCATCTGCGATGAGTGAGGATGAACTGGCGGAAAAGATCCAAAACGTTTCCATTTTGGGCATCAGGTCCAAGACAAATGTGACCGCCAAAGTTCTGGAGAATGCCAACCGGCTGATGGCTATTGGCGCATTCTGCATAGGGACCAATCAGATCGACCTGGAAACCTGTCAGGAAAAGGGAATTGCCGTTTTCAATGCGCCCTTCAGTAATACCCGCTCGGTGGTGGAGTTGGCCATTGCAGAGATTATCTTTCTTATGCGCAACATCAGTGACAAATCCCGCCTCATGCATGAGGGCAAATGGGACAAGTCTGCCAATGGCAGCTTTGAAATCAGAGGCAAAAAACTGGGCATCATCGGCTATGGAAACATTGGCGCCCAATTATCGGTTTTGGCCGAAAACCTGGGTCTGGATGTCTATTATTATGATGTCATTGAGAAACTTGCCTTGAGCAATGCCACCAAACTCAACAGCCTGGACGAACTGCTCAAGGTGGCAGATATAGTAACCCTGCATGTGGACGGAAGACCGGAAAACAAGAATTTGATCGGGGAAAGAGAATTTGACCTGATGAAAGGGGGAGCGGTATTTTTGAACCTCAGCCGGGGCCATGTGGTAGATGTGAAAGCCTTGAAAAAGGCAGTAGAAAGCGGCAAAGTAAGAGGCACGGCAGTGGATGTATTTCCGCAGGAACCGAAAAACAATGAGGAGCCCTTTGAATCTGATTTAAAAGGTCTGCCCAATACCATCCTGACTCCCCACATTGGTGGCAGTACCTTGGAGGCCCAGCAGAATATTGCCCAATTTGTACCCAATAAAATCATTGATTACATCAATACGGGTAATACGTTTAACAGCGTGAATTTTCCCAATATTCAATTGCCGTTTTTGAAGGATGCGCACAGGTTGATCCACATCCACCAGAATGCCCCAGGGGTTTTGGCCAAGATCAACCAAACCCTGGCAAATTATGAAATCAACATCGTGGGTCAATATTTAAAGACCAATGAAAAGATCGGGTACGTGATCACGGATATCAATAAGAAGTATTCCAATGAGGTGATTGAGGCATTGAAGAAAATTGAGGGAACGATTAGGTTTAGAGTTCTTTATTGAAATACAGCCCACGACGCGGAAGGAAATGGGTCACAGAGTTTAAAAAGAGTTAAGCACTGAGTTGCACAGAGTCCCTGCTTCGCGAAGACAATTGGTCACTAAGCCGCATGTAGTTCCACGACGCGGAAGGAAATGGGTCACAGAGTTTAAAAAGAGTTAAGCACTGAGTTGCACAGAGTCCCTGCTTCGCGAAGACAATTGGTCACTAAGCCGCATGTAGTTCCACGACGCGGAAGGAAATGGGTCACAGAGTTTAAAAAGAGTTAAGCACTGAGTTGCACAGAGTCCCTGCTTCGCGAAGACAATTGGTCACTAAGCCGCATGTAGTTCCACGACGCGGAAGGAAATGGGTCACAGAGTTTAAAAAGAGTTAAGCACTGAGTTGCACAGAGTCCCTGCTTCGCGAAGACAATTGGTCACTAAGCCGCATGTAGTTCCACGACGCGGAAGGAAATGGGTCACAGAGTTTAAAAAGAGTTAAGCACTGAGTTGCACAGAGTCCCTGCTTCGCGAAGACAATTGGTCACTAAGCCGCACGTAGTTCCACGACGCGGAAGGAAATGGGTCACGGGGTTTCGCAGAGTTCCCACTTCGCGGAGAAAAAAAGGGGCACAATGGGCACAATGGAAAAGAGGGGCACAAACGAAAATGGTCACTAGGTGACACTAAGTTCAAAAGAAGGCGCACAAAGTGAATAAGTCCCTGAATGGCCACTAACCAACCTCTGATGGTGAAGTATCTTGGTACTTGGTACCTGGTACTTTGTACCAAAAAAAAAATAGAGTTCGGGCCTTAGAGTGTTACAAACCTCTTTTATAGACAAGATTTGAGCTGCCCAGATTTCGCAACCTTCCACTGTTATCCTGCTTCCGAGGAAACGAGGTTCCGAACCGATAAATCGGTGCGGAATGAGGCCTGGTTTTGAAAAGAGGCTTCACCCGGTATTTTGTTAAATTGTGAAGTTTGAACATGTCGGCGACCCGAACTCCTTACAAATATACAAATAAGAATTGCCTTTGTTTAGTTCCTCCTCCAAATCTATTTTTGCCTGAAAGCTATAAACCCGCTTATATTTTTCAGGCAGCTATTAAGGTAAATTATATAGGCTAAAGAAGGGCATTGAGAAAACATAATATCAAAATGGGCCAGCAGTGAATATTTTTGTTAAAATTGGCAAAAGGAAAGTGAGGAGCGTGTTTAAAATTATGGATGAGGAATGATGGATTGTGATAAGAAAGTTTTAACTCGAAGGAGGTAGAAAATATACAAGAACCAAAAGAATAAATGACATAAAAGCCTAGGGTTATGAATAGATGTTTATTTTTGCAATCCAATCCCATTTTATTTAGGAAATGTATCAGATTAAAAAATTGATTGTTTGCCTTGATCAGTCCCCTCTGGATGAGACCCTGGTCAAGTTTGCCTCTTTTGTAGCCTCGATCAACCGTACGGAGAAGGTTTATTTTATCAATGTGATCCGTAACCTCAACATTCCTAAGGAGGTATTGAAGGAATTTCCTAACCTTATTGACAACATGGTGGCTGAGCGAAAATCGCAGATGAAGAATGTGGTGGATGAGCATTTTGACCATGATCTGCCTGCAGATATCGCTTTGGTGGTCAAAGAAGGGCAGCTATCAAAAAAAATACTGAAACTGGCGCATGAGAAATCTGCCGACATGATCATAGTGGGAAGAAAGGTACAATTGCCTGGAACCAGTGTGGTCACCCAAAGATTGGCTAGAAGGGCTAGCTGCTCGCTTCTTATTGTGCCTGAGGGCAGAGTGCCCAAAGTGGATCGTATCCTAGTGCCCAGTGACTTTTCGGACTACTCCAAAGACGCCATGGAGGAAGCTGTTCTCATAGCGGAGAAAAACGGCGGGGATGTGGAGGTATTCTGTCAAAACGTATTTACCGTGCCCTCGGGTTATCATTTCACGGGTAAAAGCTATCAGGAATTTACCCAGATCATGCAAAACCATGCTGAGGTGAATTACAAAAAATTTATCAGGAAAATAGACACCAAGGGGATCAAAATCACACCTCTATACACCAAAGATGAGGATGAGGATCCGGTGGAAGACATATTGCAAATGGCCTTGGATCTCAAAGTGGATGGGATAATCATAGGTGCCAAAGGCAGGACCGCCGCCACGGCTTTGTTTATTGGAAGTTTGGCCGAAAGGCTGATCCAGCTCAACGACAAGCTGCCCTTGATGGTCACTAGACCAAAAGGAAAAAATGCCGGATTGTTAGACTACATCCTTGAAATCTAAAACATTAAGCCTGGCAGGTCTCCCTGTTAAGTTTTTTTTCGTGTTTCGATTAAACCCTTTTCCCCTTCCGCTGTCTAAAGATTCAATGGTTGGCACAACAGATCAAGAGCTTTTAGAATTAATCCAAAACCCTTTTACCAAAGAGAGAGGTTATCGCATGCTTGTTGAAACCTATCAAAGAAGGGTGTACGGGATAATTCGAAAAATGGTAATTGTGCATGAAGATGCCGATGATTTGACGCAAAACACCTTTATAAAGGCCTTTAAGAACTTGGATAAGTTTCAGGGAAATTCAAGTTTATTCACCTGGCTGTATAGGATAGCCACTAATGAAAGCTTGAATTTCTTGGAGAAGAAGAAAAAACGTTTTTTCTTTTCCATTGAGGACCACCATCAGGTGATGAGCACATACTTGGAAAGCTCCCCCGATATTTCTGGCAGCGAGGTGGAAAAGAAACTGCAAAAGTCCCTGCTTGGCCTGCCTGAGAAGCAGCGGTTGGTTTTCAACCTGAAGTATTTTGAGGACATGAGCTATGAGGAAATGTCGCAAGTTACCGACACTTCTGTAGGTGCCTTAAAGGCCAGCTATCACCATGCGGTAAAAAAAATTGAACAAGATTTGACAACGGAATAAACCTTTGGCCAAAAGCCTTGTCTAACCAACTGAATATGAAAAACTTTCCCAAAAACGACATCTTCAAGACTCCGGACGGATATTTCGACCGGTTGCCGGATGAGATTATGGCCAAGCAGAATCAGAAAGGCAAGCAGGTCTACCTAAAGGCCCTTGTTGGAGTAGCGGCGGCTTTGATCATAGGTTTTACCGTGGTGTTTAACCTATTCCGTACTGAGGAACCCGCATTTACAGCCTCGGCCGATATGGATGAGGAAATCGAACTCCTGATCAACAGCGACTATTGGCAAGCAGAAGACATTCTCCTGCTCAGCGACCATCCGGATGACATTTTGGACAACCTGATAGCCATGGAGTGGGACGACTACTACCTGATGGACGAAATGGACGAGGATTGGTGGTATTAATTTGATTGAAACCGAACAACGATGAGAAAAATATTGATTATTCTATTGCTTCTAACAAGCAGCAGCACCCTATGGGCGCAAAGACCACAAAGGGAATACGACAAGGATAAACTGGAGGCCGCCCGCGTGGCTTTTGTCACCAACAGGATCAACCTCACTCCTACTCAGGCTGAAAAATTCTGGCCTCTTTACAACCAGCATTTGGAGGAAAGATCCGGCTACATGAGGGAAATGATGAGCATCAATCGACAGGCTGGGGAGAGCATTTCTGACAGCCAAGCTGAAAAACTGATCGAGCAGAGGTTTCAGATTCAGGAAAAAATGATGCAAAGTGAGAAAGCATTCACCAAAAAGATAACTGAGGTAATTTCTCCAGTCCAAGCTCTCCAACTCAGTAACGTCAATAGGGACTTTACAAGGCAGCTATACAGAATGCAAAGAGATGACAGAAGATCTCGGCACAGTAATTGATTAAAACAATATATTATATAGAAAAAATATTGGTTTAACGAGATTAAAAGGAGTTGCACTAGCAGCTCCTTTTTTGTGTTTCAGAGCCTGTATTGTTGTAGACATTTGTTAATTTGCGTTATGCAAAACCCCATGACGCTTTTTGAGCTAAACCAGCTTGTAAAACAAACCTTAGATCGAAACCTTGCACCTGCCTACTGGGTGGTGGCCGAAATCAGTGATTTCAAGGAAGGCGCCCGCGGCCATGCCTATTTGGATCTGGTAGAAAAAACGGGCAACCAGGTAACCGCTAAAATGAGAGCCAATATATGGGCTTTCACCTATAGGGGATTAGCTGCGCGGTTTAGGGAAATGACTGGGCAGAGCCTTCAGAATGGCATGAAGGTGCTGGCTCAAGTGACCGTGCAGTTCCATGAATTATACGGGCTAAGTCTCAACATTCGGGATATCGATGCCAATTTCACCATTGGAGAAAGGGCCAAGCGTAAGCAGGAAATCATAGAAAAGTTGGCCAAGGCAGGTCTATTGGAAACCAACAAGCAGTTTTCTCTACCCTCTGTCCCCCAAAAAGTGGCCATCATCAGTTCTGCGACTGCGGCCGGTTACGGGGATTTTATCCAACAGGTGGAAAACAACCGGCATGGCTATAAGCTTCATTACAAATTATTCCCAGCGACCATGCAGGGACATGATGCGCCCGATTCCATCATTGCGGCCTTGAAAAGTATAGAACAAGAGCAGGAAAACCAGCAGTATCAACTCATTATTCTTATCCGAGGGGGTGGCGCCCAGATTGACATGGATTGTTTTGATGATTACGAGTTGGCCAAAGCCATTGCCCAAATGAGAATCCCCGTGGTGACCGGTATAGGGCATGAGCGCGATGAGTGTATAGCCGACTTGGTGGCCCATACCAAGGTAAAAACCCCTACTGCGGTGGCTGAATTTATCCTATCCGGTTTCCAGGAATTTGAGGAAACCCTCAATTTTAACCTCAAAAAAATTGAAAGGGCCGCCAACTTTTACCTTACAAAGGAAAAACAGACACTCAGAGACAGGGAGCACATTCTGATCAATCTTTTCAAGAACCAAATCCAAACGGCCAATCAATACTTGGACTCGGCTGCCCGGCACATTAACAGCCAGTGCCAGGGTAGAATACAATATAACCGACGAGAAATCGACAATTTGGCAGGCAGACTTCAGCGACAGGCAAAGGTCTTATTGCAACAGGAATCTACCAAGCTAGAAGGGCTGGAAAAAGACCTGAATAGACTTGATCCCGTGTTCTTCATGAAAAGAGGTTACACGCGAACCGAAAAAGACGGGAAGTCCATCGAGCTCGCTACGCTTAAACCTGGCGATAAAATCAGCACCTATACCCTAACCAACAAATTAGAAAGTACTATTACAAATATTGAAGAACATGGAAAATGATATAAGTTACGACCAGGCATTGGCCAGAATTGAGGAAATTGTGCAATCCCTAGAG
Source organism: Litoribacter ruber (assembly GCF_018449405.1). Taxonomy (NCBI): domain Bacteria; kingdom Pseudomonadati; phylum Bacteroidota; class Cytophagia; order Cytophagales; family Cyclobacteriaceae; genus Litoribacter; species Litoribacter ruber. The sequence continues at coordinate 20,118 of NZ_JAHCMY010000006.1, forward strand.
CAGGACAACAAAAGTATAGACGAGCTTTCGGCTATGGTAAAGGAGGCCAGCCATCTGATCAAAAGCTGCAAATCCAGATTGAAGATGACCGAAGAAGATATCCTGAAGGCTTTTGAGGAGGATAGGGAGTAGAATATCCTGACATCGAGAAATCCTGGCAGGTTTAACAGACTGTCACCAAAACCTGCCAGGATTAATTTTTATTCATCCTTGAACCACTGGGCGTACATGGGGTAATTGTTGGAAGTTCTTTCGATGACTTCTTTCATGTTGTCCCCGGTATCTTTGACTTTTTTGGCAGGCATGCCTGCATAAATGCTGTTCGCCTCCACTATGGTGTTGGCCAAAACAACGGCTCCAGCGGCAATGACTGCACCGCTATGGACCACTGCCCCATCCATTACAATCGCACCCATCCCAATCAACACATTGTCATGAATGGTGCAACCATGCACAATTGCATTATGCGCAATGGACACCCTGCTTCCAATATAGGTTCCGGCTTTTTGATAGGTACAGTGGATAACCGCCCCGTCCTGAATATTGGTGTAATCCCCAATACGGATTTCATGAACATCACCACGCACGACCGCATTGAACCACACGGTGCAATGTTGGCCCATGATGACATCCCCTACTACGGTTGAATTTTCAGCCAACCAGCAGTCTTTTCCAAATTGGGGAGCTTTACCCCTCACGCTTTTAATTAATGCCATGTGTTGAATTTGATGTGATTTTGTGATTTTTGAGGCGGGAGCCGGAAGACCGGAGACCGGGGACCGCAATGCCTATTTTTTAATTTTAGGTAAAACTACTTTTTTTATATTATTTACGGAACTTTGGGATGCGATTTTGAATTTACATGTATATACATTAATTTTACCCGTACATAAAATCAAACAACCCATTATGAGAGTTTTAAAAATGACAGGTTTGGCTTTGGCCACCGGATTGATGCTCGCTTCTTGCGACCAGGGAAATACAGTAGAAACCAGAGATGCCCAAGAGGTGGCCAATGGTGAAGGTATGGCATATACTGTGGACACACAGGCAAGCCAGGTAACTTGGACAGGCTACAAGCCAGCAGGTAAGCATTATGGTACTATCGCCATCAAGGATGGTGAATTGAATGTGGATGGCAACAACATCACTGGTGGCCGCTTTGTAATGGACCTTACCGCTCTTGAGATCGAAGACTTGAGAGGTGATGAGGAAAACTATCAGAAACTTTATGGACACCTTCAGTCTCCAGACTTTTTTGACACAGAAAACCACCCTGAGGCTGTATTTGAAGTAACTGGTGTGGAGCCTTTTACTTCTTCTGATGATATTCAGGATGAAGAGGAGTATGAAACTGACAACACTCCAAAGTCTAGCTCTGAGCAGGCTATCGACAATCCTACCCACTGGATTTCCGGTAACTTGACCATGAGAGGCAACACCAAAAACATCAAGTTCCCAGCCAGAGTGAACATCAATGATGGTTCGGTAACGGCAAAAGCTGGTTTCAATATCGATAGAACCCAGTGGAAAGTAGCTTACGGGGACGAGAGCTCAGTAACTGACAAAGCCAAAGATTCATTCATCTACAACACCGTGAATGTTGGTTTTGAATTGAACGCCAACTAATTAGAAGTTGCCCACATAGAAAGAGGAGCCAAAAGGCTTCTCTTTCTTTTTTTAGTGGTATTTTTATGACATGGTCAAACAAGTAATTTCTGATTATAACCCGAAAGATTTTGTAAAGATCCTGACATGGGCATGCGATAAACATCCCTATTCGGCATTTTTCACCAACAACAATATTCCATATCCCCATGATGGATTCAAAAAGGTGCTATTTGCCGGGGATGAGTCTGTAAGCTTTGATGAGATAAGAGAAAATGCAGATCTGGTAGGCATCTTATCCTATGATTTAAAAAATAGCTTTGAACAGCTGAAGAGTGAGAATCCTGCCATCCTCAAGCATCCCATAAGCCTGTTTTTCCGCCCTTCGCTTAAAATTGAATTTACGGAAGGATCCATTATGATACATGCTGCGCATCCCGAGCAAATATGGGCGCAAATTAAAAACTTTACCCAGGAGCAAAAAGGCACTGCGCTAACCTCTCTTACGGCATTGACGTCAAAGGAACAATATCTCGAGCATGTAGGACGAATCAAAGACCATATTGAAGAGGGTGATGTATATGAAATGAATTATTGCATGGCTTTTCAGGCTGAGGTGCAAAGCTTATCCCCAATAGATTTATTTTTAAAGCTCAACGCCAAATCCCCAATGCCTTTTGCGGCGTTTTTAAAAACGAATGACCAGTATTTGATAGGTGCCTCTCCGGAAAGATTTCTCAAAAGAGAGGGTTATAAATTAATTGCCCAACCCATAAAAGGCACTGCTAAGCGCGGCCAGGATGACCTTGAGGATCAAAAACTGAAAGAGGATCTACTGAATTCAGAAAAGGAAAGAGCGGAAAATCTGATGATTGTGGACCTGATGCGCAATGATTTGAGCAGGGTTTCCAAAACCGGGTCTGTGGAGGTGGAGGAGCTTTTTGGTATCTACACCTTCAAAAACTTACACCAAATGATCAGTACGGTGTCATCCACCCTAAAAGAACCAATTTCCTTTCCAGAAATTATTTCAAAAACCTTCCCCATGGGTAGCATGACCGGTGCTCCGAAAATCAAATGCATGGAATTGATTGAGAAATATGAGAATTTCAAAAGAGGCTGGTATTCTGGAAGTGTAGGCTATCTGGAAAAATCCGGCGATTTTGACTTCAATGTCATCATTAGGAGCATATTCTTTGATGAAAAGGCGGGGCAGTTGTATTTTGCGGTGGGAAGTGCTATTACTTTCGATGCGGATGCCGAGGCGGAGTATGAAGAGTGTTTATTAAAGGCTAAGGCGATAATTGAGGTATTGGGTTAGAAACGAGACGGGAGACCGAAGACTGAAGGCCAATTGGCAACTAAGGGAACAAAGTTATAAAGAAGTAGCACAAAGACTTCTTTGCGGAGAATAATTGTAGTGAATATTTTAAGAAGAGATAAAGCACAAAAAAACCTCGATTCAGGAAACCGAGGTTTAAAAAATTAAACTTATCGTTACAAGTATGAAGAAATAAATCAATTTTCCCGTCTAGGTTGTAGATCATAGGTAAGGCCGGATTCCTCATCATCTTCTACAAGTTTTTCCCTGTCGGCACCCAGCACTCTCAGCTGTCCATTTTCTTGGAGCCAAAAATATCGAGGCGCATCGGTCCCAGGGTTCAGCTGGTAAACTACCGCTTCAGAATCTCCTCTATAGCCGGTCAGTCGAGCATACACGCCTTCCAACTCTTCCTCAATATCCCCTTGGGCGGTATTTCTATGAATGGTTTTGATTCTATAATCATTTGTCTCCTGGATGCTATCCTTTTCCAGCCAGAGGGTCACCTCTATTTTATCGCAGTCCACGCAAGGGATTTCCCCTTCAAAGACTAACCACCGTTCGGTGGTTCTTTCTTGGATCGGTGCGGCAATTTCTTGCAAGCCACCTTCTCCTTCCCTGTTTTCACCGTTTCCACAGGATGCTAAGAGGATTACACTAAATAATGCTAATGAAAGTCTATACATGAATATGAGGTTTTAGTTAAAGAAATTATACTTCCGGCTGTCTGGAATGGGCAGCGGGAATATTGATAAATTCTTTAAACCGAAGTTCCTTACTCAGTTTGATATTGATAATTTCCCTTGCCTGCAGGCATGCCATAGAAAAAGATTCGGAAATGACATCCACTCTGAATTCGTTGTGGATCATGTTGATTTTGACAGTAAAGCCAAATTTGGATCTGCTCTCGCTGATTATTTTTTTGATGTCGACATAGACATCCATTAAAAACGGTAGATCTTTTTTATCAAAAGAAAAAGTAGATTTCACTTGGTCTAACAAGGAAGTTTCAGAAAAACTTGGTGAGAAATTGATTGTAGGTTCTATCATGATAATCTATTTTGATAAAGTTCATGTTCGGTAATTATGTCGATAATTTCTTCAAAGTCGTTTTGTATCACCCCAAACACCATCTGGTGGTTGGTTTCGGTAACTTGGTTATAGGTGGCACCGTTAAAATTTTTCAGGTTTGCGATCACCTCCAAATCTTCTGGAAAAGTATTGTGACGGGTAAGTTCATCTGCAGCCTGTCCGATTTCCTGAAGATTTTCATAAACGGTATCTTTGACCTGTTCATTGGATTCAAAAGTCTGATAATCCATCCCCTTTACTTGGGCGAGTACTTCTCCTAAAAGATCTACTATCCGTACTAGATGTTGGTTTATTATTTCTTGATTGTCCATAGGTAAAACTAACAATAGGAAAAACTATTTGTTTTAATTGAAAGATTTATTTTACCAATCAATACCAATTTCGTACCGAGTTTGAAATATACAAGGTTTTTATTAAATAAAAAATGGATGTAAAAAAAATTATTCATGTGGACATGGATGCCTTTTATGCATCGGTGGAACAGATGGATAATCCGGAATTGCGGGGAAAACCGCTCGCTGTGGGCGGGAAAAGCGACCGGGGAGTGGTAGCTGCCGCAAGCTATGAGGCGCGCAAGTATGGCGTAAGATCTGCCATGCCTGGCAAAATCGCGGCATTAAAATGTCCCCACCTTATTTTTATCAAGCCCCGTTTTGAGAGGTACAAGGAAATTTCCACCCAGATCCGGAGCATCTTCTTGGAGTATACCGACCTGGTGGAGCCGTTGTCCCTGGATGAGGCTTTTTTGGATGTCACCATCGCCAAAAAGGGAAAACCTTCCGCCACGTTGATCGCTAAGGAAATCAGGGACAGAATTAAATCGGAGGTGGGTCTAAATGCCTCCGCTGGCATCTCCTACAATAAATTCCTGGCCAAGGTGGCCTCAGATCTCAACAAACCCAATGGTCAAGCAGTGATCCTGCCCGCCGAAGCCGAGTCTTTTTTGGAGCGGCTGCCTATTGAGAAATTTTATGGGGTTGGGGAAAAAACGGCCGACAAGATGAAGAAATTTGGTATTTATACCGGCCATCATCTCAAACAGTTTTCCCTACAGTTTCTGGTCAAACACTTTGGGAAAGCTGGGGTGCATTACCATGACATTGTGAGGGGAATACACCTCAGCGAGGTGAAGCCCGACAGGATAAGAAAGTCCATCAGCGCGGAAAATACCTTCATGGAGGACTTGCATGGACTGGAGCCAATACGGATGGCTTTGGAGCCGATTCTGCAAGATTTGAAAAGACGAATCGAACGGGTGGAAGCAAAAGGACGGACCATTACGCTGAAAATAAAATATAATGATTTTACCGTGCAAACACGGAGTAAGAGTCTTACTTCTTTTATCCCTGAGGAAAAGTATGCCGAAATGATTGAAGAATTATTAAATCAGGCCCCGATCAAACAACCGGTAAGGCTATTGGGTTTAGGTATTTCAAACCTTAACCTCTCAGAAAACCAGGATTATCAATTAAAGATTGAATACACCGATTTTTGAAGGTTATTATTTTAACAACCATAAACCTTACTTAGCTATGAAACTAGGGAAAAATTATTTTGAATTTGGCGTCAAATATGGCGTACCATTGATGATTATAGGTTCCACATTGGCCATGAGAAAAGCCAAAGGACTGGGAAACCTACTTGTTTTCAGTATCGTGACACCGGCCATGCTGGCCTATGTTTACTCGCTATCCAAAGCCAAAGGCGAGATTGACTAGAAAAAACATAGCATAAAATGCAAAAAGACCTCAAACTGAGGTCTTTTTTTGTTTAGAATGGATAGCCGATCGCAAAGTTAAAGATGAGGTTTTCCCGCCTCCACTCACTGCTGCCAATGTCAAAAGTATTGCCCCAGCGTTCATTCTCAGGCAGATAAGGACGTCTTATCGGGGTGGCTATATCAAATCGGATCACAAAGAAATCGATGTCTATCCTCGCACCAAATCCGGTACCCACCGCCAGTTCCTTGTACCACTGCGAAGAAAATGTACCTCCAGGGAGGGCTTCGTTCTCGTTTTGAAGCCAAATGTTGCCTGCATCCAAGAAGAGGGCCCCTTTCAGTACTGAAACTATCGGGAAGCGGTATTCAATATTACCTTCCAAGCGGATGTCCCCCGCCTGATCGAAAAAGGAACCGATGTCAAACTGCTCAGGTCTGTAAGTTCCCGGTCCAAGCGACCTGATCCTAAAGGCCCTAATGCTATTTGGCCCGCCTGCAAAGTATTGTTTTACAAATGGCAGAGACACGGAATTCCCATAAGGGATACCCAATCCGCCGAATAGGCGTGTAGCAATAGTGTTATTGGAGTCAATTTTCCAGTAATATCTGAAATCCACATCCCCTCGGGCGTATTGGGCATAATTAAGCCCAAAAAATGTCGATGGATCTTCTCCAAAAGTCCGGGTGATAAGATTTAAACCATTTCCGGCAATATCAATGGTAGTCCCCACAAAAATGCTGTGGGTACGGTGGGCATCCACCATTTGATTATAGTTAAAGGTATAATTGATACCGGCGATGAACTGCTGCTCAAAACTGTTTCTTAAAAACGGGTTCCCATCAAGAATCGCCTCAAACTCGGGAGAGGCATTGGTCATGTTTACAAAGCTGATGCTGATGGGATTGATCTCGTGGTAGACAAACCTGTTTTGATTCCAGAAGTAGCCATACGAGGCCAAATAACTATAGAGCCTATACAGGTCCCCCCTGTTCAGGTATTCTGCCCCCAAAGACATTTTTGTTTTGGGCACAGAGTAGGAAAATCTTTCACTGATCGGAATAGGAAAGATGACTCGGGGAAAAATAAGGTCTGCTTTCAAGCCCAGCTCCAAGGAATTTAGCCCTTGTCGTTCTCCGGCCGCAATTTGGGTTTCATAGGCGATCTTGGCCGATAGGTTGAGCACCTCGCCCCCATTCCAGAGGTTGCGGTTTTGCAGGGAAACCTGTAGCCCCGGGCCGGCAAAGTTGTTGGATTTTGAAAGCCCTTGAAGCTCGGCCCTAAGTGCCCTTCTGGTAACTGGGGAGAGGTAAATGTTACCGTCTAGCTTTCCATATCCATCTTCGGCAATGCTATCCAGCTCAGAGAATCGCACATTTACATATCTATAATTTCCTATACCACTTAGCCTATTCCTAGTCAACCTGGATTGAGTAGAGCTGTAGGTGTCACCAGGCTGGATCAAAATGTATTCATCCAAAAGGTGTGGCTTGAATACTTTGTTGCCCTGTATGTACTTCTTGTCGTTGATTATTGTGGTATCCAGTTTCCCCCCGTCTTCAAGTACAGAGTAATTAGGGAAAATCTTAATTTCGTTGATTCTGTAGGGAAGGATGCCTGATGAGGGCGCTTCATTTTTTAACCTTAAAAAAAGGTCGATTTTTTTAGCCTCATCCCCACTTGAATCGGCTTCAAAAATCAGGTAGTCGGAATTGAAATTGTAATATCCTCTGGTTTTTAATTCGTTGTCAATTCTGATTCTTTCGGCCTGCAGTTTCTGCAAATCAAATCTGTCTCCTGACTTGATGTCAGCTTCCTCGAGGAGTGCTTTCATCTCCTTTTCGATAGGCAATGAATCCCGGTCGATCTGCACATTGCCGATCAGGTAAGGGGAAGGCAAGTAGGCTTTGAATTCAATTTCGGCAAATTGGTCTTTGCGGATAACCTCAGAGGAGGTCCTGCCAAAGAAGTATCCCATATTTTCCATACGGTTGACCAAAAGCTGTTCGGTTCTCGTGGCACTTATATCGCTTAGGTAAACGGGTTCTTCCCCCAATCTATTTTTCAGAAAACGGTTAATAAAACCCGGCTTTTCCTGACTGCCTTTGTAATGTGCCCAAAGTCCAATCCGTTGCCCTAAAAAGGTGCTGTTCGGCTCGGGTAATAAGGAATTGAGCCTTCCCCGTACTTCGTTGAAGTCTCGCACCTCCCCTTCTTTTATATATTCTACCTCAGATCCCGTGTATAGATACTCCCCTTCGGGAATAAACTTTTTCACGTTACAGGATTCCAGAAGGAAAAAAGTCATGATGGCTATATAGAAAAATAAACTTCTAGTCATTTTCTTCTTGATTTTCTTCAGTTCTACTAGGTGTATTGTTGGAGTTGTTTTCCCTTCTTTCCCTATCTCTTTTTTCCTTCTCGCCGTTTCTGTTTTCTTCTTCTTTCTTAGAAATCGGGTTGACAGGATCACCTTGCTTGGAAAGGTCACTTCCCGACCAAAGCTCTCTAAACATGTTGAACTCCCTATTGAATATCACCGAAATGCCGGTAACGATGAGTTGGCCATCCACGATACTTTCAAATTGGTTTCTTCTAAAACCTCTAAGCCTGTATCTCCCATTTTCGGTCAGCAAGTATTCCACGCTGACATTTCCAATCACTTGGCTGGATTGGTCTTCCATCTGGCTGCTGCCTTCGATATCCATCTGGCTACCTACCTGCACGATGAGGCGGTCATCCATCATCCTTTTCCGGGCACTTACGTTAAGCTGGGTCCTATCCTGGGGGGCTCCGGTCTGATAATCCTGGAAACTGTCCAAATCAAAATCCAGCTCTATACCGGTACCTCCGAGGAGGTTTCCGGCAAGATCGTTCAGCTGACCGGAGAGCACTTGGCTCACACTTGACCTGGCCAGTGTAGACATTCCGCCGCCGGTCCCATCCCCACCTGTATCAGGGAAAAACCGGTTTAAAACCAAGAGGGAGAACACCTGTCTATTCAATTCATCTTCCTGTTGGTTGACCTGTTGTACACGGGTGTACACGTTGCCCCCGATGGCTCCGCGCTGTTCTTCAGGCATATCAAGGCCAAAAGATATTTCGGGTCTTAGCATTTCGCCCTCCACATTCAAGAACACCATAAACGGCAATTCCTGTCTGTAGCGGTTTCTCATATCCGCATCGGCACCCGTAAGCTGGGAGGACATCAATTCAGATGGCGAGGTACGAATCCTATAGATGGCACTTATATCTAGCATAGCATCCATAGGGTCACCTGACCAGGTGATCCTTGAACCCTCATAAAGTTCAAACCTTCTGTTTACCAATTGGTAAAGGCTCATTTCATAATGGCCTTCCATTATTTCATAGGATCCAGACAGATACATCCTACCGTTGGGGTCGATGTCAAAACTAAGGTCTGCCTCTCCCACCACTCGGAGATTGTCACCACTTCTTTCATCAACGACTACATTGAACTCGGCATTTCTATCGATTCCCAAAATGGAGGTCAACCGGAACCCTGAGAAGTTGGTAGCTGCCTCAGGGATTTTTCGGGTCATGATATCATCTGGGTCGGAGCGGTTCACAAATATTACCGTGCCGTCTCTTTCCACCAAGTCCAATTGGGTTTCCGGAACTATAAAGGTCAGTTTGGTTCCCTCCCTTACTTTTAGCCTTCCATCAATAACCGGCAGATTCAAGTCCCCACCGATGGTGACATCCGCATCAATTGCGGCTCTGCCGAAAAAGAGTTCGTTGTCATCACTGGTGGAGTTTATAACCTGAAAATTGGAAGCGGTAAGTCTGAGGTCAAAAGTTGGGTTGGCCATGTCTTCGGTTAATACTTCTCCATCCAAGGTAAAGGCATCCCCTTTTTCATCCAAAATGGTGAACTTATTTACATACAGGCCGGAGTTGTCCACCCTCAAATCCTCTTCTGATAATTTGAATCGGGAATTGAGCTCGGCCACCGTGAATGCCGCCCCGGAAAATTTCAGCACCCCATCGTATTCAAGATCGGCGGTGGTTCCCTGCACATCAACGTTGCCGGATAAATATCCTTCACCATTCAACAATTGATCACCGGAAAGGCCTGTAATGACTTCCATCAATACCTCATTGATGTCCAAATTTAAATTAAGCCTGGCCCCTTCCGGATCGGCTATATAATCTCCTACCAGATCCAAATCAATCCCCCCATCTTTGAGGGCAAGGTTGAAATCATATTGATCTCCTTCCACTGACTTGGCATCCAGGGATAGGTTGCCCAAAAGCACATCCATCGCCCTGAGCTCATTGATGTTCAGATCGGCCAGGATCCCCGTGGCGCCAAATGGCTCCTTGACGACCAGCCTGCCCTTAAGGGCTCCACTAGCAAGCGGTTCATCTGGATTCAACAGGGTCAAGAACGTGCTCAGCTGGAAGTTTTCAAATGTCACCCCAACATGGTCCTCCTCAATGCCTTCTACCCCACAGGTAATATGCATGCGCTGATTGGCCCGTGACCATATGAAATTGTTGAAATTTATGAATTGATCGGCAAGCTGGATTTCGTTGTCCTGCGGTATATCCCAAGTCCGCTTGTTAAACACCAAATCTTCAGGATCAATATGGATACTCAATGTATCCCCCCGGTAGCCTATATCGGTAGCCAGGTGGATAAGCCGCTCTTCCCCGTCAAAGGAATTGAAATCTATAAACAGCCGGTCTCCTTCCACCTCCCCGCTAAAATATGTCCTACCCATGGACACAGGCCCCGTCTCGAGGGCCACCAATCCAAAGCCGAAACGCAAGTCATCCCCCACGCCATTGACCCTAAAGCCTATGCTGTCAATTTCCAGATTGCTGTAATTGACATATGGGAGCAGCATTTCGGCGGCAAATATATTTTCTGCTTCATTGAAATCCACTTCCAGAAAAAGAGAATCCATTTCCTCCAGCCCGGGGAGAAAGACCTCATTCAGCAATTGCGTCTGCCAAAATGCCATTTCCATCCGCATTTCCACCGGTTTCCCGATTGTATCTGTGTACACCGAATCGGAAAGGTATGTTCTAAACTGCCGCTGGATTCCGGCCACCAGTTCTTCAGGTGATGAATTTGATCTCAATTTGGTAAAAAGCATTTCGCTGCTTAGGTCCACGCTTGTTGAGTCTTCCTTAATCCTAGCCGTCAGACCAAATGGACCCAAGGAATACAGTCTTCTTTCTTTTAAAATTGCGCCTTCCTCAATTCGGGCCGTGACATTATAATCCTCCAAATTCCCTTCAAATGTGGCTGTGAGGTACCCACTTGCCCTCAAGATGTCGCTGGTCATACCTAATTCATATAAATCAGCTCCTTTCAAGTCTAGAATAATTTCAGCTTCGGTGTACACTGAATCTAGGTTAACCCAACCGGTGAAATCAAAATCAAGGTGGTCATTTTCAAGTTCTAGCTCCAGGTCTCCCCTACCGTTTTTCATGGTTCCAGAGATGGAAAGATCGGATAGATCCTGACCGTACATCTGGAAGGTGCGGAAATCGGAAGTCAGATAGGCGTCGAGTTCATTCAAACTTCTACCTTGGCCCTCAGATTCCAGCGAGAAGCTTAGCATGCCCATTTCAGGATCCATCAGCAGTTGTCCTAGATTCAAGTCGATCACGTCCAGCTTGGCCCTGTACACCAATTGGTCTTGGTCTTTATAATAGGCACCAAGATTTATCCTGCTATCCGGCAAAATAAGATCTGCAGTGGCTTCAATTTCGGAGGGACTGCCTGTCACATTGCTTTCCAGCCGGATGTTTTTGGGTAGTCTCACACCCATTTCCTCCTCGTTTACAAAGGCCAAAAGCTCTTCTCTCTCGGACTCAAAAAGGATTTTGTCAAAATTCAGGAAAAGCTTGTCCTCATCGAGAGGGTTTCTGACAAGTCCATTTGCAATCAACCTTGTGCGGTCGGCCCATCGGAGTTCGAAGGAGGGAATTTGGAGCTCGCTTAAGTTCCCGGTGACGTTCAGGTTGCCTCTAAGGGGGTGCTGGGCAGCGGCGACGAAGTATTCATTTTGCCTCAATTCTGGAGCAAACACAAAAGCTTCATCCAGGAAAAGTCGGATGGTGGGAATATTGATTCTCATGCCGGAATTTTCGGGATTGTCCATCAGGTCCTGAAGGGAAGCATAAGTAAGGCCCACATCCCCTTGCAAAGTACTTTTATTGGTTTTTAGGGAAAGATTCGCCAAATCAAATGCCCGCTCGGACACGTTGATTTTCAACCCAAACTCATCCAGTCGAAAACCGCTTTTCTCTACGAAATCAAATCTATCTAAGCGCAAGCCCGCTTCTTGGTCTTTGAGAAACAGGTTACTGACTACTAGGTTGAAATCATCAATAGCTACCGCGTTGGGATTGAAATACCCCTCACGTGGCTCCACATCTCCTGCCTGATAGAGAATCCGGTTGTCCCTCAGGGAAACTTCCCCGATTTCCACTATCCATTCCGGCCATTCAAATGGGGTGGATTCCTGGACTTCCTCGATTGGCTCTTCGGTGGTATCGGCTTCTGTTTCCTCCACCATTTCATCCCGGGTTTTGAAAGTGATGAAACTGTCATGCAGCCTAAACTCCTTCAATAAAATCTTATTCTTTTCCAGGTCCGCCTCCGGAAGGTTGACTCTCACATCACCCAAAAACACATCGGCAAGCATTCCGTCTGGTTCAGATTCATAGAACATTTTTACATTTCTGACCTGAAAATTGTCCAGGATCAACAATGGTAATGCTCCGGCTTCGGTGGTATCTTCATCGGTGGGTTCAAATGGTTTGGTTTGCTTGTAAAAGCCCTCACTGTCCAAGAATTCGACATTTGAAATGTAATAGGACATCTTTTCCATGTCCATCCGCTCTATGTCCACGTTGAGTTGGCCGAGGGTAAAGAAGCTTTCAATGCCCATCACCCCGTCATTATATGTCAGGTGAAAATCGCTGAACCGAATCGGTCCAAGTTCAATTTTCATTGGCTCCCCTTCCTCGTCGGTCACTTCCCGTTCTTCGGTCTGCGGTTCCTCACTGGTAAAAGCATCAATGATGTAGTCAAAGTTGAAGCGTTCGGTTTCCTCATCGCGGTGGACATTGGCCCGCAGGCCGTCCCATTCCAAACGGGGCACGTGGATTTCATTGGAGGTAATCAGAGGCCATAGGGCCACGCCAGTCTCAAGTGAACGGGTGTAGAACAGGGTGTCGCCCTGCTGGTCTTCCATGTAGAAATCCTCAATGAAAAGGTTGCCCCTGAAGGTGAAAAACAGGCGGCCAATATCCACCCTAGTCCCAATTTCACCTTCCAGGTAATTGGTAGCTTTGCTGACGATGATATTCTGCCCCCATGGGCTTCTTATGAATAATAATAGGATGACGATCAGGGTGATCACCCCAACAAAAAACCATCCTAGTATTTTTAATATCTTTATAAAAATTTGCTTTCCTTTTTTCAAACTCTTACAATGCTGTAGGCCAATGATGTTAATAATAAGACTTTGTTGGACTAAATTGTTTTTACAAACAATCCAATATTTTTAAAATAAGTACATAAAATCCATGTCCTGAGACAGTTCATACCCGTTTTTTGAAAAACCTGGGGAATTCTGACAATAAAGATTTATGACTATTTAACTGTCATTTTGTCGGTATTTTCTTAATTTCGCAGTCTGAAAGTAAGGACTATTATGGAGAATATTATTAAGGATATAGATATCATTTCGGCTGAGGAGGCGCAAGCCTGTGATTTTAAGACCACAGCAGACGAGAATACCGGCAAGAGCAAAAGGCTTTACATTGAAAGTTATGGTTGCCAAATGAATTTCTCTGACAGTGAGATCGTGGCTTCCATTATGAAGGAAAACGGTTATGATACCACTTCTGAATTTGAGCTGGCGGATGTGATTTTCCTTAACACATGTTCTATCCGGGACAAGGCCGAGCAGACTGTCAGAAAGCGCCTGAGCCAGTTCAATACGATCAAAAAGGAAAAGCCGGAATTGACCATAGGGGTCTTGGGCTGCATGGCCGAAAGGCTGAAGGAGAAGCTTCTGGAAGAAGAAAAGCTCGTGGACGTGGTAGTGGGCCCAGATGCCTACCGTGACCTTCCCAACTTGGTATCCCAAGCAGAAGAGGGAAGCAAAGGGGTAAACACTTTCCTTTCAAGAGAGGAAACCTACGCCGATATTGCTCCTGTAAGGCTAAACTCCAACGGCATTTCAGCATTTATTTCCATCATGCGTGGCTGTGACAATATGTGCTCTTTCTGTGTGGTGCCTTTTACAAGGGGCCGGGAGAGAAGCCGCGACCCGCACTCCATCGTACAGGAGGCCGAGCAGCTATTTGCCCAGGGCTATAAAGAAGTCACCCTTCTGGGCCAGAATGTGGACAGCTACAAATGGTCACCGGAAGAGAACAACAAAGCTAGACTTAATAAAAAAGGTGAGGTTACCGAAATTGTCAATTTTGCCAATTTACTAGAAATGGTGGCAGAGGTCAGCCCTCAACTTAGGGTAAGGTTCTCCACCTCCCACCCCAAAGACATTACGGATGAAGTGCTTTACACCATGAAAAAGTACGACAACATCTGCAAATACATACACCTGCCTGTGCAGAGCGGTAACAGCAGGGTGCTAGACCTGATGAACAGAACCTACGACCGTGAATGGTATTTGGAAAGAGTATCCAAGATCAGGGAAATCCTGGGAGATGAATGCGGTATTTCATCGGACATGATAGCAGGTTTCTGCACTGAAACCGAAGAGGAGCATCAGGACACCTTGACCATCATGGACATTGTAAAATACGATTTTTCTTACATGTTCTATTATTCAGAAAGACCAGGCACCCTGGCTGCCAAGAAGTTTGTGGACGATATTCCATTGGAAATCAAAAAACGCAGACTCCAGGAAATCATTGATAAGCAGAGCAAGTTGAGTCTTGAGAGAAATCAGATGGATGTGGGCCGGATTCAGGAAATCCTCGTCGAGGGTACTTCAAAAAGATCTGAGGAGCAACTGAAGGGCCGAAACTCTGCCAATAAGGTGGTCATCATACCGGCAGGCGACTTGAAGCCGGGCGATTATGTGAAGGTAAAAATCACCGATTGCACTCCTGCCACTTTATTCGGGGAGGTTGTAGCATAAGCTTATGATTAAAGATTCTGAAATATTATCCGTCAAGCAACGGTACGGAATTATCGGCAACAGCCCCCTACTCAACCATGCCATCCGGGTGGCCATGCAGGCTGCTCCTACGGACATGACCGTACTCATCACCGGTGAGAGCGGTAGCGGGAAGGAGTCATTTTCCAAAATCATCCATTCCCTCAGCACCAGAAAGCACGGAAAATTCATTGCCATCAACTGTGGGGCAATCCCGGAAGGCACTATAGACTCTGAGCTTTTTGGTCATGAAAAAGGCTCCTTTACCGGTGCCCATGAAGCCCGAAAGGGATATTTCGAGGTGACCGATGGTGGCTCAATTTTCCTTGATGAAATCGGCGAAATGCCTTTGGGAACCCAAGCCAGGTTGCTGCGGGTTTTGGAAAACGGGGAATTCATCAAAGTCGGGAGTTCGAAAGTACTCAAGACCAATGTACGGGTGATAGCCGCCACCAACGTTAACCTGATTAAAGCCGTAGAAAAAGGCAAGTTCAGGGAAGACCTGTATTACCGTCTCAACACGGTGCCGATATATGTGCCCCCGTTGCGTGAGCGAGGCGAAGATGTGGTTTTGCTTTTCAGGAAATTCACCACTGACTTTTCTGAAAAATACCAAGTCAAGCCTATAGCTCTGAATGCCGAAGCCCAGCAGTTGCTGATAAAGTTTCCTTTTCCTGGAAATATTCGTCAGCTGAAAAACCTTGCTGAGCAGATCAGTTTGTTGGAGACCGAAAGGGACGTGGACGCCATTACCCTTTCCAAATATCTGCCTACAGACCAGTCTAGGCTGCCGGCTGCCTATGTAGGCTCATCGGCAGGTGCTGAATCGGCTGATTTCTCCGAAAGGGAAATTCTATATAAAGTTCTTTTTGATATGAAAAAGGACATGACAGAGCTTAAAAAGCTGGTGTTGGAGTCCTATCATTCTGGCGGACTGAACCAAAACATCATCAAGAAACACCAGACCTTATTTGAGGACATGGATAGTTCTCAGCCTTTTGACAGTAGCCAAGGCCCTTCTTCCTCCCTCCCGTTGGTATTGGATTCCAGCAATTCCAGTAAAGAAAAGGAGGATTATTCAAACAATTATGAGGATGACTCCATAGAGGACATTATCCACGAGGAAGATGACAATTCACTTTCTATTGAGAAGAAAGAAAAGGAATTAATCATCAGAGCGTTAAAGAAACACAACAATAAGAGGAAATACGCAGCCCAGGATCTTGGCATCTCGGAGCGCACCTTATACAGAAAGATTAAGCAGTATGATATCAGTGAATAAAAAGGCTCTTCTGACGCTGTTCATTCCCATTTTTTTATTCTCGGCTTGTCGGATTGAATACAGTTTTACGGGTACTACCCTGGATTATGACGTGACCAGGACCTTTTCGGTAGAAAACTTCTTCAACGATGCCGGAGGCGGGCCGGCGAATATGGGCCAGCTGTTTACGGAATCCTTGAAGGAATATTTCCAGCGTAACACCCAGCTGGAGCTGATCAGGACCAATGGGGACCTGCAATTTGAGGGATCAATCACACGATACAGCATTGATCCCCAAGCAACCGTAAGTAGCCCAGACCCCAACCTTCCAGACCGGGCAGGCCAGATGCGTCTGAGTATCGCGGTTCAGGTGGACTTTGTCAATATGCAAAATGACGAAGAAAGCTTAAGCCGAACTTTCTCCTTTTTCCAGGATTATGACCCAAGAAACACCTCCTTGCTACAGGTGGAAACAGAATTAATCGAGGTGATATTCGAAAACATTATTCAGGATATTTTTACCGCCACTGTAGCCAACTGGTAAAAAAATGTTTAATTTGGAATCTAAACCACTGTAAACCGTGAACTCAAGTCAATTTTTATCGCTTATTGAGAAAGGCAACGAGCTTCAAAGGGATGATCTGCACCACTTAATAAAGCTGCACCAATCCTTCCCTTACTTCCAGATACCGATGGTGCTGGCGGCCAAGATTGAGTATGCCCGGGATTCCACGAATGAGGAATTCCTACATTGGGCGGCAGCTTTAAGCCCCAACAGGGTTTGGCTCAAGAAAATACTGGAGCAGGATATTGACTTCAAAAAAGTTTACACGGAACCGGTAATTGAGAAGATAGAGGAACCTGAGGTAAAGGATCAGCCGGAGATCATAATCCCACAGGAGGCCCAGAATGAACCTTCAGGTGACCAACCGGAAATTGTTGAAAGTCAGGAACAGGCTGATAAGAAGGAGGAAAAACCTGAAATCGTAACTTCTCCTGAGGAGGCAGAAAAAGAAACCCAGAAACCTAGACTTATTACCGGGGAGGAGGTCAAGAGCAAAACTGAAGAAGAAAAACCCGAGGTAAACCTAGAGCCGGCCAAAGAGGATGAAGATAAAAGTATCATAGAACCCCTACCCGGCCCTCCGAGCAACCGGGTGGATATCTTGAGACAGCTGGAGGAGAACCTATCAAAACTTAAGAAGGAAACACCTTCAAATAGCCCAGATACGCCAACGGAGAAGAAAGCGGAAGTGGACCCTGATGCCAAGCCTGCCCCTAAGAAAAAACCTATCAAAAGGAAAAAGCGGCAGACGGATGAGATCCTAGAGTCCATCAAGAAGAGGGACAAAAAGGAAATCAAGGACACCAAAAAGCTGGCTCAAAGTGATATAATCAAGGAGTTTAGCAAAAAATCCATCAAGATGGCAGCCATTCGGGAAAACGAGGATGTAAACAAGCTTGAGGATCTGTCCACGAAAAGTACGCAGATAAATGAGAGGCTGGTATCTGAATCATACGCCAAATTGCTTACCCAACAAGGCAAAACCGCTGCGGCCAAGGAAATATATCAAAAATTAATTTTGAAATTTCCACAGAAAAAAGCTTACTTTGCGGACTTAATGAAGAAATTAGAAGATTAAAATATATAGATTATGTTTACTATAATTATTAGCATTACCCTTATCCTTGCCGTATTATTGATTTTGGTGATTTTGGGTCAAAACTCAAAAGGTGGAGTTGGAGCGGCATTTGGTGGAAGTGCTTCTCAGATTATGGGGGTTACCAAAACTGGTAATATTTTGGAGAAAGCCACATGGGTATTGGCCATTGGCATCCTATTGCTTTCACTAGGTTCTACTGCATTCTATGACACCAGCGCAGGCAGCAACTTTGTGTCTCCAAATGTGGAAAGCGCAAGACAGCAAAGAGGCGTGGCTCCTACCTTCGGTGGAGAAGGCCAGCAGCAGGAATTGCTTCCATCCCAGGAGGCTCCAGCTACAGAAGAGCAACCACAAGAGGGCGGAGAATAATAAAATCCGTATCAAAACTTTCAATAAGGCTATTTTCGAATAGCCTTATTTTTTTGCGGTCACTTCAAATCTGAATACTCCAATTTAGTTTTTTATTATATTTTATGCACATTTTTATATATTTATCAAAGACTCTCCATTTTTCTTTGCTTGGATTGTGCCAATATTCTTTGTAAATTAAGGGTTATATAAAAACCAATTACAAACTAACTACCATCATTTATGTTTGAAAATCACCTAACCCTAGAGGAAATAGGCGTGCATGACTGGCCAAATATTATCCTATGGGCAGCTCCTGTGATGTTTGCCCTAGTGTTTCTGGAATGGGGAATTAGCCTCTACAAAAATCAAAAGGACGCCTATGACAAAAAAGATTTCCTTGCCGCTTCTACAATTGGCTTTATCAATGTGGGTATAAGCGCACTAATCAAAGTAGCCATCTTTGGTATTGTACTTTTCTTTTGGAACGTTGTACCTTGGAAAATTCCAGCTACTTGGTGGTCTTTCATCGCCTGCTTTATTGCTATTGATTTTGCCAGATACTGGGCGCATAGGATTTCTCACGAAAACCGCTTTTGGTGGGCAACGCACGTGACCCATCACAACTCCAAAAAATACAACTTTTCGGTATCTTTCCGCTTGAGTTGGACCCAGCATATTAAATTCATATTCTTTGTACCAGTGGTGATGATGGGTTTTGATCCATTTGTGTTTTTCATCTGTCATCAAATTGCCGTGCTTTACCAATTCTGGATCCATACTGAATATATTAAAAAGCTGCCAGCACCTATCGAATACATTTTCACCACGCCTAGCCACCACCGTGTGCACCATGCCAGTGATGAAAAATATTTGGACAAAAATTACGGTTCCACCTTTATCATTTGGGACAGGATGTTTGGCACCTTTATGCCTGAGGAAGAAAGACCGACTTATGGTATCACTAAGGAGCTGAATACCTACAACCCAGTAACCTTGGTTTTCCATGAATTTGTAGATATCTGGAAAGACTTGAGACAGGCTGAAAACGCGAAGGAAGCCAGAGAGATACTGTTTGGCAGACCGGGTGCGGAAGTCATAAAAAATAGGACTTTAAGAAGACAGCAAGAGGCTTTGGCCAAAGTTGAGGCGCAACATGGAGAGGAGAAAGTCATCGCCTCCCCTCCTTCCCCAGGGCTTCATGAGAAATCTTTGATGAAGAAGAAGAATGGGTATCCTTGAGGAGAAGGAAACCCATTCTCGGAAACTAAAGGGACACAGTGTTTCTCAGAGTTTGCCAAAGAGTTGCACAGAGCCTTTCCGTCGACAAAACAGGCCTCTTCAGTGATAGATGTTGAAATTATTAATAACAGTAGGGTCAGATACAAATAGAATGTGCCACTTAAGAAAAAACACCGGGTATGAAGCCCGGTGTTTTTTTTATGGTATATGCTGGAGCAGCAGTCTTTTGCTGATTGGAATTAGGCTTTCGTCTAGGGGTACCTGATGCCTGGAGTGGATTCGCCAGGTGGCAGGGTTGGGCAGTTCCTGATAGGTTCTGGCCAAGTCAAGCTTGATTTGTTCAATGGTATTGACCAGACTCCTATTGACGCGCTTTACGAACTTCAACAAAATTGATCTGAATTTATCCATGCTATACTGGAACAGGCTGACCTCATAGCGGTAAATATAAATTTGGCTATCCTTTTCCTGAGTCAGCAACACATATCCTTCCCTTTGATAAATGGGTGTGAGTCCCACAGACTCGATTTCCAGATGCTGCTCGATAAAATTATAAATATCTTTCCCGCTTTCGATATGAGATTTGAGCTTTGGGATGGCAAACTCAATTATTTGCTCAAGTTCCTGCATCATTTCCCCATCTTCTACTAATTTTTCGTAATTGAGCTTTAATTTGGAAATATCCGTACCTGTGAGCTTTTTGGGAAAAGCATTGTTGAGGTTGGATTTTTGTTTTTGAAAAGCTGAAAGGGTCTGATGCTGCTTGATCAAATCTCCCAAAACCGGATAAAGCTTGACATGGTCAAATTCTTTTTTGGCATGTTGCAGGTAGGCGAGCAGCAGGTATTTTTTGTACTCAAAATCAACCAGCCCTTCGGCAAACCAATTGTCTGACAAAGTTTTCATAGGCTAACATTTTTAAAAATTTACAAAAAAACTGACAGTTTATCGCACTGTCCCCTAGAAAAATTGACAGTAATAATGCCAATTAATTTTGCTTCTGACATGGCTACTGGGCAAAGAAGGACTTTATGTCAGTATTTAGGCCATGGCACATAAAATGCAATGAGAGGGATAAAAGAAACTAACCTTTAAAAATTAATAACTATGTCAAAAGTGAACATCAGACCACTTGCAGACAGAGTTCTGGTAGAACCTGCTGCTGCTGAAGAGAAAACTGCATCTGGACTTTACATCCCGGACACTGCGAAAGAGAAGCCACAAAAAGGCACCGTAGTAGCAGTTGGAAACGGCAAAAAAGATGAACCATTGACTGTACAAGTTGGCGACACCGTGCTTTACGGAAAATATGCCGGCACCGAGCTATCTGTAGACGGTAGCGATTATTTGATCATGAGAGAAGCGGACATCTTCGCTATTCTTTAATCAATCTCATTACCCTCAAAAACAAGTTCGAAAACTTAAAAAATTCATTCAAAAATGGCTAAAGAATTATTTTTCAATACCGACGCGAGAGACAAACTGAAAAAAGGTGTAGATGCTCTTGCTGACGCAGTAAAAGTTACCTTGGGACCAAAAGGTCGTAATGTAATCATCGACAAGAAATTTGGCGCTCCTACTATCACTAAAGATGGTGTTTCCGTAGCTAAGGAAATCGAATTGGAAGAGCCAATCGAAAACATGGGTGCTCAGTTGGTGAAAGAGGTTGCCTCTAAAACTGCTGATAACGCCGGTGACGGTACTACCACCGCTACCGTGCTTACCCAGTCTATCTTCAACGTAGGGATCAAAAACGTAGCCGCAGGTGCCAACCCAATGGATCTGAAAAGAGGTATCGACAAAGCTGTAGCAGCGGTTGTGAACCAATTGAAGGCTAACTCCAAAGAAATCTCTACTTCTAAGGAAATCCAGCAAGTAGCTACAGTTTCTGCCAACAATGACGAGGAAATCGGCAAGATGATCGCCGATGCCATGGACAAAGTTGGTAAGGACGGTGTGATCACTGTAGAAGAAGCAAAAGGTACCGAAACTGAAGTGAAAACTGTAGAAGGTATGCAGTTTGACAGAGGTTACCTTTCTCCATACTTCACTACCAACACTGAAAGAATGGAAGCTGAATTGGAGAACCCATACATCTTGATCTATGACAAGAAGATTTCTTCCATGAAGGAATTGCTTCCGGTATTGGAGCCAGTGGCGCAGTCCGGCAGACCCTTGTTGATCATCGCTGAAGATGTGGACGGTGAAGCTTTGGCTACCCTTGTGGTAAACAAAATCAGAGGTGCGCTGAAAGTTGCGGCTGTTAAGGCTCCAGGTTTCGGTGACAGAAGAAAAGCTATGTTGGAAGACATCGCGATTTTGACTGGCGGTACCGTGATTTCTGAAGAAAGAGGTTACAAGCTTGAAAACGCAACTGTTGAGTATCTTGGTACTGCTGAGAAAATCAACATTGACAAAGATAACACCACCATCGTAAACGGTGCCGGTGACTCCTCTGCTATCCAAGGCAGAATCTCTGAAATCAAATCTCAGATCGAGAAGACTACTTCTGATTATGACAGAGAGAAACTTCAGGAAAGGCTTGCCAAACTTTCTGGCGGTGTAGCTATCCTTTATATCGGTGCGGCTACTGAAGTTGAAATGAAAGAGAAGAAAGACAGAGTGGATGATGCGCTTCACGCTACCAGAGCTGCTGTACAAGAAGGTGTAGTAGTAGGTGGGGGTGTTGCCTTGATCAGAGCTGCTTCAGCTTTGGATTCACTGAAAGGTGACAACGAAGATCAGGATACGGGTATCAACATCATAAGACTGGCGATTGAGTCTCCATTGAGAACTATCGTTTCCAACGCTGGCGGTGAAGGTTCTGTGATCATCAACAGAATCAGAGAAAACCAAGGAAACTATGGTTATAACGCTAGAACGGATGAGTTTGAAGACCTCTTCGAAGCCGGTGTTATCGACCCTACCAAGGTTACCCGATTGGCTTTGGAAAACGCAGCTTCTATCGCAGCTCTATTGCTTACTACCGAATGTGTGGTAGCTGATGTGAAAGAAGAAGGCGGAGCAGCCATGCCTCCAATGGGCGGCGGCGGAATGGGCGGTATGATGTAATACCAACTTTCTCAATATTAGAGCGAGGATATCAGCAGGTATCCTCGCTTTTTTTTATACACTTTTTTGGCTTCTGCAACATGTGTACATTTCTAAGTAGAATTTAATATGATATTTTTTTTATAATAAATTTATAATTGTAACTTACCTGCTACTGGTGATAAAACTATAGACCAACTAAGCTTAAAACGATTGATGTATTCATTTGATTCAATTGTATTAATTGACGACGACCCCATTAATAACCTGATTAACAAAAGGTTGATTAGTAAATTGGACATTAGTCCGAGGGTGGCCGAATACCTGGAAGCCGAGAAGGCTTTGGGTTGCATACAATCTTTGCACAAGGAAGAAAGGCTTCTCATTCTTTTGGACATCAACATGCCCGTAATGAACGGCTGGGACTTTTTGAGCCAGTATTTGGATTCGTGCAACTGCAGAAAGGACAAAATCGTAATGCTTTCCAGTTCCATTGATTTTCAGGACAGGCAAAAAGCTGAGGAATATGACTGTGTAAGTGGGTTTATAGAAAAACCGCTAACACCTGAAAAACTAAAAAAGCTTCTTTAAATGAATATGGAGGCTCAAATAGAATCAATAAGCTCCCCTATGGAGCTTTATTTGTTTGGAGAAAATTTTTTCGAGAAACACCTTCTCACCAGTGCCGGGCAATTAACCGAACTCCTGAAAGGCCCCCACAAAATATGGCTTAACATTTCCGGCCTAGGCGATCATAAGCTGATATCTGAACTTGGCAATCTTTTAAACATCCACTCCCTTACCATTGAGGACATCATGGACGCGGGACAGCGGCCAAAATTTGAGGAATTTGATGATTTTGTTTTCGTCAGTACCAAAATGATTTACACCAAACGAGCTTTGGAAGAGTTGGAAATTGAGCAAATCAGCCTTTTGATAGGCCCCAATTATGTGATCACTTTTCAGGAAAACCACAAGGATGTGTTTGACCCTATCAGGACCAGATTAGAAAACCCAACCGGCCGGATGAGGAAATTAGGTTCCGATTATTTTGCCTACACCCTGATCAACGCCATCACCGACCATTATTACAAGGTAATGGAAATGGTAAGTGAAGCCAATGAAGATTTAGAGGATCAAATCATAAAGGCAAGGAAAAAAGTGAAACTGGAGGATTTATACATCCACCGAAAAACTCTCCAGGAGATCCGAAAGAACACCTGGCCCATGCGGGAAATCATTTCTGATTGGAAAAAATCAGACCACCCGGTCCTTAATGAAAAGAACCAGATCTATCTCAATGACACCTATGAGCACACCATAGAGATTCTGGAAAATCTGGAACTGCAAAGGGAAACAATCACAACACTGGTGGAAATTTACATGACGCAGTTGAGCATCAAACAAAACGAGGTGATGAAAACGCTGACCATAATAGCCACCATTTTCATCCCTCTGACATTCATTGCTGGTGTTTACGGTATGAACTTCACCTATATGCCCGAGCTGGAATGGGAATACAGTTATTTAATTGTCTGGGTGTTTTTCATCCTCAGCGCTGGGTTGATGTTGTATTATTTCAAAAAGAAAAATTGGTTTTGATCCAACCTATTCCTTTCCGTTTTTGAAAACCTCCCCGCCCTTCATCACAAACACCACTTTCTCCATCACTGCTATATCCTGCTCGGGATCCCCCTCCACGGCTATGATATCGGCAAGCATTCCCTCTTCCAGTACACCCATTTTATCTTCCTCTCCCAATAGTTCAGCTGCCCTCAAGGTAGCTGACTGAATGGCCTCTAGGTTGGGCATCCCCACTTCAGTCATATAGATAAATTCTCTGTAATTTTCGCCATGAGGAAATACCCCCGCATCGGTCCCAAAAGCCACTTTTACTCCTTTTTTATAGGCTTTTTCAAAAGTGCCCTGTATCTGGGGGCCAATAGCTTCTGCTTTGGCCTTTACGGCCGGATGATAGTACCCCGGGATTTTGGCATATTCGGCCACGGACATGCCCGCGGTGATGGTAGCAACATACCAGGTCCCGTTTTCTTTCATCATTTCCATAGTTTTTTCCGTCATCATCGTGCCGTGTTCTATGGAATGGATTCCTCCCTCCACGGCACGCTGCATGCCTTCATCCCCATGGGCATGTGCGGCTACATGGATTCCAAAATCCTTGGCTGTCTGGATTACGGCGTTTATTTCATCTTGCTGAAACTGGGGTGCTGAACCATCCCGGGCCACGCTTAGCACCCCACCCGTAGCTGTGATTTTGATTAGATCGGCTCCTCGTTTTACTTGATGGCGAACAGCTTTTCTGGCGTCTGACTCTCCATTGATTACTCCAACTTCTGGCCCCGGATCCCCCATCAGTGATTCTTTCATGCCATTAGTTGGATCGGCATGCCCTCCAGTGGGAGCGATTGATTTGCCGGAAGTGTATATTCTGGGACCTTTTATTTTGTTGGCATTGATAGCGTTTCGAAGGGAAATATTCACCCCAGAGCCTCCCAGGTCCCGAACGGTTGTAAAACCAGCCATAAGGGTTCGTTCAGCATATACCGCCGCATTGAAAGCTATATCAGCCTCGTTGTTGGTAAACCTCTCTATGTACTGTGAAGGACCGGTCTCGCTTTCCATGTGCACATGCATATCCATCAAGCCGGGCATCACGGTATAGTCCGTTAGGTTGATTACTTTATCCTCCTCCCCACCCGAATGGTACCCGCTGGTGATGGAAATAATCTTGTCATCCTCCACCAGGATGGTTCTCTCCTGGAGCATACTATTGTTTCTCACATCCACCACTTTGCCGGCGTGTATGTAAGTTTTTTGGGCAAATGTTCCTACCTGAAACAGGGCTAGACCTGCTATTGTCAACAGTAATTTTCTTTTCATATTTAATTAGTTGTATGGCTTTTATTCAAATCATAAATATGAATATAGAAATTTTTCATTGAATTTTGTAGAAAAAGATAGTAAGGGAAAAATGATGTGCCGGTTATCAAATGAGTAAAATTAAACTCTTTGTAGATACATCAGTTGTTAGTACAGACCCCTAAACTTAACTACTTTTCCCTTTCATGGACCAACATTCAAGATTCAACAACAAAATTTTATCAGCAGCCATAATCGTTTTATTTTTAATCGGGTTGTTTTGGCTTATTGGTTATGCCATCCAGTTTTTCCTTTTAATTTTTACGGCCATATTGATGGCTGTCATGCTTCGGGCAGGGACAAATTTCCTCAAGAGAAAATTCAATCTTCCTGATTGGGCCGGCCTTACTATTAGCCTATTTACCTTCCTTATTGTCTTGGGTGGTATTTTTACTTTGATCATTCCAACGGTGGCCAACCAAGCGGCAGAGGTACGTGAACAACTTCCTGAAGCTTGGTCAAATATTGAATCCACAATAAAGGAAACTGAGTTGGGAAAAACTTTATTTGAAAGAGTAGAGGAAAACAAGGATGACCTTATTCCTGAAGATGAAAAACTCATGCAATATGCCAGAAGCTTTTTTGCGGGGACTTTTGGGGTTATTGGTGATTTGCTGGTCATATTTATTATGGGGATCTTTTTTGCTGCAAGCCCCCAGCTATATGTCCAGGGCGTGGTAGTGTTGGCTGCCCCACGATTTCGAAGGCGGCTGGAAGATGTGCTGAACCAAGTTTATCTCGCGCTGAAGGCGTGGCTTCTAGGCAAGTTTATCGCCATGCTGTTTATAGGTATTGCCACAGCAATTGGATTGATGTTATTTGGGGTACCAGCCCCCTTTGCTCTGGGCTTTTTAGCCTTTCTTATGGATTTTATTCCAAACATAGGTCCTATCCTAGCCTCTATACCAGCCGTTTTGCTTGCATTTCTGGTAAGCCCGATGACAGCCCTTTGGGTGGGCATCTTCTTCTTGGTCATTCAGCAATTGGAAAGCTATGTCTTAGTGCCATACATCTATAAAAAGACGGTATCCATTTCTCCTGTCATCACCCTTGCATCTCTGATCCTTCTTGGCATCCTAGCTGGTCCTCTCGGGGTAATCATGGCCACTCCACTGGTAGCGGTGATACAGGTCATGTTGAGAGAGCTCTACATCAAGGACTACCTTGAAAAGGATCTGGATGAAAAGGATGATAACAGTTTTGAGAAAAGGATGGAAGATGTCTAATTTCTAGTCTTCACGATCAAAAAGCTTCCATCCTCAAGGTCTAAATAACCAAAATCATAGCAGAACTTATACAGGTTGTTCTTTTTATTAGCGTAGATGTGGGTATGGTATTTAAAATGGAAGCCGTCGACTAGTAATTTGTCACGACTGACTCTGCAGGTTTCCCGCTCTGAAAGAATTTCCTCCAGAATATGCCTGTTTTTCTTGAGGGCATAATTGATGTTTCTAATACTGTTGTTGGTCACCGACTTGAGTTGGTTGTTGTAATGGTTGCGACAATAATCATCACAGAATTTTTTGTCAGCCCTTCCTTTCAGGGCTTTGTGACAGCTTACGCAGGTTTTGGTGTTGGTATCTATCATAAAAAATGGGTTATAGTTGAAAAAACAACTGAAGATAGTAAGTAAATTACAGTAACGCAAACGTTTACAACCGTTTACAAATAGATTTAAGCAATTTTTACCCGCCTAAGCTGCAGGACTCTTCCCAACTTTGTCGCAAGCCTCTCGGGGTGATAAATCAATTTCAAACTTTTTATCATTTATAACCATGAACAGTGTAAAACTAATCGGAAGACTGGGATCAAAACCAGATGTGAAAACATTCGAAAACAACAGAAAGATGGTCAGGTTAAATCTGGCCACCAATGAAAGCTACAAAACCGCCAAAGGCGAATTTGCCACAGAAACCAATTGGCACAACGTGGTGGCATGGGGAAAGCAGGCAGAATACTTGGAAGAAAAAGCCGATAAAGGAAGTGAAATAAGCGTGGAAGGCAAACTGGTGACCCGGACCTATAACGATAAGGACGGGGCCAAAAAGTGGATTACCGAGGTGGTGGCAAATGAGGTATCCATAGTGGAGAAAAAAGAGGCATCCGTTTGATTTTCCTTCCGGTCAGGGCTTGGAGTCCTGACCGGATTTATTTCAAATCCCCCTGAATAAGGGCAATTCATTTTATGATTAAAGGTATAATTTAAAATAATTCTTTATTTTGTAGAAATTTTATAGTTGGTTTTTGGGCCCATACAAGAGAATTTCGCTATATCTACATATTTATGCAGTCAAAACGATAAACTTGTAATGCCAAATGCAAAAATAAGTGAGTTATGAAAAAGTCGGTTTTAGTGGGATTTCAAATGCTGATGTTAATTCCATTGCTTTCCTTCAGTGTCAGATACCAGGACATCCAGATTTCCTCCCCTTCAACCGAAAAAATCGACAGTCTTAATAAATGGTCAACTGAGCATATTGAAAGCGACATCAAAGAGGCTTTGGAAAATTCCGAACTCGCCTATGAGCAGTCCAAAAAATTAAGCTATGAATACGGCCAAACGGAAAGTCTAATCAACTTGGGCTGGATACACTACCGACAGGATAATTATGGAAAGGCCTTGGAGTATGCGCTGGAAGCACACGAGAAGACAAATTTGCTAAACCACCCCAAGTTAAGCGTCCGCTCAGCTTTTAATATCGGGGCCATTTACAGTGATGGTAGCAAGGATCATCAGGCAGCATTGAAATATATGAAGGAGGCCTATGAAGAAAGTGTCGCAATTGGAGACAGTCTATTAATTGTGAGGTCTTTAAACAATATGGCTTATCTCCATAATATGAACAAGGAATATGACAGTGCATTATATACCCTTAACAAGGTAGAGAACTTTACCCAGATTGATTACCACAAAGGATTTGCTTACAGGACTTACGGGGATATATATTTAGCCAAAGGGGATTTTACCTTGGCCCAAAGTTATTTTGAAAAGGCATATGCCTTTTTACAAAACCCCAATTCCAAATCGTCATGGGCATCCGTGATGGTTAGATTGGGAAAAATCCATCTACGGAATGGCAATTACATAAAGGCTAAGGAATATTTTCGTGAAGGCTTGGAGTTAAGTTTGGAAAACGAGTTTAAGGATCACATTGTTACTCTTTACAACTACATGGCAGATATTGAGGCGCGTTTGGGTGACTGGCAACAAGCCTATCGATACCGGTCTCTATATGCAGCGTGGTCCGATTCCTTATCCAGCCAAGTCAACTCCAGGAATATGGGAAGGCTGGAGGCCAAATTCGATTTTGACCAAAAGCTGAAGGAAATCAATCATGAGGCTTTGACTAATGAGCTCATGGCACAGGAGCAGCTTAACCAGCAGATTTTTAAACGGAATGTATTCATTTTGCTATTCGTCACAGTGCTCATTCTGTTGATCATTATTGGATTCAGCATGAAGAGAGTCAGGAAGGCCAAAGCAATTGCGGAAAAGGCAAACAAAGCGAAATCGGATTTCATTTCCGTGATGAGTCATGAAATTCGCACTCCACTGAATGGCGTAATTGGCTTTTCCGAATTGCTTTCCGGCACACCGCTCAATCCTGAACAGAAGCAGTATGTGGGTTTGATTAACCAGTCTGCAAGCTCCCTGATAGGAATAATCAACGACATTTTGGATTTCTCCAAAATAGAAGCTGGCAAAATGGAACTGGAAATTCAGCCTGTGGATTTGAAGAAACTTGGGGCGGTAAGCAAGGATTTGATCGCCTATCAGGCATATCAGAAAAACATTACCCTGAAATACAGTTTCGATTCCAATATTGACAGCTTGGTTTTAGCGGACGAATTGAGAATCAAACAAGTGCTGATCAATTTATTGAGCAATGCTATTAAATTTACTGAGAAAGGGGAAATAGAGTTATCCATTCTGCAGCTTCGAAAAATCAATAACCAGCGCGTAATCAGGATTTCGGTGAAGGACACAGGCTGCGGAATATCAAAAGAAAACCAAAGCAAGATCTTCGAGGCTTTCAGCCAGGAAGATACTTCTACCACACGAAAATTTGGAGGTACGGGCCTTGGGCTTACCATAAGCAATAAAATATTGGCACTTATGGGCTCCAAATTAAAACTTAAAAGCATCCTTGGAGAAGGCAGTAGGTTTTATTGCGATATTAATTTTGTTAGTGTGGATAGGGCTATCAAACAGAATCCCGACAGCATAACAGTTCAAAGTGATATTGGGGTGTCTGAATTGAATGTACTTGAGAGCCTGGATGTGAAAGTCCTGGTGGCGGAAGACAATCCGGTAAACATGATTTTGACCAAAAAGATCGTCAAAAAACTCTTGCCAAAAGTGAAAGTTTACGAAGCTCAAAATGGTAGAGAGGCAGTTGAAATTTTCAGCTCCCACCCTATCAACTTAGTGCTAATGGATATTCAAATGCCAGAGTTGAACGGCTATGAGGCAACTGGGGAAATAAGAAAGCTTCCCAACGGCGAAAACGTCCCTATCATCGCTTTGACAGCCTCAGCACTCAATAATGAAAGGGAGCGTTGCCTTGAAGCGGGATTGGATGACTGCACTACCAAACCCATCAATAAAACGGCTCTAGAAAAACTGATCATTCAATTTTTGCTAGAGCCGATTAAGAGCTAATTAAATTTCTAGAATACTATTGCACTTTTTCAATCACGAGGTTGTGATTAGTGTAAATGCAGACGTCTGCCGCTATTCCCAAGCTTTCCCTTACCATGTCCTCAGCGGACAGCTGGGGTGCAAACTTTTTGAGTGCGCGTGCAGCTGATTGGGCATACATGCTTCCTGAGCCGATGGTTGCAATATATTCATCCGGTTCGATCACGTCTCCGGTACCCGAAATGATCAGAATATCCTCACTGTCTGCCACGATCATCATGGCCTCCAGCTTGCTCAGCATCCTATCAGTTCGCCATTCTTTGGCCAGCTCCACTGCGGCCCTTTTCATATTGTTGCCGAAGGCTCCTAGCTTCTCCTCGAATTTCTCCAAAAGTGTGAAAGCATCGGCGGTAGACCCGGCAAAACCTGTTACAATTTTACCGTTTTGCAGTTTACGGATTTTGTTTACGCTGCTTTTGGCCACAGTGTTACCCAAAGTGGCTTGCCCATCGGCACCGATTACTACCTGATTGTTATGTTTGATGGCCACCACGGTGGTGGATTTGATCTTTTCCATATCTAGTGTTTAAGAATTGCTAAAAGTATCGATTCCTTTTGTCCTAATGTATCAAATGGCGTACTAAAGCAAAAAGTCCCGAAAGATCAGGACTTTTTGACAGAAGTTATTTTTAAGTACGTAGCACGAGGTACGATGTACGAAGTATTATATCAGGATTCTAACTGGATCTTCAAGTAGGTTTTTGAAGGTTTGAAGGAAAGCAGATCCTACTGCACCATCGACTACTCTGTGGTCACAGGATAAGGTTACTTTCATGACATTTCCTACTTTCATCTCACCGTTTTTCACTACTACGGTTTCCTTAATACCCCCAACAGCCATGATACAAGCATCTGGCGGGTTGATGATAGCGGTAAATTCATCTATACCGAACATTCCCAAATTGGAAACTGTAAAGGTATTGCCTTCCCAATCCTTTGGCTGAAGTTCCTTGTTCTTGGCTTTGGCTCCTAGGGACTTGGCCTCCTGTGAAATCTGCGACAATGACTTATTGTCCGCAAAACGGATCACCGGCACCAACAATCCTTCTTCCACCGCTACTGCCATACCAATATTGATGTGGTCATTGTATCGGATTTTGTCACCCAACCAAGAGGAGTTCACTTTAGGGTTTTGTCTCAAAGCTGCCGCTGCGGCTTTGATTACCATATCGTTGAAGCTGATCTTGACAGGAGCAATTTCATTCATGCTCTTGCGCGCCTCGATAGCCTTGTCCATGTTGATTTCCATGGTCAGGTAGAAGTGCGGTGCGGAGAATTTGCTTTCTGCCAAGCGCTTGGCGATGGTCTTTCTCATTTGAGAGACTTTCTCCTCTCTAAATGATTCCTGTCCGATCGCTGGAGCACCTGCCTGGGCTGAAGCTGCAGCTGGTTGCTGTACGGAGGCTGGGTCAAACTGCTCCACATCCCTACGGATGATTCGGCCATTTTCACCTGTTCCTTTTATCAGTGAAATATCCACGCCTTTATCCTCTGCCATTTTCTTGGCCAAAGGAGATGCTTTCACTCTGCCACCTTCAGTAGTAGAAGGAGCGGATGAAGTGGCCTGCTTAGACTCTTCTTTTTTGCTTTCGGCTGGCTTATCTTCCTTTTTGGATTCTGCTTTTGGTTCTTCTTTTTTAGCAGGCTTATCTTCTTTTTTGCCAGAGGACTTGCTTTCATGCGCTTTGAGAAGTTTCTCGTAGTCTGCACCTTTTTCACCAATGATAGCAATAACACCGTCAATGGCTACTGATTCGCCTTCCTCTACGCCCACATAAAGCAATGTACCATCTTCATATGATTCGAGCTCCATGGTAGCCTTATCGGTTTCCACTTCAGCCAAGATATCTCCGGATTTGACATCATCACCTACCTTTTTCAACCAGCTGGCAATGGTACCCTCCTGCATGGTGTCACTCATCTTAGGCATGGTGATCAATGTGGCATTGATGTCAGAAGTATCCACTTCTTCATCGGAGCTTTCCGTTTCTTCAGAAGAGGATTCTTCTTTCTCTTCCTCTTTTTTGCTTTCTTCTTTAGGCTGACTATCTGACTGGCCGCCGCCATTGCCAGCTTCTTTCAATAGGTCATCTATATTCTCGCCCTTTTCTCCTATAATAGCAATCACGCCATTTACCGGGACGGAGTCTTTCTCTTCTACACCAATATGAAGCAAGGTGCCTTCCTCGTAAGATTCCAGCTCCATAGTAGCTTTATCTGTTTCCACCTCGGCAAGGATATCGCCTGGCTTCACTTCATCACCTACTTTTTTTAACCATGCTGCGATCACCCCTTCTTCCATGGTGTCGCTCATTTTGGGCATTCGTATTATTTCGGCCATAAGTTTGATTTATTCCAATTCAATATTCAGGAGTCCAAAAATAGTTCTTAAATGTCTTTATTCAAATTTAATAGTCGTATTTTCATGACTCCAAAACTTCCCACAGCGCAGAAAGTTACCCTTTATGCCTCTTATTGAAAATATAGATTACCTCAAACCCAGATTCTTGTTCAACGGGCATTTGCAAACCATCGTGCCCAGCCTTTTCCGCAAGGTCAACCTACTACCTTTTGAAAGAGAGCGGATTACTACTTCTGACGGTGATTTTCTTGATCTAGATTGGCTCAGAAAAGGGAACAGAAAACTGGTTATCATCAGCCATGGTTTGGAGGGCAACAGTCGTCGCCCGTACATGCAAGGCATGGCGCATCAATTTTACACCCAAGGGTATGATGTGCTCAACTGGAATTTCCGCGGCTGCAGTGAGGAGCAAAACCTGCGGCCCATATTTTATAACAGCGGCGCCACTTACGATCTGGACACGGTGATTGCCCATGCCCAGAAAAATTATGAAGAGATCAACCTGGTGGGGTTCTCCTTGGGAGGAAATTTGATTCTAAAATATCTGGGAGAAGAAAGACAAAGAGTCACCATTTTGAATAAGGCAGTGGCAATCTCTGTCCCTTTGCACTTGGAAAGCTCCTGTATCCAGATATCCAAAGGGCAAAACCTTATCTATTCAAACAAATTTCTCAGAACCCTTAAAGATAAAATAATAAGGAAAGCCGCCTCCCACCCCTCGGATATTGACATAAGTTTACTCAAAAGGGTCAAAACCTTAAAGGACTTTGATGATGTCTATACCGGACCTCTGCACGGATATGATGATGCCCACGATTATTATGAAAAGTGCTCCAGTTTGTATTTTTTGGAAGGAATTGAAATCCCCACCCTAATTTTAAATGCAGTCAACGATCCCTTTTTGAGCCCTCTTTGTTACCCCAAAGAATTGGCACAAAAGCTCGAAAAAGTCTATATGGAGTTTCCAGAGCAAGGGGGACACGTTGGTTTTAGCCCCAGAAGCCGAGGGGAAATTTACTGGTCAGAAAAACGCGCATTTGAATTTATCAGTTCGGATGAGTAACTTCAAAAACTTTAATAAACAACCACCACCATGTGCGGAAGATATTCATTAGCAAAATCAAAGATAGAATTAGAGGAAAGGTTTCAGGCCGAGATGCCAGGGGAGTTCAACCCCCGGTACAACGTGGCCCCTACCCAGCTCATGCCGGTCATCACCTCTGACAGCCCTGAAGGCTTTTCCCATTTTTATTGGGGCATTACCCCAGAGTTTTCCAAAAACAAGCCTGTGAGCCAAAAATTCATTAATGCACGAGGGGAAACCATTTCGGAGAAAGTCTCTTTTAAGACAGCATTTCAAAAAAGAAGATGCATCATTCCGGCTGATGGTTTCTACGAATGGAAACAGTTGGGCAAAAAATCCAAGAGTCCTTACAGGTTTGTTTTGGAAAATGAAAAAGCCTTTGCCTTTGCAGGAATTTGGGAGGAATATGAAAATGAGAATGGGGAAAACAAGCACACCTTTCTGATCATCACTACTGAAGCCAACCCCATGGTTTCCGAAATACATGATCGGATGCCTGTGATCCTCACTCCCGAAACGGAGAAATTATGGCTTGACAAACAAACGGAATTGGAGGCTCTCAAAAGCTGCCTTCAGCCTTATGACCAAGCCAAAATGATGAGTTACCCAGTTTCACCCATGGTCAACCAGGTGAGCAACGATAGCCCTTCATTGATCAAGAAAACCTCCCCAATGGACCAATTTGGCAACTATACCCTCTTTGGATAATGGACACTGTTCACATCATAGACCTGCAGTTTAAGAAAATCCCCAACTCTATTGCTGCTTTTCTGGTGGAAACCAGCGAGGGGCCTATTTTGATTGAGTCGGGACCTGAAAGCACTTTTGAGGCCTTACAGTCTGGGGTCGAAAAAATAGGCTATCAGATAGAAGACATTCAACATGTCTTCCTCAGCCACATTCATTTTGACCATGCGGGTGCCGCTTGGAAATTTGCGAATCATGGTGCCAAGATTTACCTTCATCCCAAAGGCGCACCCCATTTGGCAAATCCCGATAAACTCTGGAATTCAGCCAAGATGATCTATGGGGATCAGATGGAGGAGCTTTGGGGTGAAATGAAAGCCATTCCACCCTCGCAGTTAATTTCCATGACCGATGGGCAAACCATAAGCATTGGCTCCACTTCCCTGAAAGCCTGGTTTACGCCCGGGCACGCAGTACACCACATTGCCTGGCAACATGGGGACACCGTATTTACCGGTGATGTGGCTGGGGTGAAAATTGACGGGGGGCCGGTCACACCACCTTGTCCTCCACCTGACATCCATATTGAGGATTGGAAGAAATCCATTGAAAGAATAAAAGCCCTCCAACCTACTGCCCTTTACCTTACGCATTATGGAAAAGTGATTGAAATTGACACCCATTTTGAAGAACTCGAACTTATTCTGGATGATTGGGCTGTATGGATAAAGGGATATTATGAGAAAAAGGTGGAACAGCAGGAAGTAGTACCTCTTTTCATAACCTATACCCAAAACCAATTGAAAAAATCCGGTCTGAGCAAGGAGACCCTTGATAAATACGAGAAAGCCAATCCCAGCTGGATGTCTGTGGCGGGCCTGTACCGCTATTGGAAAATCAAAGAGAAGCTGGCCAAAACAGAACAGTAGATTACCTGTTATTCTTTAATAAAGATTTTTATAATTGACTATAAACCCATGAAAAAATCACGAATAGTTGGCGTTGGCCATTATTTGCCTGACCGTGTGGTCACCAATGATGAGCTGTCCAAAATGATGAACACAAATGATGAGTGGATCGTCGAAAGAACCGGAATCCACGAAAGAAGATGGTTTACCCCAGGAAAGGACACTGTTACCAGCATGTCGGTAGAGGCCTCCAAAATGGCAATAGAACGTGCCGGTATAGATACTAAGGACATAGATTTTATAGTTTTTGCCACCAGCACACCGGATTATTTCGCTCCGGGAAATGGTGTATTGGTACAGCGGGAGCTAGGGCTTCAGGGCATCGGTGCTTTGGACATCCGAAATGCCTGCTCCGGCTTTATATATGCCTTATCCATTGCTGATCAATATATCAAAACCGGCATGTATAAGAATATTTTAATTATAGGAGCTGAGATCCAATCTTCGGCCTTAAACAAGACTGATGAGGGAAGGTCAAGTGCGGTGATTTTTGCCGATGGAGCTGGAGCAGCAGTGTTACAGGCCACTGAAACCTCCGATCATGGGATTTTGTCCACCCATCTCCACGCCGATGGGGACTATTGCGAGGAACTTTATGTCAAAGATCCGGGTAGCAGCCGTGAAAATCGACTATCACCGGATATTGTGGAGGGCCCAAGCTTCAAGCTGCAGATGAACGGAAA
This sequence comes from Litoribacter ruber, assembly GCF_018449405.1. Taxonomy (NCBI): domain Bacteria; kingdom Pseudomonadati; phylum Bacteroidota; class Cytophagia; order Cytophagales; family Cyclobacteriaceae; genus Litoribacter; species Litoribacter ruber. Next base: position 56,025 of record NZ_JAHCMY010000006.1, read on the forward strand.
CGCCGTTTTCAAGCATGCCGTAGTCAAATTCCAGGAGGTAATCGAAGAGGCCCTGGAAGCAAATGGAAAAGACAAATCAGAAATTGACCTGCTTGTCCCCCATCAGGCCAACTTGAGAATCAGCAAATTCATCCAAGAAAAATTGCAGCTTCCCGATGACAAGGTTTTTAATAACATTATGTATTATGGGAATACCACAGCGGCCACCATTCCAATAGCCCTGAGTGAGGCTTTTGAGCAGGGAAAATTGAAATCCGGTGACTTGGTTTGTCTTGCCGCCTTCGGTAGCGGATTTGCTTGGGCCTCCGCACTTCTCAATTGGTAGGATGGGAGAACCTAAATTGAACATCCAGTTATTACAGAACAGGGACATCCATGAAGAGATCTTTGAGCTGAAGTCAGCCTTTAAGCATCTCTTCACGGATATTGCCAACCATTTTCCACAAAGCCAACTTTCAGACATGTATCCCGAAAGCAAGGGATGCAAGGTCAGTATGGGCAATGAGCTGGGCCATTGTCCCTATCAGGTTTTGGACATATTCAGGGATTTTGACAAAACCCATGGACACAACATCAGGGTATTGAACTGGTGGGGCCATGGGCTTTTTGTATTGGTATTCTTTGGGGAAAAATTTGGAAAGGAATTAGTCGAAAAGAAAAAGGCTGCGAAATTTCTGGAAAACGGGTTTATTCTTCCAAAAGGAAAGAATCCATATGATTATGCAAACTTTTTCAAACAGCTTTCTGGAACTCCTACCCCAATTCTAAGTTGTGAAGAACACATTTCGAAATTCAGGTATCTCCAGTTTGCTAAAAAATTAGAAATGAGCGGGTCCATGGGAAATTTGAAGTCTCAGGTTTTAGAAGAATTGGAACGTATTTTGCGATTTTGCCGAATTTAGCCTACTTTTTAAAGATTATAAGTTAATTTAGTAACCTAGTAGCTTTGACTGTCGTAACATCCTAAGGAATTAATTACCTCATTGTCCATGAAATATATTTTTGCAAAAGTCTTATTCCTCCTTGCCTTCCTAATCCCCGCGATTTCCACCGAGGCCCAAACCGTAACCCTATACAACTCTGACTCCACCATAATGGGCACCGGTGTGATGGCCGAGGGGAAAATGGAAGGTTTATGGAAATTCATGAATCCCACCAACAATAGGGTCATCCAGCAGGGAAAATTTGTTGAAGGTCAAAAGGATGGCGAATGGGTGGCATTCCACTCGAATGGCCAACCCCAAATGAGGGCTGATTACCGCAACAATGTGTTGAATGGACAATACAAGGAATTTGACCAGAAGGGAAATGTATTGCTAGAGTCGGTTTTCCAAGATAGTGTCTTGGTGGGCCCGTATAAGCAATATTATAATATCAACGAAACTCAAGGCCGGTCCCCACAGTTAAAGCTGGAAGGGCAGTTTGAAAATGGCAAGAAATCAGGGACCTGGAACTCTTACTTCCCAAACGGGCAACTAGCTATTGTGCAAACATTTAAAAATGACAAACTGGAGGGCAGATACCGCGAATATAGCCAATATGGCAATATATTGGTAGAGGCCAACTATCAAAACAATAAGCCCCACGGAGATTTCAAAAGATACGATGATGAAAATAATGTACAGGAAGAGGGTGAGTTTAACTTGGGAAGAAGAGTTGGAAGCTGGAAAAAATACTTCCCATTCTCACGAACGGTAGAATCCGAAACCGAATATGACAATAAGGGCAACCGGACCGGTGAATGGACCTATTATTACGAAAACAGAAGGGTAGCTCGAACTGAAAATTATAGAAATGACCTTCCTACAGGCACCTGGGAGGAGTTTTACCCAAACAGGAATTTGGCCAAAAGAAAAACCTACAACGAGCTGGGTCTTCCCCATGGCGAGTATGTGGAATACCATAGCAACAATAACATCTCCGTGGAAGGTCAATTTGAAAACGGTTCAAGAGTGGGGCTATGGAAAAATTACTTCCCTGAGGGAGAGCTTTACAGCATAGGTGAATACAGAAATGATGTGAAATCTGGTCTTTGGAAGTATTTCAACAAAATTGGGATATTGATCGCTGAAGGGGAATATCAACTCGGTAGCGAACACGGCCAATGGGTATACTATTACGACGGAGGCCAGTTGAAGTCTGTAGGCTCATATTTTTATGGCTTTGAAGACGGCGTTTGGGGATTGTTTTATGACAACAAGCAATTGACCCAGGAAGAAACCTGGGCAAACGGAAGGTTGCTCAACGTAGGTGAATACAACAATTATGATGGCACATCCACTTTGGACCCTGGCACCTTGCAAAATGGAAACGGCACCCGCCTGACCTACTATGTAAATGGCCGTAAAGAGTCTGAAGGTACTTATCTGTCAGGCAAGGCAGAAGGAACGTGGAAATATTATCATGACAACGGAAGACTTGCCTCTGAAGGCGAAATGAAAGATGGCAAAAAAGAGGGGCAATGGAAATATTATAACCGAAATGGCCGACTTGATGAAGTCCTTATTTTTGAAAATGACGAGGTGGTAAACCTAGACGTACCGGAAGTAGACCTCCCGTTCCAAAATTTTGATTAAAGTCAGCAACATTTAAACAAAAAGCCCCACTTGGGGCTTTTTTTATTTATGGGCATGCAATAATTTTTATCATAAGTAAATCTTAGTATCTTTTTTACCTATTTGACTAGCCATTACCAAAAGGTAAAATTTTAAACCATTAACAATAACTTAATTAATTTTTTTATTAAAGTATTGTTTACTTATTTGTTTATTTATTAAATTGCATTAAATTAGACCTATGGACCTGATTAACCCCGACAAAGTACTCGAGCAGAAGGAAGGCGTGGTGGAGATTAAAAATTACCTTAACAAGATTAAGATAATCAAGCATCTCTATACCCATACGCACAATACCGCCAGCTCCATAGGAGGAGAACTGGGGTTGAGTTTACCCACTGTAAACTCCCTTCTGACCGCACTCCAGCAATCCGGAGAGGTCATTAAGCAGGGACAAGGTGAATCCCAAGGGGGAAGAAAGCCAGACCTATACGCCTTGACCGACGACTCCTTCTACGTGCTTTCTGTGGATGTGAGCAAGTACAAAGTCCAGGCGGCTATTTATAACAGCTCGCATAGACAATGTTCCCAGATAGAATCTCAAAATCTTAACCTCAACAATGAAAGGGAGACATATGAGGCACTGGAGCAGTTTCTTGAAGATACCATTAAAAATTCCGGTTTACCCGACCGAAAGATAATTGCCATCGGAATATCCATGCCTGGGCTGGTGGATTCAGAAAAAGGAATCAATCACAGCTACTTAAATTTTGGAAAGAAAAGCCTTAAGAAGAGGCTGGAAAAGAAATTTGAAAGGAAGGTTTATCTTGAAAATGACGCCAGAGCAATGACCTTGGCTGAATTCAAGTTTGGGCAGCACTCAGATAAAAAGCAAAATGTACTAGGCATCTTTATAGGCTGGGGTATTGGTTTGGGGATTATTATTGACGGAAAACTTTACCGGGGCGGAGCTGGGTTTGCCGGTGAATTTAGCCACTCCCCCATCTTCGAATCCAGGGAAATCACCTGCACCTGCGGCAAAAAAGGTTGCCTGGAAGCTGTTGCTTCCGGAACTGCCATTGTAAGAATGGCCAAGGAGGCCATCAAGACCGACGAAGACTCCATTCTAAGCAGGCTTGCAAAGGAAAGGAAAAACCAGCTAGAACCCTCCTGGGTGGTGGAAGCTGCCCTGGCCGGAGACCAGCGGGCCATTACCATCATTTCCAATGCGGGACTTGATCTAGGCCGCGGCATTTCCATACTCATCCAACTGCTCAACCCCGACATGATCATCATAGGAGGGTCAGTGGCAGAGGCACACCAATATCTTTTAACACCCATACAGCAGGCCTTAAATCTATACAGCATGGCCAAGTCAAGGGAACAGTCAGAACTGGTTCTTTACAAACTGGGTAAGGAAGTAGGCTTACTCGGCGGGGTGGCAGTGGTTGTGGATAAGATTTTCGAGGATTTGATGAATTGACAACCAACAAAGCATTTTACCAAAACATTAAACAATATGCCAAGTAGTTACCCATTATCAGAAGTAGAAAAAAGCTTTCAGAAAGAAGCCGGCCAAGGCCACAATTCTACTTTAATCCCTTATTTGACAGTTGACAACTTCCCGAAGCTAGGCCTGATGACAGCCTGTAGGTTTTTGGAATGGGCTGCAGCCAATCCTGAAGGGGTAATCAGTTTACCAACTGGCAAAACCCCTGAATTTTTTATCAAGTGGACGCAATTTCTGCTTGAAAACTGGGACACCGAAAAGGGAAAAGAAATACGTTCAAAATACGGTTTGACTTCGGTGAAGAAGCCAAAACTGGAAGGGCTACACTTTGTGCAGATTGATGAATTTTATCCTATTTCCTCCCGGCAAAAAAACAGCTTCTTCCATTATGTCAACAAATTCTATATTGACGGCTTTGGTTTGGACCCCAAAAAAGCTTTGCTAATCAATTCAGATGAGATTCCACTGGCGGAAGGAAGAAATTTTCATCAGGTCTTCCCTGACTTAAAAGTGGACCTCTCCCTAAGATTCAGGGAACCGGCCACCAAGCTTGAAAAAATCCAGCAGGAATCCATCTACCTCATCGATAAGTGGTGTGGGGAATATGAGCAAAAGATCAGGGATAAAGGCGGAATCGGCTTTTTTCTTGGGGGAATTGGCCCTGATGGCCACATTGCTTTCAATACAAGAGGCTCCCACCTTTTCAGCACGACCCGCCTTACCGAAACCAACTTTGAAACCCAGGCAGTGGCTGCAGGGGACCTTGGCGGGATTGAAGTCTCTGCAAACCGTCTGGTAATTACCATCGGACTAGACACCATTGTTTATAATCCGGAAGCAGTGGGAATCATCATCGCCGCAGGTGAAGCAAAAGCCCAGATTGTAAAAGACTCATTGGAGACTCCAATGACCAACCTCTACCCTGCCACCGTACTCCAAAAGCTGAAAAACGGCAGGTTCTACATGACCAAGGGAGCTGCCAGCAAACTAACTGACAGTCTCGATAATTATTATAAACAAGGCGATTGGACTCAGGAGAAAACAGAAAAATCCATCATTGATCTCTGTAAAAAGCTGGGCAAATATGGACACAGGCTGACTTTGGAAGATTTGAAGGCAGATAAATACACTTCCATGATCCCGAATGTTTCGGAAGAAACTGTTAAAGAGGTAATGGATAGCATTTTAGCCAAAATCAACAGGGGCACAACCAAAGAAAAGAATGAAGTATTGCTCCACACCGGACCGCACCATGATGACATTTCTTTGGGAATTCTCCCTCATATCACCACACAGCTTCAGGAAAACACTAACGAAGCCCACTTTTCAGTTTTAACATCAGGGTTCACAGCGGTTACCAACACCTTTGTAATCAACACTCTAACACAGACCAAGCAATTGCTGGATGAGGGAAGGATTCAAATGGTGAAGTATGAAGACTTCTACACATCGGGTTTTAAAATCAAAACCGACAAGGATGTCTATCAATACCTCACAAATGTGGCATCTGAAGACCCTGAGGAAAGCCTTCGAGGTCTTTGTCACCGGGTAGTTAGAGCTTTGGTGGAAATTTATAAGGTAGAAAACACGGCAGGGCTTCGCGAAACCATTAATGAGGTGATCAGCATTCTGCGTAATTCCTATGACGGGGAGAAAAATCCGGCCAAGATCCAAAAACTGAAAGGAATGATCCGTGAGTTTGAGGAGGAATTGGTTTGGGCCCACTTTGGTGTGCAGGTCAAAAATGTCCATCATTTAAGGCTAGGGTTCTATACGGGAGACATTTTCACCGAGCAGCCTGAAAAGAAAAGGGATGTGGAGCCTATCGTGGAGATGTTCCGCAAGATCCAGCCTACCAAAATCAGCCTTACTCTTGACCCGGAGGGTAGCGGCCCTGACACCCACTATAAAGTACTGCAGGCTACCGCCGAAGCTGTAAGGGTGTGGAGTGAGGAAAAAGACCTTAAAGACCTAAAAATCATAGGTTATAGAAACGTATGGTTCAAATTTGAACCAGCAGAATGCAATGTGATCGTGCCGGTTTCCCTTGGGGATATGGCCGTGATGGAGGATAGTTTTGCCAATTGCTATCTCAGTCAAGTAAACGCCTCCTTCCCTAGCTACGCCCACAACGGTAAATTCAGCACCATCGCGAAAAGAACCTGGGTGAGCCAGTTGAATGATATACAGTTGCTATTGGGAAAAAATTACTTCTATCTACACGAAACAGCCAAAGTAAGATCTAGCCATGGCCTAATTTTCTTCAAGGAAATGAATGTGAAGGAATTTTTGGAGCATGCCAGAGAACTTGAAAAATCAATAGAAGGTATGCTATAGCATGAGTGTGGCTTTTTCTAGAAAAACAAAAACCGGAGTCTTCTAAACTCCGGTTTTTTTAATATAGCATGTGGCAGTCGGTCCCCATCTTAGGGCCGCTGCGTGTTCTTTCCGTAAATTTTCATGCCGGTAACCCTTACTTCTGCCTACAAATTGGAAAAGCAGTCATCCAAATAAACATATTCAATTACCTTTGCAATTCTTTTAACAAAAATTAAGAATCATGCATGGGTTTAAAGCTAAGTCTTGAAATAAAGCATGTTATAACGTTAAATTTTATTTTACGTGTGTCAAAAAGGCAAAATAAACTATCGCATAAGATTTTAACAACAAACATATTACTAAAAGCTTGCGTAAACTCCCTTATACTTAAATCCCACAGCTATGAGAAATCCCTTTCAATATTTCCGATCTTATAGGCAGGCGCTTAGGGTTTTTGCAGTATTGGCTTTCATATCCATAGGTATCCATAAGCCGGTACATGCCCAAATGCAGGGTGCTGTCTCCTTTCAAGTCTTTTACGATGAATTGATGCCCTACGGTACCTGGGTAAATGACCCTCAGTATGGATTTGTGTGGGTACCTCACGTACATGCAAACTTTCATCCTTACGCAACAAATGGTCACTGGGTAATGACTTCCTACGGAAATACCTGGGTGTCGGATTTCGATTGGGGCTGGGCGCCATTTCATTACGGCAGATGGTTTTATAGCAATAGATACGGTTGGTCATGGGTTCCAGGCTATGAATGGGGGCCAGCATGGGTAGACTGGAGAACAGGGGGAGGCTATTATGGCTGGGCTCCATTGGCTCCAGGAGTACACATAAATGTTGTAGTAAACTTGCCCTACCATCATTATGTCTTTGTCCCGCATAATAGACTTATTCATAGAAGGGTTCACAGGTACTTTGTGCCTAGAGCAAGGGTAGTAAATATCTATCAGCAAACCACCATCATCAACAATACGGTGGTCGTCAATCAAAGATCATATGTGGGAGGTCCGCATAGAAGAGATTTGGAAAGGGTGAGCAGAAGAAGCATCCCCGTGTACCAGGTAAGCAACTCGGGCAGACCGGGCAGATCTGCGGTGGCCAGAGGATCTGTGGCCATGTACAGGCCAGAGGTAAACCGAAATACAGCCACTCAGGCAAGACCTTCCAGAGCCGTCAATTCTTCTGAATTTACCAGAGGTGCCAGGCCGAATAGAACTGCCCCTGTGAGAAGTTCAGCGGTACAACAGCGGGCAAATAGCGGTGTGCAGAGAAACAGTTCTGGAAACGTAAAGAGCGAAGCTACCGCAGCACCATCCCGAGTATCGGCACAGCCAGCACAGCGAGGCCAAGTGCAACAAAGACCCGCTCAGACTCAAACCAGACAGGCTGCCCCAAGGCAGCAACAGCAGGTGAGATCCTCGGCGCCCAATGTGAATAGCACCAGACAGCAGGCCCCCGCAAACCGCAGCAGCAATGTGCAGAGCAGGCCTTCTAATAGGAATTCCGGATCTGGGTCAGCGGTAAGAAGTAACGCTCCTAGACAATCAAACCGGAGCAGCGGAGGTACTGTTTCTAGCTCCTCTTCTTCAAGGAGTAGTAACGGAACAGTCTCCAGGTCTTCTTCCTCAAGAAGCAGCGGCGGAGGAACTGTCTCCAGATCTTCTTCCAACTCAAGAGGCAACAGTCGAAGAGGCGGCAATTAAAAATAAAAAGCTCCAAGCTAAATGGCTTGGAGCTTTTTATTTTTATTTACCTGTTGAAATCATCCTCAACTCTCACAATATCCTCCTCATCAGAGGGATTTGAAGGGTCAGCATGCATCCATATTTCAGCAACCATACCCCACTCTTTTAGTCCTACCAAACGGTGACGTTCTCCCTGCTTCAACTTGACCACCTCCCCTATTTTAAGGTCTTTCAACTCGCCTTGCTCATCGGTGTCACTGGTGACAATGCCCCCATTACCTTTGACCAGTTTCCAGATTTCAGCTCGTCGGTGATGGTATTGCCATGAGAGTCTTTTATCAGGAGCCACCAATAGGATTTTCGGACTCAGCTTTTGACTCAACTGCAATTTGTCCAATTCCACTTCAGGAAAAAACTGATCTTTAAATTTCTGGATCTGCCCCTCATCAATGACAAAAAACCCACCCCAAGGCCTACTCTGATCTTGGGTGATAATCTGGTATCCTTCTCCTTGCAGATAATTTTTTACCTGCTCAAAAATCTCACTTTTTTGGTTACTATTAAAATCAATATTTTGCATAATCTTAAATAAAATTGAAATTAAAAATTACGAATAATTTCTTCATAAAAGCCAGTTAACATCAAAAAAGCCACCAAATTTTATTGGTGGCTTTTGAATTTGCTAATGTTACAGCGATTATTTCAAAAACAGCATTTCTCTGTACTTCACCAATGGCCAATTTTCATCGTCCACTAGGAGTTCAAGTTTGTCTACAGCGTATCTGATTTTCTGGAAATATGCTTCCTTCACTTCAGTGCTATAGGCTTTGGCTTTTTCCTTTACATCTGTCACCTTGTTGAGTCTTCTTCTCACATCAATCATGGCATTGACATTTGATTTGATCGACTCGATGTAGTTGCTGACTTCTTTGATGGTTTCTACAGCAGCAGTATTATCCAAACCTAGATCTTTCATACCCTGGGCATTTTGGATCAGTTTATTTTGATAATTGATAGCCGTAGGAATAATATGATTAAGCGCCAAGTCACCCATAACTCTGGATTCAATTTGAATCTTCATCACGTAGTTTTCCAGCATGATCTCATGTCTGGCCTCCACTTCGATCTCAGAAAGTACCTTATGCTTGCTGAATAGTTCTTTAACCTTTTTGTCCTCGAAAATATCAAGTGCAAATGGCGTGCTTTTCAGGTTGGACAATCCTCTTTTTTCTGCCTCCTGTTCCCACTCTTCGGAGTAACCGTCACCCTCAAATCGGATGTTTTTGGTTTCGCTGATATATTTACGAAGTACATTAACTATAGCGATTTTCTTCTCTTTGCCTTTTGCGATTTCTTCTTTCACATCGGCATGAAGGGTTTTCAGGGTTTCGGCTACGATGACATTCAGAGTTGCCATTGGACCAGCCACGTTGGCATGTGAACCTACGGCTCTGAACTCAAACTTGTTGCCCGTAAAGGCAAACGGAGAAGTCCGGTTTCTATCGGTGTTGTCAAGGATAATCTGAGGGATCTTGCTAATCCCCAGCTTCATATACATGTTATCACCCTTTTCAATCTTGAGGTTACCATTTTCCTCCAGCTCATCCAAAACGCTTGTCAAAGTAGAGCCTAGGAATACAGAAATAATGGCTGGAGGCGCCTCATTGGCTCCCAATCTCCAATCGTTGCCGGCAGAGGCGATGCTTGCTCTAAGCAAATCAGCATTGTCATGAACGGCTTTGATAGTAGCCACCAAAAACGTCAAGAACTGAAGGTTTTCGCGTGCGGAATTACTTGGCTGGAAAAGATTGACCCCTGTATCGGTGATCAGAGACCAGTTGTTGTGCTTACCGCTACCGTTAAGGCCTGCAAATGGCTTTTCGTGGAAAAGAACTTTAAGGTTATGCTTTTCAGCCACCTTGGTCATCAAATCCATCAACAGTTGGTTGTGGTCAGTTGCCCTGTTGATTTCTTCATACAATGGGGCAACTTCAAATTGGCCTGGAGCCACCTCATTGTGACGCGTGGAAACAGGAATTCCCAATTTCCAGGACTCGATCTCAAACTCCTGCATGAAATCCTTAACACGCGTTGGAATAGACCCAAAGTAGTGATCATCCAGCTGCTGTCCCCTTGCAGGGTTATGGCCAAAAACTGTTCTACCTGCCATGATCAAGTCAGGTCTAGAAGCAAAAAGCGCTCTGTCAATGACAAAATATTCCTGCTCGACACCAAGCGAAGCTGTAATTTTTTTAACATTCCTATCAAAAAGCTGACAGACAGGTATAGCAGCATTATTGACGGCTTCGATAGACTTCAACAATGGTGTTTTGTAATCCAAGGCTTCTCCGGTAAAGGCCACGAAGATAGTTGGGATACAAAGAGTTTTATCAAAAATAAAGATTGGAGAAGTAGGATCCCAAGCGGTGTAACCTCGGGCTTCAAAAGTGGACCGGATGCCTCCGTTTGGAAAAGAGGAAGCATCTGGCTCCTGCTGGACTAAGGCAGATCCTTTAAATTTTTCTATTCCGGACCCTCCATCGAAAAAGGTATCGTGTTTTTCGGCAGTTGAGCCTGTTAGTGGCTGAAACCAGTGAGTGTAATGGGTCACCCCTTTGGAAAGTGCCCAGGTTTTGATGGCAGAAGCAACCTCATCGGCGGTGCTAGTGTCAATTTTCCCGCCTTTTTCAATTGCATTACTTATTTTTTTGTAAACGTTTGGCGCCAGAGCTTCCTTCATCTCCTTGAGTCCGAAAACCTGACTGCCGAAATAATCAGAAATTTTGGCTGAAGGAGCGACTACACTTACCCGTTCCCTCTGTTGCACCATTTTGAGTGCTTCTTGTCTTAAAGTTGCCATTTTTTATTTATGTGGTTTGATTTTAATACACAAATCTAACAATATTTATTTTTACTATGCAAAAATGGTCAAAAATTAAACCATTTTTCAGAGTTTTATCAAATTTTACAGATAAAACCCTTCTTTTTTGATCCACCCTATGGTTTGCAATCAAATCAATACAGAAAAATACCGGATTGAAATCTTAAGGGAATATGCTTACCTTTGCGGATTAATTAAGCATCAAGGATTTAGGTTTGAAGAAGGTAGCATTTTATACGTTAGGCTGTAAGCTCAATTACTCAGAAACCTCTACAATAAGTAGAATGTTTGAAAATAAGGGGTATCAGAAGGTCGAATTTGACCAAACTCCCGACATTTTCATCATCAACACCTGTTCGGTAACCGAGAATGCCGACAAAAAATGTAAAAAGATCGTCAAGGAGGCCAAAAAGATTTCCCCTAATTCTTATGTGACTATTATAGGCTGTTATGCCCAGCTTAAACCTCAGGAAATCGCCACCATCAAAGGGGTGGATGCCGTATTAGGGGCGGCCGAAAAATTTAGACTTATTGAATTGCTTGACGGCTTTGCCAAAGAGCAAGAAGCCAAAGTGCTGGCCTCCGAGATCCAGGAAGCCACTGTTTTCAACAACGCTTTCAGCATCAATGACCGCACCAGGACCTTTTTAAAAGTTCAGGATGGCTGTAATTACGGCTGTGCTTTCTGCACTATTCCTCTTGCCCGGGGTAAAAGCAGAAGTGACAGTATCGCCAACATTTTAGATTCTGCCAGGGAAATTGCCGCTTCCGATGTGAAGGAGGTGGTACTGACTGGCGTCAACATCGGCGACTTTGGAATCCAGGATGGCAAGAGAAAAGAGCGCTTTGCAGACCTGGTAACTGCATTGGATGAAATTGAAGGAATCAACCGCTTCCGTATCTCATCCATTGAGCCTAACCTTTTGACTAACGAAACGATAGAATTTGTTAGCAGATCAAAGCGTTTTGTTCCTCATTTCCATATCCCACTTCAATCTGGAAGCAATACTATGCTAAGGGCTATGGGCCGTCGCTACCTGCGTGAGCTTTATGAGGACCGTGTATCCAAGATTAAGACCCTCATGCCCCACTGCTGCATTGGCGTGGATGTGATTGTTGGATTTCCCGGAGAAACTGAAGAGCTGTTCTTGGAGACCTATAATTTCCTTAATGAACTCCCTATCTCCTACTTACACGTATTCACCTATTCTGAACGTGCCAATACACGGGCGACTGAGATGGGCGGGGTGGTACCTATGAAGGTTCGAAATGAAAGGTCCAAAATGTTACGGATTCTTTCTGAGAAAAAAAGAAGGCAATTTTACCAAGAAAATCTGGGCAAAACTTATACGGTTTTGTTTGAAGAGGATGTGGAAGAGGGTAAAATGCATGGTTTCACGGAAAACTACATCAGGGTTTCCGCTAAGTATGACCCCATGCTGATCAATGAGACAAAGTTGGTGCAACTGGTCGAGATCAATGAAATGGGCTCGGTGGATATCGAAGAGCCTGAAATCGTATACGAAAAACACTAAGAATTTTATAGGCCAAAGTCTAAACATCCTGCCTACAGCAAACGTTTAACTACTGATTATCAACGGTTTTCAGGTATGAAAAATGTACTGGAACCTACGGGCAGGATTACCAGAAGAAAGTTTCTGGTCCTCTTTGTGGTTTTTTATTTCATCAACCTTTTATGCCTGCTGAAGATGTACGAATCTTTGGAAATTCAGGCCTGGGTCAGTTTTGCCATTTTTGGAATCATCCTGGTCACCACCATTGTGTTTCTCATGGTAGCTGCCATCAGAAGGTTACACGACATTGAGTTGGACTGGAAATACTCACTCTATCTACTAATACCTCCCCCTATCAACTTCATAGGATTTATCTACCTGACTTTTAAAGAGGGGACTGTAGGGCCAAACAAATACGGCCCGGATCCTAGAAACACGGACGTGGTCTGATTATTCGTAGCGGAGGGACTCTATTGGGTCGAGTTTGCTGGCTTTGTATGCCGGAAAGAAACCACTTAGCAAGCCCACCAAGATACAGATACCGAAGGCCACAAAGATCCACAGCCAAGGCACCAGAAACCCGCCTGGCCCAACCAAGTTGGCCACCACGTTTCCGATTCCAATCCCAAACAGCACTCCAAGCAGACCGCCCAGAAGGCAGATTACTATCGCCTCGATCAAAAACTGTTGCCTGATTCTAAGAGGGGTCGCCCCTAAAGCTTTTCTCACGCCAATTTCCCGGGTTCTTTCGGTCACCGATACCATCATGATATTCATTAGACCTATTGCTGCACCCAGCAAGGTGATGAAGCCAATTCCAAAACCGCCAATGCGCAAAAAGCCGGCTACCTCCTCTAGGCTTTCTCCCAATGTCTGGCTCTTGACGATCTCAAAGCTATCTTCATCCCCAATCCTATCTTGGCGGATTTTCCGCATCACACCGGTGGCATGGCCCATTTCGTAGTCCATTTTTCCTGGGTCAGATAAAGAAGCCGTAATGGCATATCGGAACGTCCCATTTCGATCGAGTCTTCTGGCATTTTCCAAAGGAATCACCACAGCCCTATCAGGGCCGGATCCGGCAGTGGCACTCCCCTGCTCCTCAGTCACCCCGATGATGGTATACCTGCTACCATAAAAAGTAATATGCTGATTAATCGGGTCCTCCCCTTTCTCGAAAAGGGCAGATACGATTTCCTTGCCCACTACACATACATTGTTCCCAAATTGTATCTCGGAATTACTAAAGTTTCTCCCTTGTTCAATCTTAATACCCTTGATGAAAAAATAATTTTCATCCCCGCCAATCATTCTGCTATTTGGATTGGTTTTTTTGGAACCCCGCTTGATCTCCGTGGCTCCGGAAAAATTGGAAAACACGGTTACCACACCTCTTTGGGAGTATTCGTCCCTAAAGGCGGTGGCCTCTCTGTAAGAAATCGGCGGATAGGTTTTTTGAGCCACACCATCCGTGGTCACTCTTGCACCATTCGAAAACCTTGATTTCACATCAAAGTTGTTGGCACCGAACCCGGCAAAGCTCTCCTCAATCTGGGCTTTCATTCCATCTATGGCGGTAAGCATGCCCACCAGGGAGGTAATTCCAATGGCAATAATCAACCCAGTAAGGATTGTTCGGAGTAAATTGGACTGAACGGAGCGTAACGCTTCCTTTATGTTTTCAAGAAGATTCATTCTGTAATAAAAATACCGGATGTAAGTATAACTAAAAAACTCCAGAGTACATAGAACCTGTCTTTACTCTTTTTCAACGGTCAAAAAAACTTATCAATGCACTCTATCATCCCGCATTTCCAATTCCGAGATAATTTTGGCTTCTTGGGCTAGCCATTCTTTCCATCGGGCTTCCACTTTTGCCTCATCCTGGTAATGCCTCGCCAATTCCAAAAAATTCACATAATGCCCGGCTTCAGACACCATCAATTCATAATAGAATTTCTTGAGTTCTTCATCCTGGAGGTTTTTCCAAAGGAGTTTAAACCTCTCACAGCTCCTGGCTTCTATCAGGGCATTCATCAGCAGTTGCTCTGTGAGTTGCTGCATGCGATTGCCACCTTTTTTGACAAACTGAGCCAATCTGACTACATATTCATCCTTTCTTGGCCAGCCAAATGGAATATTTCTTTTTCGGAGCTGGTCCATCACCCTTTCAAAGTGGGCCCATTCCTCGGCTACCACAGGAGTGAGCGTATCCACCAAAAGCTCCAGATCCGGGTATTTCAAGATAAGGCTGATGCACGAACTGGCCGCTTTTTGCTCACAATATGCGTGATCAACCAAAATATCACCCAAATTCATACTTGCAATGTCCACCCATCGCGGATCGGTGGGCAGCTGCAAGTTCAACATCTTATTCTTTGTACTTTCTTCCCAACTCATTTTTATCAATCAAAGAAGGACCAATTGATCCCCAAATCCAGCATTCCTTTCAGTCCCGTATACCCTGGTGTCACAAAATAGCCAGGCTGTTCCAAAAGGTTATCATTCAAATGATTGTATCGGATGGATATCCTGGTCCTGTTGATTCGGAAATTGAAGAAAAAGTCAACCACGGGATACCCCTGCACCAAGAAATTGTCCTGCAGGTAAAACTGTTGGGTGGAAGGCATCCAGGCTGGCGCGAAATATTCACTTCTATATCTACCTTCAATTCCTATTTGCACGAAAATGTTCTCATCAAACCAAGGGCTGTCATAGAAAATCCTGGAGTTGACAAACCATTCCGGGATACGGAAATTGTCGGCTCCATCTCCAGTAATGGTGGTGTTATAGATTTCACTCTGGAAAGCGAATTTACCCAAAAAGAGATTGGCCGTCACCCCTGGGATCACCATGAAGGCATCGGCGGCGGTTTGTTCCGGCACCACCTCTTGGTTATAATAAATATAATTGCTCACTCTATTCAAAGTAAGTGATGGCCTAATCGAAATCGGTCCAAAATCGGCCTTCAACTGTCCGGTGATCTGATCCACCCCTGTGTTGGAAAGATCGTCGTTGGTCCATTGAAAATGGTTGCCACGGTATAACAGGTGCATCAAAGTAGGACGGTAAAGGGCCTTGGTATAGGTCAAATCCAGATAAGGCGACCTAAAAAGCCCCTTGATTCTAAAGGCATCCGGAATGAAATACTCCCCTTCCCCTTCAAAATACCACCTTTCGCTTATCTGACCGCGGAGAGCGCCACCGATGTAAAATTCATTGAAGCTGTTGTTGCTTTCAAAGTAGGGGCTTGCCATCCGGCCGGTCCGGAATTTCATGAATGCATTATAATAGATCGGCCCAATATCCCCTTTGAAACCAAATTCATTTCGCCATTCCGAAAAATGGCTTAGATTTCGGGTACTATCGGTACGGTCACCATCTTCACCAACATGAAACCTGTTGGTATTAAACTGGTCGAAAAACAAGTTATCTGATCCGGCCATGTCGGACACAAATGACACCTCTTGCTTTTTCTTGTCAAAGACATGGTAAATCTGCCAGCCTTTCACTACTTCATACTGGTGGTAAAGGTGGTAATCCTGCCTCAGATCATTGGCTTGGGAATTACGGAGCCACATTTTGGAATCCTCATAGGTAAAATAAAGCGAGGTGCTGTCCACTTCAGGTGGAATGATCCCCCCCTGCTCATTGACCGTATGCTTCATTCTCGAGAAGTTGGCTAGAAGTATGTATTTCTCGTTTTCTGAACGGTAGCTGGTGTGGATAGAATAGCTGTTCTGCACAGCCATGTTATCATCCCTACGGCTGGGGTTCAGTACTTTTCTGGCTCTGATAGTATTAAAATTAAACCCAACATTCCATCTGGGATTGATGTTTCGGGCAAATGCCACATCCAGCATATTGCGATTTCCCCCACCAAAAAAGGCCCCCAAATTAGTATAAGGCGACTTGGTATCGAAATACGTCATACTATCGGGAGAATTGTAATATAAATCGTAGGCATGAAAACCTGAAGTCCTTCCGATCTGGCCGGGGATTTCATAGAAAATCGGCATTGCACCACTCCCTATATTACCCAAATCCTGATGCCTATACCAGTGCCTGGCCACGGGCTCATAATTATGGAAACCGGTCAAAGCCGTGTCTATCTCAGTAAGCTCAAACCTATTGTGCCGGATATGTTTTTCTTTGAAATACAGGGTGGTGCGTGGCCCATACACCTGCTTGGTGGAGTCATCTAGGATACCTCTTCGGGGTCCCGCCTCCTCTTGGTCTTCGTCTGGATCCTGCGCCTGTCGCTGCTGGGGGCGCTGCTGACCCTGAGGGGGAGGCATAGTGACCTGGGCGCTTGCCTGAAGACAAAAGCCTAAAATGCCCAAAAAAAGGATGAGAAAATGTTTAAACCTCACGCTTATAATCTTTTTCAATTATGCTTTTTTGGATCATGTCCATCAGCAGCTTTTCATCTTTGTGGTCAAAATCCACCTTGACCGGAATTGCAAAAATCGGAATTTCCTCCAATAAATGGGCAAATTTCCTGTCTTTTAGTTTGACCATATCCTTTTCGGTGGTCAAAATCACCGCTTCATTTCCTCCAAACTCCTGAAAAGCCTTCCTGATTTTGCCGGCATCCTCCTCGGTATATTTATGGTGATCCGCAAATTCCAACGTGTATTTCAGGTTATATTGCCCTTCCAGCCTTTCTTTGAGCACTTTGTTATCAGCAATTCCGGTAAGGAGAATGACATCTTTGGTCAGCTTTCTTCCTGTCGGGAAAATTTCGTAAGGGTCACCGTATTTTAATCCGGCAAAAAAAACAGGGGTATCAGTCACCGCATATTTGGCTATTTTGCTTCGGTATTCCTGCTTGGTTTTCTCCGAAAGTTCGTTCGGGCATTTGGTCACCACCACAGCCTGGGCTCTGGAAGCTCCTTTTCTATGCTCTCTTAATGTTCCCAACGGGACCACCTTGTCATCGAAAAATGGTTTTTGAAAAGTAGTCAGCAGAATACTGAAATCACCTTTTACATACCTGTGCTGAAAAGCATCGTCGAGGAGGATCAAATCTGTGCCGGGGAACTCCATGATGACCTGGGGGATGGCCATCACCCGTTGTTCGCCCACGGCTACATGCACTTTTTCCCCAAACTTGGTGAAAATCTGAAAAGGCTCGTCCCCTATTTTTTCTGCCGTGGCATCTTGATCGGCTATGATCACCCCGGTGGTTTTCCTGCCATAACCGCGGCTCAGGGTGGCGATTTCATAATGACTGGAAAGCCTTTCGATAATAAATTCCACCATGGGGGTTTTGCCAGTACCTCCTAAGGCGAGGTTACCCACCACCACGGTCGGGATTTCAAACACTACACTTCTTTTGCTCCCTATATCAAAAAGCTTGTTTCTCAACCTGGTCATTCCATCATAAAGCAGGGCAAATGGATACAAGACGGGGTCAAATGGGCGCATTGGGGAAAATTTTGTTAATTTTGATTACCGAACATTCAATTAAGCAAAGACAAATATATGGTTTATTCTATAAGAGATATAACATCCTACCTGGAAACCTTGGCTCCCCCAGCCTATCAGGAAAGCTACGACAATGCCCAACTTCTCACAGGCGATCCGGAAGCTAAAGTAACAGGGGTGCTCTGTACACTCGATGCTACAGAAGCCGTGGTGGATGAAGCTATTGAACTCAACTGCAATCTGATTGTTGCCCATCATCCCATTATTTTCAAGGGATTAAAAAGTCTCACCGGGAAAAACTATATCGAACGTACGATTATAAAGGCCATCAAAAAGGACATCGCCATTTACGCAATCCACACCAACTTGGACAATGTCTCCACTGGGGTGAACAAGAAAATCTGCGATATGATAGGCTTGGAAAACACCAAAATATTAAGTCCCAAGAAACAGATGTTGCAAAAGCTGGTTGTCTTCGCTCCATTGGCATCAAGGGAAGAAGTGAGCCACGCGCTATTCCAGGCCGGAGCGGGTCAAATAGGCAATTATAAAGACTGCAGCTTTTTCCTTCAAGGCACAGGCACCTTCACCCCCAATGAAAAAGCGAACCCAACCATAGGAAGCCAAGGAAAGGAGGAGGAAGTGGAAGAAGCAAGAATTGAGGTGATTTTTCCCCAGTACCTATCGGGAAAGATTTTAAACGCCATGAAGAAAGCTCATCCCTACGAAGAGGTGGCCTACTACCTTCAATCGCTGGAAAACACAGATCAGGAAATCGGTTCGGGCATGATTGGCGAACTTCCAGAAGATATGGATGAGCAAAGCTTTTTTGCCCAACTTAAAAAGAAAATGAATCTAAACGTGGTGAAAAGGACTGCGTTGAGGGGCAAACCTGTGAGAAAAGTGGCGGTTTGCGGGGGAGCAGGCATCTTCCTTTTGCCAGCTGCCATCCGATCCGGAGCTGATGTATTTGTCACATCCGATGTAAAATATCATGAATTCTTTGACGCGGACGGTCAAATCATTTTAGCAGACATAGGCCATTACGAAAGCGAAATTTATACAAAAGATTTATTAAAAGAGAAATTGTCACAAAATTTTAGTAATATTGCACTCTATTTGACAAAAGTAGTTTCGAATCCCATAACTTATATATAGTACATGGAAAGTACAGTTGCACAGAAACTTGAAGCCATACACAACCTTCAGAAAATTGATTCCCGCCTAGATGCTATTTTTAAAATCAGAGGAGCTCTTCCAGAAGAAGTTCAAGACTTAGAAGATGAGATCATAGGTTATGAAACCCGCCTTGAGAAGTTCCAGACTGACATTACGGCCTTGGAAGATGAAATTAAGAGGCATAAAGAAGCTATCAAGGACTCAGAAAAGCTGATCAAAAAATACCAGGAACAGCAAATGAACGTCAGAAACAACAGAGAGTATGACGCCATCACTAAGGAACTGGAACTTCAAGATCTGGAAATTCAGGTAAGCAGAAAGAAAATCGGTGAAGCAGAAGCCAGAATCGAGTCCAAAAAGCAGGATGTAGATGCCCTACAAGAAACTTTGAAAGACCGTAAGAAGGATCTTGATACCAAGAAAGACGAGTTGAAGTCAATTGTTTCGGAAAGCGAATCTGAAGAGAACAAACTTAGAAGCGAAAAACAAGACGCCGGCAAGAAAATCGAGGACAGACTATTAAAGTCTTACGAGAAAATCCGCAACAATGCCAAAAACGGCCTAGCCGTAGTAATGGTTAAAAGAGGAGCTTGCGGAGGTTGTTTCAACATCGTGCCACCACAAAGACAAGCTGATATCCGAGAGAAAAAGAAGCTTATTGTATGTGAGCACTGCGGTAGAATCCTCGCAGGTGTAGAGGATGAAATCGAAGATGAGACTACGCCAAAGAAAAAAAGAAAAGCATAAAATGAAGCCCGAAGCAATTCGGGCTTTTTTTTTGCATATTTTTTGTAGAATTGAACAATACATTAGAGTAAAAACGTTTATTTTTATATATTCGATATTATGAGAACACTACTGACTGCCATATTAACGCTTACCATATTTTCTTCTGTTTTTGCAAAAAACCCAGAAGATAGAACATTCCTTATCATTTTTGATAAAGAGGAGTTAAAAGAGCTTAAGACTAGTCCAGAGTACATTGAACTTACTTTTAACCAGATGTTTACTACCAAAACATATTCTGGCAACAGCGAGTCGGTACTATTAATGACTATCCCAAACTGTAACATGGATCCATGTCAAGTGGGCGAATTGTTGGTTAGGGTAAACAGAAATACCACACTTTCGCTTCAGGAGGTAGCCTTTAGAATCGTAGACCTCAATGAGAGCAAGTCTGCCTATCAAGCCCTGCTTGCCCAATTGGACAATAAAAAAGACAACGGAAAGAAAAAGAAAGAGAAAGGGATTCTCTCCCTAGTCGCAAATTAAAAAAAGCTCCAAATGGAGCTTTTTTTATTCTAAATAGGAAGTGTCATTATACCTATCCAGCCTAAACTGCAGATTACCCATCAGGGTAAGTTCATAGCAACAGAGATTTTGATGTTCAAATAAATCCATGTATTGTAAGGGATAATGTAGCATCACACTCAGCAGCATCCGCATCGCTCTGCCGTGCATGCACAGCAGTACTGTTTCCTCCCCATCCTGCAGGATTTTCTTCAACCCTTTTTTGAGGCGCCGCTTCACCATATTGGGAGATTCGCCCCCAGCAATGGCATAATCAAGATCCCCAGACGCCCATTTTTCAAGCATGTGCAGATAATACTGGTTTTCGTCGTGAGTCATAGGAACCCCTTCATATTTACCCCAGCTGATTTCATTCATTTCCGGAAGGCTTTCACTCGGGATACCCAATTCCAAAAACCCGGCTATGGACTGTCTGGTCCTTTGTAGAGCCGTGTAATACACCTTATCGAAGGCTATATGCTTATGTGCCTCAAAAAATGCCTTGGCCTGCTCCTGGCCGTAACTGTTGATAGGTGCATCAATTCCCGAGCCTTGCACTATGCCCTTCAAATTGTAATCTGTCTGTCCATGACGGACTATGTATATTTTTTTCGTGGCCAAAAGTTCTTTATTTTTGCTTTCAATTTTCAAAGAAAAGGCTTTTTATCCAACATTTCATGATCTTTCCCCAAAACCTGCAACTCGAAACCCTAAACCAAATGAGCCAAAATACCATGGTGGAATACCTGGGGATAGTGTTTACAGAAATCGGAGAAAATCACCTTGCAGCTACTATGCCCGTAGACCATAGAACCAAACAACCTATGGGACTGTTGCATGGAGGAGCAAATGTGGTGCTTGCCGAAACCATCGGTAGTGTGGCCGGAAACTTTGTTTTAGACAGGGAAATACAACATTGTGTGGGGCTGGACATCAATGCCAACCACCTCAAAGCTGTCAAAAGCGGCTTGGTGAAAGGAATCGCTACCCCTATTAAACTCGGAAGCAAAATCCAGGTTTGGGAAATCAAGATTTATAACCAGAAAAATGAAATGACCTGTATCTGCCGGTTGACTTTGGCGGTACTGGATAAGGGATAATATGGAGACAACTTCGAGTATTAAAGCAATCACTCACGAGTCCTATTTGGACTTGATGCTGCAATATGCCTTTCAAGAAGGTTTTAATTTTGCTGTTTGGAGAAAGCCTAAATCCAATCAGGTAGAAATCATCATAGATTCCGAGCCTGTTCTGCGCCAAGGAATGCCCCAGTTGAAAGAACTGCCCGCTGGATTTATAGCCCATAATTTTGAGGATGGCACCTCCCCCTCCTATTTTTTCTTGGAAGCAAAGGAATATTATAGCCTTGATTTGGGTACTCCGGTGGAATTGGAAGAAAACCATCCCTTTGTCGAAAACACGACGCTTTCTAAAACAGAACTCCAAAAATTAGTTCGAGAGGGCATCAAGAAAGCCTCCAAGGGACTTCAGGTTCAGGAGACCAGTAAGGAAGACTTTATCGATCAAGTCCAAAAAGGAATTGACCAGATTAATGGCGGGAAACTGATTAAAGTAGTGCCAGCCAAAATTAAAAAGCAGGAATTGAATGAAAATTTAGATTTGAGCCAGACTTTCCTAAAGCTTTGCGAATCATACCCCAATGCTTTCATAAACTTTGTTCATAGCCCGGCATTCGGCACCTGGATGGGTGCAAGTCCCGAAGTCTTGATCAAAACCGAAGGCAATACCTTTTCTACCATGTCTCTGGCTGGCACCCAAAAAGCAATCGGTGACAATCCTCTCAAAACTGCCGCCTGGACCCAAAAGGAAATCGAGGAACAAGCATTGGTGAGTAGGTATATAGTAAACTCATTTAAAAAAATCAGGCTCAGGGAGTATGAGGAAAAAGGGCCAAAAACTGTATTGGCGGGCAATCTTCTGCACTTACGCTCTGATTTTATTGTGGACATGGAGACTACCAATTTCCCCCAGCTAGGTTCCACCATGCTGGAACTGCTGCACCCTACCTCGGCTGTTTGCGGCATGCCAAGGCAAGCTGCCCTAGACTTTATTTCCGCGAATGAGAGGTTTGAGCGCACCCTTTTTGCGGGCTATTTTGGCCCGGTAAATGTGCAGGATGCCACTTCTGTTTTTGTCAATCTCAGAACAGCGCAACTAATGGGCGATCATGCCTACCTCTATGCGGGTGCGGGCATCACGGAGGACTCCATTGCTGAAAAGGAATGGGAAGAAACCGAAATGAAGTGCGATATTA
Organism: Litoribacter ruber; assembly: GCF_018449405.1. Classification (NCBI taxonomy): domain Bacteria; kingdom Pseudomonadati; phylum Bacteroidota; class Cytophagia; order Cytophagales; family Cyclobacteriaceae; genus Litoribacter; species Litoribacter ruber. The sequence continues at coordinate 78,676 of NZ_JAHCMY010000006.1, forward strand.
TTGGACGATTTTTCACTAAAGAAAATAAATAGATTTGGTAATCCAGCCCATCAATGATCTAGTAGCCATTGCGGCTAAAAAAGGCATAAAAGAGGCCATACTCTCACCTGGAAGCCGATGCGCTCCGCTTACTTTGGCCTTTGCCAGGCATCCCGATATCCATTGCCGGACTATTTCCGACGAAAGGTCGGCTGCTTTTGTGGCCATGGGTATGGCCCAGCAGCTGGAAAAACCCGTGGTACTGGTCTGCACCAGCGGATCTGCCGCATTAAATTACGGCCCGGCTGTAGCTGAGGCGTATTATCAGCAAATTCCTTTGCTAATCATCACCGCTGATCGCCCAAAGGAGTGGATTGACCAATGGGATGGGCAGACCATCAGGCAGGAAGAAATCTATGGCAAACACGTGAAGGGGAGTTTTAACTTCCCCGATGAATTTTCAAATGAGGATAAGGTTTGGCATGCCCACCGGATCACAAATGAAGCCATAAACTTGGCAAATAGCTACCCAGCAGGCCCTGTACATATCAACATCCCTCTGAGAGAACCTTTCTACCCGAAAAGAGAGGAAATGCTGGACTTTAAAAAAGACTTACCCTGTTTTGAAACGGTAAAGGGGAACAGCACTCTCTCGGCTGATGATGAACTGAAGTTGGGCGAAAGCCTGAAGAAATTCAAAAAAATAATGGTTGTTCCCGGGCAGCAAAAGCCAAATAGAGCTATCAGGGAATTGCTTGGCAAGTTACAGGAAGACGGGAAGGCTGCGGTGGTGACAGATGCCATTTCCAATTTATCCAGCTCAAACAGTATTACTTTTCACGACACCTTTATACCCCATATCAAGGAGGATAAGGATTTTGAACCTGATCTTATTATCAGTTTTGGAAAATCCATTATCTCCAAAGGCTTAAAGCTATTCCTGCGGGCGAGTGGGGCAACACACTGGCACATTTCCCCTGCCGGAGCCTATAGCCCCGATACTTATCAAGGCTTGAGTAAGTTGATCCAAGTATCACCAAAGTCTTTTTTTGGGTTCTTTTCAAAAGTTGAACCTGGGCATAGCCAGACATTCGTCCAGAAGTGGAAGAGGGAGGACGAAAAAATTGGAAAAAGATTTATGGAGGTTTTATCGAGCGCAAGGTTTGGTGAATATCAAGCCGTGCACCTGATTGGGGAAAAAATCCCTTCTGAATCCAGGCTTCACCTTTCCAACAGCATGGCTGTCAGATATTTCAATTTCCTGGGACTAAAAAATCTTCCCTTCGAGATTGTCTGCAACAGGGGTACCAGTGGGATCGATGGCTCCAACAGCACCGCTGTGGGCTGCACATTCACGACCAAAGATGCTGTGACGCTCATAACGGGTGACATGGCCTTTTTCTACGACCGCAATGCCTTCTGGCACAATTACAACATGCCTAATCTTCGGATAATTGTACTCAACAATCACGCTGGGGGAATATTCAGGTTGATCGATGGACCAGCAGCCCAGCCGGAATTGGAGGAGTTCTTTGAAACTAAGCAGGCTTTAAGCGCAGAACACTTAGCAAAAGAGTTTGGGTTTGCTTATCAATCTGCCAGCAATAGTTATGAACTGAGGGCTGCTTTGGATAGTTTTTACAATAAATCGATGGAGCCAAAATTACTGGAGGTTTTCTCGGACAGCAAAACCAATGCGGAAATACTACAATCCGTGAAGGCACAATTGAAAGGAGCTTAGAAATGGAAGAGCAAAGAAGTTCTATTAACCTCAACAAATACATCAGTGACACGGGGATCTGCTCCCGACGTGAGGCTGAAAAATTCATTGTGGCCGGCAGGGTCAAAATCAACGGTGAGGTGGCCGCATTGGGCAACCGGGTATTTGAAGGGGATGAAGTCCTTTTGGACAACAAGCCCATTAAGGCCAAGGAACAGCCCATTTACTTGGCTTTCAATAAGCCAGTGGGCATTACCTGTACAACCGAAAGGCATATCAAAGGAAACATCATCGACTTTATCAAGCACCCGAAGCGGATATTCCCAATAGGCAGGTTGGATAAGCCTTCCAAGGGCTTAATTTTTCTAACCAATGATGGGAATATAGTCAACAAAATTCTTAGGGCGGGCAACAATCACGAAAAGGAATACACTGTGGGGGTGAACAAGCCCATAACTCAAAGCTTTATTGATAAAATGTCTAACGGGGTACCAATTCTGGATACGGTCACCAAAAAATGCAAGGTAGAAAAGATTTCGAACTTTGTATTTAAAATCACACTTACCCAGGGGCTGAACAGGCAAATCCGTCGGATGTGCGAATACCTGGGGTACGAAGTCACCAGCCTTCAGCGAGACAGGATCATGAACATCACCCTTGAGGGCATCCCTGAGGGAAAGTGGCGCTACCTCCAACCCAACGAAATCCAAACCATCCTCCAAGCTGTCGCTCAAAGTAGCAAAACCGAGGAAGCATCACGAATACCGAGACCGAGGAGAAAAAGGTAAATGATGTATTATGTACTAGGTACTAAGTACTATGTTGATGCAAAAAATTCTCGCCACTTTGTGAACAATTGTTACTGCGAACAGGCCTTGGTACCACTTTACATTTTTGTGCCCTTCGTGGCCATTTTCTCCGCGAAGAAGCTTTTGTTGCAATTGCCTCCGCAAAGCAGTTACGAATATTCAATATCCCTTAGCCAACCCGTAATACTTATCCTTTGCTTGTTGGTAGGCAATACCTCATGGGGGATTTCGGCGCTGAGGAAAACCACAAGCTTTCCGCCGCTAGGCATAATATCCAGTATTTTTTCCTCTCCGTCCTCCTGTGGCAGGTACATCCGCAGCTTGCCTTCATCCTCTTCGGTCCAGGAGTCATTCAAGTAAATGATGACGGTAACCACCCTGTACTTAACCTGCTGAAATTGATCCAGGTGGCGCAAATAGAACGAGCCAGGGGGGTACATGGCAAAATGAGCTTCAAAAGAGCGCAAACCCAAAAAGCACCGCTGATTAAGCGCAACTCGTATTTCCTCCACCAAGTTCCAATATTGATTTTGCAGGGGAGTGAGAACCAGGTGGTCCATCCAAAGCACTTTGTCGCTCCGGATTTCAGGTCTGATGGTAAAGGCATCCCCTTTTCCCACTCCCGCATGGCGAAACTGGCCATGTTCAAGCAGGTCCTGCTGTTCGGCGAGTAACTCCTTGCGGAAGTCTTCTGAAATGAAATTTTCAACAACAGCATATCCATTCTCATAGACATCCTGCACGATTTTTTCTATATGGTCTTGCATATGCGATCTAACGTGCAAATAAACAGATTAATTTAATAGAAATATATAATTTTGTAACATGCATTTAAAGAAAGAAGATATCACCAGACTGGAGATTGAATTTGACTCCGGTTCAGTGCCGCCGCCTTTTAGCCATACTTTTAAAATCAGAGTAGGTTTTGAAAAAGGCTTCGTCAATACACAACTTGAAATCACCTATACCCATCGCGAGGGGCTCACCGAGGAAGAGATCCTTGACGAGGGCTTCACGATGAACGATGACTTTCAATACAAGGGAGAGCTGCCAAAAGTTTGGGAAGAGCCCCTAAAAGAGCTTTACGCCAGCACCCGCTGGTCCAATAAAAAGTACTTGGGAGACGAAGGCGGGATAAAAGTCTTAGCCAAAGACCTTCATGGAAAAATAGCCCGCGGCATACCAGCAAACAATGAGGATTGGCAGCATATGGCCCAAGATTTCATTCAGGCTGTATATGAAATCAGTAATAGGGAATTGCCACTGAATCTTCAATATTATGTAAACACCAAAGAGGAAGGTGAGCTGTTTTATGACCTGAAAATGAAGTTTGCCACCCGCAAGGTTGACCTGGAAATCAACGGACAAAAGAAAGAAGCAGACTTTGAGGCTACCAAACATATGCTTGGTTTTGTGTATTTGCCTGATTACGATTATGAACTGGCAAAAGAGGCCAAACCGACCAAACGAGGCCACTATATCAATTTAGGGGATGGCTTCTGGCATGAATTTGGCAAAGGCATATTTAACCTAGATGATTCTTTTGATGCGGTTTCCAAAATCAAAAGCGGATTTAGAAAGCTGAACCAACCCTAAAAAATTATATGCGTAGTTTAAAATCATTATGTGCCATAGCCCTGGGGGCTGTTTTTTTATTCAGCTGTGCCAACTGGAGCAGCACCGGTAAAGGTGCCGCAGCCGGTGCCGGTGCCGGAGGTGTTCTGGGTGGCGTGATAGGCAGCAAAAAAGGTAGCACAGCCGGAGGCGCCGTGATCGGAGCCGCAGTGGGCGGTGCAGCCGGTGCAGCAATTGGCCGCTACATGGACCGTCAGGCCAAGCAATTGGAAGAGGAAGTCAAGAATGCAGAAGTTGAAAGAGTGGGTGAAGGGATAAAAGTGACTTTTGAATCGGGTATTTTGTTTGGTTTTGATTCTTACAGCCTCACTCCTGCCGCACAGGAAAATGTTCAGGAGCTTGCCAGGATCCTAAATGAGTACCCTGATACCTATATCCAAGTAGAAGGCCATACGGACAACCGTGGTTCGGCAACTTATAACCAGGGTCTTTCCGAAAGAAGGGCCAGTTCTGTAGCCAACTATTTGAAGATGCAAGGCGTGGCCAGCGACAGGATTACCACCACAGGCCATGGTTTTGACAAGCCTGTAGCGGATAATGAGACCGACGAAGGCAGAGCGAAAAACAGAAGGGTTGAAGTGGCCATCTGGGCTAACGAAGACCTAAAACAAAAAGCCGAAGAAGGCGAATTGGAACAAAATTAACCAACTCTTCATATACCAATCTAAAAGGCTGTCCATTGGGCAGCCTTTTGCTTTATACTGGTAGCGGATCGGGAGGATCAGAAAACACAGAGGGAGGGTTGAAAAAAAATTAACCGCAATGGACGCTGAGGTTCGCAAAGAAAAAAATCGACACAAGAAAATAAACCCCAGAAACTGTTCCGAGGATATCACGGATCGGGAGGATCTGAGGGCACAGATACTTTAATTGGGCTTTCTGAGGGAAGACCAAGGGAGGAACTTACCGTTGGCGGATTATTTCTGATTTGAGGTCCGAAATCATCTCTGAAAGATCTTCAAGTGTGACTTTTTCCTTCTTGTCTTTGGGGTGGGGAAATTCCGTGCTGATAAAAGCTTTGGCTTCCCATATCTCCAACACATCCTCTGGTGCTATCTCGTAGGGCTTATATTGTTCATTATCAGACACCAGCAACAACGTCCCTTTTTCCTCCAAATAGTTAAAAAGTCTTTTGTATACAATCCCCTCAGTTCCGGTAACCAGGACATAGGTTTTACCGCTTTTAACATTCTGGAAATCGTCAATAAAAGAACCTATTATCACGGTGCCGGGCAGTATAGGCAGCATGCTGTCCCCACTGATTTCAAAACCTCTATAGGATGCATTTCGGGGAAGATTTGGCAAATTGAATTGGGGCAATTGCTCCATATATTCCGGATCGGAATAGCCGTTGAGATAGCCGGCAGAAGCTTTTTGGCTAATCATGGGGATAGTCTCCTCCTCCTTTTTATCCAATGTGACCGTAAGGATCCTTGTTTCGGCAGACTGAAAAGTCCTTTTCCCCTGAGTTTCCAAATCCCTTTCAATCAAATCATCAAGACTTACATTGAATATTGAGGCTACTTTCTGCAAAGAAGGAAGTTTAGGTTCAGAGCGGCCGTCCTCATACGCTGAGATCATGGTCCTTTTAACTCCCAGTCTCTCGGAAAGCTCTTCCTGAGTCATGGCGCTGGATTTTCTCAAAAACCTAATATTCTTTCCAAGATTCATATCGTCAGGGTATTTAAATGCCAGTCAATTTAAGCACTATAAAGATAAAAATTATGGTCATCTTGGTAATTGCGGCTGAAAGAAAAACGCTGTAGGTCATAGGAAGCTTTTCTCTTTTCAGCAATCCTGTTTTTGATCTCTTCTATCACCTCTCCTACCGATCTGGATCCGGTCACCAAAAGGTAACCATATTGTGGATGTTTTTCATCCTCGATGAAAAATTTCACCTGATGATTTCCCGAAGCCAACTTCTTGCTTGTGATTCTGATTTTCGACTGTTGTTCTGTGTGCGTCTCCATAGTGGTTGTTGTTTTAACTGACACTAAGTTACGAATGTTTATAAAAACAACAAGTCAACGTTCATAAAATAAACGTTTATGTGACATTAAATGACATAAAATTAACCGAAGAGACGAAAAGCTCGCAGAGATAAGAAATAGATTATTCATCGAAAAAGGAGGAGTCCGTTCCCGAACCCCTCCTTTTTTTAAATGTACTCTTATTTATTACCTCTATTGGCCAATTTAATTAAAGTAGCTCCACATTCGTGCGACTTCATTTTACTTTATGCCACTTTGGGATTTCTTTATGATCTTTGTGCTACTTCTTTTTTCCTTGTGCCACTTTGTGACCCTTTTCTAAAGCGACAACCAAGGAAACTGCTTGAAATCCGGCTTTCTCTTTTCCAGGAATGCCTTTCTGCCTTCTTCTGCTTCCTCGGTCATGTAAGCCAATCGGGTGGCCTCTCCACTGAAGACCTGCTGACCTACCATTCCATCATCTACCAAGTTGAAGGCAAATTTGATCATTCTGATGGCTGTAGGGCTTTTACCCAAGATTTCCTGAGCCCATTCGTAGGCGGTTTCCTCAAGTTTGTCATGCTCGACCACTGCATTTACCATACCCATTTCAAAAGCCTCCTGGGCTGAATAATTTCTACCCAAGAAGAATATCTCTCTAGCGCGCTTCTGCCCTATTTGTCTGGCCAAAAGAGCCGAACCATAGCCCCCATCAAAAGAAGCCACATCCGCATCCGTCTGCTTGAAGATTGCGTGCTCCTTACTGGCCAGTGTCATATCACAGACCACGTGAAGACTGTGACCTCCACCGACAGCCCAGCCTGGTACTACACAGATCACCACCTTGCTCATAAAGCGGATAATACGCTGAATATCCAAAACGTTGAGTCGCTGAACACCGTCCTCACCTTGGTAACCTTTGGCACCTCGAACACGCTGGTCGCCGCCTGAACAGAAAGCATACTTGCCGTCCTTGGCCGGTCCCTCGCCGGAAAGCAGGATGACTCCAATGGTATTGTCTTCCCGGGCATCGATCAGCGCCTCTTCAAGTTCAAACAAAGTCTTTGGTCGGAAGGCATTGCGTACTTCCGGTCTGTTGAATGCAATTCGAGCCACCCCGTCGCATTTTTTATAGGTAATGTCTTCGTATTCCTTTACGGTTTTCCAGTTCATAAGTCGAAATAATTAATGAAGCTGCAAGATAATGTGTTTGGGGGAAAAGGAGGCTTTTTCCTCTCGCAGATTTCGCACCCGGCAACCCCAAAGCCACGTAATTATATTGGAAAATTTACACGTATTTCTTTTTTTATTTCGTATATTAAACCTGTTAAATTAAGGACTTATGAACACCAAATTAACCCTAACGCTTGACAAAGATGTAATTGAAAAGGCAAAAAGGTATGCCTCAAATAAGGGAAGAAGTTTATCTGACCTCATCGAAAATTACCTGAAAGTTTTGACGGAAGAAAAAACTGAGAAAATCACGGAATTAACGCCTTTGGTAAAATCCCTCAAAGGCTCATTTAAAGCACCTGAAAGTTTTGATTACAAAAAAGAGCTTGCTAGAGGCCTAAAGAAGAAATATCTTAAGGAATGAAAAATGTATTAATCGATATACAGACATTATCCTTGATTTTTTCTTTGACAGGAAACCCTTTTCAGATGATGCCGCAAAAATTTTAGCGCTCTGTGAAGCAGGGGAAATTACCGGATATGTTACTCCTGTTATCATCAGCAATATTTATTATTTGCTGAGGCAAACTGCTAAGCATGAGACGGTCATTGATAAACTTAAGGATCTGATGTCTTTTATAGAGGTTCTGATTATCAATAAGGAGGTGGTACAACAATCGCTGAGATCCAGTTTCAGGGATTTTGAAGATGCTTTGCAAAATTATTCAGCAGAATCGGCCGGGAAACTAAATGTAATTATTACACGAAATGTAAAAGATTTCAAACACAGCAAAATCGGAGTTATGACTCCTGAAGGTTACCTGAAAATGATTGATTAATTGGCTGACTAAATTAAATATTGTTTTAGGCTCCTTCCCTGAATTCCCCTCCCCTGGAAATTTAAATTCTCCACCTCTTCCAGAACTTTAGCCCTTGGTGTGCTAAACCTTCATTTTTTTATTCCTCAAAAGGCGAATAATTCCATCCCAAAATTCAAGCCTTCCGTCACATTTTTTTGCATGCCTCTTTACTGTTTGATATTCTTGTCCTATCAAATTCAAAATATAATGAAGCCCAGCGCATATAAAAGAAAAATCTTCCTGCTCCTGATTATAGGACTGTTTTACAACTTTTACCTCCACCAAAAAGTGGTATCAGTATCTGCAGTTCAGGGACCCAGGGAATTATATTGGCATATTAAATTTATAAATGAATGGCAATTCTTTAAAAATATTACTCTAAAATTACTCTCGTGAAACAAAAACCTTTTTCCTTCAGACAGATTGAGTGGTGGTTTATTACTATCATCTTTCTGGCAATTGTTCTAAGTAATATCCTCTCCGTCAACATCGATTATCTTACTCGGGGCAATGACCTTAGGATGAACCGTTATATCGCCAATATTTTCCTTCCGCTGATATTGTATGGGGCGTTTTATTTTGTTCATATGAAAATCATTCCCCAATATCTACTGGACCGGAAAAAATCAAAGTTGATCATTTATTCCCTTTTGGTGTTTTTTGTATCCTTAGCTTTGAGCATGCCTTTTTACTTTGGAGCCAACTATGGGGACCATCCTTTCATGCCTTTTTATTTTTCAGCAGTGGCTATTTACCTTTCCTATTTGCTGTTGGTTTATATCTTTAAAAGGCTCATTCTGGATCATTCTCCCAAGGATTATTCTTTTTACAATATTATCCGGCTCATTACCCTATATTTATTCACTATGCTCTTCCTGTTGAAGATGCAGAAGTATTATTGGGATCTTTTGCTGGTGGTTTATATGATCGTTCTTCCTGCGATCCTGGCCGTTTCTATATACAACTTCCTCCTTGTCTACCAATATGAAAAGTCAGGAAGAAATGGTGAGGCACGGGCCTATTACTGGCTACTACCTGCCTTGGTGGCCATAATTTTTATTGTCATAGGCATTGGAGGCAGGTCCTTGGAACCATTGATTGCAGGCGCAATCTGCATCCTATTGATGATGTTGGTGGTACTGCCCCTGTCCAATCTCCTTTTCAGGAAATATGATGATTTTCTGGGCCAGATCAGCACCCTTTCTCTGCAGGTGGACCAGGGGGCAGCCAATCTTGATTTTCTCCGCTCCCAGATCAACCCCCACTTTCTCTTCAATGCCCTTAACACACTTTACGGAACAGCACTTCAGGAAACCGCAGAACGGACCGGCGAAGGCATACAGAAACTCGGGGACATGATGAGGTTCATGCTGCACGAAAACCACCAGGACACCATTCCTGTGGAGCGGGAAAGAGAATACTTGCTCAATTACGTGGACCTGCAGCTGCTCCGGCTCCAGGATCAGGAAAACATCGACATCACCTTTTTACCCGGAGAGACTCCTTGTTCGGGAATGATTGCACCAATGTTGCTGGTGCCATTTGTGGAGAATGCTTTCAAACACGGCATCAGCTTCCGAAAAAAGTCCTGGATAAAGATCAGTCTCCGCTGCCTTGAGGGATCCGTTCACCTGGACGTCAACAACAGCATTCACCGAAAGGATGCCGATGACCCGGAATACAAGGCTTCGGGAATCGGACTGGAAAATGTCCGGCAAAGGCTTAAACTTCTTTACGGTGACCGGAACGAGCTGGTGGTCAGGGAAAATGAAATGGAATTTTTTGTACATTTAAGCATCAAGTTAAAATGATAAAGATGCTGACGGCAATAGCTATTGACGATGAACCCATGGCCTTGGAAGTGGTGAAGGCACATGCTTCCAAGGTTCCTTTCCTGGACCTTCAGCATGCCTTCACCGATGGCATACAAGCACTGGAATTCCTTAAGGACAATCCCGTAAACCTGATTTTCCTCGATATCAAGATGCCGGATATTTCAGGGATGGAACTGGCCACCCTGCTTCCCAAGCAGACCATGGTTATCTTTACCACCGCTTATTCCGAGCATGCGGTCAAAAGCTTCGAATTAGACGCGGTGGACTACCTGCTCAAGCCTTTCCACCTTAGCCGCTTTTTGAAATCCTGCCAAAAGGCCCAGGAACTGTATGCCTTCAAAGCAGGTGCGGGCTCTGGATCCATCTTCATCAAGACCGGCTACGAGCAGGTTCGGATTGATTTTGACAACCTCCAGTATTGCGAGGCCAACGGCAACTATGTCACCTTCCACCTGCCCCGCGAAAAAATTCTCAGCCGTATGACCCTCGGGGAGGTTGAAGACTTGGTTCCCGCAAGCTTTATCAAGACCCACCGCTCCTTTATCGTCAACAGCTCCAAAATTGACCGCGTCGAGAGGCACCAGCTTTCTATTGGGGAGAAAATGGTTCCGGTGAGCAGCTCCTATTACGAAATGTTATTAAAAAAAATCAGCAAATGAGTTACAAGAAAAGTAACACCGAGTATAGCCACAAACCATCAAAATCGATCTCGAGTAAATCTTCAACGATGAATTTCAACATCCACCAAACCGGTAAAAATCTTAAAGAAAAAATATCCCGGCGTATAAAAAGGTCCCAGATTCCCATCCTTGTTTATCTGGTCCTTATTTGCAGTATGGTTCTCCTTTGGTATTTGAGAGATTTTCAGGACGGCATCACCATGGATTTCTTTGCCGAGCTTTTTGGTGCGGCCTTTACGCTGTTTATCATTGATGTCCTATTGGTCCGGTCCAAAACCAAGCGATGGAAGAATGTACAGGAGGAAATCAATTACCTTATATCCAGAAACGTCAACAGATTGAGAGACGGGATCTCAACCAGGGTCTTCGGATTTTCACCCACCATTGATCATGAGTTGGACGAATTGCAGGCCATCCAGGCCGTACGGGACCAGCGCAATGTTTTCCTCATCAGGATAGCTGCCCTCAATGAGGAAGATTTAATCAGAAGCCTCCACCAAGAGGAGCTATTTTCCGACAACACTTATGATTATTTCAATGAAAAGGCGGATGAGATTTGGGCTATTTTAAATATGAAATACTCTGATGATCTTCACCCGGAAATGGTTTCCCTTTTAATCAACCTTCATGTCCAATTGAAGGACATATGTAGCCACATCAGGCAATACCTGAAAATAAAACGCTTCCCTGAAGAGCGCAAATATTATAGCACAATAGGATTGAAAGGCGTATCTGTGAGTATGTCCAAAATTCTCCTGATTTTAAACAGGTTAAAGGAGGAAGGATATTCGGAAGCAGCTTCATTGATAAAATCTACTTAAGTCAATTTTACAAATTATCCCCGTTAAGTACCTGTTATTAGGTATGATTACCAAAAGTGAGTGGCCATGTTTACACAAATTTATTTCAGGGCTGTTACTTAGAAACAGTATATGTAGCCAATTACAGTAGGAAAATTTCCAATTTTTGGAATAATTACTAAATTCACTATTTCAAACTTTTCCTTATGAGAAAAATCCTACTTTCTATTTTGGTCATCACGGTAATTTTGTTTTTATGGAGCGGAATGACGCAGTTGTTCCCGTGGGGGGTCCCTTCTACTCAAAATGTAGCTACCCAGAGTCCGGGACAGGAAAAATTTGAATCCGACCGGGTTTTGGAATTGCCGGCCCAAAGTCTCACCACCTCAGCTTACGATTCCCTCTTTGCTGGAAAAATCAGTACCCTAACCACGGATGATACATTTTCCTGGATTGTCAACCGGCCAATAGAGACGTATGATATGACGGGATATTTTGTCAAAGAGATCATTACCCAAGCCTTGGTGGCCCTCCTTTTATCAATATTGCTTTTCCTGACCCAGCCCTTGCCTTTTGGCAGACGGATGGCGATCATTGTTTTTGCCTCCCTGGCTGCTGTCACGGCAATCTATGGGCAGTTGATGAACTGGTGGGGCTTGCCCAATGTCTATGCTTTGGGCGTTAGTTTCAACCTGATTATTGGATGGACAATTGCGGCCTATGTATCGGCAAAATGGATTATAAAAAAACCGGCACACCCTGCTGTACCGGCTTAAAATTAAAAACCGCGGAACTTGTCCCGAGGAGCGTAGAGGATCGGGGAGGCGCAGAATATGCAAACATTAAATTAAACTCTGTGCCCTCTGCGTCTCTGCGGTTAATTTCTTTAATTTTCCACCTTAGTAGGAAGCGGTTTCCCGTCGGGAATAAAGCTCATGGAAACTGAGTTGACACAGTGTCGAACATTTTTGTCGGTGAATCTTTCCCCTTCAAATACGTGCCCCAAGTGACCATCACAGTTGGCACAAAGGATTTCTACCCTCCTACCATCGGGGTCAGTCTTCCTGGTCACCGCACCTTCTATCTCATCGTCAAAGGCAGGCCAGCCGCAGTGGCCGTCAAACTTGTCCTCTGACTTGTAAAGTGGTGCATTGCACTGTCGGCAGATGTAGGTTCCTGCTTCAAAATGGTTGTCATACTCTCCCGAAAAGGGTCTCTCTGTACCTTTTTTCCGGATTACGTAATCCTCCATATCGTTCAATACATTGAAAGGATTGTTTTTTCCATCCTTTACGATCAGCTTTTCATCATTTTGCTCTGACATAGTTTCATTCTGGGTTTCTTTCCTGTTGGATTCCTGCGCACACGCGCCAAAGGCCACCGAAATGGCTAACAGGGTTACAATAATATATGTTTTCATCTGATTGAAATTGTCTTTGGTGCCAATGGAATTCCGTCAAGACTTTCTCGCGTTACTCCAAATTTTATTAATGCATAAATAACAAGAAACAGTTTAGGAAGGTTTACCAGCATGTATCAAGTACGAAAAGTCAAGTCATTAAAATGGTTTTATTTAAACGCATAATTCAAACTTTAAACAAAAATCTAACTATGATCAGGGAAGGAAGCAAAGTAAAATGGAAATGGGGTGATGGATATGGGTATGGAAAAGTAAAAGAAACCTATGATGAGGAGGTAAGCAAAACCATAGATGGCTCAAAAATCACCCGCAAGGGAGAAAAGGGCAACAAAGCCCTCCTGATCGAACAGGAAAGCGGAGACTTGGTATTGAAACTGGAAGACGAAGTTGAAAAAGAATAGGTTTTGCCAGCCGGCCAAAAAAAAAGGCAGCCCTTGAGCTGCCCTGATTGCTAAATTTTAACGTTTATTTTGCTCCCATTTCTGAAAGTACGGCTTTTTGGCTTCCTAGTTTGATGTTATCAAACATGATCACCCTTACGTCAGTATCGGTAGCCCTGTTGGCCCATGAGGCTTTGTAGATTCCTACTTTCCATCTAGGCAAGGGAAGTTTATACATGTTGCCTCCTTTGTGGGTAAGTACTTTTTTGCCGTTTTGCCAAACCTCCAGCAGTCCGTCGGTACCCGGAGAATGGACAATGTGGAAGACGAAGTGGTGCCAGGTATCCTTTTGCAGCGCCCCGAGGTCAAAATCCTTTCTGGATTCTTTGGTGTTTCCGGATTTAATCAAAAACCTGTCATTTTGAATTCTGATCGTGGTGGCTGGGCTTCCTCCCCCCTCTTGGTGCCATTGGGAGATAATATCGTTGTCCCTGTCTTTCTTAAAACCAGTTGAAGGAACATACAAAGAGTAGGAATACCACCTGTCCCTGTTGGCCTGGGCCGGGAAGAGGACCTCTGCCCTCTTTCCCCCGCTGACGATGGGATCCTTGTATCTCAATTCAAATCTTCCGCCCTTGTTTGACTTATCCCGCGGATCCTGCACCGTCTTGAAAGAATGGCTCGCAGGAAGCTGCCGGTGAACCTGCCCAAAAGGGTTGCTTCCTTCAAAATTTTCCTGGACCAGGATGTTGGCCGAGGTGGACCTCAATGCGGCCATTTCTTCTGTGAACTCATCCTGACCTGTGGTGTCGCAGGCTGAGAATGCTGCACCTAAGAAAGCTAAACTCAATAAAAGCGAAAACTTGTTTTTTGATTTACTCATGTTCTAAATAATTTAATTGCTGGGGAATTTTATTCTTTGACCGGAATTCACATCATTTTTCCAATTCCGGTGAGAAGCCCCAAGCCAAAATCTATTCCCAGAAAACCGTACGAAATTTAGACTAGAGAAGAAAAAATATGATTTTACCAAGCTAATACAATCCTTTTCCACTGATATTAAGATTATTGCCTTAAAAAATTAACCTTTTTAAAATCCGTGTATGCACTTAAACCCGACACCACTTTTAAAAGGGTTTCACCTTTCAACTAAATTATTTATGACAAATTCAATTTTAACATGAATATTTCAATATATAATAAAATATTTCAATTGAGGTAAAATATTATTGTTTTCAGGTTAAAAATCACCTTTTGTTAATAAATTTAGAAAAAATTGATGAACGAATATTTATAGTAAATAAATATCCATTTTTATGAAACAACACGTGTTTTTGAAAATTACTGCGGGTTAGTCTATTTAGCCTAATTCACTAAAAAGTTGTGGAATTACCCTCCTCACTCTGGGGAGGGTAAATTGAGATATACTCAGATTTTGTCGACTATCTACAAGATAACTCATAACAAGGCTAAGCTAACATTTATGATATTAAAAGTACATTCCTTATTATTATCGTTTATTTTAGTGATAAATCACCAACTATTCTTATGGAACAAAACATCGTCACTGACTTGCTGCTTCCCCTCGCCCTGGCTGTGGTTATGCTCGGTATGGGCCTAAATCTTGTGCCAGCTGATTTCAAAAGGATTTTTCGTAATCCAAAACCCATATCTATTGGTCTGCTCAACCAACTGCTCTTACTGCCCCTAATGGCATTTCTCCTGCTGTTGCTCTTTTCCTTGAAATTTGAGCTTGCGGTCGGAGTCATGTTATTGGCCGCATGTCCGGGAGGGCCAACCTCGAACCTGTGTACGCATCTGGCAAAAGGCGACATAGCCTTGTCGGTATCACTGACGGCCATCACCACGGTGGTCTCCATGTTTACCATCCCCTTGATCGTCAACTTTTCCATCCTGCACTTCATGCCGGAAGGAGAAGCGGTCACTTTGCCTATGGCGGGAACCATCATAAAATTGCTTATCATCGCCATCATCCCAATTGTTTTGGGCATGGTAATACGGAATTTTGCGCTTTCCTGGGCGAGGATGGCCGACAGACCGGTAAAGTTTATGTCAGCCGTTTTTCTCGTGGTCATCATTGGTGGGGCCATAGTCAAGGAAAGAGAACACCTGGTGGAGTATTTCATACTGGCCGGGCCCGTTACACTGAGCCTTAATATCATGACCTTGCTGATGGGATATTTGACATCCAAACTTTTCAGTTTAAATGTCCGGCAGCGCATCACCGTTTCCATTGAATCCGGCATCCAAAACGGCACCCTGGCCATTACTATCGCCGCCTCCATGCTGCAGAATACGGCCATGACCATCCCCCCTGCCATCTACAGCCTATTGATGTTCTTTTCTGCAGGAGTAGTGATCGCCTTGGCGATTAGGAAAAAGGAGATGATAACGCAGGCTGCGGCATAAATTAGTTTTACTAAGTTGTTAACAGATTATTTTGATTGGAATAAAAATTACGCTAAGTTTAATTAATTCCATAGTCCATTTTAAATTAATAAGATGAGAAGCCTTTTAGTTTGTGCTTTATTTTTAATATTATTTTCATGCAGCGATAATTCTCCCTCAATTAAACCTGCTAACCTCTTTGATTTCGAAAGTGGGCAATTCATTATTAATAAGCCTTCTGACAGTAACATTCTAATGTTTACGGGAACCGTAGAGTCTGATTCTGGAAGATACTTTGTCAGTGAAACGACCAACAAATATGAGCTTTTTGATTTTGAAACGGGCCTTCGCAAATTTTCCTTTCAGATTCCATTTGACGGCCCGGAAGCTATGAAAAGATCTATGAATGGTACAGCCATGATTTCGCCTGCGGAATATGTTGCATTTAATCAAATAGGTCAATTTCATAGCTATGTAAACGGAAGATTAAACCGGGATATACACATTAACCTTTCAGAAATCACCCAACATAAATTTACCCAAATTTCCAAAGGGACAGGGAATCTCACCAAACTAAGTACAGGTAAATACCAAGTTGTATTAAACCCTTTTGATATCATGGATCCTAATGGAGGTTTTGATACTGAGTTTAGTGCTTGGGTTTTTCAAATTGATTTGGAAAAAGGTATTAGCTGTGTCTCTAATTTTAATTCACCATATGATGAATCCTTTCATGACAGTCCCTCTGCTACGTTGACCCTTGGGACGAGAAATCATGCGCAGGATGAATATTGGTTTATGTATGCCTTATCAGATTCAGTTTATCGAATAGAAGACTGCAAAATCGTTCAAAATCATAAATTGGACAGTGGTAATGAAGTTATTTATTATCCCGATGTGGTTACCAGAAATGGGAGAAACACCCAATGGAACTCTAACCCCAAAAATCATAAAAACATCAAACTTTTTTACGATAACAAAACCTCGACTTTTCTAAGAGTGTTAGAACTACCCAAAAAGATCAATGAAGAGGATCTTAAGGCAATGGATGTCAGAAAAGCATCCAAATTAAAATCTGACTATCAAATCCTCATTTATGATCAACAGTGGAACTTGGGCGCTATCCTTAACTTCACTATACCCGAAGGGAATAATTTGGAGAGTTGCTTTGTGCATGAAGGCATATTTTATTTGAACCAACCAAATCAAGAAAATGAAGATGAATACGTATTAATGAAATTTGACCTGACAAAAGCTATTATTTAATACTACCTATAATAGAGAAAGAAAGACTACAAAAATTAGTGAAAATAAACTCATTTTACCTTGTGATCTATGCATCTACCCTCCCCGAGAGTTAAAGGCCATCTTTTACCTAAACTTCCCCTTCAGCATTGCCAGCTTCGCAGCCAGGTCGCCTTCGGGTTCTTTTTCCTCTCTGGGACGCTTTCCACAACCCACTATCGAATTTAATTCTACATATCAGAATTTTGCCCAACCAAACCATCCAGAAATTTACATTTCCTAATAAAATATTTTTACATATTGAAAAATGCCTTGCACATATTTTGACTACATTTTCACCTCCATAATTTTGCAATTAACGGATTAATCCCACATATTGAATAATCTTTTAACTTAAATTTTTAATCAATGAAAACAATTTTACGATTTACCCCCCCCCATTTTCAGCAAGTTAGCGTTTGCAAGGAGGCATCCTAAGTCTCCATTTCAGCGACAAACAGCCTTCAGGGGGCTTGGACTGTTCGGTTTGCTGATGATGTTTACAATTGCCTGTGTACCTGAGGAACCTTTTGGATCTGAAAACCAAATAAGTGATCCAGAAATTTTAAAGGCTAAAGCCTGGTTCGAATCCCAAGAGACAAACCTGTCAAGAGACAACGGTGAAAACCTCAGAAACAATTCCTCTAATTTTGAAAAAAGACCCAATTGGAATCTGACTAAGAAGCATAAAAATGCCGCCGGTCAGGAAGTATTGGAAGTCAGCCTTCAGGTCAACAAGACCATGGTCTCCAGGTTCATGTTGGAAAAGTTCAAAAATAACAGACCCCGACCCCATCAGATCAGCCAAAACCTGCTGATGGTGGAAAAGGGCAACGGAGAGTATGATGTGTTTATTTTTAAGATCCATAGCGAAACAGACCTTTCGGTAAACAACAGGAGGGATTTATTCTACGAAGTAAATTATGGCAAAACACCCTCCGACTTTTCCGGTGAACTGATTATTACCACGCTAAACGAAAACCTCATCAAGGGATGGAGAGTCAATGACGGAAAAACCCTCATGAGGTTCAGAGCTGCAACAGGAAAAAAGATACCGAATAGTGCAAATCTATCCGGCACCTGCGGATATACAGAGACTGAATCCTGTCAGGTGACAACCTCAATGGAATATGATTCCTTCCTCGAAGAGGAAACCATGAGCTCGGAACTTAATTGCACTACTACTTACCAATATGAATGTATTGATGCGGATGATAACAGCCAGGGGCCTATATCAGAAGAACCTGATCCGCTAGCGGGCACAGGAGGAGGTTTAGATTCTACTTCAGAGCCTGAGGTGGAGGAAGATAATTTTAAAATAGATATGAAGCATTTATCAAAATGCCATCAGATTCTGATAAACACCTTAATTGGGTCGACAAAAGAAGAATTTAAAAAAATCTTTCAAAAGTTTGCCGGCGACCTACCTGCACCTATGAATTTTCACGTGGAAATAAAATATGGGTATTGCGGCCCTGGAGTAACAGCATGTACCAACCCTAAATTACAAAACAATAAGGCTATTATAAGTTTGAATGAAGCTGTTAATTCTTCGGCTACTGAGCTTTCGATAGGCAGAACCATCCTGCACGAAACCTTGCATGCTTACTTATTATTTGTAGAACAGTTTCCGGGAGAGGATAAAAGTCTGAATGCATTGATAAATGCATATATTGATAAATATGGCGACCGGGACCTAAATCCAAGTCATCACAATTTATTTGTTGAGCAGGCTTTTATTTATGATATAGCAGAAGAATTAAAGAATTTTGCAACTTCTCTTGGGTACCCTACATCGATTCTTGAGGATCATCAATTCTTTATGGATATGGCGTGGGGAGGATTACATCAAACAGATGTTTACCAACAGCTGTCTGATTTGGATAAAGATAGGATTCGTGATCACTATTATGCAGAACGTAATGGCGAAAAATATTTAGGCACTGAACCCAAAGGCACAAAAGCATGCGAACCATCATGGCAAGATTCTACCATACAATAATTTTCATTTGGTTTCTGTTTGGCTGTGGAGATCAACAAAAAGATTCCATTTCCCAGGAAGTTATCCAAAAGGAATCAGAGGAAATCCATGAGCTTATAAATCAACTTATAGAAGAAAAATTTCACATCTTTTATTATGACTTTGATTCTTTGGTTTTTTTGGCTGAAGAAACATCAACTGAATGGAAAGAAAACCATATAAAAAACATAAATAATCTCAACCAGTTTGTGGAACTCCAAAAAACTTCTATCCGACCTCACCATGAAAGGATTTCAAAAGTAGAAAATATATTTACAGAAGAGGATTTTCAGATGGTTTTGACTAATTCCACAGTACCTTTTCAATTTCATGCTGATTGCTTATCGGATGATATTTATTTGCTCAGTAAAGAATATGAAAACCAATTCCCGGAAATAGCTATGGATTCTCTAGGTATTAATGAATTTACTTTTCTAAAAGTATCAAAACCCACATTTCTGATGGATTTTCAATATGCCTGGACATTTTTAGAGAAATCTTCCTGGTCAGGCTTTATGTCCAGCGGAAGTGGGTTCCTTGCTGTTTATGAAAAGGTAAACGGAAAGTGGGAATATATTTTTTCCATTCAACTATATATGTCTTAACAACAATTAGGCTGCCTCTACTTAGAGGCAGCCTATTCTTATATTTTAAAGGTCACGAATTTACTAATATTTATTCGTGCATTTGTGGCCATCTATTCACCTAAATTTTTCCTTCAGCATCGCCAGCTTGGCAGCCAGATCGCCTTCAGGTTCCTTTTCCTCTTTCTGATGCCTTCCGCCACCTTTTCTAACAATTTATCCTCGTAAACCATTCTACATAACCCAAATTATACCCAATAAAAGTTTTTCATAATTACATTTACAGATAAAAGATACTCCCATCATAAAAAACGTCTTGTACATATTTTGATAAAATTTTCACCCCAATTATTTTGCAACTAACGGATTAATATCACTTATTGAATAATCTTTTAACTTAAATTTTTAATCAATGAAAACAATTTTACGATTTACTCCCCCTCACTAATGTCTTAAGGATAGTTGGGTACTTGATTATCATCTTTTTCGTAACTACAGGATGTGTAGTTGACCAAGAAGAAATAATTAAGAAAGATGGAGATCTAAATTTGAACGAGGCTTTATTAAACCAAATTGATTCCCTCAACCGAACAGAGGTATTTCCCCAAGGTAACGTTGCCGGAAAGACAAAGCCCATCAAAAGGCACATCAACCAAGGTAGTTACCGTCAAGATGTAAATTCTAAAAATGAGAAAATCCACATCTTTACAATCATGTATGATGATTTGTCTTTCCCGGCACCCCTAGAGAGCAATCATCTTAATGAAGTAGAAGCCGCTTACAAAAAGCTTCAAAGCAAAGTAGTAACTGAACTAATAATTGTAGAAAAAGGAGTCGGAAATTTTGAAACCTATATTCTAAAAATTGTACCTGATTTCTCTTACAAGGTTAGGAACAGACAAATAACCTACAACAAGTTGCCTGAAGATTTTAAAGGCACTTATAACTGGTACAATTGGAATGAAGAAGCTGTTTTAGCCGTAGAGTTAGAGGATGGTGCTACCAAGTCAACAATAACCCCGGAAAGAAACAGTAAGAAGAAAATATTCGAAAATAATGCTTCCTATTGTGTAACCACCATCACCTATGATGTTTGGTCAGTAACCACATCTAGTGGAACAACCTATCACGTTAGCACCTCCTCCTCTTCAAAGTGTTATCATGTCCCAGGATCTCAAGGTTCTCAAGATGCCTCTTTGGAACCGCCTTCTGATGATCTTGGTGGCGGCGGTGGTGGAGGTGGAGGTGAAACTCTAGACCCTGTAATTGAGGAAGAAGAGATCATCAATTATATAGAAGAAAAATATAAAAAATTAAATGATTGTGAAAAAAGTACAGTAAGAAATTCCATATACAACGGAAATCTACATAATATTTACAAGATTTATGAAAATTCTATATTAGCTGACGAAAAAACAAAAGATTTTTTTGGTCCAAATGGGGGAGGAAACAATCACAATGACTGTGGTGATGCATTTAGGCACGCTTACTGGAATGCCTTAAATGTCATATCAACGAATAATGTACCATTATCAAAACAGTTTGCAGATGCTCATGAATGTGATACTCCATCCAATAGAGAAATGGAAAAAATTATGGATTTACACAATAATCAAGTTGGGAGAGACATAGGTCTTCTTGCAAACAATACAAATGTGGCCAATCTTGTTTTACAAGCTCTATATAGAGGTGATTTGGTGGTTTTAGACCAAGTAAACCAATACAATCAAATAATTCCGGGATTGACCGAAATTGTTACTTCAGACATTTTATGCAATTAATCCATGAAAAAAAACATTCTAACCGCCATAATAATATTAAGTTCTCTTTTGCTTATAATTATTTTATTTAAAACCAATACAGAATTTCAACACATTGAAGATGTTTCGAAAAAACAAACATTATTCTTTAAAACGGATTCAGAAAGAGTGGTAACGAAAATCATAACAGTTGTCGGAGAAGTGGATGGAGTATTTTCCCTAAACGGGCTGGATTCCTTTGGGCCGGGAAAAATCAATCAGGAATTCAGAAGTGATTGGTATGACAATAAAATTACTATCGAATATGAGCCAGAAAATGTCACCAAGGGCAATTTAAAAATTAAAGTTGAATTGTATTGAAAAAAGGCTCCCTTTCCGGGAGCCTTTCTTTTTAATCTATTTTTCATCTGTGCATCTGTGGCAATCTATATCACCTAAACTTCCCCTTCAGCATCGCCAGCTTCGCAGCCAGATCGCCTTCGGGTTCCTTTTCCTCTCTTGGGCGCCTTCCGCCGCCTTTTCCGCCCTTGGGCCTTTCGGCAAAGGGGTCGGACTTCATGCTCAGGCCTATTCTTTTTCTGCCCAGATCCACTTCCATCACGGTCACCTCCACCTTCTGATTGACGGTTACCACCTCGTTGGGATCGGAAACGTACTTGTCGGCCAAGTGGCTCAGGTGGACCAGGCCGTCCTGGTGTACCCCCACGTCTACGAAGGCACCGAAGTTGGTGATATTGGTCACCACTCCAGGAAGCTTCATGCCTACCTGCAGGTCCTTCATCTCGTTGACGCCTTCCTGGAAGCTGAACACTTCAAAAGTCTCGCGCGGATCCCTGCCCGGCTTAGAAAGCTCGGCCATGATGTCCTGAAGGGTTGGCAGACCGATGGTCTCGGAAACGTAGTTCTTCAACACCACCTTCTGTCTCAATTCCTCGCTGCTCATCAGATCGCTCACGTCCACACCCAAGTCAGCGGCCATTTTTTGCACCACCGTATAACTTTCCGGGTGAACGGCACTTCTGTCCAAGGGATTGATGCCGTTTCTGATCCTCAAAAAGCCCGCTGCCTGTTCATAGGCCTTGTCGCCCAGTCTAGGCACCTTTTTGATTTCCTCACGGCTTTTGAAAGGACCGTTTTCGTCCCTGTATTTCACGATATTCTGAGCCAGTGACGGGCCAAGGCCTGACACATAGGTCAGCAACTGCTTGGAAGCGGTGTTTACCTCCACACCCACGCCGTTTACACAGCTCATTACGGTGTCGTCCAGTGAGCTTTTGAGGGCATTCTGGTCCACGTCGTGCTGGTACTGCCCCACCCCGATGGATTTGGGGTCGATCTTTACCAGTTCGGCCAATGGATCCATCAACCTCCTGCCAATGGATACGGCTCCCCTTACGGTCAGGTCATGGTCGGGGAATTCCTCCCTGGCCACATCCGAAGCCGAATAGATGGAAGCGCCGCTCTCGTTGACCATCACCACGATGACATGTTTTGGAAGGCCCAATGATTTCACAAAGGATTCCGTCTCCCGGCTGGCCGTACCGTTGCCGATGGCAATGGCTTCGATTTGGTGCTTTTCTACCAAGTGTTTCACCAAAGCACCGGATTCAGCAACCTTTCTGTTTTCATGGGGATAAATCACATCATAGCCCAGCAATTGCCCCTGGGGACCCAAACAGACGGTTTTACAGCCAGTCCTGAAACCAGGGTCAATGGCCATCACAGCCTTTTCGCCTAATGGAGCGCCCAAAAGCAGCTGTCTGAGGTTTTCAGCAAAGACCTTGATGGCCTCTTCGTCGGCTTTCTTTTTGGTATAAAGCCTTACCTCTGTTTCCATGGAAGGCTTCAGCAAGCGCTTGTAGGCATCCTTGATGGCGATTTTGACCTGTTCCACAGCAGTATTGGCAGCACCCTGAACCACGATCTTTTCCATCAGGGCGATGGCGTCCAGTTCCTCCGGCTGGGAATCCAGCATGAGGAAAAGCTCCTTTTCTCCCCTTCTCATGGCCAGCACCCGGTGGGAAGGGGCTGTCTTGATGGGTTCGGACCAGTCAAAGTAATCCTTGTATTTCTGCGCCTCTTCCTCCTTGCCGGGAATCACCTTGGAGGTGAATTTGCCCTCGTTGATGAAAAGGTCCCGCATCTGCTTTCTGAGCTCCACGTTTTCGTTGATCCATTCGGCGATGATGTCCCTCGCACCCTGTAGGGCTTCCTCGGTGGAGTTTACCTCTTTTTCCGCATCCACATACTGGGCTGCTTCGGCTTCCAGGTCAAATGACTCCTGTTCAAATATCTTGTTGGCCAATGGCTCCAGCCCTTTTTCGCGAGCGATGGTGGCCTTGGTCCTTCTTTTTGGTTTGTAAGGCAGGTAAAGATCTTCCAATACGGCCATGGTTTCGGCGGCATTGATTTTCTCCTCCAGTTCGGGGGTGAGTTTTTCCTGCTCCTTGATGGACTTGAGGATGGCCTCCCTCCTTTTGTCCAGGTCGCGCAGCTGCTGCACACGGTCCCTAATACTGGCCACCTGAACCTCGTCCAGGCTTCCGGTCACTTCCTTTCTATAGCGGGAAATAAAGGGCACGGTAGCTCCTTCATCCAATAAGGCCACCGTATCGGTCACCTGCTTGAGTTTGACGCTCAGCTCCTCGGCAATCTTGAGGTAATGGTTGATGTTCATGTTTTTGATGCTAATGTACAGACCGGCCGGCACCTGAATAAGGCCTTTCCGATCGGATGATTTTAGGCTTGCAAGTTAAGGCTAATGCCAGAGTTTTCTTAAAAGAAGCGCCGGAAATTCAGAGATGGAAAAGTAAAGAGTTGGAAATCAGGAAGAGGAATCGAAGCGAACAATGGGACACGGAGTTTCGCAGAGTTACAATTAGAGTTACACAGAGTTGCTGCTTCGCGGAAGAAATTTCACGCAGCGGCGCAGAGAAAGACGCAAAGGTCGCAGCGAAAAAATATGGTAGAGCATAAAGTTTCAAAGTTGTAATGCCAGCCTTGGAACAACGGAAACTCCATTATTAATTTCTAATTTTACATTTTCAATTATAATATTTCCGATATGAGATCAAGCATTTTAATCCTCTCCATAATTCTTTTATTCCTAATAGCTCCAGCCATTGTAAGCGCCCAATCAAAACCTGTGGTCCTGGTGGCTTATTACAGTCCGTCCGGACACACTAAAGCCATGGCGGAGGCGGTGGCCGGGGGGGCGGAAACCGGGGAAGTGGAGGTGGTTCTTAGATCCATTGAAGATATTTCTGAGGAGGATGTATTAAAAGCAGGGGCCATTGTATTAGGTTCACCGGTCTATAATGCCAACATAACCCCGGCCGTGCAGGAGTTCATCAACTCCTGGCCTTTTGAAGGCAGGCCTTTGAAGGACAAGATCGGGGCGGCATTTGCAACGGGAGGCGGCATATCCATCGGGGAGGAACTGGTGATGCTCAACATCATCCACTCCATGCTGATCCACGGCATGGTCATCGTAGGAGGCCAGGAGACTGAGGCTGCCTTCGGTGCCTCCGCCATCACCGGTGAGGGAGAGTATGCGGGTAAGGCCGTTCAGGAGGTTTTCCTGAAGAAAGCTGAGGGCCTGGGAAAACGGGTGGCGGAAATGGTGGTGAGGATTGAAGTAAATCCTTAAATGAAACCTAAAGACATAACTAAACAACCATTAACACCAATATAACGCCATAAAAAAAAAAAAAACACACACCTTTTAAATAAGGATGAATTCGGCACAACCCTTTTTCACCTAAATTGTAAGTATGTTGAATTTTTAAAACAAACTATTATGATTAGTAAAAATCTAAAAACAAAACTAGCATGCCTAGCAGCTATTCCTGCACTTTTCTTAGCAACCAATTTCGTAGAAGCAAGTACTTGGTGTCGATGGAATGATGAACTGTTTGTTTGCCAACCAGAAGCCCCTGGGGGATATTGTGCTGTGGCAAGTCCTAACTGTGATGTTCCTGTTGTTGAGTAATTTAACCTTCTTGTCCCCTCCCTTTGGGAAGGGACAATTTTAACCATATGAAAAATATTTACTTATTAATAAGTATCGTTTTTTTGCTTTCCTGTTCAAAAAAACAAGCTGTCCAAGATCTCAATGATTTTTTAGTTTCCAATCATTCCTTACCTCTGGATCCAAATATAAGTCCGACTTCAAGAGCTATGCAGTACCAAGATGGGATGCTTTACTGGTGGAATTCCGAAAGGGAAACGATTAGTGTTTTTGATTTATCTAAACAAGAAGTTATAAATACCATAAAATTAGAAAGAGAAGGGCCAGATGGCGTGGGCAATTCTTTGGGAATTTATGTACATAATAAAGATAGTATTTACATCCCTAATTTTTCTTATGAGATCAAACTCATAAATTCTGAAGGAAAATTGCTCAACAGTTATGATTATTTTAACTTTTCTCCCCTAGGTGCTATGCCGGGCTCAATGTCCAGATATTCACTTATGTTTCAGGAGCATGAAGGCAAATTGATTATTTGGCTGGATATCAGTTCAGTTAATAAATCAAGCCTCACCTTAAATTCCCTACTGGATTATCCTCCATTTTTGGCTTTGGATATGGCGAGTGGAGAATTTGAAAACCTGCCCTTTCATTTTGATGAAAAGATATTAGAAAGTCGGGACTTTACGAGTTTCTCATTATCCAAAACACAGGATAAATTATTGGCTCTTCATCGAAAAAGCAACTTGCTATACAGCTTTGGCTTAAATGATCTGAAAATCCATACCCAAAGACTGGAATCCGAGTTCGTATATAATTTTTCAAATCAATACTATCTTTCCGACCGTACTGGAATGACAATAGAGGACGGTATGCGGCTACTGTATCGGACATCTAGCAATCTGGGAATAACATTTGATCCAAAGCGCGAATTGATATACCGTTTCGGTTGGCCTGGAGAGGAATTGTCAGAAGACACTGATGCTATGGCTTTTGCTTATTCCCCTGACTATTTTGTTCTGTCCATATATGATGGAAATGATTATTCACTACTAGAAGAGTTTTCCTTGCCACGAAACACCTACATGGCCCACCATTATTTTGTGGATGAAAATGGCCTTAACCTCTTCCCAATACATCCCGATAACCCCGAGCTCAAAGAAGACGAATTGAAGATACATACGTTTGATTTTGCCCGAATAAAACAATAACAAACCATTGGACAAACATTTGGAACCATTAGATTTTACATTCAGAACTAACTTCCTTTGTGCGACCCTGCCTCTGCCTGGCAGGCAGATTCCTTTTAACTTCATGTACATTGTAACCATTTCATAAACGGAAAAAGGCACCCTGTCCCCAAGGTGCCTTTCGTCATTAATTTAAATTAGCTTTATTTCAAATCAAACCGGTCCAGGTTCATCACTTTGGCCCAAGCCTTTACGAAGTCTTTAACAAAACGCTCTTGCCCATCATTACAAGCATAAACTTCTGCAATGGCTCTTAGCTCTGAGTTGGAACCGAAGATCAGGTCCACACGGGTTCCTGTCCATTTGACCTCACCGGTATTGCGGTCACTCCCTACGAAAATCTTCCCTGCGTCCGAGGTTGCCTTCCAGGTGGTTTTCATATCTAGCAGGTTTTTGAAAAAATCATTCGTCAATTGGCCCGATCTGTCGGTAAACACACCATGCTTGGATTGATCAAAATTGGTGCTGAGCACCCTCATCCCCCCTACCAGTACCGTTAACTCCGGTGCAGTGAGTGTCATCAACTGCGCTCGATCGATAAGCATTTCCTCTGCCGAAGCTGAGATGTGCTCATGGTTGCCGAAGTAGTTTCGGAACCCATCCGCATTCGGTTCCAGCATGGAAAACTGTTCCTCATCCGTCTGCTCCTGACTGGCATCCGCCCTTCCGGGGGCAAAAGGAACTTTGACATCAAATCCCGCATCTCGGGCGGCTTTCTCCACTGCAGCACAACCTCCCAAAACAATCAGGTCAGCGATGGAAACTTTCTTGTTTGTCGACTGGCTATCGTTGAAATCTTTTTGAATATGTTCAATTTTATCCAATACTTTGGAAAGCTCCTGAGGATTATTTACCTCCCAGTTTCGCTGGGGAGACAGGCGGATTCTAGCCCCATTGGCGCCTCCACGCATATCGGAATCTCGGTAAGTAGAGGCCGAGGCCCAGGCTGTGGTTACCAGCTGGCTTACCGAAAGCCCGGAATTCAGCAGTTTATCCTTCAGATCAGCAATATCATTTTCATCCACCATTTCATGCTCCACTGCAGGTATTGGATCTTGCCAGATCAACTCTTCTTGAGGGACCTCAGGTCCCAAATATCTGGACAAAGGCCCCATATCTCTATGCGTTAACTTGAACCATGCTCTTGCAAAAGCATCCGCAAATTCATCCGGGTTTTCATAGAAGTGCCTGGATATTTTCTCATAAGCAGGGTCCATTTTTAGCGATAAATCCGTTGTCAGCATAAAAGGCGCGTGCTTTTTATTCGGATCATGTGCGTCGGGCACAGTACCTTCCCCAGCCCCACCCTTGGGTTTCCACTGGTGGGCGCCTGCTGGACTTTTGGTCAATTCCCAATCAAAACCAAACAGATTTTCAAAGAAATTGTTGCTCCATTTGGTAGGGCTGGTTGTCCAGGCACCTTCCAAACCACTGGTAATGGTATCCCCAGAGTGGCCTTTGCCAAAAGTATTTTTCCATCCCATACCCATCTCAGCTATGTCTGCTCCGGCGGGCTCCGCTCCTACATATTCGCCTGGGTCTGCGGCACCATGGGTTTTTCCAAAAGTATGTCCTCCGGCAATCAAGGCAACGGTTTCATAATCATCCATGGCCATTCGGCCAAAAGTTTCCCTGATGTGATGGGCAGCATCAACAGGATCCGGGTTACCGTTTGGCCCTTCCGGATTGACATAAATCAGACCCATATGGGAGGCACCGAGTGGGCTTTCCAGGGTCCCGCCTTCATGACGCTCCTTATTGCCCAGCCACTCACCTTCCGAACCCCAATAGATGTCCTCTTCAGGCTCCCACACATCTACCCGGCCACCGCCAAAGCCGAAGGTTTTCAAGCCCATTGACTCCAGGGCCACATTCCCGGCTAGAATCATCAGGTCAGCCCAGGATAATTTTTTTCCATACTTCTGTTTGATAGGCCAAAGCAAAAGCCTGGCTTTGTCCAGGTTGGCATTATCAGGCCAGCTGTTTAAGGGGGCAAAGCGCTGAGAACCAGAGCCCGCACCGCCACGTCCATCGGCAATTCTATAAGTACCCGCACTGTGCCAAGCCATTCGTATAAAAAATGGGCCATAATGGCCGTAATCGGCAGGCCACCAATCCTGGGAATCGGTCATCAGCTCAGTCAAATCTTGTTTTACGGCATTCAAGTCAAGCGTTTTAAATTCCTCCCGGTAATTATAGTCCTGCCCCATAGGATTGGAAAGGGATGAGTGCTGGTGCAGGATTTTAAGGTTAAGCATTTTTGGCCACCAGTCACGGTTGGTATTTCCGCTGCCTGCAGTGGACCTCACGGCCCCGCTCAAAAATGGGCATCTACTGGATTCATTGGTATCCCATACTGGGGTGTTGGGAGCTGTGTTTCTGTCTTTGTTGTTTTCCATAGTTTAAAGTGGTATTATTTATATCTTCTTGATTGCTTACCACTAAAATTACAAAATCGGATAAATAAAACCTTACTTTATTAACTATTAAAATCTATGGCAGATAGAGGGAATCTATGGGAAGACGGGAGACCGGAGACGGAAGACCGAAGTTTAAAATCTTTCGTGGATTTCGGTCATGATGCGGACCATTTCTTCGCGGATTTCGGCGGTTGGTCTCACGAAGTTGTTGTTCATAAATGCAAAGCGCAGCCTTTTCCCATTTCTCGTCTCCAATATCCCGCTTTGTAGGTGGGCATAAGTCAAGGTGCCGGTTTTGGCCCAAACAAAAGGCACCCCATTATCCAGCTGATAAGCACTTTTAAGAGTTCCGCTGATTCCTCCCACTGGCATCAGATCTTTTAACCTGTCTTCATCCCCTACCTTGTCTTTTATTTTCCCAATAAGGTGGATTATAGTTTCTGGAGTAAAGAGATTGAACCTTGATAAGCCGGAACCATCAGACCATTTGGGCTCAGCCGGAAGGTCAGCCATAAAATTTTCCAGACTGTGGTCGATTGCTTTTTTGATGCCCATCTCCCCATCCATGGTCGAGGAGCATAACATCAAGATCTGTTCGGCCAAAAAGTTATCACTGGGCAACATCATGTGTTTGAGCAGGGAATCTGTGGGCACGCTATACAAGGTTCTGGCATCCTCCGGCATGGCAATATTGGTGAGCCTTACTTCTTTTTGAAGGGTATCAGCCAAGATTTGTGCAGTCAGATCTGATCCAACAGTGTAAAGCACATTGCTTTCGAATTTCTCGGGAATAGGTAAGGCTGGGTAATTCAGGTCATACCCCACCTTGGCCCTTCGCAGGATAAATTTATCCTCAAGCAGTGCGGTATCCTGTTTGATGAATTGGGCTATTGAGGCAGGAAAACTTCTAAACCCTTCCGCACTTCCCATTACTTGTGCCGTATTGGCCGCGATGGGGAACGAATTAATATCCGCCCTCCAATTGCTGGGCTCCAATACGGAACTGCCATCTCTATCCATGGAAAGGTAAATGGTTTTCTCCTGATTCTTAAGAAAATCAAAGGCCCTTTGGTCCTCAAACTTCTCATGCAGGAATGTCGGATCCCCCGTCCCCCACACAATCAGGGAATCTCCCCGCTCCTCATATCTCAAAGCCGGAATGGAATCCCCAAGCATGTTGAGCGCTGCATAAAGGGTAAAAAGCTTGGTGTTGGAGGCTGGGAGGAAATACTTCTGGGAATTTTCCTCATAGATCACCCGCTCCTTTTCCTGGTCATACAGGACAAACCCTACAAAATGCTCCTGCATGATCTCAGACCGATCAAAAATCCGCTTGACCTGCCTCTTATTGAGCCTCTGAGCCTCGGCTTGTAAGGTGATGATAAGTACTAAAGCGGTAATTAGATATTTGGACATAATCAATTTCAAAGGGGACACAGAGTTAAGTAGAGTTTTAAAATGAGTTTCACAGAGTTGGAAAAGCTTCACGCAACGGCGCAAAGGAAAAATACGCCACGGACGCTGCAGTAATTCTCAATTTTTGTGACCCTATTTTTTCATTTCATTAAATGCTTTTTCAAGAAATCAGCCGTGGCTTGGTTTACTTTCACCATGTTGGCATACACCATCCAGTGGTGGGTGTCGTCAGGGATTACCAGGTATTCGTAAGGGATGTTGCGCTGCTCAAGTCTTCTAGCCAAATCCACGCTATGGCTGATGTTAACGTTCCTGTCATCACCGGCATGGATTAGCAACACAGGGGAAGTCCAGTTGTCCAGCATGGCCACCGGGGAAGAATCCCATGCCACCTGCCTGGCCTTTTCCAAATCAGGGGCTTGTTCAATCCCATCGGGGATTTTGATGTAGCCGTCCCTGTTATGCACTCCATGAATATCCACGCCTACGGCAAAAAGATCCGAGTCCAACCCTAAAGCAATAGCGGTGAGGTAACCGCCGTAGGAACCTCCATACACGCCAATTTTGTTTGAGTCCACCTGCTCTAGCTGCGCAAGGTATTCCCCTGCCGCTTTCACGTCCTGGTATTCCGAGGCGCCTGCAATGCCCGCTCCCTCAGGTTTGTGGAAATCATGGCCATAGCCGATCCCCATACGGAAGTTTACAGAAAGAACCACAAAGCCCTGGTTTGCCAAATATTGGTTAAGCGCGTAGGTGTTGGAGTAATAATCCATGTAGCTCCACCCTAGCAGCATCTGCCGCTGGGGACCACCATGCACAAATACCACTGCCGGTTTTTGGGAGTCACCACCCTCTTTTTCAAACAGCTGGCCATACACCTTTACACCATCCGCAGCTTCAAAACTCACCTGCTTGGGTTCCACGAAATGATCCAAAGGAAAATCCTCAACCAATCGGTCCAGGGACAACACTTTTATCTCTTTGCTTTCAATATCCATAACTGACGGCAATAAGGGCTGACGAAAATCTCCACTGAACATGGCTATACGGTCTGATTCACCGATAAAAAATGGATAGGCCTCTATCCCCTCTCCATCCGTTAACAATTCCATATCTGCCTCATCAAGTGATACCATTCCTATATGCCGGCGGTCAAGATCTTCAGGAGTGGAACCGGTGTTGGCCGAGAAGACGGCTCTTTTTCCATCCTTGCTCAAAGTGATGTGCTCCAACATAAAATCTCCCTTGGTCAATTGGGTTACCACTCCTCCATCTTCAGGAATAGAGTAAAGGTGCGGCCAGCCGTCTTCATAGCTGAGAAACACAATTCTATCATCAGCCCAATGTAAGTTGAAACCACCATGAGTAGTAGGCACAGAGCCTTCCAAAGTCTCTGGAGCTTTCCAGATTTGTTCAGCCTCTCCTGACTCCACATCAGCTGTCCATATGCTCCAAGGGCGGTGTTGCTGAACCAACAGGCTGTCCGGCTCTCCTCCGCCACCTGGCGTTCGCACAAATACTACCTTTTCTCCATCAGGAGACCATCTAGGCGAGCGATCTCTGGCAAATGCTGGTGCTAACCATTTTATGGATGTTTTCTCATCTGTGTATACACCTACGAAGGCATGATCGCCCCGTGAAGACACAAAAACAAGTCTTTTTCCGTCAGGAGACCATTCCAAGGATCCCGTGGACCCTTTTGAAGTGAAAAGCTTTTTGGCAGCCTCATCATTTTCCAAATTTGCCATCCAGGCTTGTCCACCATAGATAAAAGCCAACTTTTTACTATCAGAGGATAAGGTGGGCTGGTCGCCTTCACCGATCAGTACTGGCTCGCCTCCACTAAACGGCACCTTCCATATTTCCACCTTTGTGGGAACGGGAAGGCTGGTGGGATTGACATACACATGGGCATTTCCACCTCCATGCTCTCCTCCTCTCACATATACGACCCAATTGCCATCAGCGGAAATCTGTAGACTGCTGATCTCTTGGCCCTCGTCCTGATCATAAGGGGTTAACTTTCTGGGCTCAAAATCCGGCCCTTCGGCCACATAAATATTCCGTTTTCCCTGCTCATTGAAGGCCCAAGCCATTTTATCAGAACCTGAGGAAGTCGTTAGTTCGGACGGAAAAGGATAGGCAGTAACCTGTTCCATGGTGAAGTCCTGGGCGCTCAGCTTGCCGATGAAGAAAGTAAGAAGTATTAAGAAAAGATTCTTTTTCATGGTTGTTTTTTGGTTATTACTAATTCATCATCCGGCGTTCGTCATTCGTTATTTTTTAAATGATGAATAGCGAATGATGAATGATGAATAATGAAGTAGCGCTCATTTTATCACATAGTCATATATTAACTTTGAAACCCTGGCAATAGCCTCCTTGCCTTGGTCCCTGTTTGCCAGATTTTTTGAAAGCAGAACCAATACATACTGACGGCCATCGGGAAGTCGGATGATGCCCGAATCGTGCTGGACGCCCGTGATAAAACCGGTTTTGTGAGCCACCACTACATTTTCCGGCAAATAAGCTGGGATAAGATCTCTATAATATTGGTCGGCCAGGATATCAAACATTTCGGCATCGGCCTCTTCATTGACGGCATCGCCATTTGCAATCGCTTCCATGATGACCATTAAATCATAGGCTGTGGTGGTATTGTTAAGCCCTTGATCAAATGCTTTTTGGTCCTCCACTCCCCTTCTAACCATAATATCAGCAGCACCCAAATCTCTCATCGTCTGAGTAGTGCTTTCGGCCCCTATGAGGTCAATAAGAATATTGGTCGCAAGATTTGAACTTTTAATGATCATGGCGTAGGTGATGTCATAGATGGTGGCCTTTTTGCCAATCCGGTCATAAAGCTCCTCCTCGCTGTCCACCCCCAGCTGCATGCTATATAGGCTCCCATCCACAATACTTTTGAATTCATTGTGCACCTGGATAGAGTCCGAGACATTGAATTTACCTGCTGCAGCCTGCTTGTACACCTCGATCATAACAGGGGTTTTCATGGTGCTGGCAGCATGGAAGCTTTCCATTTCGTTGATCAGGATCTCTTCACCTGAGCCGTCGAGTAATCGAAAGGCTACCGCAAAGTCCCCTTCCGCCGTGGACAATTCCTCCTGAATCTCCTGCTTGAGGGTTTCAATATCCTTTTCCTCCTGGGAAGCAGGACTACAGGCGGCAGCCATCAGCAAGCCGCATGTGGCAATCAATAGTTTTCTCATATTATTTTCTGATAATAATTCCTGATCGGTTTTTAAACTCTTTTCCTTCTTTGGCTATTTCTCCATTAACAATCACCAAATCAAAGCCCTTTGCCAATTGTGCGGGGTTTTCATAAGTAGCCATTGCCTTGATTTGGGCTGGGTCAAACATAACCAAGTCGGCTTTGTAACCTTCCTTAATCAAGCCCCGCTTTTCCAATTTTACGTTTTGGGCAGCAAGGCCGGTCATTTTATGGATAGCTTCCTCAAGTTTCAGAATGGGCTCATTGCTGACATAGGATTCTATGATCTTGGCAAAAGTTCCATGCCCTCTGGGGTGGTTGCCAGTAAGGCTTCCATCGGAGCAAACATTTACATAGGGATCTTTTAGAAACTCCTTCATTACCGTTTCGTCCATCACAAAATAGGCAGCACTTGTCCCCGTAGGGCCTATATCTTCCATCAATACCTTTTCAAAAGGTTTTCCTTTCTCTTCAGCTACTTGTTTTAAAGTCTTTCCCCTGTACTCTCCTGTCCCAAGCAGTGTTGCTTCAGGACCGTTTCTTAAGTTGACACGGTTTCGCAGGTAAGTCAGGAGTTCATTGCCACGGTTGGCCACTACTTCGTTGTAATCGGCTGGTGCCTTGGCCCATTCTGGAAACAAGATGGAAATGCTGGTATAGGATGCCTCATAGGGATAAAGATCTGCCGTCACGGTATAGCCCTTTTTCCTGCTTTCTTCCAAAATACCCAAGACCTCTTGTGCTCTTTCTTCACCTTTTGCATACACTACTTTTATATGCGACACATGCACCGGGCAGTGCTCACCTAGCGATAGAAACTCGTCAAGCGAATCCTCAATGGCGTCATCATCCTCATTTCTCATGTGGCTCATCATGACTCCATCATGATCGCCCACAACTTTGGCCACTCTTGCCAGTTCTTCTTTTTTGGCCACATAGCCTGGGTTGTACTCCAGCCCGGTGGTAACACCAAAAGCACCTGCTTCCATGGCTTCGGCCACCAGTTTTTCCAAATTCTTCAATCCCTCTTCAGTTGGGTTTTTGTCATATTCAATACCTGAAAGCATTCTCAACGTACCATGGCCCACAAACATAGCCACATTAACACCTGGGTTGACAGCATTTACTTCCTCCATCCAGGAATTTAAGTCTGTTGTTTTGGGGCTGGAACCATCCTGGCCCATAAAAATGGTCGTCACACCCATGGCCAAAAAGTTGGGGAATTCTGGTGTTGCGAGAGGGTCCCCGTGGGTGTGGGTGTCAATAAAGCCCGGCGCTAACACCTTTCCTTCAGCGTCGATAGTTCTGGTGGCCTGCGGGGCGTTATTTAAGTCTTTTGTGATTTTGGCAATTTCGTCTCCATTAATAAAAACATAGCCTTCGTAGGCCTCATCTCCACTGCCGTCAACGATTTTGGCGTTCTTGATCAGCAGGTCAAATGTTTCCTGTGCGGAGTCACTTTGTTGACAGGATATAAAAATGACAGACAATAGTCCAAGTAGGTATTTGCTCAGATGCATGGTACTTCAGTTTGGGTGAAAAGCAAAGAAAAAGACTTCCATAAAATATGGAAGTCTTTTTATATATAAGGTTATAAATTATTCTGCAGGTTGTGCCACCGTCACTACTCGGTTGATGCTTCCTCTATTGGTTAGGGAATTGGCAGTTTCAACTTCAATCCACAAAGTGATCGCTGTTCCTGGCTCCAAGTCCGCTGGAACCGTGTAGGTAAAGGAATCTTCGTAAGAATCTCTCAGGTTGTGGCCTGTGATATCTTTGGAAGCGGCTACGGTTTCATTTCCACCGATGATCTGAATCAAACGAAGGTTGGTTACCGGTTCGTGTTCAGAGTAATAGCGGAAATTAGCTGTTACATCTGCGCCAGGGGCAGCAGTGGTGCTAGACACTGTAAAGACAGGTATCGAGGCCACACGACCCACAAGGTCATATCCTTCGTCATATTCCTCAAAACAAGAGGTGAGACCGACCATCATAATCATGGTCAATATGGCTATATATTTTTTCATCATCATTTGTTTTTAATTAAAGGTCCCAGAACACTTTTACTGTTGGAGAACCGGTCGGGATATTGCCCGAGTTGTTGTCCAATTCAGAAGTTGGATAAAGGAATCTTCTAGGGAATACATCATTGGTAAAGTTATCATCTGCCGGCTCCAAGAAAGGAATTCCGCTAGCAGTTCCTTCTGCACCAGCAGGGATACTTCTTCTCCAATCTGCCCAAGATTCAGTCTTTAAGAACATGTCGATATGCTTCTCGTTGAAGATTCTCTCCATACCATTTGCTTCCATGGTAGCGGCCGTCTCAGATCCGAAGGCTGCAATGTAGGCAGGGCTGGCAGTACCAGTTACCCTCAAAAGAGAAGCTTCCACTGCTTGGTTAAAGGCTTCAGCGGCCAAAGCATACTGCCCTAGTCTCTGATGCGCTTCTGCTTCAATAAACTTCAATTCAGAATAAGTCATGATGCTGGTTGGAGCATCTTCTCTATTCAAATAAGGACCTACTCTGGACACATTGCTTGGAATGGAAGCAGCGCCATATTCTGCGCCTACAAATCCACCGGCAGAGTTTGGTCCGATGAAGTAAGGAAGACGTGGATCATTTTCACCTGGTTCAATTCTGTTTTCCAACATATCAATGAATCTCTGAGCCACGGCAATGTTATTTTGGCCGAAAGAACCCAATAGGAATCCAAACCAAGGCCCCGCAGCATCCGCTGAATTACCGAAAACGGTATTCAAGTCATCAGCATTGCTTTCAAACGCTCCAGCGTTGATGGCTGCCAATGCGTTAGTAGCTGAACCCTGAGGATCTACTTTGCTCAAGTGGTTGTAATATCTGGCTTTCAAAGAATTGGCAGCCTTGATCCATCTTGGAAGAGAAGTGCTTCTCCAGGCACCTTCGTTGGCTGCTGGGTACACCAAATCGTTGGCAGCTGGTGAAATGGTACTTTCACTTTGAAGATCAGCGATTCCCTCGTCCAAAAGTCGGAAAACCTCTTCATAAACCTGCTCTCCAGAGTCATATACCGGCTGAGGAAACTCATCAATGTTCAATGCCTGAGAATAAGGCACGTCTCCCCAAAGATCCACCAAATAACCCAATAGCAAGGCTGATTGAATTTTGGCAACACCTCTATAGTGGAAAGCCTGATTTTCAGTTGAAATGTCGATAATGTTTTTCAAATCTATCAATGAACCCGTATAGAAATGATTCCAAGGGGTATTGAAATTTGGCGGCACATATGCATAGAAGGTTACGTTCTGCTGAACGTTAAGGGTACCTGTCATATATTGAAGTAGGATACCCGTGGCTTGGGAAGTGAAGTCTCCCACGGCCCAAGTCATATTGGCCTGTGTAGCGGGAAGTAATACATTCACCCCTACCTCAGTCACTGCATTGGGGTTGACATTTGCTTCCTGCAAATCACAACCAGCAGTAGAAAGAAGGAGCGCTCCTGCCAAGCCATTTATAATTTTTTTCTTTATTGATTTCATTTGATCTCTTTTTTGAAACGAAAATTAGAATTGAGCTGACAAGTTGATACCAACTGTTCTTGTGGTCGGAGTACCAAAAGCATCCACACCGATAGAAGAGTTAGGACCTGCAAGGTTTGTCTCAGGATCCACACCCGTATAGGCAGTGAATAGCAATAAGTTTCTACCGTACAAGCTGACGTCAAGGTTTCTCATTTTCAATCTGTTGGCTATTGCCGCTGGCACTTGGTAAGTCAGGGTGATATCTCTCAAACGTACCCAAGAACCGTCTTCGATAAATCTTTCAGCAATATCTCTGTTACCAGTAGTATTGTTGTAATATCTCGCATCATCGATTACTACAGGGATGTCGTTTGGAGTACCATCTCCTTTCACACCTCTAAAGATAACCTGGCTGCCTCTGTCTTCGGTAAACTCACCTATACCTTGAGCTCTCATCCAGTTGGCGGTAACGTTAGCTACGTCTCCCCCTACCCTGATGTCCCAAAGGAAAGTCAAAAGGAAGTTTTTATATGAAAGGTTGTTTCTCAAACCTAAAAGGAAGTCTGGAGTAGGATCACCGATGATGATGTCACCAGAAGGGTTATCATCAGAAGGAAGAACCCTTTGAGGGTAACCATTTTCATTGATGATTTTATTACCCTGATCATCTCTCAAGAAACCTGTACCCATGAAGATACCATAAGGCTGTCCTTCAATCAAGGATGGTCTCAAGTTACCGAAACCTGCAAGGGCATAGCGGTCAACTGGAAGATCCAACACGGTGTTTCTGTTTCTGGAGAAGTTGGCCACGATATCCCACTTGAAGTCACCCACAAATGGAGAGGCATTGGCAACAATCTCCCAACCTCGGTTTTCGATAGTACCTGCATTGATCCATCTGGAAGAGAAACCGGTACTTCCCGGCTCAGATACCGCAATAATTTGGTCAACGTTTCTTTCTCTATAGTAAGTCACGTCCAAGCCAAGTCTGTTTTCTGCAAACCTGAATTCACCCCCGAATTCCCAAGTTTTGTTTCTCTCAGGACGAAGGTTGGGATTACCCGCAAGACCTGCAAGTTGCACCCCACCTACACCAGATGGAAGTGGGAACACTAGGCTACCACCCCATGCACCACTCACTGAAGAACGGCCGAAGTAAGTTTGATCTCTATATGGGTTAGTATCTCTACCAGCTTCAGAGTAAGAAGCTCTTAATTTACCAAAGCTGAAGAATCCCTGGTCGATGTTCAAGGCTTCTGTAAACACCAAACCAGTACCTACAGAACCGTAGAAGAAGGAGTTGTTAGGAGGCAACAAAGTTGAAGTCCACTCATTTCTTCCCGTCGCTTCCAAGAAAGCATAGTTACGGAAATCCAATGAAACCCTGGAGAATACCGCTGCAGTCTGCTTCAATTCAGTGAATTGATCCTGCACAAGGTTGGTCTGTGCATTAGTGATTCGATAAAGGCCTGGAATGGCCAGATTTCTACCGTCAAAGAATTGCATTCTGTATGATCTAGAATAGAAGTTTTGACCTACCATACCCTGTAGGTTGAAATCTTCACCCAACTGCGTGTTTGCCGTAATGATTAAATCAGAGTTAAGCAATCTATCATTATAAGTAGTCTCCTGAACTCTACCACCCGGAAGGGCATCGCCACCGAATGAACCTACAGCCCACTGCTGGTTTCTCTTATCCGAAGATACATCAGTACCGATTCTGTACATGATGTTCAACCAATCCAAAGGATCATAATTGGCTTGGATAAACCCGATTACTCTGTTTACCTCATCTGTATAAGGGTTGTTGTTCACTGTCCAGAAAGGGTTATCTGGAGAGTTATCTCTAAACGCCCTTTGTCCACCATCCGGTCTCAACCAACCTAAGCTGTTGTCATAACTTGGAGGAGTTCTGAAAGAACCCTGCACAACATCAGAGAAGTTATCCCCTCTTCCGAATCTTGTACTTGTAGAGTGCACATAGTTAGCAGAGGCCGTTACTCTAAGTTTTTCAGTCAAAGAGGACTCCCCTGTCACCTTAAATGATCTTCTGTTGTATTCATTGTTAGGAATGATACCCGTCTGGCTGAAATCCGCCAAGGATACATAGAAAGAGCTATGCTTGTTACCAGTTGAAATACTGATACTGTTGTCCAACGTCAAACCGTCTTGGAAGAAAACGTCTTGGTTGTTCACCGGATCCATCATTTGGTTGGTCGCGTTTGGATCGTTCATATCCACTAGATTCCCTCTTGGATCTCTATAAGTGGACTGACCATCAAATCTTAAAGTTGACAATGGTGGTCCAAAGTGACCAAAAGTTGTAGTTCCGTAAACACCTCTATCCCCTTGCGCATAAGTCATCTGTGCAGGGAAGTTCTGCATGATTCTGTCTACACCTGTATTGGAGCTGAAGTTTACAGAAAGGTTTTGGGTATCAGATCTGGATCCCTTTTTAGTGGTGATGATTACCACACCACTTGCAGCCTGGATACCATAAAGAGCGGTAGCCGCAGGACCTTTCAATACGTTCATGGATTCGATATCATTTGGATTGATATCAATGGCCCTGTTAGGGGTATCCACACTTGATGATCTGGAGCGAGTTCTGTATTCGTTGTTGATCGGAATACCATCGACTACGAATAGAGGCTGGTTTTCTCCTGAAATGGAAGACATACCCCTAATCACTATACTTGAGGCAGCACCGGCCGAACCACCCTGACGGGTTACCTGCACACCGGCAACTTTTGCGTTCAAGGCATCTACCATGTTAGGTTCACGGGAAAGTTGCAGTTCTCTACCTTTCACCTCTTGAGTGGAAGATACCAAGGCTTTTTTCTCCTGCTCGATACCGAAGGCCGTTACCACGACCTCGGAAAGCTGGGCAATATCAGGAACCAAAACCACATTTAGTTCA
Organism: Litoribacter ruber; assembly: GCF_018449405.1. Lineage (NCBI taxonomy): Bacteria > Pseudomonadati > Bacteroidota > Cytophagia > Cytophagales > Cyclobacteriaceae > Litoribacter > Litoribacter ruber. Next base: position 118,700 of record NZ_JAHCMY010000006.1, read on the forward strand.
CTTCTGTTTCTAACCTGAACTCTCTGTCTGGTATAGCCAATAAAAGAGAACTCCAGGGTAGCATCCCCTGAAGGCACCTCAATGGAATACTCTCCATCAAGATCCGTCACCGCACCAGTGGTCGAACCCTGTACCAGTACGCTCACTCCCGGCAAAGGCCCACCATCCTCTTGGGAGGTCACTTTTCCTGTCACTGTAATCTGGGCATACGAGGGTATGGCCAGCAAAAACAGCATCAGAAAAAAGACTGATTTTGTACAATTTTGCATCATTTACTTTGAAATTTTGGGTGTAACATAGATTAAAATATTTAAGGTTGAAGTTAAAGATCAATTATGCAGACACTTGCCCCCTAGCAGGCTGGCTAAAAAAACCGGTCAAAAAATCCTCAAAGCTGATGAAAAAGGCGCAGCAAACATTTTTCGATTTTAATAAACTTTAAGAATTAAGGCTAATTTTGGTTAATTTTTTAAGATTTTCAAACATTCCCCCCAAAAATCCCAACCATTACACCAACGGCAGTTTTAAATTATAAAAAAGGCAATGATAAAAATCTTATACAAAATTTTTAATTATGTCCCCTCCTCAGTATAAAAAATTTTTGAAGCTTGAGATTCTTGCTTTTATATGGAAAATAGGTCAGATAAAGGATCGAAAAATATTTTCACTAAAATTAAAAAAAAATGCCGATGGTTTCCATTTTCCATCGGCATTTATTGCTGCAATTATCAAATTAAGGTTCTAGTACCTCCACATTCTCGGCTACAGTTTCCTTTTCCGCCTCTATCTCCATCACAGCATCATCGGGTAAATTGTGGTGGGGGTTGATCGAAATATGCGGCGCAATCACCAATGCCACGATAGACATCAGCTTAATGAGGATATTCATGGATGGACCTGAAGTATCCTTAAATGGATCCCCTACGGTATCCCCAGTCACGGAGGCCTTATGGGGTTCAGAGCCTTTGTAATACATTTCCCCGTTGATTTCCACCCCTTTTTCGAAGGATTTCTTGGCATTATCCCAAGCGCCTCCGGCGTTGTTTTGGAAAATACCCATCAACACACCCGAAACGGTCACGCCGGCCAATAACCCACCCAATACTTCTGGTCCAAAAGCGAAACCTACTATAATGGGCGAAATCAATGCTATAGCACCAGGAGCCACCATCTCGCGAATAGACGCCTTGGTTGAAATCTCCACGCATTTATCATACTCTGGCTTGGCCTTGTACTCCATAATCCCTGGAATCTCCCTAAACTGCCTTCTTACCTCGTTCACCATGTCCATAGCAGCCCTACCTACAGCGGCTATGGCCAAAGAAGAGAAAATAAAAGGAATCATGGCCCCTACAAATAGCCCAGCCAATACATCAGCTTTATAGATATCTATAGAATTTATACCCGCTAAGCCAACATAGGCCGCAAACAAGGCTAATGCGGTCAAGGCCGCAGAAGCGATGGCGAACCCTTTTCCGGCAGCAGCTGTGGTATTGCCCACCGCATCAAGAATATCTGTTCTTTCCCGCACCTCTTTTGGAAGTCCCGACATTTCTGCGATACCACCTGCATTATCAGCAATCGGTCCGAAAGCGTCAATCGCCAACTGCATGGCAGTAGTGGCCATCATCCCCGCCGCCGCAATGGCAACACCATAAAGTCCGGCTGCCAAAAATGAGGTATAGATACCACCTGCCAATACCAAAATAGGCAGTACAGTTGACTCCATACCCACAGAAAGTCCTCCAATGATGTTAGTCGCATGACCGGTTGAGGATTGTTTGATAATAGAATTCACGGGCCTCTTTCCCATAGCAGTATAGTATTCTGTAATAATACTCATCAAAGCACCTACTACCAAGCCAATAAACACGGCTCCAAAAACACCCATTTTGGTAAATGTCACCTCTGGATTTCTCACAAGGTTAAGCTCACCAGCTGGCAACATGAAGTCTATAATAAAGTATGATGCCGCAACTGTCAAAAGGATTGAAACCCAGTTGCCCATATTCAAAGCAGCTTGCACGCTGTCGGTGTCTTTTTTGATCCTTACGAAAAATGTTCCCACTATGGAAAACAGCAACCCAACTCCCGCAATTACCAATGGCAAAAGAATTGGCGCGATGCCACCCATGTTATCATTGGAAATAATCTCACGTCCCAAAACCATGGAAGCCAGGATAGTGGCTACATATGAACCGAAAAGGTCAGCGCCCATACCGGCCACATCACCCACGTTATCCCCTACGTTATCGGCAATTGTTGCCGGGTTTCTGACATCATCTTCAGGGATGCCCGCTTCCACTTTTCCCACAAGGTCAGCGCCCACATCGGCCGCCTTGGTGTAAATCCCCCCACCTACTCTAGCAAAAAGGGCGATCGACTCCGCTCCAAGTGAAAAACCGGCCAAAACTTCCAAAGCTGTTTCCATCTCCATCCCGTTGACGTCTCCTCCCACGGAAAGGACAAACATATTATAGAATACTATAAATAAGGAGCCCATTCCCAAAACTGCCAAACCTGCCACGCCAAGTCCCATTACCGATCCACCGGTGAAGGATACCTGAAGGGCTTTTCGCAAACTGGTTTTGGCTGCCTGCGTGGTTCTCACGTTGGCCTTGGTGGCGATGTTCATCCCCACATAGCCTGCAAAGGCTGAAAGCACGGCTCCTATTACAAAGGAAATCGAAATGATCCAGCTCGAATTTTCAACCAGCGTGCCTGACCAGGCCAGAATGATCCCAGCAATAATGACAAAATAAATAAGCACTTTCCATTCTGCTTTTAGAAAAGCCATTGCCCCGCGGGCAATGTGTCCGGCGAGCTCTATCATATTTTGCTCTCCGGCATCCTGCTTGGACACCCAAGAAGATTTGATGGCCATTACGATCAGGCCAATTATACCCATTGCTGGGACCGCATACGTAAAGATTTGTTCCATGTTAATGTGGATTAATAGTGTTAGTTAACTTTAGCAAATATATTATTTATCACGCACCAGACAATTAATATGATGGTAATAGGTCAAAAATACAAAATATGTGCACATCAAAAAATCAACTCAAGGGCTATTTGTTACACTATAAATAAAAATTTAAGCTTAATTTTGACATTACCATAATTAAGACCATCAAATTTTACACATTTTAAAAATAGATTATTTTATCCATTCTAATAGTAACCTTATGCGAAACATGATCAAGGTCATTCAATGAGGGGAATTAACCTGATTTAGAAAGCCTATGCTATTTTTGCTATCTTTAAGTTTTGCCAAGAACTATTAAAAAATGATGAAAGCAGTCAGCATAATTGAGCCTGGTGGAGCAGAGGTACTAAAGTTGGTGGAAAAACCCAAACCTGTTCCCAAGGAAGGAGAAGTTCTAATTAAAATAAAGGCCGCAGGTGTAAACCGACCCGATATCGCCCAACGGAAAGGACGGTATCCCGCTCCGCCAGATGCCCCTGCTGATATTCCAGGACTAGAAGTCTCAGGAGTAATTGAGGAAATCGGAGAAGGTGTTCCGTCTGATTTTCAAGGAAAAGAAATCTGCGCATTAATGTCCGGTGGGGGTTATGCGGAATATGCCTGTGCTCCTTGGCAACAATGCCTCCCTGTGCCGGAAGGGATCTCGCTGGAAGAGGCAGCCTCCTTACCCGAAACCTTTTTTACCGTTTGGAACAACGTATTTGACATTGCAAATTTCCAAAAAGGAGAAACCGTTTTGGTCCATGGCGGCAGTAGCGGCATTGGAGTGACGGCCATTCAGATGGTGAAGGCCATGGGTGGAAAAGTCATCATCACCGCCGGCTCTGATGAGAAGTGTAGGGCCTGTTTGGAATTTGGGGCTGACCTGGCCATAAATTATAAAACCCAGGATTTTGAACAAGAGATAAAAAACTCAACACTTAGTCAGGGCGTCGATATTGTGCTGGATATGATTGGCGGGGACTACACGCCCAAAAACATCCGAATAGTGAATCCGCATGGCAGAATTGTGATGATCAATGCCATGAAAGGTAAAAATGCAGAAGTGGATCTTATTCAAATCATGAAGAAAAGACTTGTGCTTACCGGGTCCACTTTGAGACCCCAATCGATTGAATACAAAGGGAAAATTGCAGATAAGCTGAAAGAGTACATTTGGCCACTCTTTCCTTTGAATTTAAAACCTGTGATTTTCAAAACCTTTCCTCTCCAAAATGCTTCCGAAGCACACAACATGATGGAATCCTCGGTGCACATTGGAAAACTTTTGCTCATAAATCCGTAATATAACTTAAAGACAAATTAGACATGAAAAAATTTATACTATTTGCCCTCGCCCTTGCTTTCTCTTTGCCCCTTTGGGCTCAGCAGGAAGAACTCAGGGAACTTACCAAAGAAGAGCGTACCGGACGCCGACTAGCCCAAGAGCAACTTGACGCATATAATAAGAGAGATATTGATGCCTTTTTGGTGCCTTATAGCGATGATGTCAAGGTTTTTCAGTTTCCTGAAACGCTACTTTATGAAGGAAAAGAAAAAATGCGTGAAAACTACGCCAGATACTTTAACATGACACCAGACTTGTACTGCAAGCTGATCAATAGAATCGTGCAGGGCAACACGGTGATTGACCAAGAAGAAGTTACGAGGGTTCGGGGAGAGGAGCCCACGCACGCCATTGCAATCTACAAGATCAAGGACGAAAAGATTGCAGAGGTTTACTTTATCAAGTAGTTAAGATTTTTTAACGGATTTTTTTGAAACTATTGTAGCGTTTGATCCATTCTCTACGTATAAAGAATTGAACATGCATTCATGTTTTCAATACATTTAATAAGGGCTTATGTTAAAAAAGAGGTTTCCGTATCGGAGACCTTTTTTTTGTGCCTACTCTGGAGGGTTTTCTTTAAAAAAATCTGTAACCGACTGAAGCAGAAACTTTTTGGCAGATTCACTATCCCCCTTTTCAGGAAGTGGCGGTAAAAAAATGGTTTCGTCAAAACCAGGACCGGGTATCTCACCTGAAGTAATTAAATGTATGGGTTTTGCGTGTTTTTTGGCAATCTGCAGCAGTATGAAGCTTCCTTTCCCCTCAGCAGATTGTTCATCATATCGGCCTTCCCCGGTAATAACCAAATCAGCCCATTTCACTTTCTCCTCCATACCTACTTTGGCAAAGAAATATTCGGGCCCACTTATCAAGTTTGTGGGGAAAAAAGCACTCAAGCCCAACGCAATTCCGCCTGCTGCACCAAATCCCGGCCTATCTTCCAGCTCAAATGGGCTTTTTTCCTGCAGCATTTCAAAAAAACGCGCTGTAATGCCTTCCATTTCCTCCACCCTTTCAGCCTCCAGGCCCTTTTGCGGTCCAAAGACAGGCACGGCACCCGCTGGTCCAAGGAATTGATTTTGCACATCACAGAGCAGGCTAAATTTTAAGTTGAGCTTTTCAATAGGCCTTTGGATGAATTTGATTTTGTCCAAAAAATAAGGGGAAAACATGGCTACTTCCCTCCCCCATTGATTCAGAAATTTGAAGCCCAGGGCATTAAGAATCCCGACACCCATGTCAATGGTGGCACTGCCTCCCAGCCCCAGTTCGATTTCCCTGGCTCCTTCTTGGTAAGCAGCTTTGATTAATTCCCCCGTTCCGTAGGTGCAGGTGATGAAAGGATCCCTTTCTTCGGCTTTTAACAAGCCAACCCCGGAAACAGTCGACACATCGACGAAGGCTTTTTCACTCCCTATGTCCCAACCATAAAAACCTTTGACAGGTCTCCCCAGGGGATCCAAGGCAAGCAATTCCCGCTTTTCAAGCCCCATGGCTTGGGTTAACAACAAACATGTCCCATCACCTCCGTCGGCAATGGGACATGCTTTGATATCATAATCAGGATGTTTATCTAGGATCGCAGTCCGAATGATTTCAGCAGCCTCACCGGCCTTCATGGTGCCTTTAAATGCATTCGGTGCGATTAAGATTTTCATACATCCAGTTCCTTCATTCTTCTGAAATAATCCTTCGTAGCGGCCCTCACCTTTGGAGAAAGGTAAATTGCCGAAATCATGGTCGGAATGGCCATGATAGCGTACATCCCATCCACAAAACTGATCACCACCTCAAGAGAGGCCACCGCCCCTGCCACGATTGTTATTAAGTAAAAATAGTTATAATAATCGGCTTTTTTAGCTCCAAAGAGGTAATTAAAGCATTTATGCCCATAATAACTGTAGGTAAACATGGTAGAAAAGGCAAAAACCAACACCGCTGTCATCAACAGGTACTTCCCAAAACCAGGCAAGGCCATCTCAAATGCAGATAAAGTCAATCTTACACCATCATTTTCGGTGGTCTGCCATACCCCAGTCAATAGGATAACCAAAGAGGTCAAGGTACAAACCACAATGGTGTCGATAAACGGTCCCAGCATGGCGATCAAGCCTTCTCTAACGGGCTCGTTGTTTCTGGAAGCACCGTGTACCATCGGTGCAGTACCGATTCCGGCCTCATTACTAAAGGCAGCTCTTCTTGCCCCGGTTACAATCACGGCTCCAACAGCACCGCCCATCACGGCATTGCCCGTAAAGGCATCCTCAACGATAAGCCATAGCATAGCAGGTACCTCGCCGATGTATTTGAAAACAATGAGTAAAACGGTAGCGAAATAAAGTCCAACCATGAAAGGAACAAGTTTGGAGGCCACAAGGGCGATTCTTTTGATCCCCCCCAAGATCACACCTGCCACAATGACCATCATACTGATACCGATTATCCAACGTGAAGTCGCCCCCCTATCGAGTCCGGCAGGCTCAAGAAGTACAAACCTAAACGTTGCTGTCAACTGGTTAGCCTGGAAAATAGCCAACAGACCAAGTATCCCCGCCACGCAAAAGATGATGGAAAGGAATTTCCACTTTCGGCCCATTCCCTCCTCAATGACATACATGGGACCACCCTGGATCACCCCAGCAGTGTCTTTGCCCCTGTACATGATAGCAAGGCTACAGGTAAAAAACTTGGTAGCCATACCCACAAAGGCAGACATCCACATCCAAAAGATGGCGCCAGGCCCACCCATATTAATGGCAATGGCTACCCCGCTTATATTCCCAAGGCCCACGGTAGCGGCAATCGCTGCGGAAAGCGCCTGAAAGGAGGTAATCTGGCCGGGCATGTTGGAGTCGTCGTATTTTCCCCTGACTACCTTCATGGCATGCCCTAGTTTTCGAAAAGGCAAAAAGCCTGAATAGGCCAATAATATTAATCCCCCACCCATCAATAAGATAAGCATAGGGGTATCCCAAATCCAATTACTGAAATTGACTATAAGTTCACCCACGTTAATTGATTGATTTTCTAACAGTTAATAATCACCAAAAGCCTGGTTCCCGGATGGGCACACAAAACAAAAAACTTTTGAGTTGCTTTTGGCTTTATACAAGTAGGAATATTAATAGCTATTTTCTGCATTTGCAAATAATTACACCATAGCCTGCCCCATTATTTTATGAATATGGGAGTCATTGAGCCTATTTTTTGCCCATGAAAAAGTTGAAGGAAAAAACTTATCACTTACTTTCACCTCCTGAGCAAACAGGTTCGGCCAGCTGGTGGATAGATGTGTTCATCATCTCCTTGATCTTTTTAAATGTTTTGGGCATCGTATTGAGGTCTGTGGACTATATTTATGAATGGAGTCCCGCGCTCTTCAATGGTTTTGAAGTTTTCAGCATCGTTATTTTCAGCATCGAGTACCTGGGCAGGGTTTGGACGGGCAATATGCACCCCGACTACCCTAATTCCGCAAAAGGAAATCTCAAATTTGCCACCTCTCCCATGATGGTAATTGACCTGCTGGCTATTTTACCATTTTATCTCCCCTTTTTTGGACTGGATCTCCGGTTTTTCCGAATCATGCGGCTGTTCAGAATCTTCGCCATTTTGCGACTAGTGAGGTTCACTGACTCCCTTGACTTTATGTACAAGGTCTACAAAAAGAGGCTCAGCTATCTGGTTATCTTCAGTTTGTTTACCTTCTTCTTTCTGGTACTCTCTTCCATACTGCTCTATTATGCAGAAAACTCCGCCCAACCGGAGGAGTTTTCTGATGTGCCGACCACCATGTATTGGCTTATGGGCGTAATCTCTACTGTGGGTTTTGGAGAAATGGCCCCCGCCACCGTATTGGGCAGATTTATAGTATCCATTGTCGCCTTTATTACCATCATGCTTTTTGGCCTTTCTGCTGCTGTAATTGCATCAGGTTTTTCGGATATAATGGCAGATCTGAAGAAAGCCTAATTACTCTAGCCGGATGGAAATAATCCCCAATCCATGGGAAGCCTTCTTTTCATCCTCATCTAGCTCAGGCCCTATCGAAAACTGCAGACTTTCGACCCTAGTGATATCAAAATCCTCAGGAAGATCATGTTCAAAATAGTAAGGAAGAAAACTTGGATAAGGCCTTGGTAAGGTAACCGTTTTCACCGGTTGAACAGAATTCAGATCCAAAGTGTACTCTCCCATCTCTGCTCCTATTTCAACCATGCACCCATAGGCGCTTCCATCATCCAACACAAACGCAACCTGAAGATTTAGGGGCTTTTCCTCCAAAGAACGGCCTTTCAAGACCAACCTGTTTTTAGAGGAAAGATCGTTTTTCCTTCCTTTTATAGCATCCAGTATAAAATGCTTGAAGCTATAATCGTAGATCGGCTCAGCATTCAGGTTTTCTGGGTCTTCCACAAATAGCTGTTCAATGGGCATTTGGTATTCAAATTCCGTGGAATGCTTGGTTGGCACTAGCCGGAACCCCTCCCTCCACTGCCTTACCAGCCACTCTGAATCCGATTTGGCATCAAAGAGATGAATAGGATATTCGGCAGGGGTAATATTCACTTTGTAGGCCTCACGATCATAGAAATCCCAATCAGAAGGTCGTCCTTCCTTTCCTGCCGGATAGGTAATGTTTTTGCCGTCTTTATTTTTCACTATCAAGTGGTATTCAAACAAGCCTTCATATAATAAATCTGCAGGAATTTCTGCCTGGTAGTGGTATGGCTTAACCTCTTCCAACGCTATTGGATCCCTAAATCCAGGTTGGATTTTGATTGCTTTTGGTTTTTCTTTAGCTACATACTTTACTTCAATTTTCAAAGGTTGATCCAAGGATGCCGATTCAATTGACTTATGCACCAAATAGGATTTTTCTACTGTTGCCTTCGGGGCATAGAAATCGCCCAACTTTCCTTTGCCAAAATCCTCATCTGCAGGCCATGACTTCGATGAGCCGGCACGTTGTACAACGTAGGTGCCCGGTTGGATTTCAAATGATTTTTGTTCTGCGGTCACATCCACAGTATTTCCATCATTGATACCTTTGATACTAAAATCTTCCCCCAAACCTTCAAGGTTGATGCGCATGGAATGGCTCGCCCAATTTATTACAGCCAAAATTTTGTCTGGACTGTTTCTCCCAAAAGGATCCTCCACCCAGATTGCATCAGGCATCACTTCCAGTCGCCAGCTATCCTCATCAAGCCTGTCCAGAAAATAAGCTCCAGTCCCCTGGTATTTAATCAAGGGGCTGTTTCCTACGCCCGCCACTTGCTGGAGCAAGGAAATATTCTTGGGTTCATGCTCTTGGGCGTTGGTGTAGAAATATTTTTTGCCCGAATTGAAAAGAGCAAGGTCGGAATGGTAGTCAATTGTAAAATCATCAAACTCGAGGTTTTGGGGATAATTCCCAAACTCCGCTCTCATGGGCACTTTGCGAAAAACTTCGCCGCTAATCAACAAGGAAATTGCTTTACCTGGTGTGTAGGCCAGATTCATGTAATGGGTGTCATATTCGGTATTGACATCAGCCATAAAAGTGGGATCATAGGAAAAATGCGTCCCAATCTGTATACCCGCCGTTCTGAAAGACCTGGCCATCACCGGATAGATATAGGTACGCCCCACATCCGCAGCATCAAACTCATACACGAGCTTGCCCGCATGATGTTTTTCAAAGGCCTCCGAAAATGGAATATGGTAGTCGTTTACATTTGGTAGCAGGTTGCCTGGAATTTCTTTCTTGTAGCCCAGACCAGTGGGATACCATTGGAAAGTACCACCTTGGGCTCCCCCTTCAAAATATTCCTCAATGAAATGAGTTCCATGGCTGGCATTGTAAAATATCGGCTTTTCGGTCCCCGAGGCACGAATGGCCTCCACCATGCCTTGCACAAATTTCTGAACTTCCGCAGCCTCACCCCTATGATGGGGCTCATTGCTTACCTCCACAGCTATCAGGCGGGGATCATCCTTATATGCTACACCAGTGTAAGGGTTGGTGTGATTCATGAATTGGGTCAAATAGTTTTCTTGGGCCTTAATACAATTGGGGTCGGTAAGACATTCATCCTTTCCATATTTTTCAGAAAAGCCGGGTGTATCCTCATTGGGCTCCGGCCATCCGTTTCCCCAAAAGGCAATCGGGGTGATTACATAGTTTATATCCAGTTCATTTAATCTGTGGATCAAATAGTCGAAATGATCGAGGTGCTCATTTCCCAGCAGGTTTCCCAATGAATCGCTGATCTCCGTATCCCACACATGTACACGATAAAGATCAAAACCCAGGCGGGTAAAATGGTACAAATCATTGTCAATGGCCTCTTTCTGATTCACGCCCCACCTTTCGGCAGTCCGATAGGCATGTGCAAAAGGAACCGTGTAATTCACACCGAACCCTTTTACCTCGGCTTCATCTTCAGACCAGCGGATGACCCCCGACTCATCCAAGTAGGTGCTTGAGATTTGCTGGGCCATGAGACCAAAAGGAAATAGCAATAATAAGATTAATAATAAACGCATGTTAACAGGTTTGAATTTTGGAATTACGTGCCTAATTTCCAGTTTTTTCACTTATGATCATACTTTTCTTATATGTAAGGCGTATTTTTAAGGCAAAAACCAGCTTTCAATTCTAGAGTTATGAACCAACGGTTTGTTCAAATGTCATTACTGGTGAGGGATTATGATGAGGCCATTGAATTTTATGTGAAAAAGCTAAAGTTCATCCTTGTGGAAGACTCCACGCTATCGGAGACCAAGCGATGGGTGGTGGTAAAGCCACAAGGAAGCGGTGGTGCCTCCCTTTTACTCGCAAAAGCGGCCAATCCAGAACAGCTGAACTATGTCGGCAATCAGGCAGGGGGGAGGGTTTTTCTTTTCCTCTACACAGACAACCTTGAGCGGGATCTAGAAAATTTAAATCTTCACAACATTCCAATTGTGCGGGGCCCTGTGAATGAAGAATACGGGAAAGTGGTTGTCTTCAAGGATCTTTATGGCAACCTTTGGGACCTGATTGAACCTAGTTCCAAAAACCCAAACATTAAATGAAATCGCTTCTAGTTATCATATTGAGCTTTATTTCTACTTTAGGCTTTGCCCAAAAGATTGCCCATCAAAAAATCTTCAGTGAGCACCTAGGGGAAGCCAGAGATATCTGGATCATCACGCCATCTGGCTATGACTCCGGGAAAACCTATCCCGTATTATATATGCATGATGGGCAGAATTTATGGTATGACTCCCTCGCTTATGCAGGGACCTGGCAGCTTCAGGAAAACCTATCTGTCTTGGAAAAAGAGGGATTGGAGTTGATCGTAGTGGGTATTGCAAATGGAGGGGAGAAAAGGATGGCAGAACTTTCCTATTATTATAACCCCGACCATTCCTCTGGAAACGGCAAGGATTACCTCAGCTTTATCCTGGAGGAAGTCATGCCTGTAATCAATTCAAATTTTAATATTGATAAAGACAAAGTTGGTATTATGGGAAGTAGTCTTGGCGGACTGATTTCCATTCAGGCATTAGCCGAATTTCCAGAAGTTTTTACGGTAGCCGGGATATTTTCGCCCGCCTTTTGGTTTAACCCCAAAACCATTGAAAGAGAATATCTGGAGAAAATAAGCTCCGATACTAGAATTTATATGATCAGCGGAGCAAAGGAAGTCTACGGTGAAGTGGATTTTCCCAAGGATCAGGTAAAAGCTGAATCCGTTCTGACCGATGTTTTAACCCAGAGTCAATTCAAGTCTCTTATACATGAAGACGGCGAGCATAAAGAGTGGTATTGGGCCAGAGAGTTCAATGATGCCATAAAATTCCTTTTTAAGTGGAAATAAAAAAAGGCCTGTAGAAGAGTTCTGCAGGCCTTTTTAATTTATTTTCTCATTTGCTTAAATGCGTTGATTAATCCGTTTGTAGAACTGTCATGAGATTCGATGTTCTCCTCATTTTCCAGTTCCGGTAGGATTTCCTTAGCTAGCACTTTACCAAGCTCTACCCCCCACTGGTCAAAACTGAATATATTCCAGATTACCCCCTGCACAAAAATCTTGTGCTCATACATGGCGATCAAGGCACCAAGGGTAAATGGATCCAACTTTTTGACCAAAATAGAATTTGTAGGCCTATTGCCTTCAAATACTCGATGAGGAGCAATCACCGAAATCTCTTCTTTTGATTTTCCAGCCTTCTCCATCTCACTCATTACTTTTTCCAAACTCTGACCATTCATCAAAGCTTCTGTTTGGGCAAAGAAGTTCGACATTAGCTTGGTGTGATGATCACCAATCGGATTGTGAGAAATCGCAGGAGCGATAAAATCGCAAGGAATCAGGTGAGTTCCTTGATGGATCAATTGATAAAACGCATGCTGCCCATTGGTGCCTGGCTCGCCCCAAATGATCGGTCCCGTGCCGTAATTGACCTTTTCCCCGTCACGAGAGATATATTTTCCGTTGCTCTCCATATTTCCCTGCTGGAAATAGGCGGCAAATCTGTGCAGGTATTGATCATAGGGTAAAATAGCCTCGGAAGTTGCTCCCAGGAAGTTGGTATTCCAGATTCCGATCAAGGCAAGGATCACCGGAAGATTCTTTTCGAAAGGCTCATTTCTGAAATGCTTATCCATGGCATGGGCGCCATCCAATAGTTTCTCAAAATTGTCGAACCCAATTGCACATGCTATGGGCAACCCGATGGCGGACCACAAGGAGTACCTTCCACCAACCCAGTCCCAAAAGGCAAACATATTATCGGTGTCGATACCAAATTCGCTGACCGCTTTGCCATTGGTGGAAAGGGCAACGAAGTGCTTGGCTACCGCAGACTCATCCTTTGCTTTATCCAAAAACCAATCCCTTGCCGTATGGGCATTGGTCATGGTTTCCTGGGTTGTAAAAGTCTTGGAAGCAATGAAAAACAAAGTCGTTTCAGGATCAACCTTTTTCAAGGTCTCAGCCATGTGCGTGCCATCTACATTGGAGACAAAGAAAATCTCAAGGTTCTCTTTTTGGTAAGGCTTCAATGCCTCAGTCACCATCACTGGTCCCAGGTCACTCCCACCGATACCGATGTTGACCAATGATTTGATTGGCTTACCCGTGTAACCCTTCCATTCCCCTGCTCCCACTTTATCCGCAAATGCCTTCATTTTTTCCAAAACAGCATTTACATCAGGCATCACATCCGCACCGTCCACCTTAATAGGAATATTGGACCGGTTTCGGAGGGCTGTGTGCAATACTGCTCTATTTTCTGTCTTATTTATGGCCTCACCTGTAAACATTGCCTTAATCGCTGACTTAAGGTCAACATCTTCGGCTAGTTGTTTTAAAACCTTAAAAGTCTCATCATCCACCATGTTTTTGGAAAAATCAACCAGGATGTTTTCAAATTGTATATGGTATTTTTCGAATCTATCTCTTTGGGCAAAAAGAGACTTGATGGTCTGGTCTTTTTTGTTTTGGGCAAAAATATCCAACTGTTTCCAAGCCTGAGTTTGGGTGGGGTTAATATTTTTCATCTAAAATCGGTTTAATGGTTTAAAGGCATAAAAATACGGTTTTATATTCGACTGGCGAAATCTTCTGCGGGGGTTTGGAGATTAAAATCTGACCCGGATTTTTAGAATTCAAATATGTTCCATATTTTGAGGGTCTCTATTCAACCCAAAAGACGCCTGGGTTTATTACCCCCTATCGTTCAGATTTAATTAAAAACAAACAACCCGCTGCTTTTTAGCAACGGGTTGAATTAATATAGAACTCAAAAATCCTTAAAACTGATCAATATCTTGTCTTTCCAATGGTCTGAACTTTCTTCTTACCCCAACCTCATCATCGGCCATTTCACCTTCAAAAAACGGATGGGCTTGTGCCATTCTATCACCATCATAGAATATTCTAGTGGCATCATTTTGCGCTAACTTATTCAAAGGATCACCATAATTATCCAACATTACAAACGCATATTGATAATTTCTCAATCCTTCATCTGACACTTCCGCACTCACCACTTCAAGGCTTCTGAACCGGGCAGTGTCAATTCTATCTCTTTCATGGTACACGTAATAGTTTTCAACTATTGAAAAAGCAGAAAACTTGTTGCCGTTACCTGACATGTATCTTTTCTCATTGGGAGAATCGTACACAATGTTTTCAAACTCAGGATCCACTCCCCTTACATCCATTCTAATGGACAAGTCGGACATATTTTGGTCCCTGAATCGGTAATAATAATCCTCTACCCGCTCACCTGACTGGTAAGTCCAGTTTTGTTCGTTACTGGCTGTCATATAGTAAGGGCTGGCTTTGTAAGATCCCGAAACCTGAGGAGGTGTTTTGCCCTCGTGCATGATAAAATTCATTCTTTCAAGTTGCTGGATTCTTTCCACTGGTGCAATTTCCAAAATCTCTGGGACATAGACTTCGCTGTAGTCTCTTTGGTCGTCTGATGTACAACTACTCAACGCGATAGCGCAAAGTGCTACACCACAAATTTTCCTTAACATGATTACCTCCTTTAAATAATTAAAATATCAATAAACTTTATAAAAAAACATCCTTTAAGAATTGTCACGCTGTAAAAACTGACGAAAAACATAATTCAGGATACCTCCGTGTTTGAAGTATTCAATTTCAATGCCAGAATCGAGCCTACTGATAACTTCAAAACTTTTTCTTTGCCCATCTTCATTCTCCACGTGGACTAAAAGCCTCTTTCCCACTTCCAAACCACTTTCAATGTTTTCTATGGAAAACTTTTCTTTTCCACTAAGTTCAAGCGTTTCGGCATTATCACCTTCTGCGTATTGGAGAGGAAGCACTCCCATGCCAACCAGGTTGCTGCGGTGGATTCTTTCGTAGCTTTCTGCCAATACCGCTTTTACCCCCAACAGGCTGGTACCCTTAGCGGCCCAGTCCCTGGATGACCCGCTTCCATATTCTTTGCCTGCCAATACCAGCAATGGGGTATTTGTCTCCTTATATTTCTGGGCAGCATCATACACATTCATCTCCTCACCACTTGGGATGTGGATGGTATAGCCACCTTCCTTGGTAGAAAGCTCATTTTTTATCCTCACATTGGCAAATGTACCTCTCACCATAATCTCATCATTTCCCCTTCTGGATCCATAGGAATTGAAATTCTCCTTAGGCACCCCACGCTCCAAAAGGAATTTGCCTGCAGCCGAGACCTCCGAAAATGCCCCTGCCGGAGAAATATGATCGGTAGTAATGCTATCCCCTAGCTTTAGGAGCACATGTGCATTTTTAATATCCTTGGGTTCTGCGATTTCTTCCGAAATCCCATCAAAAAACGGGGCTTCTTTAATGTATGTGGACTTTTCATTCCATTGATAAACAGGATCTTTGGGTGCTTCTAGGTTTTTCCACTGCTCATTACCTTCAAATATCTCCCCATAATTCTTCTCAAAATCCCCCGGGCTAAGCACCTTGCTCACCACTTCGAAAATTTCCTCATTGCTAGGCCAGATATCTTTGAGATACACCGGCTCTAAATTGGGATCGTAGCCCAACGGCTCCGAGTTAAGGTCGATATCCACCCTCCCTGCCAATGCATAGGCCACTACCAGCATTGGCGACATGAGATAATTCATTTTAACTTGGGGGTGTACCCTGGCTTCAAAGTTTCTATTACCCGAAAGGACAGAAGCGACCACTAAGTCATTTTCCTCCACCGCTTTGGCTATATGCTTTGGCAGAGGACCACTGTTACCAATGCATGAAGTGCAACCATACCCCACCAGATGAAATCTCAATGCCTCTAGATCATCAAGCAGGTTGGCTTTTATCAGGTAGTCGGTTACTACCTTCGATCCTGGAGCAAGGGAAGTTTTTACCCAAGGTTTTACATCCAGTCCACGCTGCCTGGCCTTCTGAGCTACCAAACCCGCCCCTATCATCACATTTGGATTGGAGGTATTTGTACAGGAGGTGAGGGCCGCAATTACCACAGAGCCGTCGTGAAGTGCAAATTTCTCATTATGCAGCTTTACCACGACAGTTTTAAGTCCATCCCGAAGTTTGGTTTCAATTTCAACATCGGAAGGCATACTGGAGGCTTGCTCAGTTGGCTGGCTGCTCCCCCCTTCCTCATACCACCTGCTCACATCTCTTTTATCTATTGGAATGTATTCCCTGCCGTGAACATCCTGCAGGATTTCACCAAACTTACTTTTGAACTCCCTAAGCAAAATCTTATCCTGTGGTCTCTTTGGTCCAGCTACGGTTGGCTCCACATTGTCCAAGTTCAATTCTACTACACTTGAGTATTCGATCTGCTCCTCATCTTTTCTCCAAAGCAGGTTTTCCTTGCAGTATTGCTCCACCAGCTTGATCTGCTCCTCGCTTCGGTTGGTTTTGGCCATGTAGTCAAGCGTGCGGTCATCTATGGGGAAATATGTCACTGTGCAGCCAAACTCAGGAGACATATTTGCAATAGTGGCCCGGTCCGGCACCGACAGGGTATCCAGCCCCGGCCCAAAGACCTCCACAAACTTGCCCACTACCCCATGGCTTCTGAGCAGCTGGGTAATGGTCAACACCATATCCGTGGCCGTAGTCCCCAGCGGCAAAGAGCCTGTTAGTTTGAGCCCAACTACTTCCGGCATGATAAAATTGATAGGCTGGCCCAGAATCGCTGCTTCGGCCTCAATCCCGCCAACACCCCACCCCACTACGCCAATTCCATTCACCATGGGGGTATGGGAGTCGGTGCCTACCAAGGTGTCTGGAAAAATCTGACCGTCCCTTACAATTACCCCTTGGGCGAGGTACTCCAAATTTACCTGGTGGCAAATGCCCATGCCCGGAGGCACTACCGAGAAATTGTCAAATGCGGTCTGCGCCCATTTTAGCAACTGGTACCTTTCGCCGTTTCTTTCATATTCTACATCTACGTTCTTTTTATAGGAATAATTGGTTCCAAAATAGTCCACCTGAACCGAGTGATCTATCACAAGATCAACGGGGATAAGCGGGTTTATCTTCTGCCCATCTTTACCCTTCCGGACAGCCTCGGCTCTCAAGGAGGCGATGTCCACTACAGCCGGCACACCGGTGAAATCCTGCATCAGCACTCTCGCCGGTTTGAATGGTATATCTTTATCAGAAGGGCTGGGAGACCAATTGAGAATCGTGTCAATATTCTCTTTTGTAATGGCAAAATCATCAAAGTTGCGGAGGGCATTTTCAAGGAGTATACGGATGCTAAAAGGCAGTTTCTGAATGCTTTTACCCTGCTGGCAAAGCTCAAATAGACTCCAATAAGTAAGATCACCCTGTGGGGTTGAAAGAGAACGCTTGATTTGATATGGATCCAAAGACATATGAATGGGGTAGATTTAAAAGATTGAACTCATGGCCGGAAGGAAAAGTGAAGCCGGCAAAAAATTAACCTCCCATGGAGAGGTTTGTTTTAAGAAAAATCACAAACTTCAAAATCCATGTTCCTTATGCCAAAAAATAGGTTGCCAAAGTAAATATACAAGCTTGATTAAGTAAAACTTATACCAAGTTACCTGATGTCAGGCTTTAATTTTATTCACGGAATTAAAACCTTAAACGATGCTTTGGCCGGAGAAAGATTTGGATTTTGGGACCGAAGACGGGAGACGGAAGAACGGGAGGCTGAGTTCGACGTAGTAGTATTCGGAGCTTCCTTCTAAGACGGGGTCATTACGATTTAAACCGTTCCAATTACCCATTCGAAAGCATAAAATAAAGGCACAAAGTATGAAAACAAAAACCCCTTCGTGGAATGAAAAGAGACACGGCGTTTCTCAGAGTTCAGTTTGGGATCTTACAAACTCACACCTAATGGCAGAAAGATAAGATTCATAGACCTGCCTGTGCAGGCAAGTTTTCTTCTTCTGGAAGAATTTTATAGGCCTCATTTTAATCTCACCCCTACACAAAAAGCCCGAGTAAGTATACTCAGGCTTTTTAAATCAATTGTAAATTCAACCAATTGAAATGTATTTTATATGATCTGAAACGTCGTTTATTAATTCGCCTCTTCTGCCGCTTGCTGTCTGGCCTGACGTCTAAAATACCTCCTAAGCAACCAAGAATGCTGTAAAGCCTCAAGATTTTCATCTAGTCTATCTGTACCTGATTCCAGATTCTCCAAGGTCCCTTTGAGATATTGTGCAAATTGCTCGTCATTCAGAAGCATCCCCAGGGCATTGTCTGTTTCCTTGATTTTCTCACTTGCTGCGTTGAAATTAGCCGCGGCAGCAGAAGCCTCCTCGGTGGTACTTTCCAAACTCTTAGCCGTTGCCTGAAGGCTTTTAAACACGGTGGTATCCTTCACCAAGTTATCAAGCAAAGTCCCTTCCTGATTCATTTTTGAAGCAAAGCGTGATAGGTCTGCCGTGATTTGGTTGCTATTGACCGTGGTGCTTTCAAGGTTGCTTAGCATGTTTCGGAAATTCTCAGCAAGCAGACTATCCGTAAGCACAGCCCCTATGATCCCCTCACCCTCGCTGATTTTGCCCGTAAGGTTCTTTAGGTCATTAGTAATAGAAACCAAGTTTCTATTATTCTCCTGAAGGGTTTCCATCATCTTATCGGTATCCAGCGGCATCACCGAGACCAGCCTGTCATCGTTTTCAATAGTTGGAGCCTGAGTGGTTCCCCCATAGATGACAATGATCTTGTTACCGATCAGACCGTCAGAGCTAATAGTGGCTTTGGAGTCTTTTCGGATAAACTCACGGGTTTTTTCTTCGATATTCATCTCAATTTCCACCTGGGAATCCCCATAGAAATTGATTTTTCGGACGGTCCCGATTTTCACACCTGAAAACCATACGTTGTTACCTACCTGCAGACCGGCAACATCATCGAATACGGCCTTTACTCTGAAGCTTTTGACAAACTTCTTTTGCTGCCCGCCCAAAGTCATGATACCCGCCACGAGAATAATTATCCCGATCAAGGTGAAAATGCCTACGATAACGGATTTTCTATTTTCACTTTTCATCAATTAATGAAGTTATAATCATAAAACGCCTTAATTCTATCATCTGAAGTATAATGAAACACTTCTTCAAACTCTCCCACTGCCCCAAACTTGCCATCCAGCAAAACCGCCTGCCTATCACCGGTTACTTTGGCGCAGGTAAGGTCGTGGGTAATAACAATGGAAGAAGTCTTATATTCATCCCGCACCTGATTGATCAGGTCGTTGATATCGCCACAGGTAATGGGGTCAAGACCGGCTGTGGGCTCATCGTAGAGCATGATTTCGGGCTCCAAAATTAAAGTCCTGGCAATACCGATTCTTTTCTTCTGTCCACCGGAAAGCTCAGACGGCATCTGGTCAATGGCCTGGCTCAAGCCTACAGATTCCAATACGCGATGAATCTTTTTTTCCTTCTCACTTTCGGTGATGGTTTTCACATTTCTCACCAAGGGAAATTCAAGATTTTCCCTCACCGTCATACTATCATAAAGCGCACTGTGCTGGAAAGAAAAGCCGATCTTCAACCTCAATTTATCCAACTCCTTGCTTGGCAGGCTGTTCACTTCCTGACCAAATACCTTCAGCGAACCCTCATCCTGGGTCAACAACCCAACTACAATCTTAATCAAAACAGACTTACCTGTACCGGATTTACCCAGCACAACCAGGTTTTCTCCCTTATAAAGATCCAGATCCACCCCTTTGAGCACATGCAGGTCCCCAAAAGATTTTGTAAGCCCTTTTATTTCAATTACCTTCTCCCTCATGGCTTAATTAAATCTAAAGAAGTTAACAATCTGCAAAGCCAACAGCTCCTCGATAAAGATCAGAAACATAGCCATTACCACGGATGCATTGGCTGCCTTCCCCACCCCTTCGGTTCCTTTGGAGGATGTGTAGCCCTTATAGCAGCCCACGATCCCTATGGTAAAGCCGAATACGGTAGATTTTATGATGGATGAAAAGATATCCAAGAAGGTAAGCGCCTCAAAAACCTCCACAAAGAAGGTGGTCAGACTGGTAAGTTCATTTTGGTGGACATTCAAAAAGGCTCCCAAAAGGGCCACAAAATCCACATACATTACCAGTAGTGGAATCATGACGGTACAGGCAATAACCCTGGTCACCACCAAAAACTTGAAAGGATTGGTCGCGGATACCTCCATGGCATCAATCTGCTCGGTCACTTTCATGGAGCTGATCTCCGCACCAATACTGGAACCGACTTTTCCTGCAGCTATCAGTGCCGTCACCAAAGGTCCCATGGCCCTTACAATGGCAATAGAAATCAGGGCAGGTAGCCAGCTGGTGGCCCCAAATTCGGTCAGCGAGGGCCTGGACTGGTTGGTAAACACTATCCCTACAATAAAGCCAGTGAGGGATATCAGAGGAAGGGATTTGACCCCAATCTGATAACATTGGCGAATCACCTCTCTAAACTCGTAAGGCGGCAACCACACTTCTACAAAAAAGCGCTTCATAAACCTGAAGATACTCGCCAGGTCAATGAAGAATTGGTCTATTTTTTTAGATATGATATATTTCTTCTCAGCTGTTTTTTCTGCCATCTTTTACTAGAAATCAAAATGCGAAACTACTAAATATCACTTTAGAAGTCTCTTAAAAAAGCATAAAAGTTGTCTTTCTCAATTCAAAAGCACTTCTACTTCATTTTTGTTCAATGGCTTAATTAAAAAACCGCTGACCAACCTGTATTTTTTACTCTTCTCCACATCATCGGCGTCCATACTTGAGGTAAGCATTTTCACATCCAGCTCTATGGATTTGGATTCCAAAATCTCCAAAAATTCCCAGCCTTTCATCTCGGGCATATTGATATCCAACAGCAAAAGATCTGCCTGATTTTCGGCCAGCCAATCCAAAGCTGTAAGGGGACTTTCAAAAAACTGAAGACACAAATCGGGACAGCTTCGCAAGAGAATTTTCCGGTTGATCATATGCTGCACTTTATCATCATCCACAATGACCACGGTCTTGATTTTATCGGAACTCATAATATGGTTTTGGCTCGAATTAATACGATATCGAATGTAGGAAAAA
The DNA here is from genome assembly GCF_018449405.1 of Litoribacter ruber. Lineage (NCBI taxonomy): Bacteria > Pseudomonadati > Bacteroidota > Cytophagia > Cytophagales > Cyclobacteriaceae > Litoribacter > Litoribacter ruber. The sequence continues at coordinate 140,080 of NZ_JAHCMY010000006.1, forward strand.
ATGGCTTCAAATACGGCAAAATTGCGCAAAAAGTTGATTTAGCCTAAGCGTAATTATTTAGGTTAGCCTAATTTAGATTAATCTAAATTAAGCTTTATAATTTATAAATCAAATATTTAAATCAATCTACTTAAACCCATTTATCAATTACCTGATTTTACTCAGGCCTTTCAGGGCCATTTTGGGAAATTGGCCTAATCTCTTCCTTTCAGCATGTAATTTTGGGAAACTTTGTCTGACAATCCCCTCTGCTTTTCAGTGGGGGCTTCTGCTTTTGGGAGTAAAACTTTGCTATCAGGGATCAGATTATTTTGGTAAATTGCCTTTCAAAACTTTACCTACCTATGAAGATAATTAGACAACTTTTAAGGATTTGCCCCCTACTTCTCACCCTGCTTTTTTCCCAAACCTTGATGGCCCAAGAGACCTACGATCAGAAGCTGGCCGAGCAATACAAGGCAGATGACTATGGAATGAAGACCTATGTAATGGCCTTCCTAAAAAGAGGTGATCAGGTGGAGAAATACAGTACCGAGGAAAGAGCCGAAATTCAAAAAGGACATATGGAAAACATCAACCAACTGGCGGCTGAAGGCAAACTCATTTTGGCCGGCCCTTTTATAGATGGTGATGAACTTCGGGGTATTTTTCTTTTTAATGTAGCCACCCTTGTAGAGGCCGAGGAGCTGACTTCTCGGGACCCCGCCATCAAGGCCGGTGTATTGAAAATGGATTTGGTGCAATGGTATGGATCAGCCGCACTCATGGCCATCCCAGAGCTTAGCAAAAAAGTGCAGAAGAAAAGCTTCTAAAAAAACAAGGGCCTTCCCGTTTTGGGAAGGCCCTTGTTTTTATTTTATCCTCTTTCACAGATTTCCTGATAAGGACAGTATCGACATTTGTCCTCATGCTCGGTCTGGTCAAAAGGCACCTCGGGATCATACACTTCTTCGAGGAGCTTTCTGAGCTCCGACCCGAAATCCTCTCTGTGATATCTATAATCATTCAACTCCTCCCCTTGAGTTCTTCCAACTTTCACCTGAAGATAGGGATTGAAGTCAGGTTTGAAGATTTCCCTTAGGTTGAAAATCGCTGGTTTGAGCGGACTGTTTTCTGAAGGAAACTTGGAGTCATATAGAAGTCCGTACAACAAAGTCTGCATGGCTGCCTTATTTCGGCTCTTGAGCTGCCTGTCAAAAAGGGAGGGAATGTCGGGAAAGGTTTTCTTATCTGTGCCTGATTTGTAATCAATCAACCGCACAGTCTCTCCCACTCGGTCCACCCTATCGATGATCCCACCCACTGCCACGCTCTTCAGTCCCGCCGGCGTGTCTATCTCCACAGCAGTCCTGTACTTTTTCTCCGCCTCCAAGGAGATGATTTCAAATGGCGCCGTGTTTTCATCAATGGCCAATACTCCCAACACATATTTCTGAAGCACATCCCGGGCAATAGCCAACTGGCCGTTGAGCTTGACCTCTGCATTGTCTTCCAAAAAATACTGCTTCCGTATGGCTTTTTCAATGGAGGGAAAAACCAGTTGCTTCAATCTTTCAAAATCCGTCTTTTCAATGACGGCGCTTTTTTTCCTTTCAATGTAATTTTGATAAAGAATCTCCAAACTCAAATGGGCGAGATTTCCAAAAACTGCCGGATCCACTTCTTCGTTCACCGTCGACTTTTCATCCATGCCTGCGATATACTTAAAATAAAATTTCAGCCTGCAGTCGAGCCAGACATTCAGGGCAGATGGCGAAAAGGCGGTCACTCGTTCACCGGCCTCTTTGAGCACATACCTTTCAAGAGACTTATAAATCTTTTCGTTTTTTGGAATGGATATAGGCTGGGACTTGCTCAAGTCTACCGGCACAAACACCACTTCCTCTTCCATTGCCCCTTCGGCCAAATCCATTTCTTCAGCCATTTGCTGAATGTACCTGCTTTTCTCCCCGGCCTTGCCCTGGTCACCCGCAGTAGTATAGATCATATGAACTTCCTCCGCACTGTGCATCAACCTATAGAAGGTATAAGCATAGATGGCATCATTCTGCTCCTGCACGGGCAAGCCAAATGCCCTGCGAAGGTTGAATGGTATCATGGAATTCATCCCTCCGCCTGGCGGAAAACTCTCCTCGTTCATATTACAGATTATCACCCTTCGGAAATCCAGGTTTCTCGACTCCAACACCCCCATCACCTGCAGACCGGCCAGCGGCTCACCCTCAAAGGGCAATTTGACCTCCCTAAAAACCTGACGGAATATGCGGATGAAAAAATCCATGCTCATCCCCACATCCTGCTGACCGGAAAGAATCTCCCCTAGCCTGTTTAGCTGCTTGTAAGTTTGCATCAAATAGCTTTTCTGCAGAGTCTCCTCTGATGCCTGCCTATGCAACCGCTTGATCACTTCCCCCAGATAGGGAAATATCTGGGAAGGGGAAAGCTTTACGAAAAGCATCTTGAAAAACCCATTGACCTTTGCCAGCATTTCCTGCGGCACATAGACCAGGTTGGTCTCTTGGATGTTTTTCAACAGGGTCTGTACTTCCTTGGCATTTTCAAATTGCAAATAAGGTGAGGCCAAAAGTTCACGCACAGGCTTGTGATAGAACATGACTTTCCCTTCCTCGACCTTGGTGTATTTTTGAAGATCAAGCACTCCTTCCAAAAATGCGTAAACAGGGGCATTTTTGACCGGATAGCCCATCGTTACATTGATCTTGTCAATATTGGGGGGCATGGCATGTAGCGTGGGAAAAAGCAACTGCTCATCCGGCAAAATTACCACTGTTTCCTCCAGGGGCTCCTCCCCTTTGATTTTCTCTAACAGCTTTCCTACCAGATTTGCCTGGTTGACCTTCAGTGGAATGGCGTAGGTTTTTATCTTGGCTTTCCTGTTAGCAATCTCCGTAGGCAAGTTTTCGGGGAAAGTAGGACCAAATACAGGGTCCTTCATGTATTCCCTGAAAAAGAGGCCGGCCTCCTGATTCAAATCCTGAATGTAATAGGCATCCAGATCCCAATAAATCTTTGCTCCAAACTTTTGGATGAAATGCTTGAGAAGCACCTCCTCAGTTTTCGTAAAAGCATTGAACCCCACAAATACATATTGCCTGTCTGGTTTGGGTATGCTCTCAAGGGATTCTATCACATTTCGGTACAACATCCCACCATATGCTAGCCGCTTGTTTTCCAGTTCGTCTTTAAAGTTCACATAAAGGCCATGGAGCATTTGCCAAAATTTCAGAAATTTATCCTGATGCCCTTTGTCCTGAAGGTTAAAAGACTTCCAAAACTCCCTTATCAGCCGAATTTGATCGTGAGTCAAGTAACTTAAATCAGTTTCAATTTCTTTAATTTCCGAAAGATCACGGTAGAGCTTCTCAGCATTGGCGAGAAATTGGTCCAGGTCATTGAAATCCTTTAGGATCATTTCTCCCCAATAATAAAACCGATCAAATTCCTCTGGGGCTGGGTGCAGCTTTTGATAAACCTTATAAAGCTCAAAGATCAACGTCAGGTTATCCGCAGGTCTATTCCCGGCATAGCCGTAAAATAAGTCCTCGATAGTTTTGACTTCCGGAAGCCATTGAGGCTTGTCAATGATTTTGCCCAGATGCTGGGTAAAGAAAAGCCCTGCCCGCCGATTGGGAAATACCACGGTCACATCTTTCAGTAAGGGAAAACTCTGTAATATATCCTGTGCTGTATTTCTAAGAAAACTATGCATATACCTGATGATTGCTAAATGAGTTTAATTGAAAAGTTGACCTTGCTTGCCCACAAGTGACACCTCCACAATCCTCCCGGATTCCAGGTAGCAGAGGTAACCTTTGGCCGGTAACTTGGTAATCTCACTGACCAGCTCCATATAATCCTGGACTTGATTTTTATAGTATTTTTTTTCCTCCCCCGTTTTAAAATCTACGATGACAGCCAAATTCTCCCTAAGGATCACCCGGTCAGGCCGCTTTTGCTCGCCACCCGGGAGAATAATCCCCTGCTCTGCCAGCAGCACTCCATTTCCTCCAAACCAACTTCTAAATAACTCTTGTTCAAAAAGTACTTCCAGCTGTTTCTGGAGAATAACTTTTTCATCCTGTGTGATTTCCCCCTCAAACATGAATGAATCAACCCACTGGTTGGCTTCCTCCCTGGTTTTGGAATGCTCGAGGAGGCGGTGAATAAGCAAACCATACTTCCTCTTTTGGTCAAGCACGTCCGAGCCTTCCAAGTTTTGGTCAAGCTCACGCACTTTCAACAGCTCCTGCCATGGGGTGTAATCCCAGCGCAAATCGGTCGGGACGGTTTTGATAGTTGGGGAAATAATTTTCTCCCCCCATTCACCAAATTCAAAAACCTTTGACTCACCGTCAAAGTATGTTGGTAGATTAACAGCAGCATTCACGGAATTGCATTGCTCGAGCAGCAATTGCAGATTTATACCCAGTGCATTCAGTGATTTTGACTTGCTGGTATCTTTATAAGCCGTAAAGGACCAAAACACCTCCTCTGCCCTAGTCAAGGCTACATACACCATGTTCAGTGTATCCAAATAAGCCATGATTTCTTCGCTGGCATAGACTTGCTCAAAAGCCGAGTTGGCCAGTTCCTTTTTAAGTGACAGGGGGATGATGGTCGAGGGAAGACCCTCCAATTCAAATGGACTCCATAAAATGTTATCCTTGGTGGTATCAAAAATGGTCCAGTCCAAGTAAGGCATGAGGACTACTTTATATTGAAGGCCTTTTGACTTGTGAATGGTCAATATGCGCATGGCATCATGGTTTTCGGGTATCTTCACGGTGCGCTTTTGCTGGTTTTCCTCCCACCATTCCAAAAAACCCGCAAGATCGGCTCTATTTTTTCCCACATAATCAAATACAGCCTCTTTAAACCCAGAGATATAGGCCTTTTCTTTTCCTGCCTTTGCCAAATCCAGAATCTGGATCAATTCTTCCAACATTTCGGAGAGGGGCATTTGCAAAAACTGCGGGATCCTGTCGGCCAACTGTTTGGCTTTTTCCTCCAAGGTTGCCGGCAATTCTGTAATGCTGAAAAGCTCATGCGAAACACTTTCCCCAAAAATCACCCCGCGGAAATACCACATGGAGGTGTAGGAAACCATGTCCCCTGTATCAAAAATATATTTCATCCCTGCTACCAATGCCTTCACCGAGGAAGCTTGCCCCAAATACATGGCCTCATCTGAAAGCACATCAAACCTATAATCCGAAAAATCCTCTGCCGCCTGCATCATCGTGTGCACAATCCTTTCCCCCTCAGACTTCCTTCTCACCAAAAACGCGATATCCTTCAAAGCATACCCCCTATCCTGCAGCTCCATCACCACTTGGGGCAGCTTTTGCAGCATCTGGGCCTCACAGCCCCCTTCTTCCGCATCCTTATCTTCCTGAATAAAATCCATCCGAACTTTCCCCTTGAAAGCAGCAGCTGACTTTCGGTCAGATACCTTCTGCTCCACATCAGCGTAAGCTTTTGCCAGAATGCCAGCAGCCTCTTCCCCATATTTCTCACTCAAAGTGCCCTGCAGCAATTTATTGAGCTGGGTAAAAACTGTATTGTTGAAATTAATGATATTGGGAAGGCTCCGGTAATTGGTTTCCAGATTCTCCACCCGGATCTTTTCTTCACCTATTTGCCGCTCCACTTCCTCCAAAAGCAATCTTAATTCCCCGCCCCTCCAGCGGTAAATGGACTGTTTCACATCCCCAACCAATAAATTGGTCTTATTTTCGGCCAGCGAGTTTTCCAAAAGGGGCTTAAAGCTTTCCCATTGAAAGCCACTGGTGTCCTGAAATTCATCGATTAAAAAGTGCTGGTATTGGTTTCCTACTTTTTCGTAAATAAATGGAGCGTCATTCTCCTTGGTAATTTCTTTGAGAAAATCATTTGCATCTGAAATCAGCAGGATATTTTCATCGTTTTTCAGCTCAATGAGCTCATCAAGCAGGTTTTTGAAAATCCCATATACATAAAAATTCTTCCTTACAGCCTCAAGCGTGTTCCAGCTCCTAGTTAAGGTGCCAAATTCAGAAATTATCCTTCCCAAACCGGCATGGAAGGAAGCCTCAATCAGATCTTTGTTCTTACTGGTCTTGGTAGCCCAGCCCTCCGGGTTGTCCACCATTTTCATCTGGGCGTCAGTTAAAGCCGGCACTGGGCAGGGTTTAGCCCCCAAATCCTCAAATCTCTTGGCAAAAGATCGCCCTCCACCACTATAATCCGTCCATTCCAAGCCGTACTCGGTACGAATTCGGGTAGCCTCCTCTTTTAGTTCGCAGCAATAATCCGAAAGCTTTTTCCTCTGCTGCTGAATGAAGCTCTTTAAATCCTGTACGTTTTGGGGATCTGCCAGAAATCTTTTGATGTCGCCTTGATGCTGCTTGAAACCTTCTTGGAATAGCTGTTTTCCCAAACCCTGTATCCCCTTTCTGATATCCCAGCTTTTCCCCTCCTGCACCTGCTCCTGGGCATAGTCTACCAGCCACTTGTGAAGCAGTTCGTCATCCATCACTTTGGTAATGATCCGGTCCACCACCCTGGAAAGCACCGCATCCTGGTCAAGCTCGACGTCGAATTTTGCCTGAAGATCAATCTCCCGTGCAAAGGACCTGACCACCTTTTGGAAAAAGCTGTCGATGGTGCTCACAGAAAAACTCCCATAATCATGAAGTATGGCCAGCAAGGTTTGCCGAGCCCTATCTTGCAGTTCCAGGGGGGTAATCTGGAAATGCGCAAGAAGTGTCGCATCAAGATCTACCTTGGGACGGATTTCCCGCTTCATTCTTGACAACACCTCCAAAATCCTTTCCTTCATCTCCTGTGTTGCCTTGTTGGTAAAGGTCACCGCAAGAATGGACTTGAAGGCATAAGGCTGGGCTAATGCAAGTTTGAGGTATTCCTTGGTAAGCGTGTAAGTTTTCCCCGATCCGGCAGAGGATTTATAAATGATGAATGGCTTCTCCGACATTGGCTTCCTAATAAAATGAATGTCGAAGGTAATTAATTTCTCACCCAATCACGAGAGTTGGCTGAGCTAGGGACATGGAATGTCACAAAATCTCATTTTCCATACCTGCCCAAAACAATATAGAGCAAGGGTCCCAATATAGGAAGTAAAAAAGAACCCCACATCCAAAGCATTTTTTCGCGGGTAGGCAGGGCTTTGTTGTTGAGAATCATTACCAAGGCAATGACAAAAAATATCAGGATAATCCCTCCGGCTACTTTCCATCCCATCCAAATAAATGGCGGCAAATCGAATTCATCCATAGCGCTTTCATTTTGACTTAAATTTACAAAAAGCAAATGTAAATATCTATAAAACAGCAAAATGAATTTTATTCAATAAGATTAAACAAAAGTCACTCCCGGGTCCTTCCTTTGGAATATTTCAAACATGGGATAATTTTCTATTTTTGCACAAAAAACAATCCCATGGTTTACTTTTTATCCCAGATCTTCAGCTTCCTGATTCTTCCCCTCACCATTATTCTCATCCTTTTCATTTCGGGTTTGATTATGGTCAAAAAACCGATAGGCAGAAAGCTACTTTGGGCCTCCCTGATTCTCCTTCTCTTGATGAGCAACCGCTTTTTGGCCAATAAACTGATGAATGCTTGGGAACCCCAGTTTAAGGAAATTGCAACATTACCAACCTACGAGGTGGGAATAGTGTTGACGGGAGTTACCAACATCAATAAAACCGCATCTGACCGCACCTTTTTCGACCGAGGAGCCGATAGGGCTACCCACGCCATGCAGCTTTATAAAGAAGGTAAGATCAACAAAATCCTAATCACTGGAGGCGAGGGTTTCTATAATGCCAATACCAATCGGGAAGCAGATCTATTGGCTAACTTTATGTACACCGCGGGGGTGCCAATGGAGGATGTAATTATCGAAAATCAGGCAGTCAATACTCGGGAAAATGCCCTTTTTGCCAGGGAAACACTCATAGGAAAAGGTTTCGATGAAAATGAAACTTACCTGTTGATCACCTCGGCTTTTCACATGCCAAGGTCCAAGAAATGCTTTGATAAAGTGGGGTTACAAACAGAAACTTACCCGGTGGATTATTATGGTTCAGACAGCGGGGCAAACTTCAAGTCCCTCTTCCAGCCCGCACCTGATGCGCTGATGATCTGGCAAAAAATGTTTAAGGAATGGGCTGGCCTATTAGTATATAAATTGGTAGGATATATTTGAGCCCATCCCTTTGAGGCCATTACCAGGTAGTAGATTTGAGGTCCTGCACAGCCTTGATGATATCGCTGATACTGATCTGTCCTACCAGGTTGCCCTCCTTCATCACGGGGCACCTTCTCACTTTGAGGGTAAGGAACTTCTGAGCGGCGTCGAAAATGCTCAAGTCAGGCCCCATGGTCAGCACTTCCGTGGACATGTGTTCCGACACTTTCCCGCCAAGGTCGGGGGTGTTGGAGTATTTCCCCTTGATGATCTGCTTAAGGCAGTCCCCTTCGGAGATCATTCCCACCAATTTACCGGAATTGTCCACCACGGGACCACCTGAAATCCTTTTGGAAGTCAAAATATCCACCACCTTGTCGATGCCGTCTTCCGGATTGAAGGTGATCAGATTAGTGGTCATGTAATCTTTTACATAAATAGGCTGAAGGGATTTTTTCTTATCCTCAACTACTCGAACTCCTTGATAACTTTTTACCATTTCGTATTTCTTTTAAGTTGAACATTTAATATAGATATAATCTAATAAATTTCAAAATCACCTTACTGAAAAATCTTTAAACTCGGAAGATTCTTAAAAAGACCGGAGACGGAAGACCGAATAAAAAAAACCGACAATCCAGGGGACTGTCGGCTTGCATTGTTTGGTTTAGTTGTTTTGTTTATCTGATGGCATCTCTGAATGCTGACTCCTCTTTGTATGCTCTGAATTCCGGATCGGTAGCCGCTCTTCTTTTTAGCTCGCTGCTTCTCTCCGCAGCCTTTTTCAAGTTTTCGTACATCACATCCTGGTTGCCGCTTCTGGCCGCCACGATGGCTAGTCCGTAAAATCCGTAACCAAAATCCCTATTTACCATGACACTTTCTTCAAAAGCATTAGTAGCGTTTCTGTAATCTTCCGCCAAAAGGTAAGCTAGTCCTTTGTTGAATAGGTTGGTTTCATTTTCAGGAGCATTGTTCAACCGAATGGTTGCCAGTTTGTAATCCCCATTGATGATGTCCACAGCGCCTCGGGTTGCGTCGTTTACATGGGTAAACTCTTCACTTTGATCCTTGGTAGAAGCATCTGACATGTATTTATACGCTGTCTGATAATCACCCAGCATCAAATGGGCCTGTCCAAGGTTGTGCATGGCATAGGCATTTTCCTCCTCAGCATTTGCCGTTTCAAATTCCCTCACCGCTTTTCTCAGGTACTCATCTTTCTCGGATTTTGAAGCCGTTCTGTTGGCCATATTCAAATAGACCACCCCAAGATTGTTGTGGGCCATTGGAGTACCATAGACCTCCACTTGGGCTTTATACAGGCTTTCCTTGGCGCCATAACTAGGACTGATTTCTGCTGCATAGGCAAGTTCAGCTTCTGAAAGCGTATCCGCCTGCACATCTCCCCTAGCTATTCGTGAACCCAGCAAAGAAATCTCCGCCTCTGATCTTTTGTCCTTGGTAGTTAGAATCTCAGTTTTGGCAATTCTCATTTTAGGGTAAAGGTCATTGAAAACCGTTTTATAAGTGGGTAGCTGACGCATTTGTCTTTCCTTGCTGTCAAAATCCCCCGATCCATCGATCACCTCGTAATATTCTTCTTTCTGACTCTCATTCAAGCCATCATAATCTTCCAACAACACTTTGAAATCAGACCAGTCATCCACCACTGGCTTGATGATAAACTGTACATCTTTTGATTCATCGCGGTAGTCAAACCTCTCCATTTCCCTTCTGTACATACGCTCAATAGCCTCCGCGCGGTTTTTGGAAAGATTTCTGTTTACCCTTTCTGACCCCTCCGGGGAGTGGGTTCCGGTAATGGTTACGGTTTTGGTTACGTTGTTATCAGCAATGAAGGCTTTCAAATATCTTCCTCTATCCGACTCAACTTCGCTAGACCGCAGGTTTGCACTACCTTGCTGGAAGAAAAACTCCACTTCAGTTGGCTCCAGTTCGTCCGAGGCTTCATAGTCATGGCCCATGTATAAGCCAAGATTTGGTATCCCCTCCTCTTCGGTCACCTGGCCGATTCTGGCCAGTCGTGAAGTGGTGATGATTCCGTCTGCAACCTTGATGGCTTCAGTGGACGCCGACCCGCCTTTCTTTTTGTGGGTGGCACGGCCAGCAACTTTGAGCGAGCCAGCTTCCATCCCTTCTTTGTAAGGGAATGCAAAGGTCTGCTGCTGGGTATTCTGCTGTTTGGTATTTATCGCAGCACCGTCAAATTCCAGGTTGTCGGAAATCGGCTGGATTTTGCCCTGATATTGGAATTCCGGCTGCAGGGTGTACTTGAAATTCTTGTTGAGCATTTTGGGAGGAAGCTGGGCTTCCATATCAAATTTGACAGAATCGCCTTCAAGCACCAGGGGATTAGGGTTGACTTCCACCTGTTGATCAGCGGAACGTTTGATGACGGACTGCACGTTTGTACAGGCGGATAAGGCTATTGCCCCACCCATTACTGTCAAAAAAGTTGCCTTTTTCATAAACATTGTTGTTGGTTTATTCGATTATTTATTATATTCCCGATAAAATCAAATTGATTTATTATAACAAGACCATTATTATCATGGAAAAAATCAAGATATTCTTTGAGGATCGGGCTTTTGGGGTTTGCTCCAAATTGGGTGAAAGGTTGAATTTCCCCATAGACAGTATCAGGCTGTTTTTTATCTATTCTTCCTTTATCACACTGGGTTCCCCGGTAATTTTTTATGTTACCATGGCCATGATGATGAAAGTGCGGAAATACTTCCGCAAGATGAACAACCCTGTGCTATTTGACTGATCTCAATTGGCTAAACTTCTTTTTTCCTTGAAAATAATATGTCAAGATTATCGAAAGGACACTTCTATCCGAACATCCTTTTACCAATTTTGGTGCCAAAAGGCTGTCTTTAGACATTCTACGGCGCATTTTGAAAAAATCACTGTATGCATTAAAGACCGCTTTGGAGTGGGCTGGCCCTTGGCTAAGCAACAAATGCATCCCTGCAGCCATGTCCAGGGGCAATCTCTTCCAAAACACCTCTCTAAAACCCCGCATCTCCAAGTTCAGGTAAAGCATTAAAATACTGTTTCGAAAGTTTAGGTAGGTTTTGTAAGAATTCGCCTTGCTCAGTGTGCCGCCTCCCAAGTGAAAAACCTTACTTTCGGGGACACAGTATAATTTTCTCCCTCTTTTTCGCAGCCTCCAACAAAAATCTATCTCCTCCATATGGGCAAAAAATTCAGCTCTAAAACCTCCAAGTTCCTCAAAAAACTCTGCTCTGACCCCCAAACATGCTCCCGAAGCCCAATCTACCTCTATTGATTGATCATACTGTCCCTCATCCTTTTCGATGGTATTTAAAATCCTACCCCTGCAATAGGGATATCCCAAGCTATCCAAAAATCCCCCACAGGCCCCTGCATAATCGAAGTATCCTTCATTTTGAAGGGACAAAATCTTTGGTTGCACAGCGGCGGTGTCAGGATGCTGTTTTAAGAAATCAACAAGAATGGTATCCCAATTTGGGCTAACCTCCACATCGGAATTCAATAATATAAAGTAGTCAAATTGGCCTTTCAGCTGATCCAAGGCCTTATTGTATCCACCTGCATAGCCTAGGTTTTGACCGATATTCAAAACCCTTAACTCTGGGTAGGATTTTTTTAAAAAATCAACCGAATCATCGCTAGAGGCATTATCGGCGATGATTACCGGGAAAAATGAATAATTTAAAACATTGGGAAGGAAGCGTTCAAGCATTTCCTTCCCATTATAATTTAATATGACGATTGCCGCCTCCATTAAAACATATTGCCGAAATCCATACCTGGAATATTTGGCATCATGCCTTGAGTGGCGTTTTTCATCTCTTCTTTGATCTTCACATCGATAGCTTCAAAGGCCTTGTTGGTGGCAGCCACGATCAAATCCTTGAGCATATCCTTATCCTGGGGATTTATCAGTGATTCATCCATGGTCATGTCAATGACTTGACGGTGTCCGTTGACGGTTACCTTGACCATACCGGCCCCTGACTCCCCTTCAGCGGTCACGTTGACCAATTGGGCCTGCGTTTCCTTCATTTTCGCCTGGGCCTCTTTCACCTTATTCATGATATTCATAAAGTCGAACATATCCTATCTGCTTTTTTTACAAAGATAATTGTTTTTACATCAGGTTTTAATACACACAATTTTCCTACCAAAGGAAATAACACCTATTTACAATATTTTATGCTTTTTTTACAAATATTAAAAGATAATATATCTTTCTTCGAACTTTTTACAATAAAATCGACTTATATACGTATTAGAAGTAGAACTCAAAAATTCTTTTAACAATGAAAACCATCACGAAAATTGATAAGGAGCACATCAGAGATTTACGATTCAGCCGCAGGGAGGTATTGGATAGCCCGGAGGCAAAAAAATTCCGTGCAGCCGACCTTCAAAGGGCGCTGACACTGGGAAATCTCCTTCAAAGCAAGGTCAACATCATTTTTGAAGACCGGGAGGAAAACACCTATTGTGTGGACACTACCGTATGGTCGGTAGGTGACCAATTTGTGACCCTTAAAGGAGGAATACACATCCCCATCAACTCCATCGTAGAAGTAAACTGAAAAATACAGTAAGGCAATAAAGAAAAAGCCCTTTTCAGTTTCGAAAAGGGCTTTTTTCTTGTTTGCTTTTACTTATTCGGTCCTCGGTCTTCGGTCTTCCGTCCCTAAAAGTACAGGAAGGCTGCTGGCAACCTAACGGACAACCATGTAGTTTCAGACCGACTGCTTAATCTGCTTCAAGGCCTCTTGAAGCCCCATCTGCCTTTGCTCTCCCGATTCCATGTTTTTAAGAGTCACTTCACCGCTTTTGATCTCCTCCGAGCCGATTATGATCACAAAAGGAATATTCTTTTTATCGGCATAGTTAAATTGCTTCTTCATCTTTGCGTCATCAGGGAAAATTTCAGCACTGATTCCCAATTTTCTTGCCTCTGTCAACACATTCAAACCGTGGCTCAGCGCATCTTCTCCAAAGTGGGCAACCATCAAGGTCGTTGACTTAAGGCTTTCCTCAGGGAATAGCTCCAGCTCCTCCAAAACATCATAAAGCCTATCCACTCCAAATGAAAAACCAACGCCCGAAACACCTTCCAGCCCAAAAACTCCGGTAAGGTTGTCATATCGGCCACCACCGCTTACTGATCCAATGGAAACGTTATTAACCTTGACCTCAAAAATTGCCCCGGTATAATAAGAAAGTCCCCGGGCTAAAACCACATCAAAATCCACAAACTCCTCGTCCTCCTTGAAGCTTCCTAAAAGGTCAAAAACTTCCCTCAGTTCATTCAAGCCCTGAAGCCCAACCTCACTACTCGCAAGAAAGATCTGCAAAAACTCAAATTTATCTTTGGACCCCATATCGATGATAGGCCCCAGTTTCTCAATGGAAGCCTCTGAAAAGCCTTTTTGCTCCAATTCTTCCCGCACTTTTTCCCAGCCAATCTTATCCAGTTTATCAATAGAAACACAAAGATCACTTTCGCGTCCCGGCTCCCCTATCACTTCCGATATACCTGTAAGAATTTTTCTGTTGTTGATTTTGATGCTATAATCGTTGAGCTTTAGCTCACTGAACACCCTTTTGATCATCAGGATGATCTCAGCTTCGCACACCAAGCTGTCCGTGCCTACCACGTCGGCATCACACTGGTAAAACTCCCTGTAGCGCCCTCTTTGCGGACGGTCGGCCCTCCATACCGGCTGGATCTGGAATCTTTTGAAGGGAAATGTGATGTCATTTCTATTCATCACCACGTAGCGTGCAAATGGCACCGTCAGATCATATCTTAACCCTTTTTCGGCCACTAATGGCAATACCGCATTCGATCCTTTTGATAATTTTTCGGCAGTAACCTTCTTTAAAAAATCCCCGCTGTTGAGTATTTTATATAAGAGCTGGTCGCCCTCATCCCCATATTTGCCCGTCAGCACGGAAAGGTTTTCCATGCTCGGCGTTTCGAGTTGCTGAAACCCAAAAAGTTTGAAGGTAGATTTGATCGTATCCAGTATATAGTTCCTTTTGGCCATTACCTGTGGTCCAAAATCACGGGTTCCTTTTGGCAAAGTCGGTTTTTGAATGCTCATTTGTCTGATATTTTGGACAAAGTTATATAAATTGAAGCAGAATATTTGTTTTTCTCTAGCCAAGGATTGCCATCAAAGGGCCTAAATCCATGTGGATTGGCGCTTTTTTCACAAAGCCTGGAGCAAATCCGCTGATTTATTTAGGAATATCCGTTCATAGTTTGATAGATATTCTTATCTTTGCACCTCAAATTTGAAAACTCATAAACAGATATCGATATGGCTGTTACTACTTTAAAAAGAAAACTGAAAAGAAAGAGACAATCTCAAAACACGAGAGTTATCAAGATCAAACAATTGAATGCTAAGCCAGTAATCAAGAATGTTGATATTGAAGAATTGAAAAAAGATTTCAACAAATAAGATTTATTTGTGAAAAGACATATAAAGAAGGCGATACCGACGGTGTCGCCTTTTTTATTGCTTCATTCTGGCTTGGGCCCTTTTCCCAAGTTCTACCACCCGCAGGTTTTTGATCTGCCCCTCGGCAAGCTCAAACTTCAAAAGTGTCCTTACCTGGTGAAATCCCTGGATGCCAATGGCGCCGGGATTCATATAAAGGACGTTTGACGCCTGGTCAAACTCTACTTTGAGAATATGCGAATGCCCGCAAACAAACAGCTTGGGAGCGGTTTGCTTGATCCGGCTCTTGATTCCTTTTGCGTAGCGGGGAGGTTTGCCCCCGATGTGGATCATCAACACCCTCACCCCTTCTACCTCAAAAAGTTGCTCTTCAGGAAATTCCGCCTGAGCAGAACTGTCGTCAATGTTTCCCGTGACTACCCGCAACTGCTTCCCCTTGGGCAGCTGTTCAATCACGTTTAACTCCCCAATATCTCCAGCATGCCATATTTCATCCACATCCTCCAAGTGCCTCAATACCGCCTCATCTATATAGCTGTGCGAATCCGATATCAATCCTATTAATTTTCCCATTTTCAAACAAAATTGGTTTCCCCGCAAGTTATAAAGATAGCGGACAATATATTTTACAATTATTGCGAAATATGCCGCCGTGGAATACGCTGATGGGAATAGTTGGAATTATTTATGCTTTGATACTGATAGCCCTGACCTGAACTGCAAAATGCTCACCCTCTTACTGTTTAACCATGAAAACTTGGCTCGGAACTTTTATTTTAGCGCTAACGCTGGCCTTGGGCAGCTGTCACAGCTCATTCATGAGCCAGGAAAAAATCCTTAGCCCTGATGAATTTGAAATCGGCTATTCCAAGCATCCCGATGCCATCCTTATCGATATCCGCACTCCAGAAGAAATAAAAAACGGGCATTTGAAGGATGCCATTTTTATAGATTACCATGACCAGCACTTCGAGGAGCAGCTGGCTTACCTTCGTAAAGACCTTTCTTATTATATTTATTGTAGCTCTGCTGACAAAACCATCCACACCGCCAGGCTCATGAGCTCAATGGGCTTCAAGAAAGTATTTGTGCTGCAGGGCGGCATCAAACAGTGGCACCAGCAGGGCAAGAAGATAATTCATCCACAAACATAACCCTATGAAATCCATCAACCCCTATACCGGCGAAACCTTAAAACTCTACAACCCCCATAGCGAGCTACAAATAAATGAGGCCATAACACGAGCCCATGATACCTATTTGGAATGGAGAAAAACTCCATTTTCCGAAAAGTCATCTTTAATGAATAAAGCTGCCGATATTTTGGAAAGCAAAAAGGATCATTATGCCAAACTCATTTCACTGGAAATGGGAAAAATGATGAAGGAGGCGGTAGCCGAAATTGAAAAATGCGCCTGGGTTTGCCGATACTATGCTGAAAAGGCCGAGGGCTTTCTAGCAGACACCCCGCTCGAGCTTCCCGATGATAAGAAAGCCAAACTCAAGTATAACCCCTTAGGTGTGATACTAGCCGTAATGCCTTGGAATTTCCCCTTCTGGCAGGTTTTTCGCTTTGCGGCCCCCAATCTCATGGCGGGAAACACAGGATTGCTCAAACATGCCTCCAACGTACCCCAGTGTGCCTTGGCCATTGAGGAAATTTTCCAGGAGGCAGGGTTTCCCGAAGGTTGCTTTCAGAGCTTGTTGATCTCTTCGGACAAAGTCAAGTCCATTCTCCACCACCCCCATGTAAAGGCGGCCACCTTGACGGGTAGCGAAAAAGCAGGGGAAATAATTGCCTCACAGGCCGGAGAGGTGTTGAAAAAGACCGTACTTGAGCTCGGGGGCAGTGATCCCTTCATCGTTTTGGCAGATGCCGACGTGGAGAAAGCAGCCAAAACTGCCGCCAAGGCGCGTATGATTAACTTTGGGCAAAGCTGTATAGCAGCCAAAAGATTCATCGTGCATACCGATATTTATGATTCTTTTGTGGAAATCTTCAAAAAAGAGATTGAAAACCTAAAGCAGGGTGAGCAATTTGATGAAAGCGCGGATTTTTGCTGCATGGCCAGGCCGGACTTGGCTGCCGAGCTCTACGAGCAGGTAAACAAAAGTATTGAAATGGGCGCCAAGGTGATTTTGGATGGCGGCAGGCCCGAGGAAGGAAGCGCTCTTTTCAGGCCGTATATCATTTCCGAGATAACTCCCGAAATGCCGGCATATAGTGAAGAGATGTTTGGCCCCGTAGCCACCATATTTGAGGTCAACTCCGAGGAGGAGGCTATCAAGATTGCCAATGACTCCCCTTACGGCCTGGGCTCCTCCCTTTGGACTTCGGACATGGACAAGGCGGATACCCTTGCTGCTCAGATAGAAAGCGGGGCTGTATTTGTCAACGGGCTGGTGGCATCGAGCCCATACCTCCCATTTGGGGGCATCAAGCGCTCGGGGTATGGCAGGGAACTGGCGGAATTGGGTATCAAGGAGTTTGTCAACATCAAAACCGTAACCTTTGCCTGATCGGCCTTGAAAAGGCCATGGAATTTGAAATTATCTTGTGAATTGCCGATTAACTTTCTATTTTTACGCCCATAAATTTTGGCTGTTACATGAGAGAAATACAATTTAGAGAAGCATTAAGAGAGGCTATGTCCGAAGAAATGAGACGTGACAAAAATGTGTTTGTCATGGGCGAGGAGGTAGCTGAATACAACGGGGCATATAAAGTGACCCAAGGTATGTTGGACGAATTCGGTCCGGAAAGGATGTATGACACCCCAATTGCTGAACTTGGTTTCGCAGGTTTGGGCGTGGGTGCCGCCATGAACGGTCTGCGTCCCATCATTGAATTCATGACCTTCAACTTTTCTTTGGTGGCAATTGATCAAATTATCAACTCTGCCGCTAAGATCTATTCCATGTCAGCCGGACAGTACAGCTGTCCTATTGTATTCAGAGGACCAACCGGTAACGCCGGGCAATTGGGCGCTCAGCACTCCTCAAACTTTGAAAACTGGTTTGCCAACACTCCAGGTTTGAAAGTAGTCGTTCCATCCAATCCTTATGATGCGAAAGGCCTTTTGAAAGCCTCCATCCGTGACAACGATCCAGTGATTTTCATGGAGTCTGAACTGATGTATGGTGACAAAGGCGAGGTTCCAGAGGGAGAATACTTGCTTCCAATTGGTGTAGCCGATGTGAAGAAAAAAGGTAAAGATGTGACCATCGTTTCTTTTGGCAAGATGATGAAAGTTGCTTTGGAAGCTGCTGAGGAACTGGCCAAGGACAACATCGATGCCGAAGTGATCGACTTAAGAACGGTAAGACCCATCGATTATGCCACCATCGTGGAATCTGTAAAAAAAACCAACAGATGCGTGATCGTAGAGGAAGCCAATCCAATCGCTTCACTTGCCACTGACCTGGCCTTCAACATTCAGAAAAACGCTTTCGACTACTTAGATGCCCCAGTTTTGAGAGTTAACAGTATGGATATTCCATTGAGTTACGCTCCTCAATACATCGAAGCTACCATTCCAAATGTCAAGAGAACAATCGACGCAGTCAAAAAAGTCTGCTACAAATAAGCACTTAAAAGGCCGATCATCTGATCGGCCTTTTTTTTTTGTCCTCCATCAATTTACAACCCATTACAAGGCGATGTCAAATCCGAATAAAATTTATACATTAACCACTGATCACAAAACATTAAGTAAGTTATATATCTTTATTCAACCTATTTTACACCAACATTAAACCAATACCAGATTGTTTTTACACTGGTTTAATACTGGTCTAACATTGGTTTTAGACTGGTGTATGGAAACCTGATATTGTAGCTTTTCTAAAAATAGAATGGAGTTTACTCCAGCTGATGGTAATTAAGGGAATGGCCTTCGTCCAAAGCCCTTTGGACACCGGGTGAAATGGCTGGAACTTTAAGCTTTTCGAATTTGAGCTGGCCATCCTGATCCAGGTTCCAAACGAGGTTGGCCTCCCAGTTTTCATCCTTGTCCGGAAAGTCTTCCCGGTAATGCGCTCCTCTTGACTCTTTTCGTTCCAAGGCCGCCTTAAGGACGAGTTTCGACACCTCCAGCACGGTAAAAAGATCCATATTGGCCCACACATTTTCAAAGTCGAGCCCCTCCACTGAAACGGAACCGGCAACTATTTCCTCTTCTATAGCTTTAAGTTGCTGCAGCCCTTCCTTCAAGCCTTTTTCATTTCTGATGATCCCGGCATGGTCCCACATCAAGTTTTTAATTTTCACAAGGACCTGATTTGGCTGAGCCTGCCATGGGTAGTGCTTTGGTGAAAAGGATTGTTCCAGTTCAGGGATACTTATCTTTTCCCCATTATCCTCACCTTTGATCTTTCTGCATAACTCCTCACCCGTAAGTTTCCCCAAGACCACGGTTTCAATAAGGGAATTGCCACCGAGCCTGTTAGCACCGTGCAATCCGCAAGCCGCCTCCCCTACTGCATACAGGCCCTGAACCCCGGTAAAGCCGTTTTCGAAATCCACCAGCAGCCCTCCCATGGAATAATGGCTTGTAGGGGCTACCTCCATGGCTTTTTCTGAAATATTGATCCCGAGGGATTCAAATCTTTCATACATATCGGGAAGTTTCTTTTTGATAAACCCCTCCTCCTTGTGGGATATATCCAGGTACACTCCTTTATCTTTTGTGCCCCGCCCTTTGGCAATTTCCCTTGCAATCGCACGGGCCACTTCATCTCTGGCATCTAATTCCATCATTTCAGGAGAATAATCCTCCATGAACCTTTTTTTATCCGCATTGAGCAAATGGCCGCCCTCCCCCCTTACGGCCTCTGTGACCAGCTTCCCTTCAAATTCCTCCGGCTTTACCATGCCTGTGGGGTGAAACTGCACCATTTCCATATCTTTTAGCTGGGCACCGGCTCGAAGGGCAAGCCTCATTGCGTCGCCGAGGTTTTCATTTTTCCTAGAAGAAGACCTGCTATAGATGGAAGCATACCCCGCGGCGGCTATTACGGTGTAATGGCTTTTAATTCTGAGAAGTTGTTTTTCCTTTTTATCTAAAACCAAGGCACCAACCACCCTATCCTTGTTTTTCAACAACTCAAATACATATTTTCCATCCAGACACTCGATCCCCATATCTTTGGCTTTTTGGACCAGGGTGTCTAAGATAGCCTTTCCGGTATGGTCACCTACAAAGCAGGTACGGCGGTAGGACTGTGCTCCAAAAAAGCGTTGATTGATTTTCCCATCTTCATTAGTGTTAAAGGGGCAGCCCCATTCCGCCAGTTCCCTGATGGCATCGGGGGCATTTTTGCAAACCAGTTCGACGGCTTTTGGATCATTGACAAAATGTCCCTCCTTGAGCGTATCAGCCGCATGAATCTCCCAGCGGTCCTCAGGGTCCAGATTACCCAAGGAAGCATTGATCCCACCTGCGGCCATTTTGGTATGTGCATCCCCAAACTCCCTCTTTGAGACCAGCATGCAATCCACCCCGGCTTCTTTCAGGGCGATAGCGGTTCTGATTCCCGCCGCTCCGGCCCCTATGATTAATACATCTGTAGTCAGTTCCTTGTCAATGTCCTTAAAAACCATCATGCCTTTTTACTTTTCAAACAATCATACCTTTCGAATGTTCGATTTAAGGGGATTTGAGAATTCCTGTACTATTTTTGAACGAACCTTTTGACAAACCTTTGAGCATGAGCAAACATCTTGATGCAATAGTAGTAGGAAGCGGCCCCAATGGACTGGCCGCAGCGATCTACCTGCAACAAAAAGGACTTTCAACAGCTATCTATGAGCAGGCTTCCGAGGTGGGTGGCGCCTGTAGATCAGGTGAGCTTACCCTACCGGGATATATCCATGACCTGGGTTCAGCCATCCATCCGCTTGGAATGGCTTCTCCTTTTTTCAAAACGTTACCTTTGGATGAGTACGGGCTGGAGTGGGTTTATCCCGATATTCCCTTTGCGCATCCTTTTGCCGATGGATCCGGCATAGCAGCCTATCAGGATATTGACCAAACTGCCCGACAACTGGGCAGGGATCAGCATACCTACTTTGAAATGATGAACTGGCTGACGGAAAACTGGGCAGATTTGGAGGGTGACATCCTTAGCCCCATGAAGCTCCCCAATCACCCGATCAAGATGGGCCGGTTTGGCATGAGCGCTCTTTTGCCGGTCACCACATTTTCTAACCTGTTTTTCAAAGAAGAAAAAACCAGGGCTTTTTTCTACGGTGCAGCAGCCCATTCTACCTTGCCCTTGACAAAACTGGCTTCTGCCTCATTTGGATTAGTCCTTCACGGGGTGGCACATAAGTATGGCTGGCCTTTCCCGAGAGGTGGAGCGAAAAATATTGCCGAGAGCCTGGCAGCCTATTACAGATCCATGGGGGGTATAGTATTTAGGGACAGTCCCATCCAGGACATCAACGAACTTCCGCGGGCTGAAGCCTATTTATTTGACCTGACCCCAAAACAGTTGCTCAATATCAAGGGTACCAATTTTGGTGAAGGCTATAGAAAAAGACTTGAAAATTATAAATATGGAAAAGGTGTGTTCAAAATTGACTGGGCCTTGAGTGAGCCTATTCCTTTTTTGAGTGAAGAGTGTAGGAAAGCGGGGACCATACATTTTGGGTACTCCACCAAGGAAATCGAAAACAGTGCAAGAAGAAGTGGCAAGGGCTATGTGACTCCCGATCCTTATGTGTTATTGGCCCAGCATACCATCTTCGACTCTTCTAGGGCACCAAAAGGAAAGCATACCGCATGGGCCTATTGCCATGTACCCAATGGGGATGAGACAGATATGACACCCTTTATAGAGGCGCAGATTGAGAAAGCCGCACCGGGATTTAAGGATCTTATTTTGGCCAGGCATACCCAGACCACCTCACAAATGGAAGCTTGGAACCCCAACTTGGTCGGTGGGGACATCAACGGCGGCTTACAGGATATCAGCCAGCTGTTCACCAGACCGGTGGCAAGCTTTACTCCCTACAACACCCCTGACAAACGGGTATATATCTGCTCTTCCTCTACTCCTCCAGGAGGCGGGGTGCATGGAATGTGTGGCTATAATGCAGCGGAAAAAGCTTATTCAGATCATTTCAAATAAGCCCCTGCCAAAACTATTTTATATTTTCGTGGGTATATATAGGTAAGAATAGAAGTATGAGTTTGTCAACAGAACAGAAGCATTTTATGCAAAGAGCGCTGGACCTAGCTCAAGAAGGCATGGAGTCCGGCAAAGGTGGGCCATTCGGCTGCGTGGTTGTCAAAGATGGCCAGATCATCGGAGAGGGAAGCAACAGTGTGACCTCCACCACAGACCCCACTGCCCATGCAGAGGTGGTAGCCATCCGTAATGCCTGCCAGCATTTGGAAAATTTCCAGCTTAGCGGCTGTGACATATACACCTCCTGTGAGCCCTGCCCCATGTGCCTTGGGGCAATTTATTGGGCCAGGCCAGATCGGGTTTTCTTTGCCAATGACAAATTTGACGCGGCTCAAGCGGGTTTTGATGATGCCTTTATATATGAGCAACTAGAAGTCGATCCCGCCCAACGAAGTATTCCCATGTATAAAATCACCATGGAAAACTCTGCGAAAGCCTTCAACCTTTGGCAGGAAAAAAACGATAAAACCATATATTAACCAAATAAAGAACTACACATGAAAAAGATACTATTAAGTTTATTGACCACCGCCATTTTATTTTCCTGTGCGCAAAACCAGTCTGAAGAAGAAAGGTTTACCTATGAAAACGACAGAATTGTAGACACCGAAACGGGTGATGAATATATGGTGGAAGACCAAGACACTTACACTGTCACTCATCCTGACGGCGAACAGGAGACTGTCACTTATGAAGAAACTCCTTTCTACGGCACGGAGGCGGCAGATGAGTTTTTGGAGCGCTACAATACCCGATTGGCCGAAAGAAAAGAAACCCTTTTGGTGGAACAAAAAAATAAAATCAAACAGGCCAGAAAGGAAAGGTACGCCGAGTACTCGGACAAGGAATTAATCGAACAATTTAACCAGCTGCACAAAGACCTGGCCCCCTACGAGCAACAAATGGATATCATTGCCGAATTGGTGGAGCGTGGAGCCGTTACTGAAGAGGAAGCTGTAGAACTGATGGAAGTAGATGAAGCTGACATCAATTTTGACATCGACTACGATCCGGAAGAAAACGCTGAAGAAATACCAACACCATAAATTACAAAAAAAGGCCAATCGCAGGATTGGCCTTTTTTATTTTATCTTTTACCCATCTTTGGGTTTAGGGCTTTTAGTGCATTTTGTGCACCACCCATTTTATTCATTTGCTTCATCATTTTCCTCATGTCGCCAAACTGCTTCATCAGGTTGTTGACTTCTTGAATGCTCCGGCCACTACCGTCCGCTATTCTTTTTCTTCTGCTACCGTCAATCAATTCTGGCTGGTTTCTTTCAGCAGGTGTCATACTTCTGATGATAGCTTCAATTGGCTTGAATGACTCATCATCTATATCAAGCCCTTTGATCGCCTTGCCCATTCCTGGGATCATGCCCATCAGGTCTTTCAGGTTACCCATCTTCTTGATTTGCTCCAACTGAGAAAGGAAATCATCGAAGTTGAACTGGTTTTTCCTGATCTTGGCGTTGATCCTTTTGGCTTCATCCTCGTCAAAAGTCTGCTGGGCTCTTTCCACAAGGGAAATAACGTCACCCATACCCAAAATCCTTTGGGCCATCCTGTCAGGATAGAAAACATCAAGGTTTTCCATTTTCTCCCCTGTGGAGATGAATTTGATAGGCTTGTTGACAACGTGTCGGATTGAGATGGCCGCACCACCACGGGTATCACCATCCAACTTGGTCAACACTACCCCGTCAAAATTCAAGCGCTCATCAAAAGTCTTTGCAGTATTGACAGCATCCTGACCGGTCATGGAGTCGACCACAAATAGCGTCTCAGACGGATTGAGTTTTTCCTTAAGCTCGGAAATCTCATTCATCATCTGCTCATCCACTGCCAAACGACCGGCGGTATCGACGATTACCGTCTTTTTACCTGATTTCTTGGCATAGGCGATTGCCCTTTCGGCAATTTCAAGGGCATTTTTGTTTTCTGGCTCTGCATATACTTCTACCCCGATCTGCTCACCTAGCACCTTCAGCTGGTCGATGGCGGCAGGTCGGTAGATATCACAAGCCACCAATAACACCTGGCGCCCCTGCTTCTTTAAATGTGTGGCAAGTTTACCGGAAAAAGTCGTTTTACCGGAACCTTGTAGACCTGAGATCAATACCACGGCTGGGTCACCTTTGAGGCTGATATCCTCTTTGGATCCTCCCATCAGCTCAGTCAGCTCTTCTTGGGTGATCTTCACCAAAAGCTGTCCCGGAGATACGGAAATCAATACATCACGACCTAAGGCTTTCTCCTTGATAGAGTCAGTTACTTCCTTGGCTACTTTATAGTTAACATCCGCATCGATCAACGCCCGTCTGATTTCCTTTACGGTGGTGGCCACGTTGATTTCGGTGATGGTACCGGTCCCCTTGAGGGTCTTAAAAGCTTTATCTAATTTATAACTGAGATTATCAAACATGCTGATTTCGTCTATTTACTGCAAAAATAAAAATATATATTCATTGAGGGCCATAAAAGGCCAATTTTTCTGGACAAAGATAGGCATAGAAAAAGGCCACCCCAAGGGTGGCCTCAAAAAATAAAGTGAGAATACATCGAACAAACCAAAAATTTAACACCCTCCAAAAGACATTTCGCGGAAAGTCCTGAAGATTATGTCCACTATACGGGATAAATACCAAAAGTGTCCCAAGGTCAGGTGTTTTTTTTTACATTTATTTAAACAAAACCCCGCAAAGGACTCTTATCATAAAGAATGTTTTTCTTGAAACTTTTATTATAACCACTAAAACACATTTAACCTATGGGTAATTTATTTAAAGGACTACTAGCCGGATGGGGCGCCAGCAAGCTTGGCGGGGGATGCCTCAGTACTCTTATCATCTTTGCACTTCTTTGGTGGCTACTCGGACAATGTAGCTAACTGACAGTTATATTTAGAAGCAAAAAAATAAAATTTATTTCAGAAAAGTTTTCTGGACCTCTGACTACCGGTCAAGGTGCGGAAAACTTTTCTCTTTTACAGGAATGGAGCTTTTCTGTATATGCTTGACTTTTTTCAACCCATCAACTGTAGAGAAAAAAATCACAATTTTCACGGTTAAATCATACAAAACTTTAGTCCTCAACATAACGCTCAATTTTTCCCTTTCTTTTTTTTTAATTAAGCAATAAATGGCTTAAACTCGTGTTAGAACTTAATAAGTCCTTTAGAAAAAACACACCAAAATATTGAGCATGAAAAAATTTAACCGCCTCACCCTAGCTTGTTGCATGATGGCGACTGTGGCCGTAGCCCAGGAGTCTGAACAGGAAGGTAGCCTCAACAGCGGGACCATCTCCAGCCAATTTGAATACCTTAACTCAATCTCCAACAATTATCAGGAGTATAAGGTGGTCAAAAAAACCAACCTTGACAAGATCCAGAAAAACATTACCGACTCCCTTGATTTCTACAAAGTACAGATTGTAGATGTGCAAAAAGAGCTGGCTTCACAAAAAACACATATTGCCAGCCTAGAGCAAAAAATGGAGAAGGCCGAGGCCGAAAAAAATGCAGCCATTGAAGCGAAGGACAACTTTGCCTTTTTGGGCATGCCTATACACAAATCCAACTACAATAACCTGATGTGGGGCATTGTAGCTGTCCTTGGTATGGCACTTTTATTCTTCCTTTACAAATTCAACAAAAGCCATAGAGTAACCGCTGAGACGCTCAAGACACTTGATGAAACGAAAGAAGAGTTTGAGCAGCACCGCAAAAATACCCTCGAAAGAGAAAGAAAACTTAACCGCCAACTGGTGGATGAAATGAATAAAAGGAATGTAAAAGCCTAATTCAAAAAAGCGCAGAGATTTGATTTCTGCGCTTTTTTGGTATTTGTACCTTTCCTTTCAAGGCCACTTTCCTGGGCATCCCTATTAAAAATAGCCTGAAATGATTAATTTGCATGCTTATTAAGCCAAAAGCCTTAAAACCAAGCTTGCATGCAGATTGATTTCAAACATAAAGTGTTGCCCCACCTGCTGGGCATCATTTCTTTTTACCTTATCGTCGTAGTATATTTTTCCCCCATTGTTTTTGATGGCAAAATGATGTTTCAAAATGACATCCTGCAGTGGGAAGGTTCTGCCAAAGAGGTGCTGGAATATAGAGAGGCTACCGGGGAGGACGCCTTGTGGACCAACCGCATGTTTGGGGGCATGCCGGCCTATCTGATCAGCACCGAATTTCCGGGCGACATTACCAACGCTATCACCAAAATTTTAACTTTGGGCCTACCCCACCCCATCAATTCCCTTTTTATGGGCATGATCGGGATGTATATTCTCCTACTAAGCTTTAGCATCAGGCCCACGATCAGCATGGGTGGTGCTTGGGCTTTCGCATTCAACACCTTTCATATTATAAGCCTTGAAGCGGGCCACAATGCCAAGATATGGGCAATCTGTCTTATACCATTAATTTTGGCCGGTATCCATATGGCTTTTAGCAGGCGCTTGATACTTGGTACGGGCATTTTTGCACTGGCACTTATGCTTCAGTTAAAGTTCAACCACCTTCAAATCACGTATTACACACTTTTAATCGTATTGATTTACGGGCTGGGTCAGATCATTTCTTTTGTCAAAACCAATCAATTGCCCGCACTTGGCAAAATCATGGCTTTCTTGGTGGTCGGGGCAGTGTTTGCCGTCATGGCCAATGCCGGCAGGCTAGCCACTACCTACGAATACGGGGACTACTCCATCCGGGGAAAAGCAACCTTGGAAACTACTGATTCCCCCGACTCAGGTCTGGGCAAGGATTACGCCTTCAACTGGTCTCAGGGAATACTTGAAACCATGACCTTTTTGGTGCCAAATTTCTACGGAGGAGGCAGCAGGGAAGACCTTGGCGAGGGCTCGGCTTCGGAGGAAGCCTTGAGAAGACAGGGTGCACAGACGGGTCAGATCCGTGATTTTATAAGGAATGCGCCAACCTACTGGGGAGAACAGCCGGGTACAGGCGGGCCCATCTACGGTGGAGCTATTTTAATTTTCATGTTTGTAATGGGCATGGTTTGGGGGCCAAGAAGGTTCAAATACATCTTTCTTGTCATCACCATATTATCCTTTATGCTGGCTTGGGGTAAAAACATGGCTTGGTTCAATTATGCGATGTTTGATTATTTCCCGGGCTATAACAAATTTAGGGCTGTCACCATGGCGCTATCAATGGCCCTATTTGCCATCCCGGTAATGGGCGCCATGGGATTGGAGTCCTACATGAACAACCGCACGCACCCGCAGGTAATGCCAAAGCTGCTTTTCGCGTTTGGGGTTACGGGTGGAATTGCTTTGATTTTGGCCTTGATTCCAGGCGTCTTTGATTTCCGCTCTCCATCTGATCAATACCTTCCTGACTGGCTAATTTCGGCCATCCGCGAAGACCGGCGAGCCCTGTTGAGCAAGGATGCTTGGCGTAGCTTTATCTTTATCGCACTTGCAGCCGGGTTGGTTTTTGCGTTTTTAAAATATAAGATCCAGGCCGTGTATGCTACAGCTGGAATAGCCCTTTTGATTTTGGCAGACATCTGGTTTATCAATAAAAGATACTTGGAAAACGACAGTTTTGTAAACGATCCCAGTGCGGAGTACTTTCAGGCTACCCCTGCCGACAATAGAATCATGGCTGATGAAGGCTATTACAGGGTCCTCAACCTGGAAAACCCTTTCAACGAAGCCAGAACTAGCTATAGGTTCAACAGTATAGGCGGTTATCACGGTGCCAAAATGCGCAGGTATCAAGACCTTATTGATGAGGTGTTGTCCTATGAAATGCAAGGCTTTATTCAGCAGGCCCAAGAAGGGAATTTCAATTTTGAAACCCTTAACGCCTTAAACATGCTGAATGCCAAATATTTTTACTTTGGAGCATCAGAAAATCAAGTATTTAGAAACGACAACGCCAAAGGTGCCGCTTGGTTTCCTGAAGCCGTATATCCGGTGACCTCTAACGTCGATGAGATAGGCGTGCTGCAAAATTCCGAACTTGGCAATACTGCAACGCTAAACTCACAAGAGTTTGGCACTCTTAATGCGGGTTCTGGTTCTATAGAGCTTGTTAATTATTCACCTAGGGAGTTGGTTTACAATGTAAGCGCAAACCAGTCTGGGCTGGCTTTATTTTCGGAGATCTATTATCCTGAAGGCTGGAGGGCGTTTGTAGATGGGCAGGAAGTGGATATTTTAAGGGCCAATTACTTGCTAAGAGCATTGGATTTGCCGGAAGGGACGTATGAAGTGAGGTTTTCATTTGAGCCTAGCTCCTATTATTCCGCCAAGCCCCTGATGATCATTTTCCAGATATTGATCTTAGTACTGCTAGGGTTTGGATTATTTTTGACAATAAAACCAATGGTTTCTCATGGTAGAGAAGGATAAAATAGTTAGCTATTACGATCAGTTTGTCACCGAACAGGAAAAGCGGGGGGTCAATTCCCGGCACCTGCATATTTTGGACAAGTTGGTGTCTGCCGGGCTAAAGAATGACCACAAGGTACTTGAGGTGGGTTGCGGCATCGGTACAGTCAGCCAATTGATTGCCAGAAAGGTCAATAAAGGAAAGGTGCTAGCAGTGGACATCAGTCCTGAAAGCATCGAAAAGGCCAAAAAACTGTGGGAAGTCTGTGAGAACCTCACCTTTGAAGTTTCTGACATGAAGGACTTTGCCAAAGATGAGCTTTATGACTTTTTCGTCTTTCCGGATGTTTTGGAACACATCCCGGTAGATCAGCATTTCAAATTATTTGAAACGGTCAAGCGGCACAGCCATAAGGATTCGGTGATTTTTATCAATATCCCCGCTCCACGCTTTTTGGAATGGATGATGCATAACGAACCTGAAAAACTTCAGGTAATCGATCAGCCCTTGGACACAGGGGAATTGATTAAAAATATCAGTGCCAACGGTTTTTATTTGGAAAAGATGGAAACCTATAGTATTTTCTACGAAGAAAATGACTATCAGTATTTTGTACTACGGTCTCATAAACCTCTGGAGAAAGCCACTTTGCGAAACAAGTGGTCGGTTTTCAGAGAGCGGTTAAGCATTAAAATCAGAAACGGACTTAATTAATTTTTTATGACAGGAGGAGCCGGATTTGCCAAGCAGGGTAAAGATCAGTTTGACGACAACCGCAAACTGCGCCAGATCAGAACGCCCTATAAGGATCAAGCCTACCAAAAAGACTCCCGTGTTTTTTCGGGGACCATGGAGGTATATGAGGAATTGAAAGATTGGCAAAATGACCGCAGGCAGGAAATTGCGCAGACGTCCATGTTTATCTGGTCTTTCATCGTGATGCTAATTCTATCTTTGCTGGCGGTAATGGTTTTGCTATTTTGAATTTCTGCTGAGCATAAAGAATGATCATTTACACCTATCCGGTCAGGACCGCATTTACCGAAAGGGATGTGGAAATGATTGAGCCCCACTTTTCCATCAAGCCATTAAAATTCACTGACAGTCCTGTAAAACTCCCCTTTTACTTTATTCTACAGGCTTTTCAGCTGTTGTTTTATTTACCCAAGACCACTCATTATCTGTGCTTTTTTGCCGGCTACCACAGCTACCTTCCCGTCATTTTCGGAAAGCTTTTCAAAAAAAAGGTTTTTATACAATGTGGAGGCACGGATGCCATGAACATGCCTGCGATCAACTATGGAAATTACCGAAAGAATATTTTGAGACAGTTTACCGAATACAGTTTCAGAAACTGCACGAAGATTTTGCCTGTAGCCCAGGCGCTGGTCAAGCAGGATTACCGCTATTCTGCGCTGATACCTGAGGCTCAAGGATTGAAAAACTTGGTTCCAGGGCTCAAAACCCCCATTCAGGTTATTCATAATGGTTTTTCGGGGGAATTTTGGAAAGATCTGGGCTTAGAGCGGAAAGCCCAAACTTACATTACGGTAGCCACCGGCATCTCCAAAAGCAACCGTGCGATGATCAAAGGGATTGATCTGATCGAGGAAATGGCAGCCCGTTTTCCAGATGCCCAATTTACCTTGGTAGGTGATGAAAATTATTCTACCCACCTCACCAATATAAAGGTACTGGGAAAACTTTCTCAAAAAGAGATACGCAACCTTTTTAACCAACACCGCTTTTATTTGCAACTTTCCATGTCTGAAGGCTTTCCAAACGCTTTGGCGGAGGCTATGCTTTGTGGGTGTATTCCTATTGGCTCAGCCGTGGGAGCCATTCCGGAAATTATCGGTGATACCGGCTTTATTCTAGAAAAAAAGGACTCCGCAGCACTGGTGAGGATTTTACAGGATGCCAACCAGGCTGATTTAATTACCCTAAGAATTTTGGCCCCGCTCAGGATCAAGACACATTATGATTATGAAGACCGAAAAAATGCCTTACTACAGGTTTTCCAGTGATCCTGCTTATCTTTAACTTTTTATTTTCGCATGGGTAAAATTGCCAAACAAAGTATTCTGACCACCATCAGCTCCTATTTAGGCGTACTGATTGGCTATGTCAATATTCTTTGGCTGCTCCCTTATGCGTTGACGCCGAGTGAATTTGGGGCATTTCGTACTATACAGGATATGGCTTTGTTGCTGGTCCCATTTGCGCAATTAGGGCTGGGCCATGGCATCACACGCTTTTATCCCCAGGTAAAAAAACACAAATTCACCTTTTTCACCTTTAGCTTAATCTGGTGCTTAGTCGGATTTACGGCTGTTGCGGTGCTGTTTTTGGTTTTCAAGGATGAGATTATCCGCACCTATTCGGTCAACTCCCCACAGGTAAACAACTATTTAGGCGTGGTGTTGATCATCACGTTTTTTTCGGTGATCCACACAATTCTGGATGCATTTATGCGCTCATTTCTCAAGGTGGCTATTCCCACTTTTATAAGAGAGGTGATGGTTCGCCTCCTGGTGAGTGCCTGGATTGTAACCTTTTTGTTGGGTTGGATAGATTTTTACCAGGTGATGATGGGATTAGGACTGCTTTACTTGATGGCAGTGTTGTTTATGATTGCCTACATGCTGAAAAGAGACCTGTTTAGGCTGAAGTTCAACTTCGGAGTGTTATCCCAGTCTTTCAAGGGTGAATTTATTAAATACAGCTTGATCACCTTTCTGGGGACGGCTGGGTCCATTTTGATCATGAAAATCGACAGCCTGATGGTTTCGGCGATGATCAGTCTGGATGCAAATGCCATATACACGATCGGGTTTTCCATTGCCGTGGTGATCGAAATGCCCCGCAGAGCCATTAGCCAGGTAGTGATGCCGGTGATTGCTGAAAGTTTTGCGGGTGGCAGGCTGGACCAGATCCACCAGCTCTATAAGAAAGTGGCGGTCAACCAACTGATTATTTGCCTCCTACTGTTCATTGGACTTTGGGCCAATATTGATAACCTTTACCATTTTGTGCCCAACCGGGACGTTTATGAAGCTGGCAAGTGGGTAGTTTTGCTCATTGGCTTGGGAAAGCTTTCCGACGTAATCTTTTCTGTCAACGGTGAGATCATAGTCTTTAGCAAATATTATCTATTTAACATCACCTCCACCCTACTGATGAGCCTGGTGGTGATATTGCTAAATTTGATGCTGATCCCAAGTTATGGAATTGAAGGAGCGGCGATGGCTTCCTTTGTTGCCATGTTCTTTTATAACCTGTTGAAATATTACTACATCAAGGTCAAGCTTCACTTTACACCCTTCACTTGGGATCTGGCGAAAGTGATTTTGGTGGGCTTAGTGGCTTATTATATTCCAACTCTATTGTTACCGACTTTAGACAATATCTTCCTAGACCTGATCATCCGGTCAGCGCTAATCATGATAATTTACCTGACAGGAATATATGTGTTCAACCCTTCCCCGGAGGGAAAAAACATGGTTCTGAATGCGTTGAATAAAATCAAACCTTAAAGTTCATCGAGAATGGCGGCCAGCTTTTTCGCAAGCTCTTTTCGGTCGTATTTTTTGACGTTGCCTCCACTATTTATTTGGATTTCCCCCTTTGCGTAGCGAAGTAGGAAGCTTTTGATTTCGTCCACTTGCTTGTGGGCAAACACTTTCCCTGCTTGGGCTGCCTGCAAGATCTGGGCAGAATCACCGGCGGGATCACCTAGGGCCAAAACCGGCCTTTCTGTGGCCATGTATTCAAATATTTTCCCGGGAATGTTGCCCTTGGCATTTTTGGTTTTGGTCAGAATCAAAAGCAAGAGATTGGCTTGCTCATAAAAGCCAAATACTTCCTCATGGCTCACATACCCCGCAAAATGCACATGATTGGCCAACCATTCATCCGACTCGATGAAATGGATAACCTTGTCACTGACCTTGCCCACAAAAGTCATTTCCACGGGAACTGCAGTCCCCTCAAAAGCCTGTCTAAGCGCTTTTACAAACGGCAAGGGGTCCCGAATCGCATCAATAATTCCGGTATAAACGATTTTCAGGCCTTTTGAAACCTCGGGAGCTGCCGCAAACTGAGTAGGCAAATCTGCTTGGTCAAAACCATTGGTGATTAAATCTATCGATCTGGGGTAAATCTTGCTGATTTCCTCCTGAAAAGTCGGCGATATGGTCAGCACCCGATCGGCCTCCTTCAAAACCGACCTCTCCAGCTCTTCATGCTGTTTCCTAACCAAGGGTGTCATAGGCAGGGTATCCAAAAATTCCCAACTGCTCCATGGATCCCTAAAATCCGCAACCCACCTCACTCCAAGTTTCCGCTTCAGATTTCGCCCTATCAGGTGTAGGCTATGCGGAGGGCCAGTGGTAATCACTGTTTCGATTTTATTTTTCTCAAGAATATCGGAAAGGTATTCCACTGAAGGTTTTACCCAAAACCTCCGGGGGTCAGGTATCAGCAGATTGGCGCGCATCCAGATGGAAAGCTTGTCGAAAAGTCCCTTTTCACCCTTTTCCAAAATCTTGGAAGGATCCTTTATTTTTCCTCCTTTAAGTTTCCTAAAAATCCCATAAGGCTCCCAGATAGGAAATTTCAGAACCTCCAAATCTATGGGTATTTCCTTTAGAAGGCTCATATCCTTCAGTTCAAAGTCGGGATTTTCAGGGGTAAAAATCACAGGTTCCCAGCCGTATTGCGGAAGGTACTTGGCAAATTTAAGCCATCGCTGAACACCTGATCCTGCGCTGGGCGGCCAATAATAGGTAATGATAAGAACCTTTTTTAATTCTTGCATTCTCAAAGATAATAAATAAACTTTTCGCCTCCCTTCTACTTATAATAAGGATTAATCTTTATTTTTAAGCTTAGAAAACCTATTAAGCATGAAGAAAATCGCAGTATTTACCTCAGGTGGAGATGCCCCAGGAATGAACGCCTGTATCCGTGCAGTAGTACGGACAGGAATTTACCACAACCTAGATGTTTACGGCATCATGTATGGCTACGACGGCATGATCAACGGAGACATCAAGAAAATGTACACCCACTCTGTGAGCAACATTGTGCAGCGTGGCGGAACCATCCTTAAATCTGCTAGAAGCGAAGAATTCAGAACCAAAGAAGGCCGGCAAAAAGCTTACGAGCAACTCAAAAAGCACGGAATTGAAGGTTTGGTGGCCATTGGAGGGGATGGAACGTTTACCGGTGCGCAGATTCTGAGCAAGGAATTTGGTATACCTGTGATAGGCTGTCCTGGAACTATTGACAACGATATATATGGCACAGATTTCACCATTGGTTTTGATACGGCGCTGAATACCGCCCTGGAGGCCATTGACAAGGTGAGGGATACGGCTGCGGCCCACGACAGGATCTTCTTTATTGAGGTAATGGGTCGCGACAGTGGGTATATAGCCGTGGAATGCGGTATCGGTGGAGGCGCGGAGCTGGTGATGGTACCGGAAACCAAAACCTCCATCAAGGATGTGGTCAAGTCGCTCAAAGGCTTGAGAAAGACCAAAACATCCAGTATCGTGGTTGTGGCCGAAGGCGATGAAGAAGGTGGCGCGGCTGAGATTATGGAGAAGGTAAAAAAAGAGATCAATAATGATGAACTCGATTTTAAAGTAACTACATTGGGACACATTCAGCGAGGGGGCAATCCTACTGCAAAGGACAGAATCCTGGGTAGCTGGTGTGGCATGGCCGCCGTAGAAGGACTGATGCAAGGCAAGACCAACTGCATGGCAGGTATAGTTCACGAAGAAGTCGTCTACACGGACTTTAACGACTGCATTACCAAGGACAAACCTTTGAAGAAAGATTACCTTAAACTAATAGAAATCCTAAGTATCTAATTCACCCTATGGGCTTTATCCCTATCTTCCTGACATTGGCAGGATTTGTATTTCTGTTTTACACAGTAGTTGAAAACAGCCTTAAAAACAAACAGAAGGCATTTGAAGAACAATTTTATCTATTGAAGGAAAAGCTAGCGGTGCAGGAACACCTCAAGCCAACTCGGGCCAACTTGGTCCATCTGGAAAACATCTACCTCAAGAAAAATCCGGCTGAAAAGGAAGCCGCAAAAGGCCCTCTCTCCCAGTCAAAACTTTACCTTTATCAGTATAATAGGCTATTGGCTAAAAAGCCGTATAATTTTGTAGCAAAAATCAGCGGCCGTCAATCCATTTGACGGCCAATATGCTTAATAATTGATTCTGCCTCATCCGGAGAGAACCACACCATATCCGGATCTTTTTTAAACCAGGTGAGCTGCCTTTTGGCATAACGACGGGAATTTCTTTTAAGAAGTCGCACGGCCTCCTCCTTGTCATACTTTCCATCCAAGTACCCAAAAATTTCCGAATACCCGACCGTCTGTAGAGCATTGAGATGGCGATAAGGAAATATCTTTTCGGCTTCCTCAAACAATCCCTGCTCAATCATCTGATCCATCCTCAGATTGATGCGCTCATACAGCAATTCCCTGTCCCTTTCCAGTCCGATTTTGATCAAATTGAAAGGCCTTTCCACTGTGTTTTTTAGTCTGAAACTACTAAATGGCTTGCCCGTGCCTTCAAAAACCTCCAATGCCCTGATCAACCGTTGTGGATTGTGCCGATCCACCATTTCAAAGTATTCGGGATCTACCTGCTTGAGCCTCTTTTGTAAAACCTCTATTCCCTCATTTTGAAAAAGCTCATTTAAGCTTTCCCGTATTTGGGATGGTATTTCAGGCATTTCATCAAAACCCTTACAAACCGCATCTATATAGAGACCCGAACCGCCGGTCATGATGACACAGTCGTGAGTTTCAAATAGGGAATTTAAAAGATTCAAGGTGTCATTTTCAAACCTTCTAACGTCATATTGGTCATGTATAGAAAGGGAGTCAATGAAATGGTGGGCAACCTGTTGGCGCTCTTCCAAGGTGGGCTTGGCTGTCCCTATTTCCATTTCCCTAAAAAATTGTCTACTATCGGAAGAAATGATAGAAGTATTAAATTTTTTGGCTATTTTTATGCACATATCCGTTTTACCAACGGCAGTCGGACCAGCGACGACAATTAAAAACTTGGCGGTATCTATCAATGGATGTAAACTATTTTTTTGAGACTCTACCGCAAAATTACAAAAACTTGATGATGAAAGATAAAAAGGTGCTGATAGTTGATGATAATGCATTAAATCGAAAGGTTTTCGAGAACATCATCCGACATAATTACCTTTTCGAGACAGCCGAAAACGGCCTTGTGGCATTGGATAAATTAAGGGAGAAAGATTTTGACATCATCCTTATGGACATTCAAATGCCCAAACTTGACGGCATTTCCACCCTTAAGGTGATCAAGACGGAGCATTTAACGGAGGCTCCCATTATTGCCGTTTCGGCATATTCCGACCAGAGCGACAGGGATTATTTTATTGCCACTGGTTTTGATGAATTTATTGCCAAGCCGATCAAGCCTAAAAACCTTCTGGAAACTATTTTCCAACACCTCAACCCGGGTGGTGCATCCGTAGTTGCGGAATCTACAGCAGTGGAAGCTGTTCCGGCTGCAGATTCTGAGGAACTTAATGAGAAAATAGTTAAACAGTTATTGAAGTATAACAGCCCCGACAATATCAAAACAGTATACTTAGACTTTATTGAGGAGGCCGAAGATCTTACCGCTGACATTAAAAATTTAATTGAAAGTAAGAATTACAAGGAAATAGGGGAAAAATTGCATATTATTAAGGGTAATTCGGGCACTTTAGGTGCCAACAAGATATACCACTTCAGTGCATCTTTTGAAAAGAACATCAAAACTTCTAATTTTGACAATATTTCACAAGAACATTTGAAGCTTAAACAATTGTTGGATAACTTTCGGGATTATTTTAGCGAGCAGCAATCCATCTTATAAAAAATAGGAATATAAAGAATGAGCGATATTAAAAAAGTATTGGTAGCAGAGGACAGCTCAGTGATCATTAATTTGACGAGAAACGTGTTGATGTTTGAAAACTTCCACATCACCTCTGTTAAAAACGGTAAGCAAGTATTGGCCAAATTGGAAAAAGAAGACTTTGACCTGATTTTGATGGACATCAACATGCCTCAAATGGACGGAATCGAGTGTACAAAAGCCATTAGGGCTTTGCCTGACAAGTCAAAAGCCAATGTTCCTATTGTTGCCATCACCGGAAATTACAAAAATTACACTCTGGACGATTTTAAACAAGCCGGCTTAAATGATTACGTTCAAAAGCCTTTGGATTACGACCACCTTTTGGCCACTGTCAAAAAGCACATCTCCAAATAAGTAAATGGCGGTAAAGTATACCAAATCCTACCTTGACAAGCTGGAAAACCTATTTGCGGAATCTGATTTCATTCTCAGGTATGAAAAAGGAAACTTCAAATCTGGCTATTGTATACTCAATGACACCAACGTGGTCATCGTCAACAAATACTACACAACTGAAGGAAAAATCAACACCCTTTTGGACATACTCAGGGAACTGAAGTTTAACCCGAAGGATTTTTCCAACAAGAAAAACCAGGATTTCCTCAGCGAACTCCAACAAACCGAGCTCAAACTTTGAAGATCACATTCTTAGGAACTGGCACCTCACAAGGGGTACCCGTAATCGGGTGCAGTTGTGAGGTGTGTACCTCCTTAGATTTTAGGGATAAAAGACTTCGAACTTCCGTTCACCTGGAGGTAGATGGAAAGAGTATCGTCATCGATACCGGCCCGGACTTTAGGCAGCAGATGCTGAGGGAAAACATCCGCGATGTGGACGCCGTTATTTTCACCCATGAGCACAAAGACCATACTGCAGGTCTTGACGACATTCGTCCCTTCAATTTCATGCACAAACGGGACATGCCCATCTTTGGTAGGCAACAGGTGCTGGAGCAAATCAAAAGGGAGTTTTCCTACATTTTCGAAAATCACAGCTACCCGGGTGTGCCTAAGGTGCAGCCTGTGGAAATCACTAATCAACCATTTATTGCGGAAGGAGTCCCTGTCACCCCTATAGATGTGCTGCACTATAAGCTTCCCGTCTTTGGGTTCAGAGTACAGGATTTTACCTATATCACAGACGCCAACTTTATCTCAGAGACAGAGATTGAAAAAATAAAAGGGTCCAAGGTGCTTGTGCTCAATGCGCTGAGGTTAAAAGACCACATTTCCCATTTCACTTTCGAAGAAGCGATTGAAATGGTGGAAAGAATACAGCCCGAGAAAGCATATTTTACGCATATCAGCCATCAACTGGGCTGCCATTCCAAGGTGGAAAAACTATTGCCGCCCCATATCCGTTTGGCCTATGATGGGCTCAAGATAGAAATCTAATCATGCATTTAAATTATCATTTTTTTAAATTCCTATGTCCTGAACTGGACAATGCGCTGAAAGGTCACACCCTTACCAACTGCTTTTCACAAAATAAAGACGAGTTAGTTTTTGAGTTTGAAAAAGATAGCCAATACCGCTACATAAGGGCCTTGCTAAGCCCCTCCAACACAGTATTAAGCTTTCCCGACAGCTTTGCCAGAAGTAAAAAAAACAACATTGATCTTTTCCCAACCCTGATAGGCCTTCAGGTCGCGGAGATCAGGACCTATGAAAATGAAAGGGCCTTTTACATTAAATTTGATCCCTTTAAATTCCTAGTATTTAAAATGCACGGCTCGCGAAGCAACGTGATACTTTTCCATGAGATAAATCAGCAACCTGAAGATATTTTCAAAAAAAACCTGCAGGAAGACTGGAACTTAGTGGCGGAAGACTTATCCCGACCCATGGACTTTACATGGAAGAGATTTACATCTCTGGAAGGTAATGCCGCACAGTTTGCCCCCACTTTGGGAAAGCTCCCAAGGCAATGGTTGAAAGAGAAAGGCTACATTGAGGCACCAATCGAGGAGAAATGGCGCCTGATGCAGGAGCTAATGGACATGCTGGACAGTCCTGTTTTTTCCATCGTTCCGGAAAACAGTGACTATAAACTTACCCTTCTCCCGGTTTCCTCCCCTACTTTCCAAAGCAGCTCGGCTATTGAGGTAAGTAATGAGTTCTTCAGATATGCGGTTGTGTATGCTTTGTTTGAAAAGGAAAAAGACAAGCTATTGAGGAGCTACCAGGATAAAATCAAAAAGACAGAATCCTACCTGGAAAAGTCTAATCAGAAATTGAAAAGCCTCACAGAAGAAACCAGTCCCCAGCAGCTGGCCGACCTCATCATGGCTAACCTCCACCAGATCCCTTCTAATGAAGAAGAGGTGATTCTGTATGATTTCTACCAGGATAAAGATATCAAGGTTAAACTAAAAAGAGGCGTTACCCCACAGAAGTTTGCCGAGAATCTTTATAGAAAAGGCAAAAACCGTAAAATTGAAATTGCGCAGCTGGAGGAAAATATCAGAAGAAAGGAAGATTATCTTTTAGAACTGCTCGAGCAGTCTGAGGAGGTAGCAAGCTTTACTTCTTTTAAGCAACTTAAAGCATTCGAAAAGGAACACCATTTAACTTCCAAAACTTCCGCCTCACAGGAAACCATCCCTTATAAGAGGTTTGAGTTTGACGGTTATATTGTAATGGTCGGCAAGTCTGCCAAGGGGAACGATGAGATGCTGCGATATCACAGCTGGAAAGACGACTTGTGGCTGCACGCCAAGGGTGTGGCGGGTTCACATGTGATCATCAAAGGGAAAGGCAAGGTCAACATTCCCAAAGATGTACTGGAGAAATCTGCTCAATTGGCTGCCTATTATTCCAAAAGTAAGAATGACAGTCTCACCCCTGTCATCTATACCCCCTGCAAATACGTCAGAAAGGTAAAAGGCTCTGCTCCTGGGGCTGTGATGGTGGATAAAGAAAAAGTCATCATGGTACCTCCCAGAGGACCGCAGGAAATCCAGTAAAAAAGGCCGGACATGCTGTCCAGCCTTTTAAATGGTTGAGGTCTATGACCGTTATCAATTTACAATATGCAATTTTAACATGTTGGTACGTCCCTTGGCTTTAAGTGGCATACTACCGGTATTGATGATTATTTCCCCATCCTTGACAAAACCGTCATTTTTTAGCTGGTTTTGAATATCCTGGAAGGTGCCGTCTGTAGAAGTCTGCTTCTCATAATAATAAGCTCGAACACCCCACACCAGGCTTAGTTGAGTGATCAAACTCTTGTTGCTGGTAAATATGAAGATATTAGCCAATGGACGGTGAGAGGCCAGCCTGAAAGCGGTAAAGCCGGAGACTGTAATGCCTACCAATGCTTTGGCTTTCACATTTCTGGAAAGTCTGGAGGCCATCAGAAGCAAGTTGTTGCTTAGGAAAGTTTCATCGTCTTCAGGAATTTTATAAAGGTTATGGTAGATTTCAGCGTTTTGCTCGATATAGTCAATAATGCTGCTCATTGCCTTCACTGCCTCCACAGGATAGTTTCCTGAAGCTGTTTCCGCAGAAAGCATCACCGCATCGGCACCGTCCAATACCGCATTGGCCACGTCATTGGACTCGGCGCGGGTTGGGCGTGGATTGACGATCATGCTTTCCATCATCTGGGTAGCAATAATCACCGGCTTGCAGGCAAGCTTACATTTCTCCACCATTTTCTTTTGCCATAGAGGCACCATCTGCATCGGAACTTCCACCCCAAGGTCACCTCTGGCCACCATGATAGCATCAGAAGCCTCAATGATGGCATCTATGTCCTCAAGGGCTTCCGGCTTCTCAATTTTGGCAACGATTTTACAGGCTTTCCCGGCTTTTTCGATTCTTTGCCTCAAGTCAACAATATCCTCTGAAGACCTTACAAAAGAAAGGGCAATCCAGTCTACCTCATTTGCCAACCCGAATTCCAGATCTACCAAATCCTTTTCCGTCAAGGATGGAGCACTTACTTTTGTACTTGGCAGGTTGATCCCTTTTTTGGATTTCAACAACCCACCGTGTACCACGGTACATTTTACACTTTTACCGTCTGTGCTTAGCACTACCAACTCCAAGTTTCCATCGTCAATGAGGATTCGGTCACCCTCTTGCACATCGTTGGGAAGATTTTGGTAAACTGTGCTCACCAGGCTGGAAGTACCCACCACCGGTTCGGTGGTGATGGTAATCGGATCACCTGGCACTATTTCAACACCATTGTTTTCCACCTCTCCTACCCTGATTTTTGGGCCTTGGAGATCTTGGAGAATACCAATGTTTAGATTGAGTTTTTTATTGATCTGGCGGATCAGCTTGATGACCTCTGAATGTCCTTGATGGTTGCCGTGGGAAAAATTAAGTCTGAAAACACTTGCTCCGGCGTGAACTAATTTTGTGAGAGCTTCTTCATTGTTACAGGCTGGGCCTACTGTTGCTAAGATTTTTGTTTTATTAAAAACAGGTACTTTCATAAAGTAATTTCAGTTTTAATAGGTTAATAGGTTTTCTTTTGATTTTAATTTTGTCACATCCAGTTTGACCACGTTTTGGACATAGGGATGTTTGGAAAGCTCCTCAATATACGCATTTATATTCAATTCGTAGGTATAATCCTGCAACAGGAGGAAGTAATCGATGGTTTTGAGCTCCGGCACCAGGTACAGGGCCTTGTCGGACTTGGAGTAGGAGCGGTTTCGCAGCAACTGGATGAAGCCATGATCTTTTTCAAGAATATACTGCGAAATAACCAAAGCCGGTTGGTTGATAAATTCCAACTGGTAATCCTTCGTTCTGGCAAGATCCAAATCGAGCGAATTATTGATCACCCAGGCCATCTTATAGTCCTTGAGGGGAGCTACGAGGCCGATTAGATCAAATTCATAATCGTGTACAACTTGGAGCTTGGTTTTCTTCATTCGAGGAAGAATTTAAAAAACCAAAGGTAAAAATTATAGTTCAACTTTCAGCCGTAAGGTGAATATCTAAATTTAGTTTCCTGTTTTTTTTGGCAATAAGGGGATAAATATATTTCTTTGCGGAGTGTTTAAACTAAACTGATCACAAAATGTCTGAAATTGCACAAAAAGTAAAA
Organism: Litoribacter ruber; assembly: GCF_018449405.1. Lineage (NCBI taxonomy): Bacteria > Pseudomonadati > Bacteroidota > Cytophagia > Cytophagales > Cyclobacteriaceae > Litoribacter > Litoribacter ruber. The sequence continues at coordinate 181,420 of NZ_JAHCMY010000006.1, forward strand.
GCCATTATCGTTGATAAGTTAGGCGTAGAAGAATCTGAAGTTACGCCTGAGGCAAGCTTCACTAATGACCTAGGAGCTGACTCTCTTGATACTGTTGAGCTTATTATGGAATTCGAAAAAGAATTCAACATCTCTATTCCAGACGACCAAGCTGAGCAAATTGGCACAGTAGGTCAGGCAGTGAGCTACCTGGAAGCAAACGTGAAATAAAATTCCATCACTGAAAATTCATTTATGAATTTAAGAAGAGTTGTAGTAACAGGTTTAGGTGCCCTTACACCAATTGGCAACAACCTCCAGGAGTACTGGGATGGTTTGGCAAATGGTGTAAGCGGTGCTGCGCCTATTACTAGATTCGATGCATCAAAATTCAAGACGCAATTTGCCTGCGAAATCAAAAACTTTGACGTAGAGCAATACATCGATAAAAAAGAGGCCAGAAAGATGGACCCCTTCACCCAGTACGCTATGATTGTAGTGGAAGAGGCTATGAAGGATTCCGGACTGGACCTGGAAAACATCGACCTCCACCGCGCCGGAGTAATCTGGGGATCGGGAATTGGAGGTCTGAAAACTTTCCAGGATGAGGTTACCTCCTTTGCCCATGGAGACGGTACCCCAAGATTCAACCCATTCTTTATCCCAAAAATGATCGCTGACATCAGTGCGGGTTTCCTTTCCATCAAGTATGGCTTTAAAGGACCTAACTTTGTCACCGTTTCTGCTTGTGCATCTGCCACAAACGCCCTGATTGACGCGTTCAACTATATCCGTTTGGGTAAAGCTGACATCTTCATCTCAGGTGGTTCGGAAGCTGCGGTAACTGAAGCCGGTATAGGCGGGTTCAATGCCATGAAGGCGCTTTCTCAGAGAAATGATTCTCCGGAAACAGCTTCAAGGCCATTTGACAAGGATAGAGAAGGATTTGTACTTGGTGAAGGAGCCGGTGCCCTTATTCTTGAGGAATATGAGCACGCCAAAGCAAGAGGTGCCAAAATCTACGCCGAGTTAGTTGGCGGAGCTATGACAGCCGATGCTCACCACATCACCGCCCCACACCCTGAGGGTGAAGGTGCCGGAAATGTGATGAAACTTGCCCTTGAAGATGCCGGATTGACGCCCGAAGATATAGACTATATCAACGTGCACGGTACGTCCACACCACTTGGGGATGTAAGTGAAGTGAAAGCTATCCAAAAGGTTTTTGGACCACATGCTTACAACTTGAACATCAGCAGTACAAAATCCATGACAGGACACCTTTTGGGTGCCGCTGGAGCTATTGAGGCGATTGCAGCCATCTTTGCTGTTCAGAAGGACCTGGTTCCTCCTACCATCAACCATTTTACAGATGACGAGAACCTGGACACCAAATTGAACCTGACCTTCAACAAGGCTCAGGAAAGAAAAGTAAACGCTGCATTGAGTAATACATTCGGATTTGGTGGACACAACTGTTCCATTATCTTCAAGAAAATCGCCGAATAAAATTGAAAATATTTAGGCTACTCAGAGTACAGGAGCTTATTTACAATAGAAAAGAAAGAAGGCTTGCGGCCGCTATCAAAATGATAGTGGGTCGCAAGCCTTTGAACTTATCTCTGTACAAGCTCGCTTTAAAACACGCATCTGCTGCCGAAGATGTAGGCAACGGCGTGAAAGCCTCCAATGAAAGGCTGGAGTTTTTGGGTGATGCCGTACTTGGCACCATTATCGCCGAACATTTATTTTTGAAATTCCCCTACCGTGATGAAGGTTTCCTCACCGAAACCAGGTCAAGAATTGTAAATCGGGAATCGCTCAACCAGATCGGCTTAAAGTTGGGATTAGGAAAAATCGTGGAATCCGAACTTTCCGAAAAGGGCATGTATATGCATAAATCCCTTTTTGGGGATGCTTTAGAGGCTTTGGTGGGTGCGGTTTACCTAGACCGCGGTTATGCTTTTACCAAAGAGTTTGTCTACACCCGGATTTTAACTCACTTTGATATTGAGCATATCATCAGCACCACTATCAATTTCAAGAGTAAGATTATTGAATGGGCCCAGAAAAACAACCATGTGCTGGAGTTCAATCTGGCAGGGGTGCAAGGGAACCAGCGCTTTAAGGAATTTACCGTAAACCTAACCCTCAATCAGGAACAGGTATCCGAGGGGAAAGGCCCAACAAAAAAGAAAGCCGAGCAGGAAGCTGCAAAAACGGCATGCGAAAAGCTCAAACTCTAGCTCTATAGAACTTCTACCCGCAAAATTCGTTTTAAGCCATTAAGATTCTTTAAAATCATTATGCCTCACTTAAAAATCGCGGGAGCCACTGTAAATCAGACTCCCCTGGATTGGAAGGGTAATTTTAACCGGCTAATTGCCGCCATTGAAGATGCCCAGCACCAACAAGTAGATATTCTATGTTTCCCAGAACTCTCCATTACCGGCTATGGAAGTGAGGATTTATTTTTAAGCTATTGGTATCCTGAAAGAGCTCTGGCCTATGTCCACAAACTCATCCCCTACTGTCAGAACATAACCGTTTGTGTCGGCACCCCGGTGCGCATCAATGACAAGGTTTACAACTGTATGGCCGTAATTGAAAACGGCTATCTGAAAGGCCTGGTCGCCAAACAGTTCATGGCCATCGACGGGGTTCACTATGAATTCCGATGGTTTACCCCTTGGCAACATGGGGAAATCAAAACCATTGAGTTTTTTGATGAGGATGTACCCTTGGGGGACATTATTTTTGAGAAAAAAGGGATCAAATATGGTTTTGAAATCTGTGAAGATGCCTGGAGAGGTGGAATGAGACCTGGCTATAGGCTGAAAGACCGAAAAGTTGACCTGATCTTCAACCCAAGCGCCAGCCATTTTGCCCTGGGAAAAACAGCCATGCGGGAGGAACTGGCCAAAAGCAGTTCCAAAGAACTCGATGCAGTCTACTGTTACACCAACCTGTTGGGCAATGAAAGTGGCCGGATGATATTTGATGGCGAGATCATGGTGGCCAAAAATGGCAAACTGGTCGAAAAGAACAACCTGCTGAGCTTTAAGGATCACCAGCTTCTCTGTTTCAAATTCCATGAGGAGATAACTGCCTCCATCAAGAAGATTCAAAAACAAATCAAAGAGGAAGAGTTTGCCCAAGCGGTGAGCTTAGCCTTATTCGATTATATGCGCAAAAGCCGCAGCAATGGCTTTGTGCTTTCACTCAGTGGTGGCGCGGATAGCTCTTCTGTTGCCATCTTAGTTTCTGAAATGGTCCGTAGAGGACTTGCCGAATTGGGCACGGATGAATTTCTCAAGAAAATCAATTTTAAAGGTGAGCTTAAAACAGACAACCCACAGAAAGAGCTAGTTGGCCATTTGCTGACCTGTGCTTATCAGGCAAGTGACAATTCGGGCGGGGACACTTTCAAAAGTGCCAAAAACCTGGCTGAAAGCATTGGGGCTACCTTTTACGACTGGCAGATCGGCGAGGAGGTGAAGGGTTTTACTTCAAAAATAGAAAAAGCTATAGGGCGAGAGTTGACTTGGGAAAGGGATGACATAACCCTGCAGAATATTCAGGCCAGAACCCGCTCTCCTATCATATGGATGCTTGCAAATCTAAACAATGCCTTGCTTCTAGCCACCTCAAACAGAAATGAAGGGTCGGTGGGCTACACCACTATGGATGGAGACACAAGCGGAAGCATTTCTCCAATTGCGGCCATTGACAAGCCTTTTATCATCAACTGGTTGAAGTGGGCAGAAAAAGTATTAGGATATAAAGGGCTTCAGTACGTCAATTCACTTCAGCCTACAGCCGAACTCCGCCCCCAGGACAACAAGCAGACGGACGAGGAGGATTTGATGCCCTATGCTGTCATGCTGGAGATCGAAAAACTTGCTCTAAGAGACCATCGGTCACCAAGTGATGTTTACCTGAACTTGAAAGAAGAACTGGATATAGAGCCTAAAAAGCTTAAAGATTACATCACCAAATTTTTCCGATTGTGGTCCCGCAATCAATGGAAGCGGGAGCGCTTGGCACCTGCTTTCCATTTGGATGATTATAATGTAGACCCCAAAACCTGGCTGCGTTTCCCTATCCTTTCCGGAGGGTTTGAGGAAGAATTGGCCGAATTGGCTTCCCTAGAGGAGGAATAATCTTATCTTAGCAAAAAATTAAAACAATGGTCAATAGTATTTTAGATTACATAGTTTGGAGCCCCAACCCGGCCGTTTTTCCTGGCTTTGAGCGGTTGAGGTGGTACAGCTTACTTTTTGCCTTGGGGTTTATCATTTCCCAGCAAATCATGATCTATATTTTCAAAAAAGAAAATCACAATACCGCCCTTGTCGACAAACTTACAATCTACATGGTAGTGGCGACAATTGTGGGCGCTAGACTGGGGCACGTCCTTTTCTATGAACCCGACAAATACCTCAGTAATCCCTTAGACATCTTAAAAGTATGGGAAGGCGGGCTGGCAAGCCATGGAGCGGCCATTGCCATTCTTATAGCCCTTTGGTTGTACGCAAGAAAAACCCCTGGACAAAGTTATTTGTGGACGGTAGACCGGATCGTGATCGTAGTAGCGCTAACTGGATGTCTAATTCGATTTGGAAACCTGATGAATTCCGAAATCGGCGGAAAGGCTACTGAGAATGATTCTGGGTTTGTTTTCGCTAGAGATGCAGAAGAAACCCTTGCAACTTTAAGAATCCCTGTATTGGACGTGAATGCCTACAGACCGGATAACAGACAGGAGGAATTGTCTGGAAACGGAATTGTCCCATTGAATTTTGACATTGAAATTGCCAAAGGCGGATACGAAGAAAAAGATCTTAGAACAGCGCTGGAAACTGATGTCAAATATGTATTGACCAAATTCAGGAGCTCACAGAAATATTTGGCAGAGGCTCCCGACACACCGCTTAATTACACCCTGCATGACCGAGGCGACCATTATGTGGCTACGATTCAAACCTTTGGTATAGCCAAACATCCAACACAGATTTACGAGGCTATCTCCTATCTGCTTATTTTCATCGGCCTATACATAGGTTGGGTAAAATACAAGAATAGAATTCCTGAAGGGCTTTACCTTGGGATTTTTCTAGTAGCGGTATTTGGGATGAGGTTTATTTGGGAATTTCTTAAGGAAAACCAAGTGGAATTTGAAGAGGGACTTACCCTGAATATGGGTCAGGTGCTCAGTATTCCTGCCGTATTGGGCGGATTGGCTTTAATCATCCTAGCCATGAGGCAAAAACCAACCGAGCATTAAGGGACCGGATCATGGCCATGACCGCCAAGCGGGTTGCATCTTGCGATCCGCTTGATGCCTAGCCACCCACCTTTGAAAACCCCATGTTTTAAAATGGCTTCTTTTGTGTACTGGCTGCACGTAGGCGTGTATCGGCACATGGGTGGCAGCAATGGGGAGATGAAGTATTGATAAAACAATACGGGTAAAATCGCAATTTTTTTGAAGATGGTACTCACACAGTTTTAGTTTAGCTGGCTAGAGAAGATAGCTTGGGTTTAAAGTCGTTTCCCCTGTTAAATAATTAAACCCACGGCACGTTAATTTGATTCTGGCTTTAGGTATTTAAGTTACAACTGCCTAAGTTAGTTCCTAATTTTGATTTATTAAATACAAAAAGGTCATTTGAAGTTTTACTGGAAATATATCATCCTCTTACTGCTGAGCGTGGCTCCCATTTGTCTTATCGCACAAGACCTGGATTCCCTTGCCATCGACCCCAAGGCCCCGGAGCAGGTGACGGTAAACAATATTTTCATCATTGGAAATGAAAAAACGAGGAAAAGCATCATTTCCAGGGAAATGGATATCCAAAGCAGGACTACCTATGATTGGGAAGAGTTTATTTCCCTCCTGATCGAAGACCAAAAGAAGATTTACAACCTTCAGCTGTTTACCACAGCGGAAGTCACCCCCCTTTTCGTAGAAGATGACCAAGTGGAAATTTTGGTGACCGTAAAAGAGCGGTGGTATGTGATTCCAAGTGTGATTTTCACGCTTGCCGATCGGAACTTCTCCGAATGGTGGGTCAACCAAAACCGGGATTTTTCAAGGGTTAACTATGGGGTAAAACTCAACCATGACAACGTGGGCGGGCGAAATGAAAAGCTAAAGCTATTGGCTCAATTTGGTTTCACGCAGGCTTTTGACCTGATATATTCCAAGCCATATATAGACCGTAACCAACAGCATGGCTTGGCTGCCCAGGTCACCTATTTTACCATGAAAACCATTCCCCTTCGCTCAGTGGACAATAGGCAGGTTTTCTATACCAATGACAATGAGGATGTCTTGAGGCAAAATATTGCTGGAAATATTCGGTACACATATAGGGGCAGTTTTTACAACTTCCACAACATCACGGTAGGCTATAACCAGACCTCTATCCATGAAGATGTTTTGGCCGAAAATCCGGATTTCTTTCAACATGGGGATAACCAGCTAAGGTTTTTCTCTGCCAGCTATAGCTACCGCCACGACAAGCGGGACAATGTTGCCTATGCTACCGAGGGGCAGGTTTTGAATGTAGGATTGACCCGCTATGGGCTTTTTTCAAATGATGATGTAAACGAGACAGAGTTTTCTCTTATTGCCAACAAATATTTGAGGATCACTCCCAAAATCCATTTTGTGACGGGGGTATCAGGTTCCACCTATTTGAGCCCCCAGCAGCCCTATACCTTGGTAAGGGGTATAGGCTACTTGCCAAACTTTATCCGTGGATATGAATTGAACGTAATTGAGGGCCAGCAAACGGTTGCCCATAAAAACAGTTTACGATATGAGCTATTCAACAAGGCTTATGACCTTTCCAGCTTTGTCCCTGTCGATGCCCTCTCCACCTTCCCAGTGAGGCTTTATTTGAGTGCTAACTTTGACCATGGCCATGTTAAAGACAGAAATAACCTGCCTGAAAATGCCCGATTGACCAATCGGTATCTATACGGTTACGGCTTGGGATTGGACTTGGTGACCTTCTATGATCAGGTTTTCCGCTTTGAATACTCAGTTAACAACCTCGGGTTTGGAAACTTTTTTATAAACTTCAGGGCACCTTTCTAACTTAGTCGTTTATTTTCAATAGGTTATGGTAATTTTATAGTAAATTACTATTCAATTTTTTATCCTCAACTCCTATTTTCATTTTTTATGAGGCATACCGCATGGATGACCCTGTCCTTATGGACTTGCTGTATAATAGTATCTGTAGCCCAATCTGGTATGGAAACCTATCCATCCGGTGCCAGAAGCATGGGGATGGGCAACTCCCATGTTACACTGGTAGATGGCTATAGCCTTTTCAACAACATTGGTGCACTGGGTAGGCTGGAGCGATCCCAGGCTTTCTTCGGTTTTGATCACCGGCTAAATCTATCTGAACTATCAACTCTCTCGGCAGGCTTGGCGATGGTAACTACTAAAGGCAACTGGGGAATCAATGTCAGCCATTTCGGAGGACAGCTTTTTAACCAGCAGAATTTGGGACTTGGATTTTCGAATAAGCTGGGGATTGCGAGTTTTGGCGTAAAGGCAAACTACCTGCAGACCAACATTGATGAATTTGGCCGAAGTGGTGTGCCGATTTTTGAATTTGGAGGAGTGGCGGAGCTTTCCCCTCACCTATTCTTTGGAGCCCACATTTACAACTTCACTCGGGCCAAAATGAGCCGCTATACCGATGATACCTTCCCAACCCTCGTGAAAGCAGGCTTGTCAATACGGCCTTCAAATGCCCTAATCTTGAATGTGGAAGCCGAGAAAGATATTTTGCTCCCACCCCAATTTAAGGCCGGGATGGAATATAACATGCAGGAGAAGCTTCAGGGCCGGCTTGGCTTCAACACCAACCCCAACAACCTGTTTTTTGGGATTGGATTCAGGCCTAGAAAATACCACATAGATTATGCCTTAAGCCAAAATTATAAACTCGGCTTCACGCACCATTTCTCATTTAACCTTCTCTTTGGACAATGAGGTGGTGCTGGGCCTTTTTCATTTTCCTTGCAGCATTTCCAATTTTAGCCCAAACCTACAAACCAAGGGAAATTGATCTGGAGCAGTTTGCGGAAGACCTTTTTGCCTTCCAAGATGAAGAACTGGATTATGAAAACCTCTATGAAAGCCTCCTGCAGCTTCTTCTCAGCCCAGTCCATTTGAATAAGGTTTCCGCAGAGGAGCTTCAGTCTTTATACATTTTGACTCCCCTTCAAATCTCTGAATTCATAAATTATAGAAATTCCTTTGGCCAATTTTTAACCATTTATGAGCTTCAGGCAATCCCTGAATTTGACTTGGAAACCATTTATAAGTTATTGCCTTTTGTGACGCTTGAAGACCGAGAGCACCAGTTTACTGGCAACCTTTGGAGTCGGATGGCAAGTGATAGAGAGAATTACCTAATGATCCGTCACCGGAGAGTTTGGGAACCCCGCAAGGGCTATACTCCGCCTGATACCCTTTCCAATGGCAGGTTGACCAACCGCTATTTGGGTGATCCTAACGATTTATATGTAAGGTTTAGGATGCAACATACCAAGGATTTTAGCGTGGGCTTTACGCTGGATAAAGATCCGGGAGAACAATTTACGTGGGACACGCCCACAAATCGCTATGGTTTCAATTTTTTATCTTATCATTTCACCCTCTACAACAAGGGGAAATGGAAAACCTTGGCCTTGGGCGATTATCAGCTGCAGTTTGGACAGGGATTGGTGTTTGGTTCGGGGTTTTCTGTAGGCAAGGGGGCAGAGGCAATCACAACCGTCCGGAGGAGCTCTTTAGGCATCCGGCCCTATACATCAGTGCTGGAATTTGGGTATTTTCGAGGTGCAGCATTTACCCGAAAGGAAGGCCGGTTTGAAATCACTGCCTTGGCCTCCTCCACCCCTAGAGATGGCAATTTGCAGGTAGGTTTGGACACCCTTGAAAGAGAAGAAGCCTACATTTCATCCCTCATGCTGAGCGGCCTTCACCGTACTTCCAATGAAATCGCCCAAAAAGCCCAACTTCGGGAAAACAATATAGGCGGGAATATTCAATACGCGTCACTCAACCGTTCTTTCCAAATGGGTATTAACACGCTATTCACTGAATACAGCCAGCCTTTTCAAAGACAAGAAAGAGTGTATAATGGGTTTGAATTTAGGGGAAAGCAAAATCATTTACACAGCTTTTATTTCAATTATAATTATCAAAATTATTTTTTCTTTGGCGAGTCCGCACGATCAAGAAGTGGTGGTATGGGAACAGTGCTGGGCTTGATGAGCAGTTTGAGTCCAAAAGTAGACTTATCCCTCCTTTATAGAAATTATGCCAAAAACTTCCATACATTTTATGGCAACGGATTCGGAGAAGGGAGCCGCCCCATCAATGAAACAGGCTTTTACATAGGCCTTCAGGCCAAGCCTATCCGAAAAGTAACCTGGTCAGGGTACTATGACCAATTCAGGTTTCCATGGCTTAGGTTTCAGGCCTATGCGCCTTCCGAAGGCTATGAATGGCTTCAACGGATCACCTACTCACCTTCCCGTCAAATTTCCATGTTTGTCCAAACTAGGCAAGAAAGTAAAGAAAGAAATCACCGAGCGGCAACGGCGGTTCCTTCTGGCCATATTCTTTCAAGCGCCAAAAGATTCAACTCCACCACAAGCTTAGACATGGTTTTAGACAGGAATTGGAGCATAAAGTCCCGGGTCCAGTTTAGCAGTTATCGTTTTGAGGGACAAAAAACTAAAGGATACACCATTTTGCAGGACTTGACTTTCAAGTCCCAAAAAGCCTCCTTTAGTGGTAGGGTAGCTCTTTTTGATACTGATGATTATGACAACAGGCAGTATGTGTACGAGAAAAATGTACTCTGGGCCTTTTCCATCCCTGCCTATTATGGTCAGGGTATACGCTACTACCTGTTAAGCCAATATAAAATAAGTCCTAAACTTACGGTATGGGGACGACTAGCCCGCACATCTTTTACAGACAGGGATAAAATCAGTTCTGGCCTGCAGGAAATCAACGGCTCAACAATTACCGAAAGTACCTTGCAACTCCGGTATGCTTTTAATAAGTAAGGGAGTTGTCAAAATAGTAGACAACTCCCTTAGTTAATTTTTTAAGATCTTTTTAACAAATCCCTGATTTCCTCCAACAGCTTTTCTTCACGCGAAGGCGCAGGTGGCGGAGTTGGTTTTGCCTCCTCTTTTTTCTGCAACCTTGCCATAGAGCGGATTATCATAAAAATGATAAAGGCAATAATCAGAAAGTCAACCACCTGCTGAATAAAATTGCCATAATTGAGGGTGACTGCACTGATGGATTCTCCTGCGGGATCAATATAAGCTTCCCGCAGTACTACCATGAGATCTTTAAAGTCCACCCCACCCAGTGCCAATCCGATGGGAGGCATAATGATGTCATTGACCATGGATGTAACTATTCTACCAAAAGCTCCTCCAATAATTACGGCTATAGCCAAATCTACCACATTGCCTCTAAGAGCAAATTCTTTAAACTCTTTGATAAATGTCATAAAAATAATGTTTGGTTAAAAATGAGTCTAACAAATAATAAAACAACTCAATATACTCATTTAAAAACAAATTTCAATAAAACGCAAAAGATCAATCTATACTCAAATTATTTTTACTTAATCTAAATAATCCGAATCGAACTATTTATTTTTGTCGCAACGTTAGAGTAAAAGTTGACCGAAATCCCTATATGAACATTACGGAAACCCACCTTCTCAATAAGCCAGTGGCTAAAAAAATAGCTAAAACCCTTTCCATGCACCAGCACACCAGAGTAGATAACTACTACTGGATGAATGACCGATCCAACCCGGAAGTGATCAACTATCTCAATGAGGAAAACAGCTACTTGGATGCCCAGTTGGCTGATACTTTGGGCTTGCAAGAAAAACTTTTTTTGGAGATGAAAGGACGGGTGAAGGAAGATGATGAGAGTGTTCCTTATTTCAAGGATGGCTATTATTACTACACCAAATATATAAAGGGTGGAGAGTATCCGGTTTTTTGCCGGAAAAAAGAGACATTGGAAGCGGATGAGGAAGTGATTTTGGACCAAAATGTTTTGGCTGAGGACTTTGACTATTTTAATGTGAGTGCTGTAGGTGTGGCCCCAAACCAAAACCTGATGGCCTTTGCTCAGGATATAATCGGGAGGAGAATTTATTCCCTCAGATTTAAAGACCTAAGCACTGGTGATTTTTTGGCTGATGAAATCATTGAAGTTACGGGAAACTTTGTTTGGGCCAATGACAACAAGACTGTTTTTTACTCTAAACAGGATCAAGATACCTTGCGCTCATTTCAGATATATAAGCACACTCTGGGCACTTCCCAAGAGGAGGATGAGTTGGTCTATGAGGAAAAAGATGACACTTTCACCACATTTGTGGCCAAATCAAAATCCAAAGAATACATCTTCATAGGATCCCAAAGCACTGTCTCCTCCGAGTACAGGTTTATTAATGCCAATGACCCTCATGGACATATCCATTTGGTGCAAAAGAGGAAAAGAGATTTGGAATATGAAGTGGAACATTTCAACGGCCATTTTCTGATTCTTAACAATCATGAGGCTACCAATTTCAAGCTTGACAAAGCCCCAGTTGACAAACCATCCCTCAATAATTGGGTAGAGATTATCCCGCATCGTGAGGATGTCCTTTTGGAGGGATTTGAGGTTTTCAAAAACCACTTGGTGCTTGAAGAAAGAAACAACGGCCTTTCGCGCATACAGATCCGCCATATGCGAAATGGGTCCAACCATTTCATTGAGATTGATGAAGAAACTTACACCATCTGGATAGGGCACAATCCCGAGTTTGACACCCACATCTTGAGATTTGGTTATAATTCACTCACTACCCCAGCCTCCACGTTTGATTATGACATGGAGAGTCGTGAAAGGTACTTGCTCAAGCAGCAGGAAGTTTTGGGAGGTTTTGAGCAAAGCGATTACGAAGCGAAAAGGGAATGGGCAACTGCCGTGGACGGAACCCAAATTCCTATTTCAATTGTCTACAAAAAAGATCTTTTCAAACAAAACGGGCAAAACCCTTTGCTACAATATGCCTATGGTTCATATGGGTACAGTACTGATCCAGTATTTAGTTCCAGCAGGCTGAGCTTGTTGGACAGAGGATTTGTATTTGCTATTTCCCATATCAGAGGCGGTCAGGAAATGGGCCGAAACTGGTATGAAACCGGCAAAATGCTCCAAAAGAAAAATACCTTTCAGGACTTTGTCGACTGCTCTGAGTTTTTGATCCAGGCAAAATACACTTCCCCGCAGAACCTCTATGCGATGGGAGGCAGCGCAGGAGGCCTTCTGATGGGCGCTGTGATGAATATGCGTCCTGAGCTATATCATGGCATTATTGCTGCTGTGCCCTTTGTAGACGTGGTTACTACCATGCTTGACGAGAGTATCCCGTTGACCACTGGGGAGTTTGACGAGTGGGGTAATCCAAAAAACAAGGAGTATTATGACTATATGCTCTCCTACTCTCCCTACGACAACATTGAGGCTAAAGACTATCCCCACTTGTTGATCACCTCTGGCCTACATGACAGCCAAGTTCAATATTGGGAGCCTACCAAGTGGGCCGCCAAGCTTCGGGAGTTGAAAACCGATGATAACCTGCTTCTCCTTTACACCAATATGGATGCCGGCCACGGAGGTGCCTCAGGAAGATTCAACAGCCTCAAAGAATTGGCCATGGAGTATGCATTTATTCTAAAATTGGCCAACATCAAGGACTGATCAAAAGCTTATTCCTAAAACCCAAAAAGCCCCAAGTATTGCTACTTGGGGCTTTTTGGGTTAAAGTAAAAGGATTGTTATGCGATGGCTTCTTGTCTCTTTGGGCTATAATCCTTGGTCAGGTAATAGATAAAACCAGCCTGAGGAACAACTAGCAAAAGAACTGTGGGTACAAGAGAAGAAGCGGTGAATCCGAACTCCATGCCCAACATCTTGGTGGCAGCAAAGATAGCTACGACAGTTACTAGTGCGTAAAAATTAACCAGAGCAATTTTCTTAAAGTTTTTCATAGTATGGTACGTTAATGTTTTAAAAAGATTCTTGTTTTAGGGATCAAATCCAGGGCTCTTATTCCCTTTTAATATTGATTACGACACTAATATGAAACAAAAATTTTTATTTCCAAAACACCAAAAACCCAAAACAATAAACCTAATACCAACACAATTCACCAACTATTGTTACATAAATTTAATTTTGCAACACACCAAAACTTTATTGCATTTCACCCCAAAAATCTTTTGAAAAAAAATTTTGAGATTTTTTGATTTTTTTTGATCAAATTTTAAACTGCTGAAAATCACCCTTAATTCGACCTATCCCTCCCCAGTGACACCTGAATATCATCAGGGGTACCTTTCATGTTGATATTAAGAAAACGGACGCGGCGGTCTTCGTTGCGGTAGACAATATCGTCGATTTGCTCAGGGTCCACTTCTTCTTTGCGTTTGCCCCCAAAGAGGGACCTGAAGCCAACTTGGGTCACCAAGCCAAGCGGAATCCGCAAAAAATAATCCATGCTAAGGTCAAGGCTTTGTTTACCTGACAACTCTATGAAACCAAGGCTGGAGTTGATGTTCATCTTGGGGATAGACAGGACTCCTTCTTTTAGGTCCATCGCATTTTCCAAGGTATCGAACCTGACCATATTGAGATTCTTATCCTTAAAATAATCAGATAAAGCATGCAGGGGTGCAAAGTTATTGATGCTACCCTCATAAATTCTCAGGTCCATATGGGCCTCGCTCTTTTCCAGAATAGGTGTAAAATCAGGATGTACAAGAAAATTGCTGGTGATGGTCCCGCTGACTTTTCCGTGAATATTTTCATTGATGAAATAATCCTGTCCAAAATTTTCAAACTTGATCAGCAATTTATCAAGGTCAAGCCTTTCCGCCTGCAAGGTACTGTTGAAGTATATATTTTTAGGATCTGAACCATTGAAGTATCCTTTCATACCAAGCCAGCCCTCTGCTACATTCACTCCTAGTGTATCCAAGTACATGAAGTGATCTTCTTGGATTCTGCCTTTCACTTTAAAGTTATCCAACCAGTAGGTGTGGTAATTCAATTTTCCAATTTCAGCCTGAAACTTCATGTCGGTAAAAGGCAAATCAAAGATATTAAAGGCATCCTCATGGGAAGTGTCGGCTTGAATATCATAATTCATCAGAGCATCGAGATCCAGCGCCTTTGCGACAAACCTAAAGTGATTATCCCTCTTTCGGATGGTACTGTCCTCCCCGAGGTAGTAAGCCAAGTCAATTTTGAAATCACTTGCTCCCATTTTGCCTTCAAAGCCCTCCACCAAAAGATGCTCATCCTCATAATGCACCCTGCCTTTGAAATTTTCAAACTTCAAAGGGTGGACATTCATTTTGCCCTGGAAGCCCGAAAGGTAAAAATCCAGCGAATGGAAAACCGAATCATAGTGCAAGTCCAATAGCCCATGCGCTTTTACGCCTCTCAACTCTTCGTTTCTATAATCTTCAGGCAGGTAATTTTGGCCATCATAGGAAAGCAGGTCTGCGAGCTGAAGGTAATCCGAATGGAAATCAAATTCAAACTTGGTGTCCCCTTTTTTGACCTCCTGAAACCATTTCCTGTAGTTGTCAAGCTTTCCTGTGAAATGGAAATCACTTTTATCAATAAACCCAGAGAAATCTTTTAGCAAAAACGAGCTATCGGTGATAATCAAGTCCGCATGAAAATCATGAAGGGCATGGCTATAGTTTTTCAATTTTGCATGGAAATCCTTGATGAAAAACTCACCCTTTGGAAGGTGCTCAAAGTTCCAAAGGTCCTTGGCATTTGCCTCAAAGGCCAATTTGATTTCAAAATCATCAATCACCTCATCAGTGATGGCAAGTAGTGCTGAATCAAATGAAAGCAGCTCAGGAAAGTCAATTTTCTTGGAGTTGGCATTCAATTCCAAGTTTACTATCTGATCATATTGGTGAAACAGGGCTGGGAAATCACTTAGTCCCATGGTAAATTTGAAATCGGACCCGGCGATGTTAAATGAAAGGTTATCCATCTCGATTTTGCCGTCACGCATCACGGCATGGCCATTGGCGTTTCGGATTGGATGGGGGTAATCAGGAATGTTAAAGCTTAGGTTTTTGATGGTCAACTCACTGTCAATACCCTGCTTTAGTTGGGCCAGGTTTTCACCCGGTAGCTCTAGGTCAATCAACTCGTCAAAGTCCATATCCAGAAGCACTTGTCCTTTGATCCTCTCAAGTCCTTCCACTTGTAGAAATTGGCCGATAAACTCCAGGTCAAGATCAGCATGCAAGTTGACTTTGATAAAAGGATCTTTGAAGTTTTTAACAATCATTTTACCTTCAAAGATGCCCTCCTCAGGTCTCGCTGTAAACCTCTGTAGCCTTAACTCAGAGCTTTCCAAGGTTCTCTCTTTTCCATTGGTGAAATAACCCGCAAAGGCCAAATCATCCACTTTTTTGTTCATTTCAGTATTGAGGAAATAGGCGTTATCGGCGCCAAATTCAACCGATACGGCCGGGATATTTCCGTTTGCAGACTTGCCTTTGACACTGCCCAGAAAATAAATCTGACCTTCATTCCTATAGCGTTTGAGAGCCTCCCCTATTTCCGCAGGCGCAAATGCAGCGAAAATATTAAAATCGGGTTTTTCACCATAAAACTTGAGGTCCATGTCCATATCATCATCCATGTCCACCAACCCCTCCAAAGAAAACAGCGCCTGTTCCAACATCACCTGACTTTTTAGAACGGTGACCAATTCCTCAGTCATATCATAGTCCAAGTGGAGATCAATATCCAGATGTTTGTTGGCAAAAAATGTAGGTTGCCCATTTTCTACAATATCCAATAGGAAATCAGATGCCAAATCTATGTAGAAGTGGTCAGCACTATACTTCAGTTTGGTATCTACCGATTTGATATGAGCCAAGATTACCTGAGCGGAAGAAAGGTCTTTATAAGAGATTTCAAAACCATCAATTTTTAAGGACTCCAACTCAACTTGTCCATTGAAGGCCTCATTGGTTTCCGGCTCAGCATCTTCTCCCAACCCTTTTGCCAAAAGCAAATTGATATCTCCGTTTTCATATCTGACCACATCCAGATGCCCATTTTTAACCTTTATACTCTTGACGCTATAATTGCCCGCTAGGATATCTTTGATGTCAAAACCCACATACACATCGCTAGCCGTATATAGCGGGCGGGTGTCCATTGCTTTGTTTTCATAAAACGCCACTTCCTCCAAGTCGATGGAGATATAGGGAAAATTCGCAAAGGGAGAAATGTGGCTTCCCTTAATAGTCAACTCCCCGTCAAAACTTTCATTGACAGTGATTAGAGCTCGTTGGACTATTTTTTGTTGATTATAATATACTGCGGCGATCGTGCCGGCAAGCAGCAGCACTGGCACCAAGATGATGGCCAGTATGATGATGATTATTTTCTTACTCATGGTATTTACCCTTCCCCCAAAATGTTAACGTAAATTAGTGGAGATAGATTTTGTTTACCAAAATTAAGAACTACAATTAAAGAATAGGGTTAGAATTTTAGAAATCAGTAATTTTTACAGATTTTTAAGAAAAGAAACGACCTCAACCAAACCTAATAAACCTACTATATGCTTGATTTTCAGATTAAAAACCCAACTTTGATATTAGATGAGGCCATTTGTCGAAGAAATTTGAAAAAGATGGCTGTGAAAGCTAAATCTCTAAACCTCAAACTCGCACCTCATTTTAAAACCCACCAATCTTTAAAAGTGGCAGAGTGGTGCAAAGACTATGAAATTGATGAAATTTCGGTCTCATCCTTTCGAATGGCATTTTATTTTAGAGATAGGGGCTTTAAAAACATTCATATTGCTTTCCCCTTCAACCCACTCCTCATCGAAGATCTATCCTTGATGCAGGGGCAGCCCGTTTCTATCCAATTGGTAAATGAGGAAGTAGCAAGGCTGGTATCCCAAAAAGTAGAAAGGTCCATCGGGTTTTTCATTGAAATTGACGCTGGATACGGTCGGACCGGAGTGCCAGTAGAAAACTTTGAGGTAATTGACAACATCCTGAGGGTCATCGCTGAGAATAAAAACATGAATTTTAAAGGTTTTTATATCCATGCAGGCCACACCTATCACGCTAACTTGGAGGGAATCAAAAAGATTCACAAAGAAAACCAAGAGGCGTTTCGAGTTCTGAAGGCCAAATACCAAAGTCAATATCCCGAATTGGTGTGCAGGTCAGGGGACACTCCAAGTGCTTCCCTGATGGAAAACTTTGACCATATTGATGAGTTGGGACCTGGAAATTTTGTCTTTTACGACCTTACCCAAGCAGCAATCGGCAGCTGCAACAAAGAGGACATAGCGGTAGCGCTGGCTTCACCTGTGGTGGATGTGAAAGTTGGCAAGAATGAAATATTGATACACGGTGGCGGGGTCCACTTGTCCAAAGATGTGCTCAATGATAATGAGGTTAAAAATTTCGGGGAAGTAGTACTGTTTGAAAAAGATAAATGGATAATTCCAGCCGAAAGGGCATTCCTGAAAAGCATTTCCCAAGAACATGGGCTCATCCATGCTCCCGACGCATTGATGGAGCGGATAAAAATAGGTGATGTGATTGGTATTCTACCCATCCACAGCTGCATGACAGCGGATTGCATGAGAAGCTACAGGACCTTGGACAATGACCTGATCGACCATTTGGAGGGTACAATGAAATAGAAAAATTGATAAAAAAAAAGGGCTTTCAGTGGTTGAAAGCCCTTTTTATCATTTATCTAGACGCGGTAGTGCGCTCGGCTGTTGGAGTATTACCTTTCACCAATTTGCCATCCTCAATTTGTTTACTGACTATAAAATAAGGTCCGCTTATAATCTTCTGACCTTCTTCTAGGCCTTCAATAATTTCAATGTTATCAAAATCTGAAATACCCGTGGTGACTTCTACCCTCTTGGCCCTGTCGCCATCTTTTACAAACACAAGTTCCTTCAGTCTACCGTCGGTTCCTTCTCTCACTTGGCCTTCTCTAGTAGTGACTGCTGCAAGAGGCACAGCTAATACATTTTGCTTTTTGTTGGTAATGATTTCCACACTGGCTGTCATTCCAGGACGGAAAGGATACCTGTTCTTTTCGGAAATCAAGTCCTGATAGGACTCATTCAAAATCCTGATACGAACCTCAAATTCGGTGACGGCATCCTGATTGGCTTTTTCGTTTGCAGAATTGGCAATTGAGGTAACTACCCCTGTAAACTTCTTGTTGCTGTAAGAATAGGAATCCACATCTATAATAGTGGTATCGCCCAAGGAAAGCCGAACAATATCATTTTCATTCACATTTACCCTCACTTCCATTTGGGAAAGGTCGGCCAATCTCAACATTTCCGTACCGGCCATTTGCTGCGTACCTACCACACGTTCCCCTTTTTCAACCAACAACTTGGAAACTATTCCATTCATCGGGGAATACACATTGGTCAAGCGCAGGTTTTCCGCTGCTTCATCCACAGTCGCCTGGGCACTTTTCACGATGTACTCGGCTGCAATCACATTTTGCTGAGCAGCTTCCAAGTCATTTTTGGCAGAAAGAAAATCAGCATTGGCCTGCTCAAAATCCGAATCCGAAATCACTTTATCTTTATAAAGCTTCTCATTTCTTTTAAACTCCAGTTCCGCCCTATTAAATACAGCCTCAGCTCTCTTCAGCTGGGCTCTAGCTTGGCTTAAATTGGCCTTGTTTTGATTCAAGTTGGCCTCACTTCTACCCAGGGCAGAAATCAGGTTGTCAGGGCGGATCTTCACCAAAAGGTCATTTACACGCACCGAATCTCCTTCTTTGACATTTAGGTTAATAATCTCACCAGCCACGTCTGGGCTAAGTTTCACCTCAATCTCAGGCTGGACCACCCCTGAGGCACTTACTTTTTCAATGATAGTCTTTCGGTTTGCCTCGGCCACCTCGACTTCAAGTTCCTTTTCTCCACCAATCCACCCGGCTGATCTGCCGATGATGATAAAAAGTAACAATACGCCCACTACCCCGAGTAGGATGAATATCAATTTATTGGATTTCTTTTTCTTTGCCATGGTATTATAATGAAATGGGATTGCCTAAGTAAAAATCCAGGACTTTCACCCGGAAAATGTATTCGTATTTTGCATTGATCAAATCTGCTTGCGCATTGAACAGATTGTTCTGGGCAATCTGGAAATCAACGGCATTGATACCGCCTACGTCATACCGCTGCTGGGACATGCGGAAGGCTTCTTCAAGGGAACTCACCCTTCTCTGGGAGCTTCGGTAAGCCTGGCGGGAGGCCATGGCATTTGTGAAAGCTGTTTCGATATCCTGGCGCAACTGGTTCTGGGTTTCCACTTGCTGAAGCTCGCTCATTCTGCGCTGCACTCGGGCACGCTGAAGGTTGGCCCTGTTCCGGAAATTAGAGAATACCGGAATATTTAAATTTAACGTAACCTGCTGGGCTAGGTTATTTTCAATCTGCTGAAAAAACGGATTGATTTCAAAATTTGGCAGGGAAGGCTGATCAATATAGTTGGAGAATACATTTCCTCCCAAAGACAAGGTTGGATAAAAGCCTCCTTTTGCGGCCTTAACACCGAATTCCGATGCCTCAACCCCCAGCCCTGCTGCCCTTACCTGTGGCATGGTTTCCAAGGCAATGGCAAAGATTTGGTTGACATCCGTTTCGGCTAAATTATAGTCTTCTGCTTCCAGATCTGGAAAGCTGATATCAAATTCATTTGAGAATGGCACCTGAAGCATCTGAGCCAAATTCAGACGTGCCAATCGAAGGTTGTTTGAGGCATTGATTACCTCAAGCTCACTTGTGGCAGTCTGGGCTTCGATATCCAGTCTTTCCGCAGTTGGCAAAGAACCTGCCTCCACTAGTCTGGTCGTCCTGTCACGTTGCTCAGCTACAGTTTTCAGTTGACTTTGGGCAATGTTCAATTGCTCTTTGGCAAAAACCACATTGACAAAGAGATTGATCACCGTTAAGGTGATATCATTGCGGCTTGCCTCCACATCAAATTGACTTGCTTCCACATTGGTCAAGGCCTGGTTGATACTGTTTTGGATCTGCCTACCGGCGAATAAAGTCACGTTAGAATTTGCTACCATATTAACCGCCCCGATTCTTCTGGTCTCGAAGAGGTTGGTCACTGGGTTAATATTTCGACCCCATCTGATTTGGGGCGCAAACCCTAAACTAAAAGATGGTAAAACATTCCCGCGGGCCTCCAACAGGGCTGCCTCTGTATTGGCCAGATTGAGCTCGGTCCGCTGTAAGTTGATGTTGTTCTCGAGAGCAATCTCGATACACTCCTGCAGGGTCAGGTCCGTAACTTGGTAGTCTTGGGCTCTAAGTTGACCGGCTAACAGAAGTAAACTAAACAAAAAGTAAACTTTCTTCATACTATAAATCTATGTCTGGGATATAAATCAGTTCCTTGATCCAAGGAAGGCTTTTCAAATATTCGATCGTGATGGGTTGAAGGCCAGAATCCATCTCGATCACATGACAGGCAATGTCATTTTTACCTTTTCGGGATACGGACATGGTGGCGATATTGGTTTTTTCTTGGGCAATTACGCTGGAAATAAAGGCAATTGCACCAGAGACATCCTGGGCCTTGATAATAAGAGTGTGCGCTTGGGCAGAAAAGTCGGCATTAAAACCATCTACTTTAGAAATATTGATCAGCCCTCCTCCCAAGCTCTCACCAATCACCTCTACTTTTTTGGTCCCTTTGGTCAGGTTAACTTTTACCGTATTGGGATGGTAAACAGATGCATTTCCAATAGATTTGAAAGAATATTGCAAGCCCTTTTCTTTGGCTACCTCAAAGGCAGTCTTGATTCTATCATCATCTGTCTTCATGTCCAGCAAGCCTCCAATTATGGCCCTGTCGCTGCCATGGCCTTCATAAGTTCTGGCAAAAGAATTGTAGAAAGTTATCAGGGCTTCATCGGGTATACCGCCCAACACACGGATAGCCGCACGCCCGATCCGAACCACACCTGCCGTATGGGATGAAGATGGGCCTATCATCACTGGTCCAATCATATCGAATACACTACTTTTTCCTGCCATTTGGGTACAAATTTTACTATAACTGTGCTAATCTAGCAACTATTTTTCAATTAAATGATTAATATTCAATTAATGGTCTTATATAAATATTAGAGCTAGGTTATTTATAATTATTTAACGTTAGCTTTATAAGACAAATTCAAATTTCGCACGATAATGAACATCCACCTGTCCGATAACGAGACATGTTTTTTATTTAAATCCAAAAATGGCCAGTTTGACGCCAGCCCCTCACAGCTAGCGAACCGTGCCTATCTTTATGGAGATGGGATATTTGAAACGATGATTTTTACAGGAGCGGAAATCAGATTTGGAAAGCAACATATTTCCCGTGCGTTCAAAGGTTGTACAACTTTAAATATTGAACTGAAGGTAGAGCAGGCCTTCCAAGATGTGGAGCAATATCTGAAAGAAAAATTTCCGGGTAAAATTCTAAGGGTAAGGTGGAACATCTATCGTGATAGTGTGGGGAAATACACCCCAGTGAGCCATCATGCCAGCGAATCCCTGATACTTGAGGCCTTTACTTATACCCCACCACAGCAGAAATCAGCTTTTATCAACAAACAGTTTGTTGTTCCAAATCTCCCTTGGAGCAATTGTAAGACGCTTAATGCTTTGGTATACGTGCAGGCGGGAATTTCCAGAAAAAAAGCAGGAATGGATGAAGTAATCCTACTTGAGGCAAAAGGAAACGTCTGTGAGGCCGGAGCATCAAATCTATTTTGGAAAAAAGACGGTGTATTCTATTCCCCATGCCTCACTTCCTCCTGCATCGAAGGAGTAGGAAGAGCAGTGGTGATGGAAAAGTTGCAAAAAAAGGGGTACTCTGTAGTGGAAGGAGAATTCAAACCTTCAGAAATAATGAAAGCCGATCTAGTTTTTACGACCAACGTAACTGGCATACATTATATAGAAAAAATCAACTCGACCGAATTCAACATCGAACCGATCGAGTTTATAGAAAATCTTTTTGTGATTTAAACAGCCACAGGGGCTTTTATATGCGGATGTGGATCGTAATTTTCCAGTTCGAAATCTTCAAATTTAAAACCAAAGATATCTTTTACCTCGGGATTGATTTTCATCACCGGTAAAGGCCTGCACTCTCTGCTAAGTTGCAAATTCGCCTGCTCTAGGTGATTGCTGTAAAGATGCGCATCGCCAAATGTGTGTACGAACTCACCTGGCTGGAGGTCGCAAACTTGGGCAATCATCATTACCATCAATGCATAACTGGCGATATTAAAAGGTACCCCCAAAAACACGTCAGCACTTCTTTGGTAAAGTTGGCAGGAGAGCTTGCCCTCAGCCACGTAAAACTGAAACAGCAAGTGGCAAGGCGGCAATGCCATCTGGTCCACATCAGCTACATTCCAGGCACTTACGATCAACCGTCTAGAATCTGGGTTATTCTTGATCTGCTGGATCAGATTTTTGATCTGGTCGATCTCCCCGCCCTGACCATCAGGCCAATGCCTCCATTGGTAGCCGTAAACAGGCCCTAAATCCCCATTTTCATCAGCCCATTCATCCCAAATTGACACCTTGTTGTCTTTAAGATATTTGATGTTGGTATCACCATTCAAAAACCAAAGCAATTCATGGATAATGGATCGCAGGTGACATTTTTTGGTGGTCACCAGCGGGAATCCTTCCTGTAGTTCAAACCGCATTTGATAGCCAAACACACTCAAGGTTCCTGTACCTGTACGATCACCTTTTTGGACGCCATTGTCCAAAATGTGCTGTAGTAATTGGTGATATTGTTTCATATTGGAATGGGATTTTTCACGACTTAGCTGAACCGCAATATAGGGATTGATCGAAAGAATTTAAATTCATTTCAAGTAAATTAATGCGCAGTTTTCAATTCTGCTGTTAATTGCCGTATTTTTGCCTATCATCAGCAATCTAGTCTTTTGAAAATCATCACTTTCAAAAGACCTGTTTTAGCAAGTTCCAAACCGAAAAAGTAAGAGCGCCCCCACAGGCATCCTAGACAACATGCGATTTATTACCTTTCTAGTATTCATTATATCCATGATTTTGTTCTTTAGTGTAAGGATATCCCCCGAGGTATTACCTTACACAGGGCTTTTGCCGCTGTTGATACCGGGATTCCTAATCCTCAATCTCGTTTTGCTTTTGATCCACATGTTTAGGATAAGACTGATCATGGTGGTGCCAATTATCGCTTTGGCAATTGGCTATAAGTTTTTGGGGGCAACTTACCAGCTAAATCCTCCTGTAGATAATGCCGAAGGGCTATCCGTTTTGAGCTACAATGTCAGGCTCTTCAATTTGGGAATTGCACAGGATGAGAAAAAAAGCTTCACTAGAAACAGTATCCAATGGGCGCGGGAGTTTCCGGCTGACATCAAATGCTTTCAGGAATTTTATCAGAATTATACCATCCCTACCTACAATTCCATCAAGGCGATTAACCAAGATGGCGCCTTTGAGTACAAGTATGAAATTATGGAGGGGGATGCCAAACGGAACAGTTATGGGTTAGCGACTTTCAGCAAATACCCAATAATCAATAGCGGTAAAGTTTTCCAAAACCGCTGGACCAATGGTGCTATTTTCACTGACATTAAAGTCAACCAAGACACCATCCGGGTCTACAACACCCACTTGGAATCCATGAGCATCAAAGCGGATGACCTCAACCATGTGGATGGCATTAAGGAAAATTACAAAGACACTTTCAGGAAACTAAAAAACGGCACCGAGATAAGAGCTTCACAAGTACAAATCCTCCAAGAACACATCAACAACAGCCCCCACCCTGTGATCGTGGCTGGGGATTTTAATGACCTCCCCTATAGTTTCACCTACCAAACCTTGAAAAAAGATTTGCTAAATGCTTTTGAAGAGGCAGGCAGAGGCTTTGGCTTTACTTATAACAGGGTGCTTTTCTTTCTGAGGATCGACAACATCTTCTACTCCCCAATATTCCAAATCAAAGATTTCAACACCCATCGGGAAGTTGATTATTCAGATCATTATCCCGTAAGTGCTGTTTTCAGTTGGGAGTCGCCGTTTCCTCAAAAATCCTTTGACGAAAATTATTAGCCTACCAAATCAGAATTTCCCTTCTATCCCTTCTAATGTGGGTTCGGCCTAACCTCAAAGTAGCCACAAATTCATGCGTGGTACCCGGTAATCGGTGAGAGGCGTTGGTAGGAAACTCGAAAACATAACCTACAGTGAACTGGTGAAGCAAGAGAACGCCAAATTGGAAATTGTTTCCGTGATCGATTCTATGTCCTCCCCCCAGCCAGAATGTATCAGCAAATAAGGCTTTAAAGTTAAATTCTATGTTGTCATACAACCCGTCTTGATAACGGTAAAGTGCATTTCCCATTACTGAAAGCTGGTCGGAAAGGGACTCCCTATAGCCGGCTGATATAACATAACCGATGGGTCTCTGAGGCCAAAATACATCTCCTCTGTTGAATTTACCGCCGTTGACGTTGTTCATGGCAAATCCAAGGTAATAACGCTCATGGGTCAATGCTCCTCCAATATGAAAATCCAAGGATTGCATATCGGCAAATCCACCTAGGTATTTCCCAATGGTTGGGTCATTCTCCAATTCTGGAGTCAAAGAAGCCCCATCGAGCCTCACTGAGGAAAAATTTACCCCAGCCCCCAACCTAAAACTGTGCTTGGCAGAAAGCCTTACCCTAGTGGCATAATTGACATTTAGTTCGGTCTCTGCGAATGGACCGTGCTGATCAAATAGCACATTTGCCCCCACGGCATTTCTTCCCATCAATGCCGGATCATCCTCTCCGGAAAGCTCCGCAAAATCTATTTCACCACTGAAGAAAGTGGAAGAAGGAGATCCGTCCAGCCCCATCCATTGATTTCTTACCACACCCCTCAAGGCGCTCCCTCCATGGGCTGTCAGTGCGGGATTGTAATACCCTTGCAATGAATTGAACTGGGTAAAGTATTTCCTGCTTTGGGCAAACCCATGGGAGGAAACTATCACGAAACACAGTATCAGTAAATATTTTTTCATATACACCTATTTACCTCCCTCAATCTCTTAAAATTGTCAAAACACTTCGGTGCACTTCCCCGGTTGGCACCACTTCAATAATATAATAATATGCACCCGACACTACTGGCTCGCCAAGGTAGTTTCCATCCCATCGTTCATAAGGATCATGTGAGTAATACACCCGCTTACCGCTTCTTTCAAACACCATCACCCGCACATTACCATAAAAACCTAGCACCTCCACTCCCCAAGTATCGTTGATCCCATCACCATTTGGCGAGAAGACATTTACAATTCTGAGTTCAGACAATGGTGGGAATACACGCGTAATGGTAAAAGTCCTTGTGATTATATTCCCCATCCGATCAGTGGAACTTACTGTAATGATAAATTCGGTCCTACCTGGAAGCTGCTCGTCTGTGTTCCAGAAAAGCTGTCCGTCCTCGATTCTGAAATAGCCATTGTCAGCACCCCCATCTGCTAAAGCATAGGTATGTTGGTCATCACTAGGGTCAATGGTATTGAAACTTCCAATCGGTCTGGATACACCATGATCCATCTGGAAGGATTGATTATCTAACTCGATATCTTCCGGAAGGGGTTTGTCCTCCACAATAATGGTAATGGATGCCATTAATCCATCAGGGTTGAAAATATCCCCTGGAAGCACAATTACCCCCTCATTTTGATAAAAGCCGGGTTCCATGGCCTCATAATTATCAATTTGCCAGGTCACCTGCACGATTGCTTCCTCTCCGTTTCTAAGAATCACCCTGACCTCACTTGGAAGTGGAAGGTCATCTATCTGCGTATTCCAAGGCACGGAAATTATCTCAGGCATGATTACCTCATCAATGGAATTATCAACCAAGGTGATGGTAAAGGTTATGTCTGTTTGGTTGCCGTGAATATCCGTGGCAATAATGGTAATAGTATGCGGGGTATCAAAACCTTCTAATATCGTCCCTACCGCCGGGAACTGCTCAACTGAAGCCACTTCGCAATTATCACTTACTTGTAAGTCTTCGGTGAAATCAGGAAGGGTATATTCCCCATCTACATTTGTTCCTGCGAAAAAGCTATCAGGGGCATTGGCTATAACAGGCCCCATATTATCAGCAACCGTAATTGTGAAAGTGGCAACGGTTTCATTTCCTGAAAGATCCCTAATGGTTGCCTCCACCTCATTTTCACCCACATCACTGCAGCCAAACTCATCAAGGCTAAATTCAATTGACTCAATGCCACAGTTGTCATACATCATTGCTTCAATATCTTCCTCAGAAAAGGTTGCAGCACCATTTTCATCCAAGTACAAGGTGTAGTTTTCTACCTCAGCTGTCGGAGCTAAATCATCAATAACAGTCACCATCACAGTTTCCGAGACACTGTTTCCAGCTTCATCGGTTACGGTCACGGTCACTTCATTTTCACCCAAGTCATCGCAGCTGAATTCAGCTGGTTCTACTGTAAAGGTCAAAGTAGAGTTTTCACTCACATCATCCGATGAACCCGCGTCCACGGATCGGCCATCAATCGTGACATTCCCCTCCTCATTGAGAGAAACGGTTATTTCCTGCAAGTCAGCCGTTGGAGGCGTCAGATCAATGATAAAGGTATATGGTTCGCTTATAGGACTTTCGGCGCATAATTCATTGATAAGAAATGCAGTCACCTCATAAGATCCCTCTTCCAATGTCACATCGGTATAGTCCAAATCCCACCAACCATCAGCGTTGGAATCTGTCCTTCCGATTTCTTCACCATCCAAAAAGACCACGATGGTGGAATTGGCTAATCCAGTCCCGAAAATCTCTAAGTTTTGGGCGTTAGTGATGCCGTCCTCGTCTGAAATCCCAGTATCTTCTCTGATTCCCCAAACTAATGGGGCATTCGGTTCGCTCGTATCAATTAAAATCCCGGAAGTATCAGGCACATTCGCGCTGGTCATTTCTAGATCCAAGAAATCATTATTGGCAATATCAAAAATAGTAGTTCCGTTTAACCGGATCCTACCGATCCTTATCCCAGTCAGGTCTTGGTCTCCTTCTTGGATTTCGTAGGTAAAAACCAAAGTAGAATCATTAACATTCCCTTGATCAAACCTAGCCCAAGCCTCTCCAGAATCAAATAGCAATTGCAATTCAGGAAGGTTGTCAAAATCAATCTGAACAGCTTCGTTTAGCTTCAGCGTAAAAGTCATTACATCTTCTGCGCAAAAGGCATATACGCCATCTGCCGGTACCTGCACATTCACCACAAATGGCCGTATGCCGTCAACAAAAATATTACCGGCGATCTCTCCCACCTCCAGTGGAATGGTCTCCCCGCTGGAATTAAGCACATCCGCCCCGTCCAAGGTGACCGTAGAAGCGATTCCGATACCATCCATATCCAGTAGCTCAAGCTCTTCCTCCACGGTATAAGCAAACAGCAATTCATCTGTACCTGATCCGGATACATAGGTAGCGCGCACCTCTACCCCGTTAATGTTCAGCAAAATATAGGGAGTGCCACCGCTCACAAAAACCGGCTCACTATAGGCTAGCCGTAATTCAATCACATCATCAATTCCATACAGGCCATTTGGAGGCAAATTGACCACTTCTGTTTCAACAATCTCCAATGGCGGCTCCTCAATGCGAATGATTCGGGTAACCGGTTCACTTATATTGTTGTCCTCATCGGTAACTGTGTAGATTGCCCGTCTATCGCCGGGAGTTGGAGAGGAGCGACGGTTGTCGTAGATGATTTCCCGAAGGATACGCTCATAAATTGCCACGGGGGCAGGGCCGGAAATCAGAACCCTCATTACTGGCGAAAACTCTACTTCAAAGGCAAGGCCGTATTGAGTGATTAATTCAGTGCCCCTTTCTGTAAGAAAAAGTTGCTCAATTATAGTCCCATCCAGAATATCACTTAAAATAATCTCAGCACGGATTAAATTATCAGAATCGACATCGGTAATCCTCACATTTGGATCAACCAACATATCGATAGTGCCAGGAGGATAAATGGTGACTCCCGGTGCCGATGTGACAACGACCGGAGCCTCGGTAAACGGCAGGTAATTTTCAGCTGCAAAAAGCGAAAATTGAATGAGGAAAATTGAGAAGATTAACCGTAAACGTTTTGCCATATAAAATGGGGATACTTGAAAATAGACCACCAAATGCTTTTTCATCAGCACCTACAGCATATTTGGTATAACTTATTATTTTACCATAAAATTTTACCGAATAGCTGTTACAAATAAATATAAATTATTCAACATAACACATATCAAATTAAATTTTTTATCAAATTATCTAACATATGAAAAAAGAAAAGCCAACAGATATCTGTCGGCTTTTCAATTGGTTAGCAAATTTAACTTTTATAATCTAGCGTCAATTTCCTCTTTTGGCAATATGGACTTCACATCGTAAATCACACCTTTTTCAGCTTTTAGCTGGGAAAGATCGGAGGATAGAAATTCCTTGTGGCTCACAGCCAATACTACACCTTCGTATTTTTTCCCCGACTCGAATGGATTATCAATAAGGTCAAGTCCATATTCATGTTTTACCTCATCTTTGTCGGCCCATGGATCATATACATCCACGGTCACTCCAAAGGCTTTCATTTCTTGGATCACATCGATCACACGGGTATTTCTCACATCAGGGCAATTTTCCTTAAATGTAACTCCAAGCATCAAAACACTGGACTTAGCGATCATGTGCTCATTTTTGATCAAAAGCTTGATTACCTGGTCAGCCACAAATTTACCCATGGAGTCGTTTACTCTTCTACCGCCAAGGATGATTTCAGGGTTGTACCCCACTTCCATCGCTTTCTGGGCCAAATAGAACGGATCCACCCCAATACAGTGGCCACCCACTAATCCTGGTCTGAAAGGCAAGAAATTCCACTTGGTCCCTGCCGCCTCCAACACATCCAAGGTATCAATATCCAATTTGGCGAATATTTTAGAAAGTTCGTTTACAAAGGCTATATTGATATCTCTTTGGCTGTTTTCGATCACCTTTGCCGCTTCAGCCACCTTGATTGCCGGGGCCAAATGGGTACCAGCCACGATAATTTCACCATAAAGGTCATTGATCACTTTCCCTGATTCCGGAGTACTACCTGCAGTTACCTTTTTGATCTTGGTTACAGTATGCTCCTTATCTCCCGGATTGATCCTTTCTGGGGAATAACCTGCATAAAAATCAGTATTGAACTTAAGTCCACTTACTTCTTCCAAAACAGGCACACAGTCTTCCTCCGTACAACCTGGGTACACAGTTGATTCATAGATAACGATATCCCCTTTTTTGAGGACTTTACCTACAGTCTGACTGGCCTTCACCAAAGGCGTCAAATCAGGTCGGTTGTGCTTGTCTACTGGAGTAGGCACAGTGATTATAAAAACGCTGCAAGAAGCTATGTCTTCGCTTTTATTGGTAAATGACAAGTTGCCCATATCAAGGACCTCCTTCAAATAGTCATCTTCAACCTCAAGCGTGCGATCATGGCCATTGCTCAATTCTGCAATACGGCCCTCATTGATATCAAAACCAACAACTTTAAACTTCTTCGCAAATTCTACTGCCAGGGGCAATCCCACATAACCTAGTCCTATGACGGCTATCCCCTGGTCTTTTATCTCATTGATACTTAACATTGAAAAAAACTTATTTATTTAACTTTGAAATCCACTTTTGAATAAATGAAGACTGAAGTTCACCTTCCTCTTCGTAATAATTCCCTGTATATTTATTTTTCTTCATGTATGAATAATTGTACCCATATCCATACGTATATCCTCCATAATCATAAATATCACCCCCACCCTTAAAGCCATTAAAAACAGCAAAAAAGTCCGAAACGTGATTGCTGGAATACAGATCGTTGATCATCAGCAGGTGCTTCTTATGGGTGTAATTCTGCCTTACGATATAAAGATTCACATCCGAAAACCTCAACAAATCCATTGTCTCAGAGACCAGGCCTACAGGCGGGGTATCTAGCACCACCACATCAAACTGTTCCTTCAAACCGTTTAAAAAATCTTTCAGTCTGTCCTTCAACAGAAGTTCAGCGGGATTTGGAGGCACCGGCCCCGAAGGTACGATGTATAAATTCTCGTATTTGGTGGCCTGCACCACTTCCTCTGGTGAGGCCGTTCCCACCAACAGAGAGGATAAGCCTTTCTTGTTGGAAACACCCATATACTGGGACACCTTGGGCTTGCGAAGATCCATCCCGATCAAACAAGTCTTCTTTCCGCTTAGAGCCATCGCAGAGGCCAAGTTTAGAGCCACAAAAGTTTTCCCTTCTCCCGACACGCTGGAAGTCACCAAAATTGTCTTGCATTTTTTCTCACTGGCAATATAAAAAAGTGCCGAGCGAAGTGACCTGAACGACTCCGAGACCAAAGACCGGGGATGTTCCGCCACGATGAGGTTTGTGTCTTTCGTGCTAAACCCAACTGTACTCAATAAAGGTATTTTCAAAAAGCTTTTTAGCTGAACCTGATCCACTATCCGGTTATTCAAATAGTGATACATTAACAAAAACGCCAACGGAACCATAAAACCCAAGCCCACTGCCATACCATAATTCTGCGGTTTTTTGGGGTAAATCAAATTCCCCTTTTTGGCATAATCCAAAATCGCATTATCCGGGACATTGGAGGCTTTTGCAATTCCAGCCTCGGCCCTTTTCTCCAGAAGATAGGTATAAAGATTCTCTCTAAGCTTAAACTCCCTGAAAATATGGGTGTAATTGGATTCCGCTTCCGGCAAATTGGCAAATTGATGGTCGTAAGACCTCAATTTTTCATAAATTTCCCCCTTTCGGTTTTCGGTGTTCTGCACCAAGTTCTGAATGTTCTCAAAGACGTTTTCTCTGAGCCTATCTATTTGCTGATCAAGCTGGGCCACGTCGGGGTGATTGGGCTTGACCACAGAAAGTAACTTTCGTCTTTCTAACGATAATTGTACCAGATTTTGAACCAAGCCATTTAAAAGTAAATCCGAAACGCCAACCAATGAAGGTGCCACCACCTCACTGTAATCATTGCCCTTATCTGAAAGATATTGCTCTAGTGAACGGTAATATGCCAATTCAAATTCAAACCCCTGAATGGTTTCTTCCAATGACTCAATTCGGGTAAGCAGCCCGCCAAATTCTTTATTTACATCCAGTAATTTGTTGCTGACTTTGAAGTTTTGCATTCTTCTCTCTACCGATTTGAGGGAATCCTCCACCAAGAATAGCTGATCATCAATAAAAGCCAAGGTATTTTCCGAAATACGGTTTTTCTCTTTGAGATCATATTCCAAAAAGGAATCCATCAGTGCATTGACATAATCCCTACCTTTTTCAACTACCGTCGACACCATGCTCACTTCAAGCACGGAACCATAATTGTTCTGTGGTCTTACAGTAACCGATTTAGCGTAATTATCAACCAAGGTAGACGGATGATGGATCTTAAATCCAACCATATCCCCCACCCGGTTGGGGTTTACCAAATGGGCTTTAAATTTGAATTTACTTGTATGCACTGTTTCCCCAAAGCTAAAAATCTTGCCGAGGATGTCTTCCTCACCTACGGATGCCTTGGCCGAAAGGTAATCCATAAAGCTGGTTTCCTCACGGGATAGCATATAAGTATCTTCTGAAAGTATGCTCAAATGCACCATCCCCTGAAGGTTTTGAGGAAACTCCCAATCCACTTCAATTCGGATGGGCGAGTTTTCGTACATCTCAATTTCCTTGATATGAGTGGCCGCATAATAGCTCACATCAAAATGGAGCTTTTTGAGTGCCTCTTCCGCGAGATTTTTTGAGGTAAAAAGGAGAATATCATTTTCCAGGTTGTTGTTTCCGGAAAAAATCTGCGACCTGTCCAAAATCCTCACCTCAGGGGAAAGGCTGCGTTTGATCATAATACTGCCCTTCACCTGGTACTGCTCCACAGTATAGCGATGAAACAAGAATACCGCCACCAAGCCGATGGCTATACAAGTGAGGTACAATGGCCAATAACGGGAATACTTGGTGATATAATACTTTATATCAATGGGTCTTTCCTCTTCCTCAAATTTTGACAAATCAATATTCTCCATCTCAAAACAACCCTTGTGTTAAACCATAGAAAAATATAAACATGGTCACCAGTGTAGCGCCAAGCTGCAGGGATTGTACGAGATTATCACCTGTCCCCACTTGACGGATCCGCATCGGCTCCAGATATAGTATGTCGTTGGGCTGAATAAAATAATACGGAGAGGCCAAAAGTCTCCGATCATTGAGGTTGATTTGGTGGATTTTAGTGCCTCCATCATATTGACGGATGATAAAAAGCTGGTTCTTTTTGGCTAAAATATTGGCTTCACCTGCATTGGCAAGTGCGTCAAAAATTGTCGCCCTGTTTCTCATAATCAGCTGGGTGCCCACACTGGAAAATTCCCCCAGAGTGGTATACCTTATCCCACCTGTCCTCAAGCGGACAAACACCTCTTCCTGAAAAAACTCATTGATTTCTCTCTGTACTTTCAATCTGGCAGATTCCTCGCTTATTCCGGCAATTTCGATTTTGCCAAGCTTGGGAATGTCCACAAACCCATCCTTGTCAATGGTATAACCCGTGAAATAAAAAATATCACCTCCGCCCATGCCGCCCCGGCCTCCGGCCATGCCTCCACGCATGGAACGTGATCCCTGAAACTCAAATGCTTTGGTAAGCTCCTCGTCTGATGTGGCAAAATCGATATCCACAATATCAAATGGCTGCAGAATATACTCATATTCCACTTCAGCATAGGGGATAAATTCCTCCAGCCCGATCGGCTCATTGCCAGGCAAGTTCTGAAAGTATGTAATTCTCCTATTGCTGATACACGAACTTGCTAGCAGCAAAAGAAGTAATAAGTAAATCCCTTTATTCATCAGTACTGAATGGAAGTATAAAAATCCCGCTCAAAATTAGTTAATTCTTTAAGCAATAAAACCCCAGTACCATTTTCTTTCAAAAAGCTTAACTGGGCTTATGCTTTATGGGGAAAGATACACAATTTTTCAATCCGACAAAGCAAAAAAACTGACGATAATTACTTTACTACTCCATGGACTTTTTCCCAATCCATCACATCTCTCAAAACCAGCGAACCTGCACCAATCACCGCGCCTTCTCCTATCTGAATTCCCGGCTTGATAATAGCCCCTGCGCCAATCAACACATTGTGGTCCACTCTCACATTGCCACAAAGCGTAGCCCTGGGAGCGATATGCACAAAATCCCCAATGATGCAGTCATGGTCAATCGAAGCTTTGGTATTGACGATGGAATGGTTGCCGATCATGCAATCCGCTTGGACCACAGCCCCGGCCATGATGATGGTCCCCTTGCCTAGCTTGCAATGTTTGCTCAGAATAGCAGCGGGATGGACGATCGTTCCCCACTCTACTCTCCCCAAGTACTCCATCACAATCTTCTCCCTAGTTTGATTACAGCCAATTGCAATAAAAAGTGTTTTATCCAAGGATGGTAAAAATTGGGACCTTAAGGAAACCTCGTGCCCCAGACAACTGCTGAGCATTTCATTTTTGTCCAACACCCCGCACACCTGCCCTCCGCTCAATTCTAATGCGTCAATTACTACTTTTGCATGTCCGGAGGCGCCTACGATGTACATTCTATTCTTTGTTTAAAAGTTGCTGATACTCTTCCAGAATTAACTGGTGCATTACCCTGCTGTCAAATTTAGTTTTAACTTCCTCATAAAGGTTTTGGGCAAATCCGTACATCACTTCCCGCTTCACATAGGCAAACTCCAATGCTTCCTTAAGCACTTGGGCCTTTTTCACTGGGTAAACCAAACCTGTTTTTTTGTGAGTAATTATATCAATATTCCCTATAATATCCGAACAAATCACGGGACACTGCATAGCTCCTGCCTGTAAAATAACATTTGGACATCCTTCGCGATGAGAAGCATGGACCAAGATATCAGAAATGGCCATATAATGCTCCACATGGTCAGACCAGTCAATATGCACAATCTTCGGATGGTCGGCAATTTTCCTCACAATTTCGTCATCCAAAGGATTTAATTCCTGCTCCATAGGCCCCAAAAGGACAAGCTTGGACTTATTTACAATTTTGGAATCCAAAAAAGCCTTCACCAAATCCTCAATACCCTTATCCCTGACCATCCTGCCAACAGCCAAGATCACAAATTCGTTATCTCCAGGTACCACCCGCATCATCGCTGCTACCAGATGGTTTTCTTTCAAAGAATTACGGTTAAAACGGTTCAGGTTCACCCCATTTGACGACCCCTCGCCGATTACCTTGATCTTTGCGGGGTCCACCAGCTCTTCTTTGAGTATAAAATCCTTCAGCGATTTAGAATTTGGCCACACCTGATGGGCCAATTTGAAAGTGAGCTTTTCACACCAGATCAAAAGTTTAGCTTTGTTCTTATGGGCCACCATGTAGGGCATCCCAGCCACCGTGTGTATCCGAACCTTCACCCCGGTGATCCATGCAGCCAACATCCCCAAAAGACCTGCTTTTGGCGTATGAGTATGGACGATATCCGGTTTTTCCTTGCGAAAAAGCTGAATTAACAACCACAAGCAATATAAATCATGAAAAGGAGTGATCTGCCGGGTAAAAGGAATGGATATGTGTTCCACCCCCTCATTTTTCTTGGCATCCTGAATTTCCCTTCCTTCAGCACTGACCATTTTTACCTCCCAGCCATTCTCTTTTAAAAACTTCATCTGTCCCGTCAAAAGAAGCTTCAGGGACATGGGCACTGTGGTAATCCGTATTAATTTAGGCATGAATTTCTTATTACTAAACTGAAAAATGCAAAGATAAAACCATGGCAATTATGGGGTACAGATCCCGCTGGAAAAAACATAAAATCCGAACCCTAAATCCATTTTTTTGCACTTGATCAAAGATAAGCATATTGGATGCCTAGATAGTTACGCCGGAATGATTTTTCTTAGAATTTTTTGTGGAAAATGCACCATCATCACTCTAGCCTTTGATTTCCAACTACCTGAATAATCCCTATCGATAATTTTATTCAACTTAAAATCATCTTTTCCTTTCACCAACACACAATCAGGCTGAAGATGGGACCACCTTGTGCCCGGATAATTGTTGTCCAACGGGATAAAAAGCTTGTTGGAAGGCCTGGTATACTGGAAAATCATGGAAGACCTTGTGTTAGGAGTAGAATTCTGAGTACCATGCCACAATCTGCCGTCAAAAATGATGAATTGCCCAGGTTTAACCTTGACATGAACTAATTTACATTCCGAGTTCCGCTTTTGCGCCTCATGCTGCACCTGCCGGTCATCAGTGAGGTCTACAAAATACTTCTCCCCCAATTCCTGCGGGGTGATATTGAGATGCTGGGATTTGGAAATGAGTTTCATCGAACCCTCTGTCACATTCTGCATAGCCAACCAAACCGTTACGCCATCCCAAGTAGAATGCTCCACATCGATATGCCACCTGTGAGTCACTTGGGGTTTTTGATAAATGATCTGACTGCTCCACAACAGCACATCCTCGCCGAGCAGCTTGGACACCGCCTCCACCATCACCGGATGGCTCCCCAGGTCTACCATTTCGGGCACCACACTGTGTCTGCCTTTCAACCAGGGCAGAAACTTTTCAGGCAATGCGGCACAGGCAGATAAAACTTGCTCAATCTGATCCCCGTTCAACAGGTCAATGGCTTCAGTATAGCCATCCTCTAAAAATTTATCTAACATGACTGGGAGTTTTAAAAATACGAAATAAAAAATCTTGTATTAAAAATAATGCATTTCATCCAAGAAACAAACAATTCCCCTGAAATTTAATTGTATAATTTTAATCTGAACCTAACATGGAATACCTGTATATTATTCTGATCATTCTGGTTATTGCCGGAGTGCTAATTTTTCCCATTTGGCTTTTCTTGAGAAGAAGCACTGAATTAAAAATCCAAGGTAGTGAAGTCACTTTTATTTCCCCCATACAATCTGAAAGCATCAGCTTTGAAAAAGACCTCATAAGTTGGCAGGTTCAGGAAGCCTATTTCCTGTGGTGGGGAAAAGTGTACGCCATCAACATGCAGTTTGCAGGCAACAAATGGAAATCCATCAACTCCCGCATTCAACCTGAAAATTACCAAAAACTGTTGCGGGTTTTAAGTGAGTACTACGCAGAAAAACGCATCGACAAGCGCGCTAAAGGGCCCACTTCCGATCAGAGGTGAAGGATATCGTGAGCCATTTCTTATAGGGCACCTCCTGCAGGGCGTCTGAAATCTCTTGCCGGATCAGGTCCATCTCCTCTATCGTGGGTTCAAAAGCCTTTCTGTCTACCACATAGTCCACCTCAACAAAAAGCTTGCTCCCCACTTTGGAAACCCGAAGGAAATACTCTTCAAACCCGTACCGGGTCTTGGTGGCTGAAATGATTTGGTCAACTTCCTGTTTCAGCTCACTGTCGGGGGACATTTCCATCACCTCCCGCACTTGTTTTTTGATCAGCCCCATGGGCACTTTTATAAAATAGCCTGACACCAGCACCACCATCACGGGATCAATATAGGGCACAAAGTTTTTGTAAATAGTAAAATTCAGGCCAAAAGCTATGAGAAAACCCAAAAGCACCGCCATACTCAGAAAAAAATCCATTTTCCACTGCACGGCTTCGGCCTTGATAAAGCCTGACAGCAAAGCCTTGTGCCTCCTTTCCAAATAGCGATATACCAATAAACAACCGATGGTAGCCAAAAGCGCATACAAGGCCGACATCCCCGGATCAATCATCTGCCCACCTGAAAGGATACTGGCCACCGCATTGAAAAAGGCAAACACACAAAGAATGATAATCACCACATTTTTCAGCAAAATGATAATCGGCTCCAACATTTCCTTGCCAAAAGGAAACCTTTTGAAATCATACTTCTGGATATAGCTTGCCGACCATAACGAACCCACCGAAAGGGCAACGCTGATCAGGGAGTACACCCCATCAAACAATATCATCTGGGATTGCCCCAGCACACCCCATACCATGGCAATCACGGCAAAAACCAAGGCTCCATAGGCGGAAACCTTTAAAACAAACCTTTCACTGACTGGCTCCATATTAGCGAAACAGCAGTCTAATCGGGAAGGTTTAACATCAATACATCACCAACCTGTATCTCCACACCTCCCGGATATCCTCTGCCTTCACCTCAAAAGGCTTGTAAATAGGATTCCCAGAGCAAAGAAGCAGCTTTTCCTCCCCTTTCAGGTGATTGTAGGCAATTTTGAATGTCACCCCATCCTGCTCAGTTACGATCACGTATTTCTCCCCATCTTTTACATCTCTCCAATCATCTACATACTCACACACAATCCACGCCCCTTCAGGAATCGGCAGCATGGAATCTCCATCCACCTGAAAAACGCGGTGTTTTTTGTCTGCCGGCAAAAATGGAAGCGAAAAACGGGGCAGCTCCCCGATGAAATCCGGATCCGCAAAACCGGCCAGATAACTTGCTTTGGCTTTTTGGGAAACCACCTCGATCAGCTCCCTCCCTTCTGCGTCCACAGTGGTTGAGAGGATTCTCAAGTTGCGCCCGCTGAGGTACCGGTCCGTTTCCAGCAGTTCCCGGAGCTTGTATTCGGAGAAAGTCTCCAGATTTTGCCTAAGCAGCACATCCACCGACACCCCGAGATAGTCCGCAATTTTAAGCACCGTCTCTAGTGGCGGGGTAATGTTAAGCTCATACCCGGCCAGCTTGGACCTACTGATGCCTATCGCCTCTGCCATCACCACCTGGGTAAGGCCTTTTTTCTTACGGAGAAATTTGATGTTTGAGTTTAAATACATATCTCATTGTAATTATCATTCCCATCCGCCAGCAGATTAGGCTAAGCGATGAAAATTTTATCTTCTAAATGAAAATCTCTGCGACCTTTGCGACTTCTTTGCGGCCTTTGCGTGAAACCTTTTTTCTCTCAAATATAAAAATCTTTGACTACATTATAAACATAAAAATGTCAATAATGTTGTCAATATAAATATGCAGGGAAGAAGAAGCATTGTCCATATGGATCTGGACTCGTTTTTTGTGTCGGTGGAAAGGTTGTACGATAGCAGGCTCAACGGCAAACCCATCCTCATCGGTGGATCGGGCGACCGGGGCGTGGTGGCGTCCTGCAGCTATGAGGCCCGCAAATTTGGCGTGCACTCGGCCATGCCTATGCGCACGGCCAGGCAGCTGTGTCCGGAGGCGCTGATCATCCGGGGGGATTTTGAAAAATACAGCCAAAAATCACATGAGGTCACCGCTATCATTCAGGAAGACGTACCGCTATTCGAAAAGTCATCAATCGATGAATTCTACATCGACTATACCGGTATGGATCGATTTTTCGGCTGTGCCAAAATGGCCCACCAACTACGCCAGAGGATCATAAAAGAAACCGGCCTCCCCATCTCTCTGGGGCTGTCGGAAAATAAAACCGTATCCAAAGTCGCCACCGGGGAAGCCAAGCCCAATAATGAAAAGGAAATCCTTTATGGAGAGGAAAAGCCTTTTTTGGCACCTTTATCCATCCGCAAGATCCCTATGATCGGGGAAAAAACCTCGCAGACACTTTACAATATGGGTGTCCGAAAGGTGCACACCTTGCAAGCGATGCCTTCAGAGTTACTGGAAGCCACTTTTGGAAAAAACGGGAACATGATCTGGGAAAAAGCCAACGGTATCGACCCATCCCTGGTGATTCCCTACTCGGAAGCAAAATCCATTTCTACTGAAAACACCTTCGAGCAGGACACTATAGATGTGCGGATGCTGGAGGCCACCTTGGTGGCCATGACCGAGCAGATTGCTTCCAAACTCCGGCAGAAGGGCCAGTTGACCGCATGTGTTAGCGTGAAAATCCGTTACTCGGATTTTGACACCCACACTATGCAGCGCAAAATCCCATATACCTCTGCCGACCATACCCTTATCCCATTGGTGAAGGAGCTTTTCCGAAAACTGTACAACCGCCGTATCCTCATCCGCCTGATTGGGGTGAGATTTAGCAGTCTGGTGTATGGAAATTATCAAATCAACCTTTTCGAAGACACCCAAGAGCAGATCAACCTCTATCAAGCCTTGGACAAGCTCAACATCAAATACGGCGACAAAACCGTATGCCGGGCAGTGGGCATGCAGGTGGGAAGAAGGAGGTTTAACCCCTTTAACGGCAGGGAAATGTAGAAAACCGCATTAAACATTCTACCAGTTTAATTTCTCGAAGATTATTAACTTTATCTCTATGAAAAACCCCTCCCAACAAATAACCCTCATCCAAGAAGAACTGCTACAACATGCCGACCCTGAAAAAGCGGAATTCTTGCCCAAATATTTCAAAGCAGTCCCGGGAGGGTATGGGGAAGGGGATCGGTTTATTGGCGTGAAGGTTCCCTTCCAGCGGAAAGTCGCTCAGAAGCATTATCGGGATCTCTCCCTGGATGAACTCGAAGCCCTCCTTACCCAAGAGGTCCATGAATACAGGCTGACCGCTTTATTTATGCTAGTACTCAAGTTTGAAAAAGCTAAATCCGCAAAAGACCGGAAAACCTTACTGGACTTCTATCTAAACCATCTGGATTTTGTCAACAACTGGGACCTTGTGGATTCCTCGGCGCCCAAGATCTTGGGGGCGTATCTGTATGATCAGGACAAAAGCCTGCTATACGATTTTGCCCAATCCGGTCAACTTTGGAAACAGCGGACTGCCATCATTTCCACCCAGTATTTTATCAAGAAAGGCCATTTTGACGACACGCTTCAACTAGCTGATCTCCTCCTTGACCACCCCCATGATCTCATTCACAAAGCCGTGGGCTGGATGTTGCGGGAAGTTGGAGAAAAGGATTTCGACACCGCTTACACGTTCTTGGAAAAACGCTATAAACAAATGCCACGCACCATGCTCCGATATACTATTGAAAAGTTTGAACCGGAGATAAGGATGGGATTCTTGAAGGGATTGATCTAAAACCCCGTTCATTTCTCTGGCCCCTTTGCGCCTCTGATCACTTCTCCCCTCCTCTATTCTCCAAATGGACAGAAGTAATTGGGTAGACAATCCTGATATCCTCCTCGTCTCTAAACTTCTCCAGCACCGCTTCAATCATGGCATGCTGTAGCACCCGCCGCTTTCTTGGCGGGCAAAGGTAACGCATGGACAACTGTATCCCCCGCTCATTAAGGTTGATATAAACGGTGGGCGTATAAAAAATGAAGGAAATCAGATGTTTCTTCTCGGCCCTTTTAAAAGCCTTTTCAATCTTCTTAAACTCATCCTTCAACTCTTCATTCATGATGTCAAGTAAAATCTGCTGAGCTTTTTTATGGTCACTATCCAGGCTGATATAAACATGCTGTTCGTTCCAGATATAATCAAACCCCTGGCTGTAATTGGCCTGCGCATCGGAAAAAACCTTTCCGTTCGGGATATGGATGATTCTGCCCGTGCTCTGCTCAGCATCCACCCAGCTGCCCACTTCCAAAATCGAGAACTGGAACATCCGCAAATCCACCACATCCCCTTTGTGCTCCCCTATCTGAATCCTGTCCCCCACATCAAAAGGCCTCCTCCAGTAAATAAAAAACCATCCGGCTATATTGACGAAGATATCCTTAAGCGCAATGGCAATACCTGCAGAAAGCAATCCGAGGTAGGTGGTCACAAATTGAAAATTGGTGATCCAAATGCTTCCCACCAATAGTAATCCGATCAGCACCACCACATACTGAATGGTTTTCTGCCAGTGATACTGCCGCTTCAGCTCCCCACTTACGTTTTGACTCACCAGCCTGGTAGCCCCTTTTTTGATCAGCCAGAGGATGAGGATAATGATGATTGTCTGCAGTACTTTCAGCCTGACATCATAGGGCACAAATTCATCTATATAATTCCAAAGCTCATTCATAAATGCGGTGGTCGTTCAAAAGAAGTCTAATATAGGTAGAAAATCCCCCTTCTCCATCCAATCCGATTTTTTCCATATTTCTCTGTTAAAACTTTTCTTCTCTTTCTATTTTTTGATTAAATTATAAACAACAAAATGTCAAAATAATAAACATTTGCATCTCAACTGCCATTCATATTACAGTTTCAAATACGGGACCCTCCCCATTGAAGAATTGATCTCCGAAGCCAAAGGGAAAAAGCTGGATGCATTGGCTTTAACGGACATCAACAGCACGGCTGGTGTGTTTCCCTTTCTCAGGGAAGCCAGCAGGAATGGCATACACCCTGTGATTGGCATTGACTTCAGGAATGGCACCCAGCAGGCATACATTGGCCTTGCCAAAAACCAGGAGGGCTTTTTTGAGTTGAATAAGCACCTTTCCCATCATAGGATAAAGCAGGTTCCTTTTGCCGACCGGGCGCCAGAATTCACCAATAGCTTTATCATATACCCCTTACCTGATCAGTATTTTTCCCTTCGGGAAAATGAATATATCGGTGTATCTCCCGAGCGCCTCAATCAGTTTCACCGCTCTCCTTGGCTTCGCCACAAGGACCGTTTAGTACTGCTTCAACCCGCCACTTTTACCTCCAAAAGGGATTTCAGCGCCCATCGTCTGCTGCGGTCCATTGATCTGAATGCTTTATTGAGCAAGCTCCCCCTTTCTGAGCAGGGAAATGCATCCGATAGGCTATATGGATATGCGGAAATGGTGGCTCGCTGCGAAAACCACAGCTACCTGATCTACAATGCCCAAAAACTGCTTGAGCAATGCCAGTTTTCCTTTTATTTCCAGGCAGTCAAAAACAAGCGGGATATCTTAGGCTCAGATTGGCAGGACTATGACTACCTGCGAAAGGAAACGTTAAAAGGCGCCGCACGACGGTATGGCGAGATGACCCCTACTATCGAAACCCGCATAGAGAAAGAACTTGAGCTGATCCAGCAAAAAGGATTCGTTTCCTATTTCCTCATCAATTATGACATTATCCGCTATGCCCAGCAAAAAGGGTATTACCACGTTGGCCGGGGCAGCGGGGCAAACAGCATTGTGGCGTACAGCCTTTTCATCACCGATGTGGACCCCATTGAGCTCGACCTGTACTTTGAGCGCTTCATCAATTTGTATCGCGAAAATCCCCCGGATTTCGATATAGATTTCTCATGGAAAGATCGGGATGACATCATTGATTATGTTTTCAAGAAATACAACACTCCTGAGCAGGAGCACGTATGTCTGCTCGCCACCCACACCACCTTCCAATACAATTCCGTATTCCGGGAACTGGGGAAGGTATTTGGCTTGCCCAAAACCGAAATCGAATCATTGATCTATCATGCCGACAAACCTGGCTACCAGCCGGACCAGTTTGGCCGCCTGATTATCAAATACAGTCAGGTATTGAAAAACTTCCCATCGCACCTAAGCATCCATGCAGGGGGAATTTTGATCGCCCATAAGCCTATCCATTATTATACAGCCACCGAATTGCCCCCAAAAGGCTTTCCCATTTCCCACTTTGACATGCACGTGGCCGAAGATATTGGCTTGCACAAGTTTGACATCCTCAGCCAACGCGGCTTGGGCCACATCAAAACTGCCGTAGAGATTATTGAGCAAAACCAGGGGGTAAAAGTGGATATCCATCAAGTCAGCGAATTCAAACAGGACCCCAAAATCAAGATGCACCTTCGGGAAGGCAAAACCATCGGGGCTTTTTATGTCGAGTCCCCTGCCATGCGAATGCTTTTGGCCAAAATGAAAGCCGACGAATACTTAGAGCTGGTGGCGGCAAGCTCCATCATCCGCCCAGGGGTGGCCCGCTCGGGCATGATGCGTGAATACATCCTCCGGCATGTCAATCCGGCCCGCCGCAAGGTGGCCCATCCGGTACTCTATGACATCATGCCCGAAACTTATGGGATCATGGTTTATCAAGAGGATGTCATCAAGGTGGCCCATTATTTTGCCAAACTCAGCCTGAGTGAAGCCGACATTCTCCGCAGAGGCATGAGCGGAAAATCCCGCTCCAAAGATGAATTTCAACGGGTGAAATCTCAATTTTTCATTAACTGCCAGCAACTGGGCAGGGACCCCAATGTCACCAAAGAGGTATGGCACCAGATTGAGAGCTTTGCCGGCTACTCTTTTGCCAAAGGCCATTCGGCTTCCTTTGCGGTAGAAAGCTATCAGAGCCTTTTTCTCAAAGTGCACTTTCCATTGGAATTCATGGTGGCGGTGGTCAACAATTTCGGGGGCTTTTACCATACCGAATTTTACATCCATGAACTCCGCATGAACGGCGCCCAAATAGAGGCTCCACACATCAATGAAAGCGATTACCTGACCAATATCAAGGGCCGGGTGGTCTATCTGGGTTTTATCCATCTCAAAAATCTAGAAACCGCCACCTCAGAACGCTTGCTGCGGGAGCGTTCCCAACAC
Source organism: Litoribacter ruber (assembly GCF_018449405.1). Classification (NCBI taxonomy): domain Bacteria; kingdom Pseudomonadati; phylum Bacteroidota; class Cytophagia; order Cytophagales; family Cyclobacteriaceae; genus Litoribacter; species Litoribacter ruber. The sequence goes on from NZ_JAHCMY010000006.1 coordinate 225,144, forward strand.
GGTCCTTTTGCGGGCTTGGAGGATTTCATCGCCAGGGTGGAGATTAGCCTTGAGCAGTTGCTTATCCTTATCCGTATCGGATGCTTCAGGTTTACGCAAAAGACCAAGCAGGAGTGCTTATGGGAAGCTCATTTTATATTCAACCAACAACGGAAGGTAGTTCCGGCCGGGGGTCTTTTTCAAAAACAGGGCCTTCGCAAAGCCCAAGTCCCTCAGCTGGAAGCCAATGATCCCCGCCAGGAAATTATTGACCAGATTGACATTCTGGAATTCCCGCTGGACTCCCCATTCCTTTTGGTGAAAGACCAAAGTGTTCCCAGTATTTCCGCCAAGAAACTCAAAAAGTTCTTGGGAAAGGAAGTTCAGGTCATCGGGTACCTGGTCACCATCAAGTACACCCGTACTGTAAAGGGGGACATCATGAATTTTGGAACATTTGTAGATCGATCTGGAGACTGGGTAGATACCGTACACTTCCCTCCCGTGGTAAAAAAACATCCCTTCAAGGGAAGGGGAATATATTTGATTCGGGGAAAAGTAACGGAAGAGTTCAGCTTTTACACCATTGAAGTGAGCCGCTGCGAAAGGATGGCTTACTGGAATGCTGAAGATTGATGGGCTTTTGTTTAAGGGGAATAAAGGTAATCACTATCTAAAAAGCTTATTATTTTCTTGTCCAAGGTCCACAGTTGCAGTTGATGTTTCATGACTCCATAGATGATTATGGAATCAATTAAACCTACTCCTTTGGAGATTAGCTTTTCCTGCTGGGAAAAAACACCGGCTTCATAAATAATCCCGCCATTGTGTAATCTGGGAAGACTTTCAAAATACCCTTCAATAATGCTTAATTCACGTCTACCTCTGGCACCTTGCTGCAGTTCTGCAAAAATTATATCCATTGCATACACACTTCCTTGCTCAAGCAAAGTTTGGCAGACTGGGAAATAATTGGGGTTGGCTTTAAAATACTCTATCCATATCGAAGTATCAAAGACAACCCCTCTCATTCCCTGTTCTTTTTACGCAAGCCCTTGGCCGAGTAATTAAATTCCAAAGGCTCGTTTAGGACCGAACTGCTCAGCTCCTTTAATTTTTGCATGGAAATATATTCCTGCAACGCTGTCTTGAGGGCCTCTGTGATAGTCCCAGCTTGGGACAGCCTCATAGCCTCTTCAATCATCTCATCTGGTATTATGGCTGTAACCTTCATGTTTTTAGATATTTATATAAAAATACGATACACTATCGTATTAAGCAAACAGCATGCAAAAATTATTTAACAACTGAGACATCAATTTTAGAGGGATTAAAAAAGGCCGTCTCTATTAAAGAAACAGCCTCAATTTGCATAAGAAAACCAGATCAAAAACACCTAACTTTTGGATTAAATGGAGTATACACTCCTGCTGGATTATGTGTCCAAACCCAGACGTGTAACTGAAAATGGGGGAAACCTAATGGGGCACCTTGAAGATGATTATCCATGGGTACACGACCAAACATTGGAGCTACACCTCTGACGTCTAAAAGACTATCCACCACGATATATTCTATAGCTCCCAACTTCAAGCGGCCATTAGGTAAGGGCTCATAAACCAACGCTTCTGGTTTGGAAGGATCAAGAATACCATCCATCAGTGCAAAATTTACATAATGGAATCCCATTCCTCCGGCAGCGGTTGCCACACATGGCGAAGCTAATTCATAACCATCGGCTACTGCCACTTCCACACGTTGATACTTTGCCGTAGCTTTTCTCACAACAGCTTCCAATTGATTTTGGGCTGCAGGATTTACTCTTAAGTTTTCTTCACTCAACTCCTCTACAAACATAACCTCTGGATTATTCACCAGATCCACATCTTCCAATTGATCGGGCATGCACCCCATCACTAACAAGGCCATGGCTATCATGGATAGCTTTAGCCAAATGCTTATTTTTTTGGCTTGCATAATAAAATTTAAAGTAGGTTAAATTGAAATAGTATGTTTAAAAACCTTTATAGGAAAGGACCTTTGGCGGGAAGGGCTGGGCGATATTACTAATTATTAAACCCGAATAATATTTTGGTTCTTGCATGAAGAACAATTCACCCGTTAAGAAAGACTGTAAATTTACAAAAAATTTGTTATTTAGAGAACCAAAAGACAAATAAAATTACTGAATATCAAGCAGTTAAACTCCTAAAAGTCAAATTGATTCTCCCTTCAGCAATTCTTGTACTCTTGGGCAGGGAATGTTCCCAATAAGTTTGAGTAGAACCTTTCATTAAGACCAAACTACCATCCTCTAGCAGAACTTCTACTTTTTCTTGCTTATTTTCATACCTTCTTAACAGGAACTTTCTCGCTGCACCAAAACTAACAGAAGCGATGGCCGGGTCTAAGCCTAAAGATTTTTCATTATCCCTGTGCCAGCCCATGCTATCATTTCCATCTCTATAATAATTAAGCAACACGTGTGTAAATGAAGATTGCACTTGGCTTGCTATCCTTTCCTGGATTTCAAGTAGCTCTTTGGTCATGGGTAGAGGTTGTAGTTCCAATCCGGAGTATTTATAAGGAACAACAGAATTGCCATACAGCGCGGTTAACCTTGGCTGCATCACTTTTTTTCCAAACAATTGAATCGCCCGGTGCTCCCACTTAACATGCTCTCTTAATAGAGAAAAATATTTCTTACTTTCCTCAGGAGTAAAAATGCTCGGGTAGTAATACACCTCTCCGAAAAATGGAAGCAGATTCTTAGACATATTCCTATAACTTTTGGACATTGGTTCGGTTTACTTTTAAGAAAATAGAATTATGGAAGCTATAACATTCAAAAGAAATCTTGATCAATCAAACAGTTCCATTGTAGCTGTAGAACAAGAAAAAGAAGTGGGAAGGATTGAATTCTCCCTTCAATCATCAAAATTGACTATCAATCATACCGAAGTCAGTCCCGAAAAAAGAGGCGGTGAATTAGCCAAAACTCTAGTTTTTAAAACCAAAGAGTTATCTGAAGAGAAAAATATTGGAATTGAATCAAATTGCCCTTATGCGAAAAAAGTGTTGCAGAAAGAAAAAGAATAAGGCTGGAGGCCTTATTCCTTATGTACGAGTGGCGCCATTTTATTGATTACAGGATTGGCATACATGGACAAGAAGTTCCTAACAATTTCGGGATTATCCACCTTAATCCCTTTTGTCATTCTTTCCACAAACTCCTTTTTTTCATCTGCTGTGTAATTATCGGCAAATTGATCTGACTCATGAAGCAGGTCATGAGCAATGTAATTTGTTGGCCAAAGTTTATAATTTGAAATTATTGAAGCATCAATCGCGTCACATAAAGCTTGTATTTGCTTATTGGGACTAGCATGCTGTTCAATGATTTCATCAATTTCATCCTGGAGAACATCCCCTGTATGAAAATGAATTCTTTTCTTTTGCCCCATAATGCCGGTCAAGACATTAATGAAATCCTCATTCTTTTCCTTGACATACTTTTCGGCTCTTGACCTTGCCAACAGCTCTGGCATTTTTAAGGCGTCAGTTGGATCATATTCATAAGAGATTGAAACAGGAACAATCTTCATTTTCTTGAAGTATTCCATTTCACTCATATCCCCCCTAGCCATGCCAAGCATCTTTAACACCCCCTTGTGAGTTGCATCATTGCCATCTTTAGTCCGCCCTTCTCGCTGAGCCATCCACACGGATCTATTTTCATGGAAAAGGGAATTATTGATGTACTCAGACAGCAGTTTGGAGCTTAGTAATAACTCTCTTGCCGGCAAGCCTCTCTGCACTATGAAATTCCGAGTCAGCCTAGACATGGCCATCAAGAACGGTTTCTTGACCAAGTTATCCCCTATAGCCGATGTGGTCATCATCATATTATGATTATACAAGCTATAATTAAGAAGTGAGGTATCCAGGATGATGTCTCTATGATTGGAAATGAACAAATATGCAGTATGCCCATCTAATTTGTCAAAACCGGAAGTAGTTAGACCCTGGGAGCTTTTCTCAAGGACCATATTTAAAGCCGGGTAAATGAAATTGATCTGAAAATCACGGATAGAGTGAGTTCTTTTCAATCTATCAACCCACTCCTGATCCTCCATGCCTGGAAAAGTAAAATTCATGATCGCTTTCATCATGGGATCATGGGCGAATTCATGAAGCGCTGCATTTACTTCAGTATCATAATATGGTCTTATATGATCAAATTTTGACATCTCTTTTATATTTGGGCTTAACTGCAAAGAAACAAAATTTTCTTGAAAAAACCCTTAGTTAGGGTTCAGCATGTGGTTATTCCCTTAGTATTCCACTTAATGTCCCTTAATCCTCAGAAAGGCCTTCAGATTACCCGAAAGGTTCTTGTAATAAAGAAAGACCCCAGGTATAGCCATCGGGGCTACTCTCCCCAAATGTGACTTAAAACTACTCGGCGCTGCAGACCTGTCCCTCTGTGGCGGAGCTTATCCGCTGCGGCGGATCGGGATGGGAAGAAGTGTGGCGGATAAACGCAAAAAAGCCTCCAGATCTCTCTGAAGGCTTTTGCTTAATAAAGGAAGGCGGCGACCTACTCTCCCGGATGTGACTCCAGTACCATCGGCGCTGCAGGGCTTAACTTCTCTGTTCGGGATGGGAAGAGGTGGGGCCCCTGCGCTGGGCCGCCCAAGGTTTTGCTGTACCACATGCATGGTGACAGTGTCCGCTTGGGACCAATATTTTTAAGTCCATTTATCTTCGTACTTGGTACTTGGTATCTGGTACTTTGATATTTGATATGTCT
>NZ_JAHCMY010000007.1:0-195559 GCF_018449405.1 Litoribacter ruber
GTTCCATCCTCCTCCAAAGCAAATTGCCAGCTTCCTGATTCCGACCCAGTAAGAAATACGGTGGCATTATTGATTGGATTAATGGACTGCTCTGAATACACGGTTACCGTCCTGCCCAACTTCAAGGTCGACTTCCCTTCCAATTCCACATATCCTTCGGCAACTAAAAACCCAAAATCCTGGGTGATTATCTCAGGTTCATAAAACTCCCGGCAAGAAGCCAGAAGAAGAACTATTATTGATAGATACTTGGATACAAAAATTCTAGAGACCAGTCTATTCATGTTTTTAAAACTTAAAATTATATGTCACAAATGGAATAGGCTGTGCAAAAATGGATAGCTGATAGCCTTGCAATACACTGTTTACCGGGACAAAATAAGCTGAGTAAGGATTACTTCTTCCCAACACATTGTAAATCCCCAATGACCAGGAAGAATGGGCCAGCTTTTTACTTTTATGATTTCCTTCGATATTCACCGAAAAATCTACTCGGAAATAATCGGGTATGCGGTGGGCATTCCTGTCTGAGAAGAAAATCCTTTCCGCCCCTTGGTAGCTGAACTTGGCTATTGGTAAGGTAATGGGCCTTCCAGTGCTGTAGTTTGCATTTATAGACGGTGAAACTCTCTTGGTCAATTCATAAGTTAAAAACAAAAGCGCATCATGGGGCTGATCAAAATTATTTGCGTACCAATTTCCATTATTGATTTTCTGGCCAATCTCATCTGGAGCCGAACGAATCAATGATCGTGAATACGTATAGCTCAACCAGCCATTCAGCCTACCCACATCCTTTTTTATCATAAATTCCATCCCATAAGCTTTCCCTTCTGATCGGATCACGTCCCGCTCTATGTTGTCATTCAAAATCAGGCTTGCTCCGCTTCGGTAATCAAGCAAATTTTCCATGGTTCGGTAATATACTTCCGTGGATACTTCCAGCGTGTTTTTCTTAAGATTTTTGAAAAGCCCCAAAGTCACCTGCTGTCCCAATTGAGGCCTGAGATGGGGATCACTTAACTTCCAAGTATCGGTGGGAGAAATGGCGGCAGTGTTGGTCACCATATGGAGATGCTGACGCGAATTATTAAATCCTGCTTTTAAGGAAGTGGAATTATTCAAAATGTACCTACCGAAAACCCTGAATTCAGGACCATGGTAATTTTGGGCAATCTGCCCTCCTTCAAAAACCTCGGTACCTGTCTGGGTTTCCGCGGTTTTGAGGACTCCCTCTGGATATAAGTTTACAGTAGTGGGCCCCAAAAACTGATACATAACATACCTAACCCCCAAGTCAACTGAAAGCCTATTGTTGACCTCCCACTTATCTCCAAAGAATAAGGCTGTTTCCAACGCTCTTTCTCTGCTCACATCCGATCTGGCAATGGTGGATTCCTCTGTGCCAGGCCTGATAAATCCCGGTTCCAAGTCAAAATGTACTGCCCCTATTCCGAAAGTAAATTGGTGGGAGTCGGAAAGCCTATAATCAAATTTCCCCTTAGCGTGAATTTGTCCTAAGTTAAACCCAAAATCAAATGCGTTTTCAGGCATTAAGTTACTTTCAATACCAAATGAGTACAGGTCCTGACCAATCACAAAGTCTCCTGTAAAGTCCTCATTAAATCTGTGGGTCCAGCCTACATTAAAATTCTGGTTGCTGTATGAAAATGTAGTATCCCTCTCAAACCTAAAGCTGTCTCCACTTTGGTAGGCATTTAGGCGAAGAGAATTTTTCGAATCTATCTCATGCTGAATACTTAAGTTGGCGTCATAAAAAGAAGCCCGACCATTATTGAATCCCGATCCTTCCTCCAAGAAGCCCAACAGCCAGTCAGAATATGTGGCCCTGATGCCCGCGGCAAAAGTCGTTTTGGATGAAACAGGCCCATCAATAGAAAAACGGCTAGTCAGCAACCCAATCCCCCCACTACCCTGAATTTTCTCTTGGTTTCCATACTTGCCTTTCACTTCGAGCACCGAAGATAGACGGCCGCCATATTCCATGGGGGCTCCGGCCTTATACAGCTCCACACCTTCCACCAAATCAGAATTAAAAGCCGAGAAAATCCCGAACATATGTGCTGGGTTAAAGATGGTGGCGTCATTGTACATAATCAGGTTTTGATCTGCAGCTCCACCCCGAACATTGAACCCCACACTGGCCTCTCCTACTGTTTTCACACCTGGCGTGGACAGAATTGCTCGGATTACATCTACTTCACCTAATACTGCGGGAAGCTTTTTGATGGTATTTATATCAAGTTCGACTGAACCCATATTTACCTGGCTGATGTTTTTGGGTTGCTCGGACGTGACCACTACCTCACCTAGTGACAGGTAATCTTCCTCCAGATAAATGTTTAAAGTCCCGGGTCCTAGAATATTTACATGCCTTTGGACTACAGGAAGTCCAAACCTTTGCAACCGGATATGCTGTAATCCACGCGGTAGAGCCAGGGTGTAATAGCCATTTTCATCCGTCATGGTCACCTTGCCAGTCACCGGCTCCACCACACTCATACCCTGAACTGCTTCATTTTTTCCTTCCAGCAAAACTCTACCTTCAATCTTCACATCCCCCGCTCCTGAGGCCCGTTGTCCTACTGTCCATATCCTGTTTTCAGCATAATCACCCCTGCTATCCACCTCTTCAGCTCTTGGGCTTAAGGTATCGGCGACAGGACTCAAGGTATCTTTGGAAACTGCCAAGGCAGGAAATCTCACCCGCATGGCTTTACCTTGGGTGATGAAAATTCTTTTTTGGGAATCAATGGCAAATTTGAAGTCAGTATCCTGAAAAACACTTCTAAGCAACTGCTCTACAGTGTGCTCATCAGCTACCAGACTCACCTTGATTTGGGCTAGCTGCTCTTGGTCATAATAAAAAACATAGGAGGTTTCTCTTTCAATTTTATCCACAAACCTGTCAAAGGAATACCCGAAAAATGTCCCTGAAATTCGATCTTGATCAATTTTTTGGGCAGAAAGGAGCTTTGGAAAAATTAAAACAAATAGAAGGAAAAGTAATTTTTGTTTCATTAAACAACAAGTAAGCAATCGAAACCAACTAAAATAACGGTATCAATTTATTACTTTCTTTTTAAAAACAAAACAAATAATAACTAATTCAACCTAATCATTTAACATGATCTCTATTTTTCTCAATAGGCTTAAAAAAAAATATAACTATTCCAAGAAAAGTTACGGAAAGCCCCATCGGAATTCCAGCGTTTTCGATGTTTCCGAGCTCCTACGGCCCATTTTCTAGTCAATTTTCGGAAATATCCGTAACTGATCCGTAAGTGATCCGTAGGTGATCCGTAGGTGATCCGTAACTGATACGGGGGAGGCACGGGGGAATAGTTTATGGATTGAGGTTAATAGGTTATTTTGAGAGAATTAGTCTGGCAGTTTCTTCAGAGGCATTTCTCCCTCCTATTCGATCCTTCACTAGCGTATACCCGTCCAAAATCTCCGCTTTTCTCGGAATCGATGCCAATATGGCATTCAGTTCATTACTCACCTGGTCAACATTCATATCGCCCTGGATCAGCTCCTTTACAACTTCTTTTTCAGCTATAAGGTTTACCAATGAAATATATGGGACTTTAATGAGCCTTTTGGCTATGGCGTAGCTAATGTTGCTGGTTTTATACACCACTACTTGAGGCACGCGGAAGAGCGCCGTTTCCAGGGTTGCTGTTCCGGAAGTGACCACTGCGGCGGTGGCGTGATGCAGCAGGTCGTAGGTTTGGTCAAAAACTATTTTGACTCCTAAATCCAAGGCCGGTTGGTAAACCCCACCATCTAGATTTTTCACCCCTGCGATCACAAATTGGGCATTGGGAAACTTGGGGATCACGCCCATCATGGTGGAAAGCATATTTGTCACTTCCTGCTTACGGCTGCCGGGCAGCAAGGCTATGATGGGCTGATAGTTGAGCTGGTTTTTCTGGTGAAAAAAGTCATGGGGTTTAAACTTCTTGATTTCATCAAAAAGCGGGTTTCCCACATAATGCACACTCATATCAAATTTGCTGAAAAACTCCTGCTCAAAAGGCAGTATGGTATAGATTCGATCTGTATATTTCTTAAGCTTCAGTGCCCTTTTTTGATTCCAGGCCCACACTTTAGGAGGAATATAGTAATGTACAAGTATGTTGTTCTCCTTGGCAAATTTTGCAATCCGCATGTTGAACCCACCAAAGTCCACCAATATCAAAGCATCAGGCTTGAACTCGAGGAGGTCTTTTTTGATCAGATTGAGGTATTTGAAAACTTTCCGGAATCCCAGCACCACTTCCACAAAGCCCATCAGAGCCATTTCTTTATAATGCGCACTTAACTCCACTCCCTCCCGGGCAGCATAATCCCCTGCCATACCCCTGAACTCAGAGGCCGGATCAAGTTTTTTTATTTCGTGGATCAAATTTGCCGCGTGCAAATCCCCCGACCGTTCCCCGGCAATTAAATAATACCTCAAAACCACAATTAATTATTTACTTAATGAATCAATAATAAACCGCAAAGATAAGAAGTAGCGCAAAGCCATATTGTTAAAGGAGACACCTCACATTCCATTTGCAACTCTTTTGATTCCGTCCTTGAGCCAGGGCACATTAAAATTGATTAGCAGTCCAAGTTTCAAGTTACTTAATTTTAAATATGTTAACACCTGCGCCAGATGAATTTCCTCAAAGGCTTTAATACTTTTCAGTTCCAATATAAGTTTATCTTCAATTAGTAGATCAATCCTATATCCGCAGTCAATTTTTATGCCCTCAAAAATGACAGGCATAGTTTTTTTCTTTTTCAACTTTAAACCCAGCTTGAGTTATTTTATAAAAAAGGCATTCTTGATAGGTGCTCTCAGCAAACCTGGCCCTAAAGATTTATGTACTTCAATAGCCAGTCCTATAATCTTATTTGAGAGGAGGTTTTCATCCATGAATGAATCCATATTAAATTAAAAAAAATCAAAAAAATGATAAATCAATTTACAATTTTACCGCTATAAAAAATAGACCCTCAGAATAAAAACTTTGCGAAACTTAAAAATCTTTGCGGTTAAATATTTCATCCCCCTCTGCGCCTCTGCGGTTATTTTTTTTTCAAAACTTACTCACCGAAATACTCCACAAAATTCCTCGGCGTTTCATACAACGTCAACTTATACAACCCCCCATGCGGGGTAATTTGGTGGACTTTGGGTTCGAGGATTTTCCAGAATTCCATGATGAGGTTTTCGCAGCTGGCCATCTTGCCGGCCATGAAATCCACATCCATGTTGAGGTTTTTGTGGTCCACCTTATCGATGACATGTTCTCGGATCACATTGCTGAGTTGCTTTAGGTCAACCACAAATCCGGTATCGGCATCGGGTTTGCCCTTCACCGTCACGATCAACTCAAAGTTATGTCCATGCCAATTGATGTTGGCGCAAGGTCCAAAAACTTCCTTGTTTTTCTGCTCGCTCCAATTGGGGTTCCACAGCTTGTGAGCTGCATTGAAATGTTCCTTCCTACAAACGTAAATCATACTCCTTCTAATTGAAGGTGCAAATTTAGTAAAAAGAATTTATCTATTCCTTTTGCCCATTTTTAATGTAGAAAGATAGGCGGATTTTTAACGATAATATGGTGAACCGGTTTGCTCAAAGATCTTCCGGAAGCTGTTCCCGGTCAAAGCGCTAAATCCTGCTATCAAAAAACCAAGCAGACCGGTAGCCAAAACCAAAATAATTGGGTTCTCAAGTCCCATTATCTGGCCTATTTTGGCTGGAAGTTCGGACTCGGTCTGCAGGGTTACCCACATGGGCACCGCAATCCAAACCAAACCAACGCCCAAGCCACTAGCGGCAAATGCCACAATCCTCTTCCCTCCTACTAGGGCTGCCATTAAGGCAATAGCAATCATCAACCCATAAAATGGCAGAAATGGACCCAAAATCAGCGCTAGCACTACTGAAAATACAAAGAGTAATAAAAATTTCATCAGTTCTAAATCAAAATTATAAATTTCTTAGCCATTCCTTTGCGCCCTCGCGCCTTTGTGGCCTCATTCACATCAGTTCTGCTTCAAAGTTACTGTGTATAAAAGATCCCGTTCTTCGCTTTGAGGACGAAGGGAAACATCCAGGTACTCACCCCTAGCCCATTTGCCTATCAAGTTGGTGTAATACCGGCTGCCAGGATTCCCCGATTGACCTCCGGGATAGATCCCAAAAGCATTGGGCTGCTCACCCATTTCCACCACCATCCTCCAAGATGCCCCGTGGCGCTCACTCGTGGCATTGAGTATGCCTCGGCCTCCTCCGGTGCTCACATTCTCCACACTAAAGGACCTGAAGTTAGGCACCAAGTGCTGGATGGTCGTCCGCTTGTAATTGCCCCAAGTGAGCTCATCCTCTCTGGACTTCCACTCTTCATAATCCTGCAACATGGCCTCAAAACTCTCCCTGACCAGTTCACGGGCGGTCTCCACTACTGCAGAATTGGGTTTGTCGAAAACCTCGTGGTCAGGGGAGTTTGTCAGTAACTTAGTGGTTTGGTATTTATTGGGAATTACGATCGGCACCTGTGGCTTTCTCCACTTGCCCCATACTTTCTCTTCCAGATTCTTCCACCACATTTCAAAAATAGGTGGCGCAGTCAATTCAGGATGGGTGTGAAAACTCCAACTCTGCAAATCCTGCACAATCCTCCGCACATTGCCATCTTCCAAAATCAAGGTATCTTCCAGCAAATAGTCCAACATCAACGGTAAAGCCTCTGAGGCGTGCAAATAGAAATTGTCAAATTGAAGATCCATCATATCCTCCACCGTGATCTTGGACATCTCTGACAGCCTGCTGTTGAGCCTGCGGTTTCGGAAATGTTCGAAGCTGTCATCAAATACAAAGTAAGGGTAGGAAGGATCTACCGAATGTTGGTTGGCCGAGCTCACAAATCCACGTGAAGGGTTTTTGGTGGCTGGGTTTTGTTCGGATGGAATAAAGTCATGCCACTCATAAATAGGGTCACTCCCGTCCATAAGATACTTTCCTTGCTGATCCCATTTCAAAGGGAAGCTACCCTGAACTTTCAGCGCGATGTCACCCGTTTTGCTGGCAAATACAAAGTTTTGTGCCGGAGCAACAAATGTCTCCAAAGCGGCTAAATAATCCTCGTGGTTTTTGGCTCTATTGAGGTTTAAGAAGGTGCTTTGCTCGTTGGAACCCAAGTGGGCTGTCCATTTGAGTGCGAAGTTTTTCAGCTGGCTCTCTCCGCGGAAGCTTGGATCGTACACCACAGGACCGTAATGCGTATACACCACCGAGTCAATAAAAGATGATTCCCCTTTGATCTTGATTTCTTCCAACCGGAGGCTGCTGTTGATCCATTGATCGTTATATAGGTATTCGGTACGGTCCTCATTTCTGAAATTTATACTATACCAATCTCTTACATCCCGGGTGGCGTTGGTCACACCCCAGGCAATATTTTCATTAAATCCTGAAATCACCCCCAAGGCACCTGGCAGAGAGGCGCCCTTCACCGAATACTCCGGCGTGGACAATTGAATGATATACCATAAAGATGGCAAATTTAGATTTAGGTGGGGATCATTGGCAAGGATCGGATGTCCGTTTTGGGTTTTTGATCCGGCCACAGCCCAATTGTTGGATCCCACGCCCTCTTCAGGCGCTGGCATGGGGTCAATCAAGATTTCTTCATCGGGGTATATTATATTGTCCGGTCTATTTATTGGCATAGGTGTAAAATCCCATCTTCGATTAGGCTCGATTACCGGGTCATTATCCTCCGGAAAGTCAGGATAAAGTTCTGCCATCAGCTCTTCTCCTATGAGCTTGCGTAGGTTGGTGTATTCCAAATCCTTATCTCCCACCAGCATATCCGCCATATATTTAAGAAATAAGGCAGTTTTGTAGACAGTCCAAGGCTCGGGTCTATAATTGAGGATCTTGTACTCAACAGGCAAATTTCGATAAGAAAGGCTATTGATGTATTGATTTACCCCATCAGCATAGGCTTCCATTAGGCTGAAAGTTTCAGGATCAGTTTCCCTGATGTATTGCAGGCCTTCCTCGGCACCAAAGCCCAGCCCTTTTCTCCGCTGCATCCTGTCAAAATCCAGGGCTGCACTGCCCACAATTTCAGATACCCTTCCTGCAGCAGCCATGGTCTGAAACTCCATTTGCCAAAGGCGATGCTGGGCCGTTACAAAACCTTGAGCCCTGAAGAGGTCCTCTTCATTTTGGGCAAAAATGTGCGGGATTAGATTGGTATCGTACTTTATCTCTACTTGGGCAGAAAGCCCGGCAATTTTAAATTCATTGTCTTTGCTATAATCCTCGGAATAAGTATTCTGCCACACTCCGTGGTAGGGATCTAAAAGTCTGCCCAGGGGCGGTGTCTGCCCGATACTGATGGCCAAAGCCACGGCCAAAACCAGGGTGATGATCAGTGAAATTAAAAAAGCTATGTATTTCATTAAATAGTGTTTACGATGTTTGGGTGACGGATGTCGGAAGACTGATGTCCGATGTCGGATGTCGGATGACCGATGTCTTCACGCCTTATTTTACCTGTTTTTGTTTCAAAGAAGTCCTTTTTTTCGGTCCACTTTGTGCTACCTCATTAAAACTTTGTGACCTTCGTGACCATTTTTCATCCTATATTGGATGCAGGAACCAATTTAAGGTATTAAATGATAATTTCAATAAGGAGCGTGCAAAAATGAAAAAAGAGGCCGAAGCCTCTTTGGTTTAACTTACCTTGATTGGAAGTCTCAGCTTTTCCCATCTGATGACAATTCCCGGTTCCTCTACCTTGATGACAAGCTGCTCCTGGGAGTCATCCTCCCACTGGGGACTTACCTGTACCCGCAACACGTCATTTTCTTCCTTATACTGGAAGTGGCCGTGCTCCAAATCCCATTCAGAATTAAAAATCACTGTCCATGGGCCCTGTTGCTTAGGGATGGTAAAAATAGAATACTTGCCAGCTGGAAGGCTTTTACCCTCCACTTGAACCTCTTCTTTGAATTCAACATGCGTGGCTTCGTTGGCACCCGTACGCCACACCTCATCATACGGGGCGATATCTCCCCAGATCGTTCTGTTTTTCACAGACGGAGCACCATATTGCACGCGGATCTCCCGGTTGTTCACCGTACCCTCGGCCGTTCTCAATGGACTGGCTCTTTCTTCCCTTCTATCTTCCACAATCTCCTCTTCACCATCCCTTTCGGTCTCATTGCTTCTCTCCCCGCAACTTACTACAAGGCTGGAGCCCAAGAGCATTAAGGCAATAAACAGAATGTTAGATTTTTTCATAGTTATACTGTATTAGTTTGAATAGTATTCCCGGGATTTTATTCCAAATAGTCCCGAAACTTAGTAAATATAGCCATAACTTCTAAATTATTATATAGCCTTGGAATAATTGGTAAATGAAAGACTGAAGCCCATTGCTATCGTAAAGTGTACCTATCACTTTTAACTCCATCTTTGCGTCCCTCAGCGACCTTTGCGGTGAAAATTAAATCTTGTGCCCACTGCACCTCTTCGGCTTCTCAATAACTGCTTACTTCACACCCCTCACATCAAAAATGGTTTGTTTTTTGAACACATACCCTTGATTTTGATTATTAAAGTGTGGTACTACATTCTATTTTCACCCAGATTAAGAACCATGCCCAAAATTTGCTCGAACCTAAAACCTATTTAAGACTAGTTTTATGGACAAACACACCTATGGCAGTGGCCTGATCGGAAACTGCGCCTATTTAGCCCATATCGAAAAAAACACCAATATCAGCTGGCTATGCTTTCCCCGATTTGATAGCGATTTTGTATTCGGCTCCATGCTGGATAAGGAAAAAGGTGGCGAATTCAGCATCCTTCCCGAATCGGAAGAATACTCTTCCGAACAACGATACCGAGAAAATACCAATATATTAGAAACAACCATTTCATACAACGGTGAACATGCCTATAAGGTGACTGACTTTGCTCCGCGATTCAGAAACTATGGACGCTACTACAAACCCCTGATGGTAGTAAGAAAAGTGGAAAGGGTAAGAGGCGAACCAAAAGTAAAAATCAAATGTCAGCCCAGGGCCGAACACGGAAAAAAGAAACTCGTTCCCACCCTCGGGAGCAACCATATCCGCTATATGGGCGTGGAACAGGAGATCAGGCTGACCACCAATGCCTCTCTCAATTATGTGGTTGAGGAAAAAAGCTTCATGCTCCAGCGTCCAATCTATCTGGTTTTTACCTATGGAAGACCCTTGGAAGCCCCAATTGAGGTTACCGCTGAAGATTTTCTCCAGTCCACCACCGCCTATTGGAGGGAATGGCTGAAATCTACCAGCATCACAAATTTTCACCAAGACTACGTCCTTCGCTCCTTGTTGATTCTTAAAATCCATCAGTTTGAGGACACGGGGGCTATTATTGCTGCCTCCACCACGAGTCTTCCCGAATCGCCAGGCAGTACCCGAAACTGGGATTACCGCTATTGCTGGATTAGGGACAGTTATTATACCTTAAATGCCTTCAACAATATCGGCCACTTTGAGGAGCTTGAAAAATACTTTGAATACATCCAAAACCTGGCTACCAACTCCAACGGCAGGTATCAACCCCTGTATTCGGTAACCGGGGAAGCCAAACTCACAGAGATCATCCATGACCTGGAAGGCTATAAAGGAAACCAGCCTGTAAGATTCGGAAATCAGGCTTACACCCACATTCAAAACGATTTATATGGGCAAGTCCTAGTTAGTTTGCTGCCGCTTTATGCTGACAAACGGTTTATTGAATCAGAGAAAAGCCACTCCAGGCCGATGATCAAAACCCTCCTTGACCGCATCGATGAGACCATGGATGAGCCGGATGCTGGGCTGTGGGAATTCAGAAACCTCAAGCAGGAGCACTGCTATACCTTTCTCTTCCACTGGGCCGGGGCAAGTGCGGGAATCAAAATTGCCAACAGACTGGAGGATGTGAGTTTGAGAAAGCAAGCTGAATCACTTCGTGACAGGGCCATCAAAAAAATAGAGTCTTGCTATGTCCCTGAACTAAAGGCCTACGCCCAGGCGGTGGGTGTAAAGCATATGGATGCCAGTACGCTCAAGATGATTAACATGGGTTATTTTGGCAATGACATAGAAAGGGCTAATAACCATCTTAAGCAATTGGAAAAAGAGCTTTTGGCAAAGGACTTCCTCTTTTATCGATACAAGCATGAGGACGACTTCGGCAAGCCTGAGACCACCTTCCTGATCTGCGCTTTCTGGTACATCGAGGCCCTGGCTTGTGTAAATAGGCTGGACGAAGCCATCGAAGGATTTGAGACGTTAATTAAATATTGCAACCACCTCAAACTCTTCTCCGAGGATGTGGACCAAAAAAGCGGTTCCCAATGGGGCAACTTCCCCCAGGCCTACAGCCACGTGGGACTGATGAACGCTGCCTACCGTATAGGCATCAAGCTTGATAGGCCGAGCTTTTTGTGAAAAAGACGGGAGACGGGAGACGGGAGACCGAAAAGTAGTTACCAAACAATAAATAACCGCAGAGGCGCAGCGGGCACAGAGAAAATTTTTCTCTGTGCCCGCTGCGCCTCTGGCGGTTTACAATTCCCTGTTACGGACTAATCCTACTTAACACTCTTTCCAAGCATTTCATATTTCTCCGCGATGAGGGAACTCTGAGAAACTCTATTAGAACTCAGCGGAACTCTGTGTCCCTTTTCTTTCCCCAAAGGGTTCTTCCGTCTCCTTAAAAAAGCCTCTTCAACAAATCCCTCACCTGACTGGATGATTTGATGTTATAATTAGCCTTGGTATAGTTATACCCCACGCGTATCGTGTAGGCATTTTTGGGCATTGCTTTGAAAGTATCCTCATCAGTCCAGTCATCGCCAATGGCCAGGATGAAGTCATAATCCTTATCCTTCATAAAAGCCATAGCGGCCCGGCCCTTGTTGATATCGGGACGCTTGATTTCAAGCACCATGTTGCCCTCCAGCACCTGTAGATTGTGGCCACTTGCCATGTATTTGAGGTGACTGAAAAGTTCACGCATCCTCAATACGCCCAGGCCACTTTCCACTTTGCGGTAATGCCAAACCAAAGAATGATGTTTTTCTTCGATAAAGGCACCTGGTGTCCTTTGCACATAATAATCCATCACGCTTCGGATATCCTCTTTCCAGGAATTATCGACATCGGAAAACACATCCCACTCTACCTCCGTATTTCGGTTTTTCACCCAAACGCCATGCTCTGCAATCATGTCCACATCAAGTCCCTCAAACCACCTGCCCAAAGTATCCTTATCCCGGCCGCTGATGATCACCACTTGCGCATTTTTTGAGAGCTTTTCTATAATCTCTTTCAATTCGCTATCCGGATAAGCATCTTGTGGTTTGTTTTTAAACCCAACCAAAGTCCCGTCATAATCCAAAAACAGTATAGGTTTCTTTGAACTTTTGAAGTATCCGATCAATTCCTGGATAGTCTCTTCATCCATTTCTTTGGACTGAAACTCCTCCTGCTTATCTTTTACAACTTTCAGCCTGTCCATAAACACTTTTACCCATTTGTGGATATCGTAGCGTTTGATGGTTTCCTGCATGGATACCAGACGCGTTTTCTGTTCTTCTTCCGACATGTTCAAGGCCATGTGCAGTGCCTCGGTCACTTTGTCCATATTATTGGGATTGACCAAAATGGCATCCTGAAGCTCCTTGCTGGCACCTGCCATCTCGGAAAGGATAAGCACCCCCTGCTGGTCGGTTTTGCTGGCCACAAATTCCTTGCAGACCAGGTTCATACCATCCCTTAATGGGGTCACCAACCCAATATTAGACATCTTATAGAAGGCACTGAGCTCCTCAAACGGAAAGGCCCTATAGAAATAATGAACTGGCACCCAGTTAAGGGTACTATAGGCACTGTTAATCCGGCCCACCAGCGTGTCAATTTCTTCTTTCAGTTCACGGTATTCTTTCACGGTGTCCCTGGAGGGCACCACCACCATGATAAGAGAAACCTTTTCCTTATACTCTGGATAAAGCTTAAATAGCTGATCAAATGCCTTGAGGCGCTGGGGAATCCCTTTGGAATAATCGAGCCTGTCAATGGATAAAAGCAATTTTTGGCTTCCCAACTGTTTCTTGAATTTTTCTACGACAGCCATGGTAGTTTCGCTGTCAGCTGATTCAGAGTACTTCGTGTAATCTATGCCCATAGGGAATGCATCCACGTTGATCAGCCTGTTTTCTGCTTGAATGTAACCACTTTCATTGGAAAGCCCGAGGATTCTCCCCACAGAGCTCAGAAAGTGACGCATGTCGTCGTAGGTATGAAAACCAATCAGGTCAGCCCCACACATTCCTTCCAGGATGGGCCTTCTCCAAGGAAGCATCCGGATGATCTCGTAGGAAGGAAATGGAATATGCTGGAAAAAGGCAATAGTAGCATTGGGTAGCTTGTCCCTCAGCATTTTTGGCAACAAGAGTAATTGATAATCATGCACCCAGATGGTGTCATCCGGATCGGCTTTTTTCAAAATGGCCTCACAAAACTTTTCATTGACCCGCACATATGCTTCCCAGAAGCGGCGCTCATAGGCAATGTATTGGGTGAAGTAGTGAAAGGCAGGCCAAAGGGTTTCATTGCTGAATCCTTCATAGAACTCCTCTATATCCTCTTGGGTAAGAAATACGGGGGCCATTTTATGCTCATGAAGTTCCAGGAAAATCTCGGCACGCTGCTCGGGATCCTCCACATAATTTCCGGGCCAGCCGATCCAAATGTTATCCGCCTCTTCAAATATGGATCCCAGCCCTGTGGCCAAGCCGCCGGCACTGGTCTTAAAATCGGGTTTCCCATCCTTATAATCCAGGCTGATGGGCAGCCTATTTGAAACAATTATTGTTTTTCCCATGCTGACAAAATGTAGGTTTGATAGAAATCACAAAATAAACTCCGAATGGAGGGGGTTGTTTTGGGGATACTGCTTATTAGATGAAGTTAAGAAAAATATTGGAAAGAAAACCAGAGTCTCTCCCGTCTTCCGTCTCCGGTCTTCTGTCTTCCGTCTCAAAAAAAAAAGGTATAGAAAACTTCTATACCCTTTATAACCTTGCAAAAACACAAGTTTACAACCTAGTTGTAATTGCCTTTATCATTTCTCATCATTTAGGAAATTAACTACCACACGAAGGTGGTCAGGGTCTTTTAGGTTGAGTCCAGAATTCTTTTGGATTTCCTTTACCCGATCGTAATCATCCCCAAATACTTCCTTCAATTGCTTGTTGCGGTTGCTCAGCTGTTTTACCTCCTCATCTTTGACTATGTAGTGTGATACCCTATCAGAGAAGGCCTTTTTGGCTGCAGCGCCATACGTTGCATTTGGATCATCTACTATCACCTTATGCTTGAACTCGATAAGCTTGTACTCATCTCCTTCGGCAAGCACTTTTGTAAAGGCTTTGTCTTTTAGGTGGGGAATGACATACTCGGATGTGTAGTAGGTATTTCTACCGTTTTCATTTACAATAAACCCTCTAATATCTTTTGCTCCATAAGAAAACACCTCACCTTGCTTAAGATATTCTAATCTATGGTCGTGAGCATTAAGCCTTACCTGCATGTTTTGGGCAGAATCTTTTTTACTATGGATGATGATGCCTTCGGCAAAATCATGGAAAAAATGGTCGCCATTAATGCCTGTGAAGGCATCCTTCATTACCGGAGCACCTGAGGCCATATCGTTGTAGACTCTCAGTTGGGCAAAACTCAAATTACCTACTAAACACAATAATAAACCTAAAAGAATCTTTTTCATAAACAGGACTTTAAAAAAGGCCGGCAAAGAATGCCGACCTTTATATTTAACATATACTTAGATTATTCAGCCGGTGGAGCAGGCTGAGAGATTCTAATCTGAACTCTCTTGTAGTTTTCGCTAGCCTCGATAGTCGCGTTTCCTTCAAGCTCCAAAAGAAGATCAACTACCTCAGTACCTGCACCGGTATCCAAGATCTCAACCTGCAATTCGCCGAAGCTTGAATTAGCAGGGATTACGAAAGAACCAGATGCGTTGTAATGAGTACCAGCTACTGCGGTAGTTCCCTCACTTACTACGGTATACGTGATGGTTTCATCATTTGTTCTCTGCTCAGCTACAAGGTTAACCTGTAGACTCACTGTTCCGACTGTATTGGATACAGCCATTCTAGGGTAAGTAACTCCAGAAGCAGGTGCGTTAACCACCGCATATTGGAATTCTACCTCTGACCCTCTCCAGATGGCATATTCCTGCTCTATACAAGAACCTAGAAGCACTACCAACAGGAGGGAAAATATAGAAACTAATTTTTTCATATTCTTATTTATTAATATCCTCTGTTTTGGTTAAGGTTGGTGTTGATGTCCACTTCTCTTTGAGGGAATGGAGGCAAGATTCTGAAGTCATCCGCAGGAACAAAAGCATTTGCTCCTAAGTAGCTTCTCTTGTCGATGGCTCTACCATGTCTCTTAAGATCGAAGAACCTGTGACCTTCGAAAGCAAACTCCTTGAACCTTTCCAAAAGGATCTCATCAAAAAGAGCTTCTCCGCTCAAATCCACAGCAGTCAAACCTCTAGCAGCCTTAAGTTCATTAAGATCAGCCAAAGCAGCACCTGGATTATTATTGAAGTAATAAGCCTCAGCTCTGTTCAACAACATTTCAGACTTTCTGATTACTGGTACGTTATCACCGTAAGCAAATCCACTTTTAGAAGCAAATTTGATACTTTCGATTTGACGGCCAGCGTTTCTTACCGTGTTACCGGTTGTATAAAGATAACCTCTGTAATCTTCATTTCTGGTTACATCCCAGTCATCGTTATCAGCAGGATCATCTCCTATTTGAACTGCAGAAAGACCGAAGAATCCACGGACAGTTGCGTTAGGTACAAAATCACCCCATCCACCTTGTCTGTTTTTGCTACCTGTAAGATCTAGCAAAGTAGTGTAGGTTGTCTGAAGAGATTCGTTCACACCGATTGATTCAGCTGCAATTTGAAATCTTACTTCAAACATGGACTCAGGGTTCTGCTCCGATCTCCAGCCATCCACATAACCCATCCCGCTCATGACGGTTCCAACAGGAGATTCCAGCGCAGCAGTTGCTTCAGCGATGGCTTTGGTATAATCTCCATTATAAAGTGCCACTCTAGAAAGCAAAGCGTGGGCTGCACTTCCAGAGGCGTAAGTTGGACCTCTTCCGCCTGCACTTAGAAGCCTGATTGCATCTTCCAAGTCTGTATAAATCTGTGCGTACACTTCATTAACTGGAGTTCTTGGAGAGAATCTATTCTGAGCAACCTCAGAAGTGATAGATCCTTCAAGTGGCATAGGAATACCGCCATTATCAACTAAACCTGGCTCGTAAATATAAGTCGGGATGTAGCTGTAGGCTCTTACAAGGTCAAAGAAATACAAAGCTCTCAAAAACTTCGCTTCACCTTCCCATGCCGAAATTTGATTCGCAGTAGCTCCTTCCACTCCCTGGGCTAACGCATCAAGAATAAGGTTAGCTTCATTAATAGCATAATAGCTATTTTGCCATAAGTTAAAGTGGGCTCTTGGCTGGTTGTTATTTTCCTGGATCAATCGCCCAGAATTGTTGGTAGTCACCCCAACATCTGCCAATGCATCAGAAAGCGCTAACAAATCACGACCGTAATTTGTAACACCTCTTAATCTAGCATAGACAGAATTCATCGCCGCATTCATCGCTTGAGGAGAGCTTAGTGCTCCATCAGCATCGATAGATTGGCGTGGATCTACATCCAAAATGCCTTCGCAGCCGGTAGTCATCATTGCGCTACCTCCTAACATTGCCGCTAAAGCCAGTCTATATACAAATTTCATATTTATCTTCTTTTAATATTTTAGAAACCAAGCTGAACACCCATGATGAAGTTTCTGGTCATTGGCAATTGGCCTGTACCAGCACCTACGAATTCAGGATCATAACCTGGATAGTCTGCATAAGTCCAAAGGTTTACACCCTGAGCATATACTCTAGCTCTGTTCAAGCCTAGTCTTCTTACTGCAGTAGTAGGAATGTTATAAGCTACCATCAATTGAGCAAGTCTTACGAAGTCAGCGCTAAGCAATTGAGCAGTACCTGTATTTCTGCTAAGAGACCTTACTTCATTACCACCATTCGCAGAAATATTTCTAGGAACATCTGTGATTTGACCTGGCTCTCTCCATGATCTGTCATTAACCTCTCTTAAAGCATTAATCGTCAAACGTGTTCCGTTTTCGTAAAGGAAACCATACTGACCGTCTGTTACTACTGCACCATACTCATAAGTGAAGAAGGCAGTCAATTCAAATCCTTTATATGAAATGGTATTGTTGAAACCACCATAATAAGGAGCCAAGTTACTTCCAAAGTATTGTCTGTCGGCAGCTATTGGCATATAAGTTCTGTTGCCGTTAGCATCCAACCACATCGGACGACCAGTTGCAGGGTTTACACCAGCATACTCTTCTCTGAAGTGAGCACCTGGAGCAGACTGACCTGGGAATGCAGGGTTACCTACAGGCTGTCCCACAGCAAGTCTGTTAAGGACACCAGCACCTTGGATGAAGTCTAGATCATCATAAAGAGATACGATCTCGTTTTTGATATAAGTGAAGTTGAAGCTTGTATTCCATCTGAAACCACCTCTATCAATATTTACAGTTGAAATTTCAACCTCGATACCTCTGTTTTGAAGCTCACCTACGTTGTTGGCAATAGAACCGAATCCGTTTGTCCAAAGGATTGGCTGGCTCAAAAGAAGGTCTTTGGTTCTTCTATCAAACACATCCACACTACCAGAAACTCTATTATTGAATAACCCGTAGTCAATACCCAAGTTAATGGTTTCGTTGGTTTCCCATCCTAGGTTTAAGTTAGCTAGAGAAGAAGGTCTGATACCTGCTGCTCCACCATAGTTACCTGCACCACCATAAAGACCTCTTGCGTCGAAGTTACCGATCTGGTCGTTACCAGTTCTACCCCAAGAAGCTCTAATTTTCAAATCAGATACCGTAGAGCTTTCTCTCAAGAAATTCTCTTCTTTCAAATACCATCCACCTCGGATAGAAGGGAACAAACCATATCTAGTATTGGCACCGAATCGGGAAGAACCGTCATAACGGGCAGTCAATGTCAATAGATATTTCTTGTTGTAGTCATAGTTTACAGAACCAAAACCACCGAATCTTCTGTAACCTGTCCAGAAACCTGTGATACTCTCAGGAGTAGCAGCTGATTGGATTGTTCTGAATTGGAAAGTTGGGAAGCCGATACCAGCTCCAGAGAATCCTTCTCTTGACTCGTTTACGAATTCCAAACCACCGATTGCAGATACGTTGTGAACGTTAGCGTAAGTCTTATTCCAGTTTAGAGTATGGGTCGTAATGAAATTAGTTCTGAAGTCAGTCATTTGAGAAGCTCTTCCTTGAACACCCGCTCCATCAGGAGTACGTGGATCTCTATAGCTTTCCCCCTGAATTGTACGATAATTAATACCCGCCAATGATCTCCAAGTCAAGTTGTCAGCAAGCTTATAAGTTGCAACTACGTTACCTACCAAAGTATTGGTTCTATTGTTACCACTGTTATATTCATTTACCATGGCAATATTTTGACCCAATACACCACCAATTGCTTGATTATAGGTACCATCTTCGTTTCTCACTGGGTTGTGAGGAAGAATTGCAGACGCTGAGAAGGCAGGATTACCCAAGAACGCACCATCCACGGAGAAAGGAATAGTCTGATTAACTGTTGCTAAGTTAACATTTGTCTCAATGTTAAGTCTCTCATTTGCCTGATGCTTCAAGCTAGCACGGAATGTACCTCTTTCAAAGTCAACTGGACGGAAAGTAGATTCCTGATAGTTGTAAGAACCTGACACATAAAATTGAGTTTGCTTATCACCACCTGTGGCAGAAAGCTCATAATTTTGAAGACGGCCCTGCCCCATCAATTCTCTTTGCCAATCAGTAGAAGGTAGTCCTTGTCCGATAGCATCCAACTCTTCTCTAGAAAGAGACTGCCAGTTGCCTGGAAGACGAGCCATGTTATTCAAGGCATTTGCCTCTGGGTTACCTACTCCACTGTTAATGAATGAGTCTCTTCTCATTTCATACCACTCTGGACCATTCAATACGTCTAGGTATTTCATCGGCTGAGTCACACCCGTGAAAGCATTGAATTCGAATCTTGCTTTACCTTGCTTACCTTTTTTGGTTGTGATGATCACAACACCATTAGCAGCCTGAGAACCGTAAATAGCAGCAGAAGCAGCATCTTTCAAGATCTCCATAGACTCGATATCGTTAGGGTTCAAGAACGCAAGCGGGTTAGCCTGTGTCATGGAAGCGTTATCCTGACTGTTCATCTGAACTCCATCCACAATATAAAGAGGCTCGTTACCTGCGTTAACAGAACCAACACCTCTAATACGGATGTTTACCGCACCACCTGGAAGACCGTTTGCAGATCTTACCTGAACACCAGAAGCTCTACCTTGAAGGGCTCTGTCGAAAGACTGCATTGGCAGGTTTTCGATCAATTCACCTTTTACAGAAGATACAGCACCTGTTACTTCTCTTTTCTGCTGCGTGCCGTAACCAGTTACGATTACTTCACTTAAGCTTGTAATGTCTGGCTGCATTACGATTTCAAAATTGGTTCTGTTACCAATTGTTACTTCTTGGCTAACATTACCAATAAAGCTTACCACAAGCACATTGTTGCCTTGTGGTACCGATAGGGAGAAATTACCATCCAAGTCAGTAGCAGTACCGACGGTGGTTCCCCTTACAACAACAGACGCCCCGGGAATGGGATAACCATCCTCAGCCGAGGTCACTGTCCCAGTAACTCGACGCTCCTGTGCAAAAGCCGTAGCTGCTGCCATTAAGAGCACAAGTCCTAGAAGTAAAACTTTCCTCATAAAATATTTTTTTTGGTTTAACGATTCCCAATTTTAGCGCATCTCTTATAATAATCCAATAGCTGAGGAAAATTAAATCAATATCGCTACTATTTTTACTTCTAAACAAAATAACCATTGTAGAAAAAATCAGAATATTCTACCAAAAGATCAAACCATATTTCCTTTGTTAAAAAAATCAAACGAAATACAACCTTATAATCAGAATAAAATTTTTTTTTAAGAAATCTTTAAGAAAGTTAAAATCTGTTAAATCCAAATTGTATTTAACTAATAAGCGTATTTCATACTATACCCTTATTATCTATTAAAAAATATTAAAAAATCATTACAAATATAACTTTACAGATATTAAATTAGAATATATAAATTATATAATCATTTTAACAGGTTCTACCGCTCATCAAAGCAAATTGCTTAATTTTGCTTAAACACAACGTCAAATAAATTTAATTAAACATATTACCCAAATTGTACTATTACACCGATTGCATAAATAGAAAAGCTTGTATTTGGCGGGATTTATTGTGTAAAGTCTAAAAAATTACCTATTCTACTACAATTTCGATTCTTCTGTTTTTGGAGCGGTTTGAGGAAGTATCATTGGGCACTACAGGATTTTGATCTCCATACCCCTTGGTAGAAATTCTTGCTTCCGCTATCCCCAACGAAATTAACTCCTGCTTGACGGAGAGGGCTCTTTTTTCACTAAGTTGCTGGTTGTAGCCCGGATTCCCCACGTTATCCGTATGGCCTTCTATCAGGATATTGACTTCAGGATTTTCCTGTAGAAAATTCCGTAACCTACCGATAGAGCTTTTGGATTCCGGCCTGAGGTCGGCCTTGTCAAAATCAAAAAATACATTTTCAAAAAGAAACTGTTCGCCCGATGCCACTGGTGTAAGTTCTATCTCCATTCCAGAACGGTCCATCAGGTTGTCCTTTTCCACATTATAGATCTTTGGCAGAAAACCCTTCTTCTCCACATATAAGCCTGAGAAGGTCTTGTTGGGGTACAGCATCATAAACTTGCCCGACTCCCCATCTGAGCGGAACTGATAAATAGTACTGTCATTGGACAAGCTTACCAAAGATAGCCTTGCATCAATTGGTTTTCCAGTCTTGCTATCCAGCACTCTGCCCTCGGTGACAAGAATTTTCTCACCTAGGTCTATTTCCTGCGGGAAAGGAAACCTATACAGATAAGAGGCGTCAAGTCTTCCATCCTTAAAGGAGTTCTCAGTATAATAGGCAAAATCCCGCTGGGCGGTAATGAATAAAGCAAGCTGATCTTGGTGATCGTTGATGGGGTAGCCCAGGTTTTCCGGCTCGCTAAAGACACCGTTTTCCATCCTAGACATAAAAATATCCATCCCCCCAAAACCCAGATGGCCATTGGAAGCAAAGAATAACAATTCATTGTTAAAGTAAATGAATGGACTCACCTCATCTTTCGGAGTATTCACCCCTTCACCCAGGTTTTTGGCCTCTCCCCAGCTGCCGTCTATTTGACGGACAGAGTACCAGATATCATTCCCCCCGTACCCTCCTCTCCTATTGCTGGAGAAAAACAAAATACTCCCATCCGCCGAAAGTGAGGGTTGGGAGTCCCATTGGCGGGAATTCACATTTTTGCCCATGTTGGTGGGCCTTTGCCATTTGCCGTTTACTTTATATGTCACGTACAGATCACAACTGCCAAAGGAGTCCGGAGCGTCACAACTCGTATAGATCAGGATATTGCCGTCAGCGGAAATGGTGCAGGTACCCTCATTATAGTTGGTGTTCACCGTAGTAGAGATAGGGCTCGGCTCCGTCCAGCCGTCTTCCTCATAGTAGCTCACAAATATATCTTCATTGTCATGGAAGGAAAGACCGTCCCTTTTGGTGAAGAGGATCTTGCGGCTATCGGCAGTCAGCACGGGAAAGTACTGAAGATTGAAACCGTTTAAGGGAGCGGGAAGCTTCTCTTTGGTGATGTCCAAAGGCGAAGCGATATGCTTTTTGATAAAATTGAGCTGCTCCACAAACTCCTTATAATGAGAAGTTGTCCTAAACCGATCTGTAAATAAGGGCTCACTTTCATCAAACACATTGACTGCTTGCTCAAACTTCCCTACTCTCATCAGGATGTTGGCTTTCAGCCAGCCGAAATCACCTTTGATCTTTGGGTTGTCCTTTACCCGGGCGGCACCTTTTTCAGCAACAGCCATGGCCTGGTCGGGATCCCCTTTCATCAATAGCAACTGGGACCAACGGATGTAAGATTCAAAAAAATTGCTACTTCTATTAATAGAGGCCTCAAACTTCTGTATGGCCTCGTCATACCTTCGCTTCAATACCAGTTCTTCACCCTCCTCATGCAGTTTGATTGCGCGCCTATCGATTACGGAATAATCTTGCGCCTGCACAAAAAAGGCCGAAAAAATAAACACCAAAAGCAAAAGTAACTTCTTCATAATTTATGGAATATCCATAAATTTATGAGTTTGTAGCGATATTTTCCAATTTGGGTTACTTTTTACATAATTTACTATCTGCTCAGTAAAGGTTGAGGCTTTGCTCCATTCCGGCTGCAACAGCTTAACACAGCCCTCCCTGACTTTGGAAACGTGTTTTTCAGCAAAGTCAAAATCACTTTTGTGAAAAACCACTACCTTCAACTCATCGGCTACCTGATAGATGCTTGGATGGGGTTCCTTGAATTTTTTGGGTGAAAAACAAACCCAATCAAACTGTCCGGAAAAAGGATGGGCTCCCGAGGTTTCGATATTCGTCTGGAAACCTCTCGATTTCAATAGCTCGGTAAGTGGGTCAAGGTTATACATCAGCGGCTCCCCCCCGGTGATGACCACCAGTCTGCCAGGATGCTGCTCTGCCTCCGCCACAATTTCCTCAATGGATTTTACTGGCCATTTTTCCGCTTCCCAGGATTCTTTCACATCGCACCACACGCAACCCACATCGCACCCGCCCAAGCGGATGAAATAGGCGGCATGGCCGGTAAATGAACCTTCCCCCTGAATAGTATAAAAAGCTTCCATCACGGGAAGCATGGTGCCGCTGGACACGGCTTCTTTGATCTGCATATCAATTTTTGATTAAGCGGGTGATTGAACCGCTGGTTTTAGAATAATTAAGCCTGCAAAGGTACGATTAATATTCCTTTTCTTAAATCCACAAATGCTTAATTCCCTCTCAATCTGTTTCTTTCCCGTCACATTGCCAAATATTGAAATAATCTCCCCATTGCCTTTTCTCCCAAGCTCTCAAACATATTTTCCGCATATAGATTTTTGACAAAATATTATAATACAATTTTAAAATCATTAGCGATTATTGTCCTTTATAATTTTATCTAAAAATTAAGGAACGGGGTTTGAATTCTTAAAGGGGATTTTTACTTAAGAAGCAATAATATCAAAAACTGTCCAACCATGAAAAACATCCAAGATAAAGTAATCGTAATTACCGGAGCCTCAAGCGGAATCGGAAGAGCCACCGCCCTGGAAATAGCCAGACAAGGAGGTACTGTCGTTTTGGTTAGCCGAAGAAAAACCGTTCTGGAAGAATTGGCCCATGAATGCGAATCCTATGGAGGAAAAGCAATGGCAGCCCCTGCCGATGTATGCCGGGAAAAGGAACTTGCTGAAGTGGTAAAAAAAGCTATTGATAAATATGGGAAAATTGATGTGTGGGTAAATAATGCAGCGATCACATTGCTCGGCCCCTTTGAAAAAACACCCCTTAAGGACAGCAAGCAGGTTATAGAAACAAATGTCATGGGATATATGAACAGCGCACATGCGGTCATGCCCATTTTTAAAAAGCAGGGCTTTGGCAACCTGATCAATGTTTCTTCCATGGTGGCACTGACAGGGCAGCCTTTCTCCGCAGCCTATACCGTAAGCAAATTTGCAATCCGAGGATTGAGCTTTAGCCTAGAGCAGGAATATTCTGATGTGAAGGACATCCATGTATGCTCTGTATTGCCATCCGTGATTGATACCCCACTATTTCAATCCGCCGCCAACTATATGGGCAAGGAGATCAAAGCCCCCGAACCGGTGATATCTGCACAAAAAGTTGCCGAATCAATTATTGATCTTGTCCTCCACCCTCAAAAAGAAGTAGTCGTAGGATATCAGGGTAAGGTTGCCAAACTTTTGAAGAATGCTTCCTCACCTAAATTTGATCATCAGATCAGAAAGAAAATCCTTAAGGATCACTTCAAAAAATCCTCAACAGGAAAGTCCACCGGAAATCTGTACACTACAAATGGCAGGGCGACGATCAGCGGGGGCTGGCTCCCTGAAAATAATTCGAAAAAAGACGACGGTGTCACATTAGGCTGGGGTTTGGTGGTTGCCGGCCTGGTCGCTAGCGCCTATATGATGGTGAAGTCTAGTATGGAGTCAAAACCCAAAACCCTTACAGAGAAAATAACTCGGCAGGTAAAGCTTAACACACCAGCATTTTTGAAAAAGGTGGCATGGTAAAGCTTTCAAATGAAAATTTCACGGGGCGATCGCAGCAACAGGCAGCGCCGTCGCGTGAAACTTTTCCTAAAATCTCTTTTCCCAGAACTTGAGTTTTCCTTTTGCCTCCGACTTGATTAATATAAATTGATCTGGCACTATTTTCTCCTCTTCACAATAGGTTACCACCCTCGTCCCATTTGGGACTTCTTCCCATAGACCATGGAGAAATCTGCAATTTTCTTGATACGCGTTTTCATCGATAGAATTTTCGCGATCCAGACTGTCAGTTAAATCAAGGTTTTCACCAAAAGAATTGAAAAAGTAGAAAGAATCGAATTCTTTGAAGCTAATGCTTTTGATGTCAGCATGAATGAAATTCACGCGAAGGCCCAGCTGAGCAGCCATTTTTCGAGATAGGCGAATTAGACTTTCCCTTTTTTCCACCCCATAGATCTGACCGGTTGAACAGCCTGCCGCTACTAGGCAAAATTTCCCCGACCCAGAGCCAATATCCAAAACTCTTGTCTCAGAGTCTCTCACCATAAAACCAATGGCCTTTTTGGCAATTTCCATGGGTGTCCAATGGGTAGAGGATAATTTATTAATCTTTAGGGGATATAAAGCGTCGAACTCTCGGTCCGTAAGCCTATCCAATTCCAACTGCATGGATCCTGTATTTAAAACCTCATCAGGTTTATATCTGGTAAACTCCTACCCGTGTTTATCCCATGTTTAACACGTGTTTAACCCGTGTTTAACCTAAATTAACCCTGATATAAAGCAGCTTTTTCTAGCTTCTTACCGCTTACTTTTTACTTATAAATCTTTTTCTCAGCTGCCAGCAGCGTGTTGCTCAGCAAGGAGGCAATAGTCATCGGACCAACTCCACCCGGAACTGGCGTGATAGCGGAAGCTTTTTCTGCAACCTCTTCAAAATTGACATCTCCTACCAATCTGAAACCGCTTTTCTTACTTGAATCTTCAATTCGGTGGATTCCTACATCAATTACCACAGCACCTTCCTTTACCATATCAGCTGTTACAAACCCAGCTTTTCCAAGAGCTACGATCAGTATGTCAGCCGATTTTGCGATCTCGGGCAGGTTTTTGGTTCGACTATGGGTTAGGGTAACTGTGGCATTTCCTGGATTTCCATTGCGGGCCATCAGGATGCTCATCGGGGAACCAACGATGTGGCTTCGGCCTATTACTACACAGTTTTTGCCTGAAGTTTCTATATCGTAGCGTTTCAGGAGCTCCATTATTCCATTTGGGGTGGCGGAAACATAAGTTGGCCAGTTTAGAGCCATGCGGCCTACGTTGGCGGGAGTGAAGCCGTCCACATCCTTTTCGGGTTTAATTTTCTCGGTGACTTTCTCCACTGAGATGTGTTTTGGGAGCGGCAGTTGGACGATCAAGCCATCAATGGCTGGGTTTTCATTGATATCCTCGACCACTTGTAGCAGTTCCTCTTCACTAATATTATCTTCCAAACGGACCAAGGTTGATTCAAATCCGATCTGCTCGCAGGCCTTTACTTTGGCATTGACATAGGTTTGGCTAGCTCCATCATCCCCTACCAGCACGGCAGCCAGATGCGGGACCTTTCCTCCCTCCTGCTTTATCTCCGCCACACGTGCAGCAATTTCATTTTTGATCGTTTCTGAAGTCTTTTTTCCGTCTATGATGGTAGGCATGGTTTGATTGATTTGTAAGGATTAAATAACCGCAGAGGCACGGAGGTCTCAGAGAAATGAAACCTTTTGATTGCCTCACACTTATGTTTTTTATGTCAAGTTTTTAGAAGTAGTTGCTACGCTTTTTACAAAAATAGAAACTAGTTCATTGCATTCTTTCATTGTATTGGTAACCAAAGCTTCATCTTTAAAAAGCTTCGACCTGAAAATTAGTTTTAAGCAAACCAAAGTCTCCCTAAGTTCCTTTAAAACAATTTTTATCTTATGAAGAAAATCCCTTTTGGACTCTCCGCTTTGCGCTTCTCCATAATTCAGAGCAGGTGAGGTTCCTGACCTCAAGAGTTGCCCAGCCAAATGATTCCCAGCTTTGCTTTGCTCAATATTTTCGGTCAGGTCAATAACCAAAACCGCAAAATTTATCAGCCGTTCCTCCAGATCGTATGTTCGATTCATAAAAAAATTAAGGTAAATGGATAAAAAAATGTATGAGAATAAAAAAGGTGGGAAGCCCCACATTTTCTAAACTTCATTATTCATTATTCATCATTCGGGGTTCATCATTTAATAATGAATAATGAACGTCGAATGATGAATGATGAAGATTATCAATCCAACTTGAGCACGGCCATAAATGCCTCCTGAGGGACCTCCACGTTGCCGACTTGTCTCATTCGCTTCTTGCCTTTTTTCTGCTTTTCAAGGAGCTTGCGCTTACGGGAAATGTCCCCACCGTAACACTTGGCAAGTACGTTTTTGCGGAGAGCCTTGACCGTTTCGCGGGCAATGATCTTGGTTCCAATTGCGGCCTGGATGGCGATTTCAAACATCTGTCTTGGCACCAGTTCTTTCAGTTTTTCACACAGTCTCTTACCCCATTCGTAAGCCTTGTCTCTGTGTACAATCGCAGAAAGGGCATCCACCACCTCACCGTTCAACATCACGTCCAACCTCACCATATGGGATTGCTGGAAACCTTTCAATTCATAATCCAAAGAAGCGTATCCTCTGGAGATGGTTTTTAATTTATCGAAGAAGTCAAATACAATTTCAGCCAAAGGCATGTCAAAAGTCAATTCAACTCTCTCAGCGGTTAGGTAAACCTGGTTTTTGATTTGGCCTCTTTTCTCCATACACAGCTGGATCACCGGACCTACATAATCAGCAGCGGTGATGATCGAAGCCTTTACAAATGGCTCCTCAATATGCTTAAACATGTTTGGCTCCGGCATATCGGAAGGGGCGTTTACAACCTTATAATTCCCATCATTCATCATGGCGCGGAACTGAACGGATGGAACCGTGGTAATCACGGTCATGTCAAATTCCCTTTCCAGTCTTTCTTGGATGATCTCCATGTGGAGCATGCCCAAGAAACCACAACGAAAACCAAAGCCCAATGCGGCGGAGGTTTCAGGTTCCCACACCAAGGATGCATCATTTAGCTGCAGCTTCTCCATAGAAGCTCTCAACTCTTCAAATTCCGTGGTATCCACTGGATAAATACCTGCGAAAACCATCGGCTTTACGTTTTCAAAACCTTTAATGGATGTGGTACAAGGGCGCTTGATATGGGTGATGGTATCACCAACCTTTACCTCTTTGGCTACTTTGATACCTGAAATCAGGTAACCTACATTACCTGCAGAAAGGGATTTTTGAGGCTTTTGCTGAATGCCCAATATCCCGATCTCATCGGCATCATATTCCTTACCCGTATTGACAAACTTGATCTTATCTCCCTTATTAATCGTCCCGTTGAATACACGGAACAATACTTCTACTCCTCTGAATGGATTGTAGACTGAGTCAAAAATCATGGCCTGCAAAGGCGCTTCCGGATCACCTTTTGGAGCCGGGATTTTTTCAACCACTGCATTGAGAATATCCTCGATGCCTAGTCCTTCTTTGCCTGAAGCCAACACGATATCCTCTCTGTCACAACCGATCAGGTCTATCACCTCATCAGCCACCACTTCAGGCTCAGCACCTGGGAGATCTATCTTATTTAAAACAGGAATGATCTCCAGGTCATGCCCCATGGCAAGATAGAGATTGGAAATGGTTTGGGCTTCGATCCCCTGGGAAGCATCCACGATCAAAAGTGCACCTTCGCAGGCGGCTATGGAACGGGAAACCTCGTAGCTAAAATCTACGTGGCCCGGAGTATCGATAAGGTTGAGGGTGTACTCCTCACCTTTATATGTATATTTCATCTGGATCGCATGAGACTTAATCGTAATGCCTCGCTCACGCTCCAAATCCATGTTATCCAACAGCTGATTTTGCATCTCCCTATCGGTCACCGTGTGGGTAAACTCCAATAGGCGATCTGCTAACGTACTCTTCCCATGATCAATATGGGCTATGATACAGAAATTTCTTATTTTTTGCATATCCATTCTGAGGGCAAAATTAGTAAATAGTTAGGGTTTTACATTGATTTCTCCCCTTAATTTCTAACTTCATAGGCTTTGGAAGGTTTTAAAACTGTAAATCCACCTTCAATGCGTTTTAATCGGCAACATACCATTTATATTATTGCAGGCCTGCTGCTGGTTTTTCTGGCGGCGTTTGGCGCACAGGCATTTCGGGAAAAGTCCAGAATCACCTTATCCCCGGACCGAAATTTAGTTTGGCGGGATTTCAAACAGGTAAAAACCATACGCAACAAACCCTCCATCAATGCCCGAACTGCAACTTACATTCAGCCTAAGATCAATTCCACCTCAGGAAAAAATGGAGTAATCCGCATATACCCCAGTGTGGAAATCGGCATTGACCCGGACCATACACAAGTGTCGCTGGGATTTCTCTCCCGCTCCGACAAGGCCACCAAAGACGCTGTACTCAACCATGAAAACGGCCATTTCAAAATTGCCCAGCTCATAGGCAAGCAAATCCTAAATGCCATAGAAGCATTTGAATTTGACAAAAGCAGGTATCAGGACCAATTTGACAGTCTGGTGCAAGAACATTATAAATATTGGAGGGAGATGGAGGGAGCCTATGACTATGAAACGACCAACCCGCGGGATCTGGAAAGGCAAAAAGAATGGGACAATTTCTTTGAAAAGGAGCTTTCTAGGTAGGAATTTGTAGTTTTGGAAGATGGGAGACCGAAAGATTCTAGGCCTGATGCTAGGATGGCGCTTTATTCGGTCTTCGGTCTTCCGTCCTGCCAATCAATGGAAAATAGGCTACTGGCATAATATTGCAGATAATCAAAAAAATCACACATTTATGAAAGATATTGCGGAAAAGAAGAAGAGTACCAATATAGGTGAATACATTATATACATGTACCAAATGGAGGACCTAATCAGGTCGTACCAGTTTAACATGGAGGATATCCAGAAATATGTGGTGTCACACTATCCGGTGCAGGAGGATAAAAAGGAAGAGATTTACGAATGGTTTTCGGATTTGGGAGACAAGATGCAGGATGAGGGGGTAGCAGAATCCGGTCATCTTTCAGATGTGCAGGCCTATGTCAAGGCCCTTGCGGAGCTTCACTGGGAGCTTTTGAAGACAGACAAAGAATATTTTCAGATCTATGACCAAGCCAAACCGCATATCCTTGATTTTATCTCTTCCTCAAATGGCCAGGATATCGGACATGAGGTACAAATCTGCCTTAACGGCATTTACGGACTGCTTTTGGCCAGGCTAACCGGCAAAACGGTGAGCGAAGAGATCGAAAAAGCCACATCGGCCTTCGGAGCCGTACTCGGCTACTTGAATTTTGTCTACATGGAAAAATAAAACCATTGCCAAAAATCATTTTCCCAAAGGGAACAAAAAAGCCTTTCAGTGTACCTGAAAGGCTTTTTTTTCATATATCATACTCTTAGTACATTCAAAGATCCAACTTCGCATTCTCATCATCTCCAGCCTGTTGCTGGTAAGATTCTCCTTTCAGAATGGCTTTAGAGATCTTGAACAGCTGCACCATTTTACTGGAATTACTGTCCCAAAATTCAGCGCTATGGGGGATTACTCTGATGAGTGCCAAATCCGGATCTTCTTTTCCTTCCGGAAACCATGCTTTTAATATAGGATTCCAAAGCTCGTTTACTTTATTTTGATCATGTACCAAGGATGCTTTCCCACCGATAGATACATAAGAATTGGACTCCTTGTCGGCATAGCTGAGATTTACCTCGTCCTGTTCGAGAATTTCTCCCGTTTTGGAGGAAAACTC
This sequence comes from Litoribacter ruber, assembly GCF_018449405.1. NCBI lineage: Bacteria > Pseudomonadati > Bacteroidota > Cytophagia > Cytophagales > Cyclobacteriaceae > Litoribacter > Litoribacter ruber. Next base: position 30,415 of record NZ_JAHCMY010000007.1, read on the forward strand.
ATTGGTAAAAAACCAGAGGTGTCCGGATTCATCCATTTGGCTGGTGGTCATCGGGCGTGCCCGCAGCTCTTCACCGTCCTGAGTCACCATCATTGCCAATTCAATTTTTTCTATAAGTTCACGGAGTCTTTTGAGCTCCTCATTTTTAGTCTGGGTCATGATTCTAGGTTAGTTAGTTGATGAAAACATAACATACACCTCCCTATTTTGTTCCATTTTCCCAACCTAACTTTAAACAAGATGAAAGACAATCAGGCCAAAATCATAAAGGAAGAAACGGTATTCGACAACCACTTTAAAATCAAAAAAGCCACCCTGCAGATCACTAACCCCAATGGAGAATGGAGTGAGGAGATGGAAAGGATGAATTTTGAAAGGGGTGACTCGGTGGCGGCGGTAATTTACATTCAGGATAAGGATGAATACCTTTTCACCAGGCAGTTTCGCTACCCTACATATCAAACTGACAACGGCTGGATTTTGGAACTGGTTGCCGGATCCGTGGAGGAGGGTGAGGAGCCAATCGAGACGCTCAAAAGGGAAATCATGGAGGAGGCAGGCTTTGAGACTGACGAACCGGTTCATCTAAGCACCTTTTTTGTCAGCCCGGGAGGCACCTCAGAAAGAATACATCTTTATCTTTGCAACACCAGCTCGGACCGCCAAAAAGAACAGGGCGGAGGGGCAGAAGAGGAAAACGAGCATATTGAGCTGGTTTTTCTCAGCAAAGAAGATGTAAAAAGGAGGCTGGCCGCTCAGGAATTTAATGATGCAAAAACCCTGATCGGACTGCTCCAAACGATAAAATAACCCATGGATTTTATTCAGATCAGCAAAACCCTGTTTTCTTCCCTCCAAGAAAACCTCAACCTGCACAGGCGGGAGAAAGGCCTGTTTGGGCTGAACAGTGTTGCGGACAAAGAGGTGAAAGCAACCCATTTAATTGACGAGGTGGCCTTCGAAGTCATTAGGAAAGAGCTTTTGGAGCTACCGGTCAATATTTATATGGAAGGCTTTCCTGCAATCAAAACAGAAAGCGCTGAATTTAATATTTACATCGACCCCGTGGATGGGAGCAGAAACTGGGACCGAGGAGTGGGAGACCCATCATTTTGCCTAGCTGTAAGTCCAGTGAAGGAGTCGCTAAGATTTGGTGATCTTTCCTTTAGTTTCATCGGTGGCTACCATTCCCATGACCGGTATTATATCCAAAATGGAAAGGCTATTTTCGATTCCCATTTGCTGCAAAAGCAGATAGAGATCAACACCAAGAATGCCGCTGCCAAGTTGGGTGACGCACATGCCTACCTAAAACCGGGTTATACAGCAACAAAAGCCCATTTTGATTACTGCTGGCCGATTTATCCTTTGGTAAAGGACATCCGGGCCATTGACAACAGTGGTATGGACCTGTGTGAAATCGCCCGGGGAGCAGCTGATTTTTCCATTGAGTGCCGCAAACTTTCGGATTTTTATAACCTGTTGGCATTTCCGATCCTGAAGGCCGCCGGTGGCGTAGTGACTGACCTGAACGGACAGGATTTGACTGACATGACCTTTGAATTGGAGGGACAATACGATTTCATTGCAGCCGGCAATAGGATGCTGGTGGATGAAATAATCCAAAAGCGGGGAAGTATCTAATCAAAAATACCATATTCGTAAATACTCCTGTAAATTCCGTGCTGTTCAGTGTAGTTAAGAAATTTCTGGTAAAAGGGGTGGTTTCCTATCGTGGAACTGTCCCCCACTACGACCAGCTTTCTTTTTGCCCGCGTCAAGGCCACATTCATGCGACGTGTATCGGCAAGAAAGCCAATTTCCCCCTCAGAATTGGACCTGACCAAGCTGATGAAAATAATATCCCTCTCCTGCCCTTGAAAGCCATCAATAGAATCAATCGTAATATTCTCCTTCACCGCATTCAAATAAGGAAAGGTGCCTTCATCCTCAAATAGCTCCTTCAATTTAGCCACCTGCGCCCGATAGGGGGAGATTACACCGATTGTCCATTGGTGATGGTTGACTTTTTCAGGTTTGACCTTCTCAATGGTTTTCTCCAGCTGAGAAAGTGTAAAGTGGGCCTCATCAGCATTTAACTTACTTTGACTGTCTTTTTCTATCTGCTCTCCAAATCCGCTTCCTGCTGTGTCAATGAACAGCATGGCTGGCTCTCCATCCTCAAGCGTCCTTTCCGCAATGGAATTTTCGGCAATCAAGCGCCCCTTGTAAAACTCATCATTGGAAAAACCCATGATAATATTGGGCATTCGATATTGAAGGGTGAGCATGGTGGCCACTTCGGGTTGCCGCTGTATGGTTTTTTCAAAAAGAGTAACCTTAAACCCCGCTTCTCCGGCTTCAAAGCTTTTTACAGTTGGTGGCAGTTGGCAATGATCCCCCGCCATAACCACCTTTCTTGTTTTGAGCACGGGAATCCAGGTAGCAGGTTCCAGACCCTGCCCTGCCTCGTCGATGAAGGCTACGGGAAAACTCCTATCCTTCAAAACTGTATGGTTGGCACCTACCAGGGTAGTGGCAACCACTTGGGCTGATTGCAAGACATCCTGCAGGATATAGTCTTCCAGCATAGATGCCTCTTCCCTCAACCGGGTCGCCGCCTCAAACATTCTTTTACGCTGCATCCTTTCATCATGGCCGAAATTCCGCTTGTACTTTCTGGCCACACTTTTGAATTCACCCGCATCCCTTTTTAATTTTTTGAGGTCTTTATAACTGGGGTGCGAGGCAATCTGGTAATCAAGTGTATGCTCAATTATCCGATCCTCAATTCTGGCTGGATGCCCCAAGCGTACAACTTGGATGTTTCTGTCGAGCAACTTTTCCACGAGCAGGTCCACCGCAGCATTGCTGGGAGCACACACCAAAACCTGGGAATTCACCTTGAGATTTTCCTCTACAGCCCCTACCAAGGTGGTGGTTTTGCCTGTGCCGGGAGGTCCGTGAATGATGGCCACATCCTGGGCGTCGGCCATTTTCTGCAAGGCCTCTATCTGGGAGCTGTTCAGATGGGGATCAGGGAAGATGGTTTCCGATGAAAAAGAAGGTTTTTTATGGCCCAAAAGAATATCCCGCAACTCGGCAGTCCTACCCTTTTCTGCTTTTTGCAACGCCTTCATGGCCGCCTGCATTTCTTTATAGGAAGTTTGATCAAAAAGTAGATCCATCCCCAGTTTCCCTCCCTTAAGCCAATCTGGGAAATAGGATGTATTAAAAGTTACTGTGATGGTATTTTTGTTGGCAGAGTTCACCACTCCCCCGATTCTGCCTTCATCAGCAGTCACAAAATCCTGGAGGCAAAATAAAGAAACGGATTTGCCGGATTGGAACTGGTTGGCATCTCTCAACCCCTCCCCTTCAAAGGTCAGCATGAGCCTTTCACCAATCAAAAATCGCTGGCTTTTGAGCTGCAGGGGATAAAGACACACCCCTTCCTGTTTTTTCTCCTGCAAGGACTTGTTTTGGGACTTTTTGATAAACTGTTTGTAGTCCTCATCCCACTCCATCTGGAGGAGACCAAGACATTTTTCCAATTCCTCTTGTAATGTCATTGAAGCTTCTTTGTAGAATCCAAAGCCCTGTTCCGGCTCAAGGATCAGTATTTATTTTTTCGAAAAAGTAAAGAACAGCAAAATTTTTGAAGACACATAAGAATGAGGATTTGAAACGCTGTTTCAAAGCTAGCTCAAACAAAAATCAACCTTGATTAGAAAAGCAGTTTAAAAAAAGCTGAGGGGCAAGACAATAATTGCAAGCATATTTCTTATAAAAATGTAACTTTAGTCTTGAAAACTAATATATTTAGGTTGTCTAAAGTATAACCAACACCTTAAGTTTGTAAATTTTGAATTTTCTAGCTCACGCATACTTGTCTTTTGGAGAACCTAAGGTGCTGATCGGCAACTTCATAGCGGATTTTGTAAGGGGAGACCTGACCAAAACCTACGATGCCGAAGTGATTACAGGAGTGAAACTGCACAGGGCAATCGATGCCTACACCGACAGTCACCCTGAGGTAAAAGCCGTCCAGGAACTTTTAAAGCCCACCTACGCCCGTTATTCCTCTGTGATTTCGGACATGTTTTTCGACCATTTCCTGGCTGTAAGTTGGGACCAATACCATGACACCCCTATCAAGGAATTTTCCCAAGAGGTGTACAGGATTATGACACAATTCACCATTGACCACCCTTTTCCCCTTCCCGAAAAGTTTAACATCGCTTTTGATCTGATGGTCAAAAATGACTGGCTGATGTCCTACACCACCATTGAGGGAATGAAGCAGGCGATGAAAGGAATGGCCAACAGAACGACTTTTGAAAGCAAAATGGAGACCTCCCATATTTTTCTACAAGAACATTATGAAGAAATCAAAGCTCCCTTCCACAGGTTTTTCCCCCAGTTGGTGGAATTCTCCAAGCAACACCTGGAAGAGCTGAAAGAAAAAGTATGATTGACTGCAAACCCAAAACCGGAACTTATTTCTCTTTATCGATTGTAGTACTCATCCTGTTTTCAGGCTTGGTCTACATCCTTATTGATTTTGCCCAAAAGCAGACATACGGCTTCGTTTTTTATTTATTCAGCGCATCCCTACTTACAGTAGTTCTCTTAATCATTTTGGTGAAAATGATGGCCGGCTTCCGGTTTATTTCTGCCGGAAAGGAAAGTTTGCAAGTCCGGTTGCCCTTGAGAGGCCTTAAGAAAGGTTATAAGCTTCAAGAGGTTTTGGCTTGGCAGGAAGAGGTGATCGTGACCAACAAGCGCGAATTTAAGCAGATGACCATTGTTTTTGCCGATCAAACTTCCTTCAGTCTTAGCAATCACGAGCACACCAATTACGACCAACTTTCTTCCTACTTGGGGAAAAAGATTCCGAGAAAGAAATTGAAATAAAAAGGCTGTCTCTTCCATACAGACAGCCCATTTAGTGCAAATATACTAGCTACCGCATAAATCAATGCGTCCAGTCGTATTGGTCCATATTTTCCAAGCAGGCATTCAATAAATCTATGCTGCCTTGTATATCTTTTTTGTGGGCCATTTCAATCACCTGGTGCAGATGTCGGGTCGGGATAGAGATAGCTCCGGCGATGGCGCCTTGCTTGCCCATTCGCTGCAGTCCTGCTGTGTCTGTCCCCCCTGCGGTCAAGATTTCCGGCTGCCAGGAGATGGCTTTTTCATCCGCTGTCTTTTTCATATAATCCACCATTCTATAATCGCAGATGGTCATGGCATCCATAATTTTGATGGCGGTACCCTTTCCCAGTTCCGTGATCTTCTCGTGTCCTTGGGCCCCAGGTACGTCATAAGCAATCGTAGTGTCCAGGGCAATTCCAAAATCTGGATTGATATGGTGGGCGGCTACATTGGCACCCCGCAGTCCCACTTCCTCCTGTACTGTGAAAGTAGCATATAAATCAAACGGCATTTCCCCAACGGTACGGAGAGTTTCAAGCAGGATAAAGACTGCTACTCTATTATCAATAGACTTGCAGTTCACACAATCACCCATTTCGATAAGTTGCCTTTCCCTTGTGATGGGGTCGCCAACTTTGATTACTTTTTCAGCCTTCTCCTTGCTCATGCCCAGATCGATAAAATAATCAGTCAGCTTGGGGAGCTTGCCACGCTCCTCTTGGCTCATCACGTGGATAGGCTTACTACCCATCACCCCGATGATATCTTGCTTGCCGTGTATGATCACCCGCTGGGCGGTCAAGGTCTTCGGATCAAACCCTCCAAGGGGGTGAAACCGAACGAATCCCTGATCATCGATATGGGTAACTATAAAGCCTATCTCATCCATGTGGGCAGCCACCATCACTTTTTTGTTTTCCGGGTTATTTTTACCCCTTTTTATGGCGATGACACTCCCCATATTGTCCACTTTGACCTCATCGGCTAAGTTTTCCAAAACTTCTAAAATGTAATTTCTTATCGGTGCCTCAAACCCCGGGGCTCCAGGCTTCTCACATACGTTTTTTAATAGTTCTATATTCATTTAAGCTAGTTTTTGGTAAAAAATGATGTAATTTTTTTTGTTAACTATTTACAATAATGACGCCCTTGTGGGGAAACTGGCATATATTTTTCAAGTGTATTTCAAAATCAAAGTTATCAAATTATTGTAGGCCATAATCAATGATTCAAATCATTTTAGTCCTTATTGGGGCTTTCATCATCTTCATCTTAAGCACCCTGAGCGGCGGGGGCGCCAGTCTTCTTTTGATGCCCCTGGTAGCCGTTGTGGTAGGAGTGAAAGCCGTGGCCCCAGTAATGACCATCAGCATCGGCATGAGCAGTACCTCCAAGGTTTTCTTTTTTTGGAGAGACATCGACTGGAAATTATTCATGTGGCTCTTCCCGTCCACCATCATCGGATCCATCATCGGGGCAAGAATGTTTGCAGAGCTTTCTTCTGACTACCTGCAAATATTAATCGGACTGCTTTTGGTCTCCACGGTGATGCAGTTCAAGAAAAAAGACAAGCCGAGCAAATTCCGCATCAAAGCATGGCATTTTGCACCCATGGGCTTGGGGGTTTCCTTTTTATCCGGCCTGATCGGAGGTGTGGGCCCCTTGATGAACTCCGCTTATCTGAGCTACGGGATTTCCAAAGAGTCCCTTTTAGGCACCCGTTCAGCAAATGCCATTCTACTCCACCTCACCAAGATAATTTCTTACGCTTACTTGGGGTATGTCAACGGCGAGGTACTCAAATACGGAATCATGATTGGTGTAGTATCCATGTCAGCCATTTATGTGGGGAAACTGATTTTGGGTAAAATGTCAGATGAATTGTTTCGTAAAATAGTGGTGGCCAGCATGGTAGTCAGTGGCGTATTGATGCTTTGGCAAAACAAAGAGTTTATCGCAGAGCTTATTTATAGAGCCTAATCCCAAAATATATTTTCTTAACGAATCAAATATCCTTAAACATGAAGCTTTCCATATCTTCCAATGTCCATCTAGTTGAACCCGGCGATTTTGAACCGGCAGACCACTGGTATCCCCGGGCACTAAATTCCCAGATCCACCCCTTGGTGGCTGCATTTTTGAATCTGAACCATGACCAGATGGCTGCCCGCTTCTGTAGGCTAAACCCAAGAGCAGACCATGAGACGGTCATGAAGCTATTGAAATACCAGCCAAAATATTTCAGGTGGTCCGGCACCGACCTGATGCACGTGACCAACAATCAAGGCCTGAGAAAACTTACCCTAATTGAAACAAACAGCTGCCCAAGCGGGCAGAAGTCCATGCCCTTACTCGATTTCAGTTTTGAGCATGGCGGTTACAGAAGGCTCATTGAAAAGACTTTCAAGCCGATGGTGGAAAAACATCAGGAGGAAGGTGCCTTGGCGGTCATCTATGACAAAAACCCGATGGAAAACGTGGGCTACGCCGCCACTATTGCGGAAGTTTTTGGACAAAACGTTTACTTGGCCCAATACAAACTGGGTGATAAAGACGCCCCTGTAGAGTTTCGGGATGGAAAAATGTTTGTCAGAGGTGAAAAGGAAGAATGGGTGGAGATTAAGGCTGCCTTTAGGTATGTCACCCAGGAGCCTTGGACCAGAATCCCCAAGCATTCCAAAACACTTTTGCTCAACCCCATTGAGGCTTGCCTCGCAGGTGGCCGCAACAAAGAAGTGGCCAGTGAGGCCTATGACCGTTTTAATGAAGAGTTTGAATCAAAAGGTATCAGCATATTTACTCCTAAAACCTATAGAAATGTGCCTTACGGGGAGCTTCAATCCTATTTTGAAAAAATGGGAGGAAGCATGGTAATCAAAGTCCCTGATTCCAATGCAGGTCAAGGCGTATACACCGTGGTGAACCAAAAAGAAATGGATTTTGCACTTGCTGAACTGGCCCATGATCCGGATGAGGTTTTCATCATTCAGGAATTGATCCATAGTAATTACACTGAAGGTAAAGACCCGGCAGACACCTGGTACCACTTGGGCACTATTCCGGACAGTAAGGGAAGAAGTTTTGCTTTCGACCTGAGAATGATGATGCATGCCACGGAGGACGGAATGAGGCCTCTGGCGATCTACAGCCGAAAATCAGGCTTTCCCCTGAACCAGCCCCTACCAGAAGACATGAATTCATGGGAAGTATATGGCACCAACCTATCCATCAAAGGCGATGATGGCTGGACATACGCAGACGAGCGCCTGATTCTATTTGATGTGAGAAACTTTGCACTTTTGGGCCTTGGAATAGATGAACTCATCCGAGGATTTATACAGAGTATTATGGCTGTATATGCCATTGATCAAAATGCTATCCATACATTTGATAAGGAAGCCAGTATTGTTTAATTTAACCGATCAATTAACATGAACATGATAAAAAATATATTAATTGTTGAGGACGACGTGGTGTTCTGCAAACTCCTGACGAGGTTTTTGACGAAAAATAGCTACACAACCAAGGATGCCCAATCTGCTAAGCAGGCATTTGAACTTTTGAAAGAACAAACATTTGACCTGGCTATATTGGATTATAGGCTTCCGGATGACAACGGCTTGAGCATTCTAGAGAGCATTAAAGAAGGAGATAAAGTAAGCAAAGTAATCTTGATCACCCGATATGGAGACCAAGAAGTGGCCAACAAGGCAATCGACTTGGGGGCTGATGCTTATGTAAGCAAACCGATAAACCCGGATGAATTGCTAAATGTAATTCAAAATTTATAAAACTTATAAAAAGAAAGAGCGGCCAATTGCCGCTCTTTCTTTTTATAATCCACTTTCGATGCCCATATCGATGTCAAAGTCTACCTGAACAGATCTTTCACCGTCTACGGAAAGGATATAGCTGAAAATTTTCGCATCTCTATTAATCACCATGGACCAAGTCGCGTTTTTTGATCTCGGCAGCATTTCGCCTGTTTCTTCATCTGCTGGAAAATGAACCTCCCAAGCATTGCTCTCATCAGAAGCTACCCCACCATAATTGGTTATGTCATCCGGTGTACCATCTTCATGTCGGTGATCATGCTTTAGCTGCAAACCTTCTTCCATGAGCGTTAAAACCCAGGTTCTGGACCGATCCGTGCCTACTATAAAAGGAATCTTAACGGTATCCTCTGTACATGCGGCCACGGTCATGGAAAGTGGATTGCTGGAAAAGGGCTCACGGCCTTCCTCAGGATACACCAGCTTTCCTTCAAAGGTTTTGCCGCACAAGGGCTGCAGGTTTTCCAAAAACATCAACACTTCGCCTTGGGCAAAAGCCCCTGAGGAGATCAAAAACAATAAAAATACGCTTGCGATTCTTTTCATAACAAAATACTTAAAGGTTAAAATTTAGTAAGCTCTCACCACTTTTCCTTCCATGAAGTTGGCAAAGGACTTATTCACTACTCTCATGCCACCTTCAGTTGGGAAATCACCGGTAAAGTACCAGTCGCCCAAATGCTCAGGGCAGGCCTTATTCAGGTTTTCAACAGTTTGGTAAATAACTTTTACCTCGGCATTGATGGATGGTGAAGTGATAATCTCGCCGATTTTGTCCGAAACCTGCTCATCCGTAAACGGTGCATAAACCTCCTTCACAAAGTTGTGGGGGGAATTCGGCTCGGCTACACATTTTTCGTAAACCTGATCCAGGATGTGGGATTTACCATGATCCCTCAATAGCTCTAAGGTGGCCCTAAATGCGATGAACTCCCGCATTTTGGACATGTCTATACCGTAACAATCCGGGAAGCGGATCTGGGGCGCGGAGGAGACAATGATGATCCTTTTGGGCTGTAGTCTATCTAGCGTCGTCAAAATGCTCTTCTCCAAGGTAGTTCCTCTCACAATAGAGTCATCGATTACCACAATAGTATCAATTCCTGAGCGGATTACTCCATAAGTGGTGTCATATACATTGGAAACCATCTCATCCCGGTCGCTATCGTTGGTAATGAAAGTCCGCAACTTCACATCCTTACTTACCAGCTTTTCCACCCTAGGACGGAAGTGCAACAGGTCTTCGATATCTCCCAGGTGCGGTTTTCCTTCCAAAAGCACTTCCCTCCTCTTGGCACTCAAATAATCTTCCAGTCCCTCGATCATACCCAAAAAGGCTGTTTCGGCGGTGTTTGGAATATAGCTAAAAACCGTGTTCTTCAAATCAAAATCAATGGCTTTGAGTATCTGGGGTATAAGGAGTTTCCCAAGGTTTTTCCGCTCAGAGTAAATATCCGGATCAGTTCCTCTAGAGAAATAAATGCGTTCAAATGAACAGGAGGTTTTCTTTCGGGGCGGGGTAATTTCATATTCACCGTAAGAACCATCTTTGTTTATGATCAAAGCATGGCCAGGCTGGATCTCTTTTATTTCTTTATAATCAATGTTGAAAGCTGTTTTTATCGCAGGCTTTTCGGAAGCGATTACCACAATCTCATCATCTGCATAATAATAGGCAGGTCTAATGCCCGATGGATCGCGAACCACGAAGCTGGCACCGTTCCCGATGATTCCGGCCATGGCATATCCCCCGTCAAAATCCCTGCAGGATCTTCGAAGGATCCGAGCTACATCCAACTCTCGCTCGATTACTCCGGTGATTTCCTGGTTGGTGTAATCCTTCTTATACTTATCAAAGATCCTTTGGTTTTCCTCGTCCACAAAGTGGCCGATTTTTTCCATTACAGTGACTGTATCAGTCTTTTCTTTGGGGTGCTGACCCAGCTCCACCAATTTGCTGAAAAGCTCCTCCACATTGGTCATGTTGAAGTTGCCGGCCATCACCAGGTTACGGCTTCTCCAGTTGTTTTGCCTCAGGAAAGGGTGGCAGGTCTCGATGCTGTTTTCACCATGGGTGCCGTAGCGCAGGTGGCCCAGCCAAACTTCCCCGCTGAAAGCAACATTGTTTTTAAGCCAATCCCCGTCTTTGGCCACGTGGTCGCCATTGGCTTTGTATGCTTTTTTGAATTTTTTGGAAATCTTTCCGAAAATCTCATTCACTGCCTGGGGCTGTATGGAGCGGTAACGGCTGATATAGCGTGTTCCCGGAGCAGTGTCAATTTTAATATTGGCAAGCCCGGCACCATCTTGTCCACGGTTGATCTGCTTTTGCATCAACACATAGAGCCGGTTGGCGGCATACATGGGTGAGCCGTATTTATCAATGTAATATTGGAGAGGTTTGCGAAGCCTTAGCATGGCTATCCCGCATTCGTGTTTGATCTGGTCACTCATTAGGTGTAGCTAGATTTTATACAAGAAGTTGCAAATGTAAATGATTTTGCCGTAAACCTGATACCGATCAGGCGATATGGTAACTTATATTTGTCGATTATAATTCAACTATGTCGCTCATTTAAGAATTTTAACTAGCCGTGAGGGGCAAACCGGGTTTGGGGAGAGAATTTTGGGCGAAATTTATATTTTTGCAAAAAAGAAACCCTTGAACTCACGCGTCCAAGGGCTATTTGCAAGCAAAGAGTGAAATTTAATTAATAACCCAAAAGTACCAAATATTAGACCAAAATGAAAATACTCAAAACGATTTACACCATTTACGCCTTGTTGCTGTTTTGGATTTTCATGATAATTTTCGCCCCGTTCATTTTCATCCCGCTCTTACTCTCAAGCAAATGGGGCTATGTGACCTTTTTTTTCATCCGCTGTTGGGCCAAGGTGTGGTCTTTCTCTATTGGCGTAAAATTCAACATTCACGGGCTGGAACATATTGAAGAAGGCAAGCCCTATATTTACATTTTCAACCACACTTCCTACCTCGACGCACCGGCCATTCCGATGGCCGTACCGCAGGAAATCCGCGCATTGGGCAAAAAAGAGCTTTCCAAGATCCCCTTGTTTGGATTTATGATCAGCAAAATCGCCGTATGGGTAGACAGGCAAAGCCCCGAATCAAGAAAAGAAAGCATCATAAGGTTGAGAAAGGTGCTACACTCAGGAGTGAGCGTGGTGGTAGCTCCGGAGGGGACCCGAAACCCAAGCGATTCGCTGATGCCTTTTCAAAATGGGGCTTTTCGGCTCTCGGTGGAAACTGGCGTCCCAATCATGCCGATGGCCATCATTGGAGCTGGGAAACTAATGGGACGGGATTCCCTTTTGATGAGCCCGGGCACCATAGATGTGTATTTCTCCAAGCCTATTGTCCCAATCGGGAACCATGAGGGGGAAATTGCACATTTAAAAGAGAAATCTTATAATAGGCTCGAAGCGATGATTTTAACCCACGAATAATCTGTACCTAGTATTTTCCCCAACCTGTAGAAGGCATACCCATTTTTTTATCATTAAGTTCTGAATTTTTCTTAAAAACGGCATATTTTTTTCTGGCACAATTGGTGAACAATATAACGAAACGGCTAAAAAGTATGAAAAAGCTAATTGTTATATTATTTATGGCTATTGGTTTCGTCTTTATGATTCTCCTGACCTATTTAAAATTTGAGAATTTCGAACACAATAACTTTCAAAATCAAGATTCGGATAGTGCTCTATATACATTAAAGCAAACTATGGAATATGAATAGATAGCGACCCTTAAACCAACACCGATTATGAAAAAACTGTTTTATGTACCCATTATTTGGCTTATAGCCTTAGGTTCCTGTCAGGGGAATATATCTAACCCTGATTTTGTAAAAGCAGGTTTCGGTGCGGATTCGGATTCAGTCAAGCAGGTGGACTCGAACGATATGTATGAGGACAAGCTATTAATTCAGTTGCCCGCCTCCATTGTTGATAAAATTGAAAACGACAGGCGGTTGCGCTATATGGAATTGAACAACATTATAAAATACAAGGTTCAGGATACCCAGGTTTATGACCTGACCTTCATCAGCTATGGAGGCAACAGGACCAAATCAGTGAAATTCGACCAAAAAGGAAATAAAATTTATCATTAACCACTTATTATAATACCATAACTATGAAAAAAGGATTGTTAGTACTCGCCCTTTGTGGATTTGCCTTTGTCGGTGTACAGGCCCAAACCACAACACCTCCCACTGAGCCACAGACGGAGATCAATCAGGACAGGGTAAAGATCGCACCAGATGATCTTCCCCAGGCAGTTAGAAACTCCATTAGCGAAAAAGATGATGTGAGGGATCTAAGAATCACTGAAGCTTATCAAGTAACCAATATGGAGGGCGAACTTCATTATGAGGTACATTTTGATAAAGCAGGTGAGGCGGTGACTAAAAAATATGACGCCCAAGGCAACGAAGTAAGAGAAGACTAAACCAAATACTCACAATTTCTGTTTAAATTGGCATCGGTAGGAATACTGATGCCATTTTATTTTTACTAAATTCATGAAATAGTAAGAAGACCACCCGAATACGCACTTATGAAAAGAATCCTTTTGATAGAAGATGACCTCACCTATTCAAAAATCATTAAAAATTTTTTAGAGCGAAATCAATATGCTGTACAGTCCATTCAAAAAGTCTCCGAGGCACTGCATGCCATAGAGAAAAACACCCCCCATCTGATCATTACCGATTATCGGTTACCAGATGGTACGGGAATGGAGATTTTGGAAAAAATCATTGACTCACAGCTGGCCGTTCCGGTGATCTTGATTACCAATTATTCTGATATACGCACGGCGGTGAAAACCATGAAAATGGGAGCTTTCGAGTACATTACCAAGCCCGTGAATCCAGATGAGCTATTGGCTACTGTCAAGGAGGCCTTTAAGCAGAAAAACAAAAAGAAAGCCCCTACCGAAGCCCCCTCCTCCCCTAAAACCCAATTGGCCCATGGCGACCATTATGTAGCCGGCACAACGGAAGCCTCCAGAAAACTCGAAGAGTACATAGACTTGGTGGCCCCTACTGATATGAGCGTGATTGTGCTCGGGGAAAGTGGGACGGGAAAGGAATACATTTCGAAAAGAATCCACCAAAAATCCAGTAGAAAAGACGGCCCATTTGTAGCTATCGACTGCGGTGCTCTTTCAAAGGAATTGGCGGCCAGTGAACTCTTTGGACACATGAAGGGGGCTTTTACGGGCGCTTTTGACCACAAAGTTGGAAACTTTGAAAGTGCCAAAGGAGGAACGATTTTCTTGGACGAAATCGGGAACCTGAGCTATGATGTTCAGATCAAGCTGTTGAGAGCTATACAAGAAAGAAAAATCCGAAAAGTAGGCGGCAACAGTGATATTGACATTGATGTAAGGATCATTGTGGCTACCAATGAAGATTTGATAGAGGCTTCCAGACGCGGCGAATTCAGGGAAGATTTGTACCACCGACTCAATGAATTCAGCATTCAGGCGATTCCTTTGAGGGACCGTGGCGAGGAGCTTTTTGATTTTGCCAACAATTTTCTGGAAGAAAGCAATAACTATTTAAACAAATCAGTAACCGGCTTTTCAAGTGAGGTAAAAGAAATATTTAAAACTTACAGTTGGCCGGGTAATTTGAGAGAGCTCAAGAATATCGTAAAAAGAGCGGTTTTATTGACTGGAAAAGGATTGGTGGAAAAGGAGGTATTGCCGATTCAGCTTTTGTTGCCTGAAAACTCAACCCAAGAAACGGGAGCTGCCAAAGATCTGAAAAGCAGTTTTGAGGAAAAAGAAAAGAGTTTGATTATCCAAACCCTTGAAGAGGTAAAGTTCAACAAGTCCAAAGCCGCCAAAATCCTCAATATGGACCGAAAAACGCTCTACAACAAAATTGAAAAGTACAATATCTCTTCCTAACCAGCGGAAGAGATATTTTCTTTTTTCTGGATTTCCTCAAGCACCACATGGGTCCGCTCGACTAGCCCTTTTACCATCGCACGCACTTCCGAAGTATCATCCTGCTTTACATTTATCTCAATATTCTTGGCCAGCTCAGCAGTGTCAATCCTTAATTGGCCAAGCCTGCTAGAAAGTTTGTGGGCAATTTCCATCACTGCTTGATAATCCTCCTTATCTGCCAACTGTTGAATATCCCTCAGGTTGCTCACAGTTTCTTCATAAAACTCCTGCACTACTTCCTGCAGCAGCTCTTCATCGCCCATACAGAATTTCTCCAAGTCGCTCAAAGAGTACTTGCTATTTGAATGATCGTTGTTTGATATTTTTTCCTCCATTTTCGTTGGCTCTAAGTTAAGATATGAAGCAATGGTTTCCACCAGTTTGTTCTCTTTAAACGGCTTAAGCAAAATACCGTCAAATCCATGATTGCTAAGCTTATCCCTTTCGTCGGCAAATACATTGGCTGTCACGGCCAGGATCGGTAATTGGTCGTAATGATAATTTTCCTTCAGCAAGTTCAGTACCTGATAGCCACTCACCTCCGGCATTTGGATATCCAGCAAGGCAATATCAAAAGGTTCCTTCTGGAAATTATCCCGAAAATCCACTCCACCCAGATAGCTGGAAACCTTGGCGCCATTGCTTTCCAAAAGTAGTTTGGCAAACTTTATCCCAATGGGATCATCATCGACAAGCAGTACCCGGACGCCTTCGATTGAGTAAGTGAGCTGCGCATTCAGATCCCGACTGTCTTCTATAGCATCAGTCAAAGGCACGGGGAGTTCTACATAAAATGCCGTTCCGCTTCCCAGTTCACTTTCGAAAGTAATTTCTCCCTCCTGCAGGTCCACCATCTTTTTCACTATGGAAAGCCCAAGGCCAGTACCGCCAAATTTCCTTGTAATGGAACTGTCGCCCTGGTTGAATTCTGTGAATATGTTCTCCCTCACCTCTTTGGTCATCCCCATTCCGCTGTCAATGACCGCAAGCCTCAAATTGCCCGCATCATAGCTCACATCGACCTTGATTATGCCTTTATCGGTGAATTTATAAGCGTTGCTGATCAGATTGTTCATGATCTGGTTGATCCGAAGTTCATCGCCTACCAGCCATTTATCTTGGGGCAAATCCACATCCCACACAAACTCTAAACCCTTTTCCTTGATTTTTAACTCGAAGAAGTCCTTGATATTGCGGAATAGCAGATGGGGATTAAATGGCTCCGGGTGGAAAGTGATTTTGCCTGCCTCAAGCTTGGAAAGATCCAAAATGTCATTAACAATGGAAGAAAGCGTCTGCGAGGCAAAGCCAACCATCTTGACATAACTCTGCTGATCATCGTCCAAAGGAGTTTTCTTCAAGGCCTCGTTGTATCCCTGGATGGCATGAAGAGGATTCCGTATTTCATGGCTCATGTTGGCGAGG
This sequence comes from Litoribacter ruber, assembly GCF_018449405.1. Taxonomy (NCBI): domain Bacteria; kingdom Pseudomonadati; phylum Bacteroidota; class Cytophagia; order Cytophagales; family Cyclobacteriaceae; genus Litoribacter; species Litoribacter ruber. Next base: position 46,600 of record NZ_JAHCMY010000007.1, read on the forward strand.
AAATACTGTTTGGCTTTCGCCAAATTATCAGACCGCTTTTTCGCCTCTTCCAGCCGCAGCCTGTAATCCTGCGCCTTGTTGATTTCCGAAAGAATACTATATATAAAGGCTGTGGAACCGATCACGCCTATGACGATAAGAATTATCAACAAAATCGAAACCTTAAAAGTCAATTCGTAGGCATCATCGTTTTGGGACCTTGCCTCTGCCAACACTTCCTGCTGTAGGGTGGAGATTACCGTCTGTATATCGGCAATAATAATCTTATTTTTTTCCACCAAATCAAATTCCAGGGCAGCAAGCTGTGACCTGAGCCGCTGCTCTTCGGTATTAATATCAAGGATGGTGCTTCTTACGGCATAAAGGATGGAATCGGACTGGGACTGGTTTAGTCTCGCACGGGTAGTATCCCCCCTGGCCGGGTTGATATTTAGAGTAGAAAGCAATTGTCTCAGATTTGCGCGTTCTTCCGAAGAGAGTAATTCATTGATCCCAGCAGTGGTATCCCTTCGGATTCTTCTTGGGGGTAAGGTGTCCCCCTCCGGCCTCCGGGTGGTATCCGGAAGCGCTCTTCGGGTGGTAGGTTGGTTAAGCTTTATCCGGCCAATGGTTTGCAACCTGTTCAATTCCTCTTGCCGGCGGATCTTGGTTTCAATGTTCTTGAGAGCCTCAGAGCTGAAATTCCTGTTAATCAGGTTGAACTTGACCTCATCCAGGCCATTATGGACTAGTAAGAGCTCATTGACATTGTAACTGATTTTCTTGAGCTGGTCGATTTCGGTGCTATCCGAGGCATACTCTTGAAGCTGTAGCAGCCTTTCTTCTATTTTTTGCAGATAATTGCTCCCATTTTGGGTATCCTGATCCACACGGCCCTGTGCCCTGTCAAGCTGGTAAATATCAGCCAGCAGGCCATTCAGGTGCCTTAATCTTTCACTTGGTTCTGCTAGGGCCTCCACGGTATCCAGCAGCTTTCGGACAGAAAAATAGGTTACCATGCTGACACCCACGATCAGTACCAGTGCCAAAACAAATCCGGCAATTACCCTTGCCCTAGTTTTATAGGAATTGTGTGAAGTATCCAAGTCGCTCGTTTAGAGTTTATATCCCAATATTTATACCAGTGCTACTCCTCTTCCTCATATGCGCCTTCTGTTACGGTTTCAAATACATTATATATAACAAAGGCACTGACGGGAAGCGAGACCAGCAAGCCCAGCAGGGCAGGCAGAGCAGCTAGTATATTCAAAACCAACAACAACAAAAACAGTATAAAAAATTTCCCCCATCGCTTATGAACTACTTTTCGGCTCAATTCCAAAGACTGCCAAAAATCCGTTCCTGCAAAAATGGCAAACAGGAAGGAGAACATATACCCCACCATTAGATACACCCCAGGCACGATCAAAGCCATAATGCCTAATGCCACCAAAACCTGCCCAACCAGATTGATCAGGATAAGGACAATGTAATATTGGAATCCTTTGAAAAAATCCGGGTAAACAATAGCGTCTCCTTGGCTGATCTTGTTGGCGACTAAGAAAAACCCGCCAACCAGGGCCGGAAACAGGAATATGCTGTACACGAGCGTCAGCTCTGGCACATATGTGGCCACCAAAAGCTGCACAGAAAGGATCAGCATGCTATAGGCAACACAATTGATCGCATTTTGAGAAAACATCTCAAAAGCTTTCTCAAATGCAGCCCTTATATCAAAATCGTACCCTCTTTCCAAGAGTTTCTCTATGTTCTTCTTTTCCATATATCGAAAATGACAAATGCACAGAAAACTTTCCTGTGCATTTGAATATCATAAGTTTAATTAAAATTATTTGGTAGCTGCCTCCAAAATATCATGCTTGGTGATGATATGGATTTGGTCTAGGTGGTCTCTCACCAAAACTGCCTTTTCCTTTTCAACTAAAGATGATAATACATCCAACGTGCTGTCCAATGCAACAAACTTCATCGCATTTTCCATCACATCAGAAACCTGGGCATCTTTCAATTGCGGATTTTCTATCAGTTTATTAAGCAATTTGCTGTCTGTGAGACTTCCCACCACATTTCCATCTTCCACAACTGGAATCTGGGATACACCTTTTTGGTTCATCAAATGAATGGCGGAGCGAACACTATCACTTTTCTGGGCTACTGCAAGCTCGAAGGAGCCGTTTCTTCCACCTATGATGTCTCTGGCGGTCGAATAGCTCTTGTCCTCCAAGAAACCATGGTTACGCATCCAGTCGTCATTGTAAACTTTACCTAAATATCGGGTACCATGATCTGGAAGGATAATTACCATTCTGTCGCCTTCTTTGAGGTTTTCTTTGGCATATTCGAGAGCTCCATGAACGGCCGAGCCACAAGACCAGCCTACAAACAAACCTTCTTCTCTGGAAAGCCTTCTGGTCATCACGGCTGAATCCTTATCGGTAACTTTCACAAAGTGATCGATAACCGAAAAATCAACGTTTTTGGGAAGGATGTCTTCACCTATGCCTTCTGTAAGGTAAGGATAGACTTCTTTCTCATCAAAAATCCCAGTTTCTTTATATTTTTTGAATACCGACCCATACGTGTCGATTCCAACAGTTACAATATTAGGGTTTTGCTCTTTAAGGTATTTGGCGGTACCAGACATTGACCCTCCGGTACCTACACCGGCTGCATAATGGGTAATTTTGCCTTCTGTGTCGTTCCAGATTTCCGGCCCAGTAGTCTCATAATGAGCTTTCCAATTCGATAGGTTGTCATACTGGTTTGGGTAGAAAGAATTGGGGATATCCTCATTAAGCTTTTTGGCTACAGAATAATAAGATCTTGGATCTTCAGGAGCCACGTTAGTAGGGCAAACGATCACCTCTGCGCCAACAGCCTTAAGGATATCGATTTTCTCCTTAGATTGCTTATCGGCCATGGTAAAAATACACTTATAGCCTTTGGCGATTGCCGCCAAAGCAAGTCCCATCCCGGTATTGCCGCTAGTTCCTTCGATTATAGTCCCTCCTGGCTTCAAAAGCCCCTCCTTTTCGGCATCCTCCACCATTTTGATGGCCATACGGTCCTTCATGGAGTTACCAGGGTTAAAGTATTCGACTTTCACCAAGATTTCACCCTTGATTCCGGCATTTACCTTATTAAGTCTGACCATGGGCGTATTGCCGATGGTTTCGATGATGGAATTGTAGATCATTATGTTCTATTTTACCTTATTTGCAATTTAAATATTTCGATAATTAAAAAATAATATTCCGTACAATCAATGATTTATCTTGATCTGCAGAATTTACAACAACGCTTATTCAAAACAAGTTTGCTTACTACAGCTTATTTTGCTCCTGCCAAAAGATACAGAACGGCCATTCTTACTGCCACGCCATTTTCCACTTGATGGAGGATGATGGAATGCTCGCTATCTGCCACATCCGAATTCAATTCCACCCCCCTGTTGATTGGTCCTGGGTGCATAATCACGATCTCCTTGTCAAGTCTGTCCAGCATTTTTCTGTTGATACCGTAGTAGAGGCTGTATTCGCGCAGGGATGGAAAATATTTAATCTGCTGCCGTTCAAGCTGGATTCTTAGCACGTTGGCCACATCACACCACTCGAGTGCTTTTTGCACATCATATTCAACTTTCACACCTAGACTGGCAATATGCTTGGGCAACAGGGTAATGGGTCCGCAAACCATCACTTCAGCCCCAAGTTTTTGGAGACAGAAAATATTGGAAAGCGCCACCCTTGAATGCAGGATATCGCCAATGATCGCCACTTTCTTTCCAGCCACATCACCTAATTTCTCCCTGATGGAATAAGCATCCAAAAGTGCTTGGGTAGGATGCTCATGGGTTCCGTCACCGGCATTTACTATGTTGGCCTTGATATTTCGGGAAAGAAAATGTGCCGCCCCCGGACTGCTGTGCCTCATCACCACCATGTCCACTTTCATGGAAAGGATGTTATTGACCGTATCGATAAGCGTTTCCCCTTTTTTGACACTGGAGTTGCTGGAGGAAAAATTGACTACATCGGCAGAAAGCCTCTTTTCCGCCAGCTCAAAAGACAGCTTGGTTCTGGTAGAGTTTTCAAAAAAGATATTGGCAATGGTGATGTCCCTGAGAGAAGGTACTTTTTTGATGGGTCTATTGATGACTTCTTTAAAGTTTTGAGCGGTGTCAAAGATGGTATGGATATCTTGCTCAGTGATATCCTTAATTCCTAACAGGTGTCTGGTACTCAGCTGTGACATGTTTAGCTTTTATCTTTTTCTGTGATCCATATGGCGTCCTGTTCAAACCCCTTATCCTTCCACTCCACGCTCACATGCTGGGTTTCCAGGGTATTGACCTGTCGTCCAAAATAATCGGGTTTGATGGGATAGTCTCGGGTGTATTTGCGGTCGATAAGGATCATTAATTCTACTTTCTGAGGTCTGCCAAAGGCAATCATGGCATCCATGGCAGCTCTTACCGATCGTCCCTTGTAGAGCACGTCATCTACAAGAACTACTTTCTTTCCTTCTATTAAAAAATTGATTTTGGTCTCGTTAGCAGTGAGGGGCAGATCCCTCCTTCTGAAATCATCTCTATGAAAAGTGGCATCCAAGTAGCCAAATGGCACCTTCACCCCACTTATCTCTTCCAACAGGGCAACTAACTTATCCAAAACAATAGGACCACGGGGCTGGAGACCCAAAAAAACAGTATTCTTAAAATCATCGTGATTTTCAATCAGTTGATGGCAAAAACGCCTTAAAATGATTGCAATCTGATTATGGTCAAGGACAAGTCTTTTTTGCATAATTTCAATTTGGCTACAAATATATCCTGCTTTTTTTCAGGATACAAACCAGCCGTCAGGTTTGATGGCATTAAATAAAGTTTGCTGACTAAAGGGCATAAAAAAAGGCCTAAGTACAGCTTAAGCCATTTTTGTTCAATAAACCCAAAACTCAAGTATGCATCTTAAATATGCTGCTTATTTTTACCCTATCAGGTTCCCTTGGTCATCCCATTGGGCTACCACTCCCCGCTGATCGGGTTTTAGATATACATCTTCCAACCTGGGATCATATGCCACCCCATATTTTTCCAAAACATGCTCGGGCACTCCATCCCATACATTTGGCCGGTTGCCCACATACCCTAAGTCATCAAAACCCATTTTGGAGGTGAAATAGCCTGTGGAAGTCAAATCCCTCAAGATATTGAAAAACCGCACGCCATTTCCAACTTCCGGACCAGCCTTGTCAGGATAAGCTATTTCATCAATGATCGAAATTCGTTGATCATTGGAGAGATCCATAAATTCCTGATCAAACCTATCCAAGGCCCGATTGTCAAGCCAGCGCAGGCCTCCACGCATATGCGTTTGATAAGACGGGATGTCTTTGACCATAAACTCAATAAAATCCGGCACACCTGCATCCAGAGCACTTCCTGAATCTTCATCAGCAGGTATGATTACCTCCACCAGATAATTCAGCTTTTCCACTTCCTTCTCAGTAAAAAATGTCTCCGACAACAACTTCTTGTCAATAGCTATTTCCTCGGGACTTCTGCCGGCTGTGGAAAAACCCGACGGGGCCGGAACTTCTTCTACCGAACTCTCCTCCACGCTGCAGCCCGCCAGCAAAAAGCCCGAGGCCCCAGTAAAAAGTAATTTCAAATTTTCACGTCTGTTCATATCGATATTACTTAAATATTTTGCTTTTTCATTTGATCCACAATATAGTCGGAAGTTCTCCAGGCCAATGCAAGGATAGTCCAAGTCGGGTTTTTGTCCGCCTGAGAAACGAACGGCCCTCCATCCACTACAAACAGGTTTTTGCAATCATGAGACTGACAGTTGCTGTTTAAGACAGAATTCGACGGATCATTCCCCATTCGCGTGGTACCCACTTCATGGATTATTCGCCCAGGAGCATGCAGCCCGTATTCGTTTTCCTTACCCGGCTTGGTTCCTAGAAGCTTTCCGCCCATACCCGTAAGCAGCTCCTCAAAGGTATCATGCATATGCTTGGCTTGATTAAGCTCCTGATCGGTCCAGTTGTAATTGAACTTCAATACCGGAATACCATATTTATCTACCGTCAAAGGATCAATTTCGCAGTAGTTTTCATAACGCGGAATACTCTCCCCACGTCCTGACATCCCTACGGTGGTTCCAAAAAACCTCTTGATATCCTTTTTGAGACCTGCCCCATACCCACCATTCGGGCTAGGCGTACCAAACTCATCTTTGATGTGGCTTCTCAGGGTATCCATTCCGGTCCCGAAACCGTAGGATGGCATGCCCATCCCACCCCAAAACTCAATATGGTAACCTCTGGCAAAATCAAGCTTTTTATTGTCCAACCACCATGGCGTATACACATGCATCCCTCCGGTGCCGTCCTCATTATACCTGTCGCGATCGACCAAATCAGGGATTACTGCCATTCTATCGGCTCCTGTAGAATCATGCAGATATCGGCCCACCATTCCGCTATGATTTCCCAATCCGTCTGGATGGGTTTTGGATTTTGAGTTCAACATAATCCTAGCCGATTCACAAGCAGAGGCTCCTAGCACCACTACACGTGATTTCAGCTTATATTCCCTCATGTCCTCTTTGCTGACATAAGAAACTCCCGTGGCCTCACCCCTATCATTAGTAGTCACTTTTCTAACCATGGAGTTAGTATACAAGTCCACTTTTCCTTTCTGCATCGCAGGCTTTACCAAGCATGTTCCTGAGGAAAAATCCGCATATGCCTGGCACGCTCTGTTACATTGGTTACAAAAAAAGCACACCCCTCTTTCATTGTTGATCGGCCTGGTAAGGATTGAAAGCCTGGAAGGGATCACGGGGATATTGGCCTTATCGGCGCTCTTTTTAATCAAAAGTTCATGCAACCTTGGCTTTGGTGGAGGCAAGAAAAAGCCATCCGGCTCATTGTAAATCCCTTCTTTTGTACCAAATACTCCAATTAATTTATCAACCCTATCATAATAAGGCTTTAGATCATCATAACCAATCGGCCAGTCATGACCCAATCCGTCAATACTACTTCTTTTGAAATCGTTTGGCCCAAACCGCAAGGAAATCCTCCCCCAGTGATTGGTCCTTCCCCCCAGCATCCTTGACCTGAACCAATCAAAACGGGTCCCTGCACTTTTGGTATAGGGCTCGCCATCAATCAGCCAGCCGCCAATAGCCGCATCAAAGTCACCGAAGGGCCGGATAGTCCCGGCACCTCTCCTTGGAGACTCCCAAGGAAACCGCAACTGTGTTCGGTGCTCTTCCTTTGCAGGATCAAAATCACCTCCAGCTTCCACTACCGCGACCCTAAAGCCGGCTTCTGATAGTATTTTAGAGGCCATTCCGCCTCCCGCACCGGATCCCACTATAATTGCATCATACTCCTGGGATCCTTCCTTTATCTCAAAACTCATACTCTATAATTGTTTATTTTGGGCTGGTCAGACGATCGACCATCAGTTTCTAAATACTAAAACGTTTTATTTACAACAAATATGTTTAATCAATCAGGTAAATCAAACATAAATTCTAAAATTTTCTCAAAACCCATGATAATCGGTTTATGAGGCGTTTGATCAGGTCTTTATAATAGAACAGCCCATTTTCTAAAAATTTATTTTTAACAATTTTTGACAAATGGTTTGTGAATTTTTAAAAATATTATGTAGTATAGCTGTCTCAAAACCATTTAATCCCTTAAAACCCAATAGCAAACATGAAGAAACAATCAAATTCTATGATAGAGCTAAAACCTTTCAGTTACATTCTACATTTTTTTAGATCTGAAAAGGAAATCGATTGCACCCCATCAAAATCTTAATTTTAATAATTCAGTGCTAAAACATTTTAGTAAAACCCAAAGTACAATGACATGAACACACAACTACTAACATCACCCGACCAGCAGAAATCCGCTGGCTGGCGGCATCTGAGAAAATTCCTTGCTATAGGAATTACTCTTGTGCCTTTACAACAAGCATTGGCAACCTCATCTGCGGTGAGCTTGGATGTTTCGTCTACAATGAATGTAGAACAAAATGACATTCAGGTTTCCGGAGTTGTTAGGGATGAATTTGGTGAAACTCTACCGGGGGTTTCTATTATGATTAAAGGAACCTCAATTGGAACGGTGACAGATATTGACGGGGCATTTACCTTAGAAGTGCCTTCGGAAACCGCTATCCTGGTTTTTAGCTTCGTTGGCCTTGAAACCAAGGAAATCCAGATAGGTAATGAAACCAACATTGAGGTTGTGCTGAATCAGGGCACAAGCGCTTTGGATGAAGTTGTTGTTGTGGGGTATGGTAGCCAAAGAAAATCCGACCTGACCGGTTCCGTGGGAACGGTTGGGTCTGAAGACTTGCTCCGTGAGCCTGTAGGGAATGTTCTTCAGGGCTTGAAAGGGAAAGTTGCCGGGGTGAATGTGAGCCTCAACTCCGGATCGCCTACCAGTAGTCCAAGAGTAATTATTCGGGGTCTGGGCACGGTAAACGCATCATCTGACCCGCTATACGTAGTGGATGGGGTGGTAATGGAAGACATCAGGTTTATGAATCCCAATGATATCGAAAGCCTTGAAGTATTAAAAGACGCCTCCGCGACAGCCATATACGGTTCTCGTGGTGCTAATGGTGTGATCCTCATCACCACAAAAAGAGGCACCAAAACCGACGGCATAGTGGTAGGCTATGAAGGTTTTGTCAATGTGGGCGTCCTGCCAAACAGGATGGACATGATGAACTCCGAGGAGTATCTGGAAGTGGTGGAGAGAGGTTTTGCCAACCACTCGCAGTATTCGGGCAGCACGCCGCCGGTATTCAGCAGGGAAGATCCCCGACTGTTTGACAGCAACGGAAATCCACTTTATGACACGGATTGGCAAAGAGAAGCCACCAGAACAGCGCTATCCCATAACCACCAAATTTCAATCCAGCAAGGTGGCGAAAGAAGTTCCGTTGGTGCATTTGTCAACTATTCCAGAATGGAGGGCATCATGCTCAATAGCTGGATGGAAAGAATCAACGGTAAGATCACCTATGATGCCACTCCAAAAGACTGGATATCCGTCGGGATGAACCTCATGGTCAACCACACCAAAGAAAACGAAGTGGAAGAGGGCGGCGGTGGCCAGGTTCCTAGAAGGACCATGCTGGAAATGCCCCCAATCTTCCCCGTACGCTTCCCTGATGGCACTTGGAGCAACTCCGCCATGATCAGTGATCCCTACAATATTGAACCAATGGCCAACCCTGTCCATGTTTTGACCACTCAAGATAGATTAAGAGACAGAACCCAGATATTTGGTAACACTTATCTGACTTTCCACTTGGCTCCAGGCTTGGATTTGAGAACGCAATTTGGTTTTGACATCCACGAGCGGAAATTCCAGGATTATGGGCCAACCGATCTGATCAACATATCAGCTCCATTGGGCTATGCTTCGATCAATAATCAACGAAGCACCTATTGGCAGGAAGAAACCTATTTGACATATAACAAGGAAATGGGTGATCATAGAATCAACGCCGTGCTAGGTCTTAGCTGGCAAGGAAGAACTTTTGAAGGTAATTTCGTGGAAGCCAGAGGCTTTTCAGATGACTTCTTCAGGTTCAACCGAATTCAGGCGGCAAGTCAGCCGGAAGCTCCACAGTCTAACTGGAATAACTGGACTATGAACTCCTATTTCTTGAGAGGTAGCTATACTCTCAAAGACAGGTATTTGGTAACCTTGACGGGAAGAATTGACGGTTCATCAAGATTTGGGGAAAACAACAAATATGGGGTATTCCCTTCTGCGGGTTTAGGCTGGATTTTGAGCAATGAACCTTTCATGGAGAATGCCACGGGCGTAGATGAGCTAAAACTAAGATCAAGCTTTGGTATTACAGGCAACACCGAAATCCCCATGTATCAATCCCTAGGCACGGTGAGCTCGGGAACGGTTTTAATCAATGGATCAAGAGCTTCCCACAGCTTTATAAACCGCCTGCCAAATCCAGACCTGGGCTGGGAAAGAACCAACCAGTTCGATGTTGGATTTGACATGGGACTGTTCAACCGTCGCTTGACTTTAGGATTTGATTATTACTACAAGCTTACCACCGACCTGCTACTTGACAGACCGGTTCCTTACCACACGGGGTTTTCGGCAGTAAGGGATAACATAGGCTCGATTTCAAATCAAGGTATAGAGTTTTTGGCTACTGCCTACCCTATCAACAGACCTGATTTCCATTGGGAAACAACTCTAAATTTTAATTACAATGTCAATAGAATTGAATCACTCGGCGAAAATGACGAAGATATTTTCCCTGGCCCAAACTGGGTTTCCGGTTCGCAAACCATTCTGAGAGTAGGCGAGCCACTAAGTTCTTTCTGGGGCTTCCAAAGATTGGGCACATGGGGCACCCATGAGGCGGCAGAGGCTGCGGCAGTGGGCCGAGTGCCCGGTGAGGCCAAGCGTTCCGAAGACCCCACAATCATAGGCAATGGTCTTCCGGACTGGACAGGAAGCTGGATCAACAACCTGCGTTACAAGAATTGGGACTTCAGCCTTGAATTGCAGTTTGTATATGGAGTAGACGTACTTCAGCAGTACCTCCACTCTATCGAGGACAGAACGGGCATTGCCAACACCCTAAGGACCTCCCTTTACAACAGCTGGACTCCAGAAAATCAAAACACCCATGTTCAGCAAATTAGAAACGCAGCATATTCCGGACAAAATAGTGAAATAGATGACCACTGGGTAGTGGACGGCTCATACATCCGAGGCAATGTGATATCACTTGGATACACTTTCGACAGAGAATTGATCTCAAGATGGAACATGAATCATCTTCGGGTATATACCAGTGTGCAAAATGCTTTCCTACTTACCAGCAACGAGTTCCAGGGATTTGACCCAGAATCCTCTTCATGGGCTGGAAACCAATGGGGGCAAAATATTTTCTTCTTCCAGTACCCGAGACCTAGAACCTTCACCCTAGGGGTAAGTGTACAATTCTAAATTTAGACAATCATGAAAAAGTATATATATACCATACTTATAGCGGGCATTTGCTCTTCCTGCGCCGACTTCCTACAGGAGGAGCCCAGGGATGAAATGTCTTCAGAACAGTTTTTTACCATACCACAACATGCGCATGATGCAGTTAACTCCCTTTACCGAAACGGAGCGCCGCAGATCATCAATTCAGCTGCCTCCTATGGGGGGTCAAGAGCCATGTTGGGAAATTATATGTCCGGGTATTTTGACAACGAATACCGAGGTCAGGAACCGCATGTCCAGCACACCCAACAACTGACGCTAAACGGGGTAAACCTTGCCACCTATCTTGGCAATACCTGGGCTGATCTTTACAGAGGAATAGCTAGAGCCAATAACGCGATCAAGTATATTCCTACTATAGAAGCCCTCCCTGCCAATGAGGCATCCATGCTGTTGGCAGAAGCCCGGTTCTTCAGAGCCTTTTCCTACTTCTATTTGGCCAAAATGTTTGGGCCTGTCCCGTTGATCGTAGACCCATATGAATCTTTGGAAAACCTGTATATGGAAAGAGCTCCTTTGGAGCAAATTTATGGATTGATCGTTTCCGATCTCGAATTTGCGATCAACGAAGGCGGGCTTTCACAGTCTAGCATGGCCAATAACGGGAACAGGATTGCTCAGGGTACAGCACAGGCCTTGCTTGCGGATGTCTATTTGACAATGAGCGGTTATCCTTTGCAGCAGGACAATTATCAAAATGCTGCGGCGATGGCTAGAAGCGTGGTGAACAGTGGCAGCTATGCCCTAGTGGACCACGATAGAGATGGTGATGGAAATGTAATCCCTGAAAACAGTGCCTACAACAAAATCAGAAGGGCAAGCGTGTCCCCTTCCGAATATATTTATTTTATAGAATACACGGTAGGTATAGCAAACAACACCTACCCGGTGTACACCATGCCGGTTTCGGTGACTTCAGAAGCGGCCTATGGTGTCACGAACGGTGCCTACCAGCCATTGAGCAGGTTCCTGAACGGCTATGACCCACAACAGGATTTGAGGGTTCAGGAAAAACAGTATTTCCACTCTTCATTTACCAACAATCAGGGAAACACTTTCACCTTTGGAACCGCCCCGTATATGTGGCATGATGAAACGGCTATCAGAGAGACAGCCGCCTCGGGAAAAGATGTAGCCGTATATCGCTATGCAGATGTATTATTAACGGGTGCGGAAGCCATTGCCCAGTCGGAAGGAGTGACGGATGAAGCCGTGAGATATTTGGCTGATGTGAGATCAAGAGCATATTTTACCCAAACCAGAGAGGAAATAGAAGCGGATTTGAGAGCACTTTCCGCTGGCGAATTTATTCAGGAAGTGTGGAAAGAAAGGTTTAGAGAACAAGTTTTTGAGTTCCACCTTTGGGCGGATATTCAGAGAACCAGGCAATACCCTATTACCCAGGAAGGGGGCGTAATCAATTATGTGGACGTAATCGGTCAGCCTAACGGATGGGGCAGGTCATTTACTGAAAACAATTTGCTTTTCCCTATACCAGAAACAGAACTACAGAGAAACCCTGCCTTGACGCAGAATCCAGGATACTAAACCTATATAAACCGACTAAACCTAAAAAAAAGATATAGTCCCTTGGGCTATGTCTTTTTTATATCTTTAAAAAATGAAAACTATCCATATGAGGCATTTAATTCTTTTCATCTGTTTTATCATAGTCTCCCCTGCCTTTTCGCAAAAGGTAATAGTGGACGAGGTCAAAGACCCGATCGATTGGGTAAATCCATTGATGGGCACAGACTCGAAGCCCAGTCTATCGCACGGCAATGTATATCCAGCCATAGCTTTGCCCTGGGGCATGAATTTTTGGACTCCCCAAACGGGCAAGATGGGAAGCGGCTGGGCCTACCAGTACAGTGCCGACAAAATCAGAGGTTTCAAGCAAACCCACCAACCTTCCCCTTGGATGAATGATTATGGGCAATTTTCTTTGATGCCCATCACCGGGGACATCAAAGTTGATGAGGACGAGCGAGCCAGCTGGTTTTCCCACAAATCGGAGGAGGTCAGCCCATATTACTACCGTGTTTACTTGGCAGACCATGATGTCACCACGGAATTAGTGCCTACCCAGAGAGCGGCAAGATTCAGAATCGCCTACCCGGCAACGGATGGGGCACATTTGGTCATTGATGCATTTGATGACGGGAGCTATGTCAAGGTAATTCCTGAAGAAAACAAAGTCATTGGCTATACGACTAAAAACAGCGGCGGAGTGCCGGAAAACTTTAGAAATTACTTTGTCATTTATTTTGATGCCCCAATTTCATCTGCTCAAGTTTATGAAGGAAATGACGCCAAGTCGGGTAATGAAAATGAAGGAGAGCATGCCAAAGCTGTTATTACCTTTGATTCCAAAGATGGCAAAACCGTGGAAGCAAGGGTCGCATCATCCTTTATCAGCTATGAGCAGGCTGAAAGAAACCTGACAACAGAAATAGCAGATAAAGGATTTGACGACCTGAAAAAGGAAGGCCGGGATATATGGAACAAAGAACTAAGCAGAATTGAGGTAGAAGGCGGAGAAGTGGACCAAATTAAAACCTTCTACAGCTGTCTTTATAGATCTTTGCTTTTCCCTAGAAAGTTTTTTGAATACGACGAGGAAGGCAATGTAGTGCATTACAGCCCATACAATGGTGAGGTTTTGCCAGGATATATGTTTACCGACACGGGATTCTGGGATACCTTTAGATCATTATTTCCATTCCTGAACCTCATGTATCCTGAGCTAAACGCCCAAATGCAGGAAGGTCTGGCAAACGCCTATAAGGAAAGTGGATGGCTCCCAGAATGGGCCAGCCCCGGATTGCGGAATGTGATGATTGGAAATAATTCGGCATCTGTTGTATCGGATGCCTACCTGAAAATCGGTCAGGAACATTCCTACGATATCGAAACCCTTTATGAAGCACTGCTGCATGGGGCAAACAACGCCGGACCGTTGACTGCCGTAGGAAGAGCCGGTGTAGAATATTACAATAACTTGGGCTATGTGCCGTACGATGTGGGCATCAATGAAAACGCTGCCCGAACCTTGGAGTATGCCTACAATGACTTTACTATTTACCAATTGGCCAAAGCCTTGAATAAACCCAAGGAGGAAATTGAGCTTTATAAAAAGAGAAGCTTGAATTACAAAAATCTTTTTGATCCTGAAACCAACCTGATGCGTGGCAAAAATGAAGACGGAACCTTCCAGTCTCCCTTCAATCCCTTCAAGTGGGGGGACGCGTTTACAGAAGGAAACAGCTGGCACTACACCTGGTCGGTCTTTCACGATGTAGCGGGGCTGATCGATCTCATGGGGGGAAAAGAGGGTTTTGTTTCCCAACTGGATAAGGTTTTTGAACTGCCCCCGATCTTTGATGAGAGCTACTACAGCAGTGTGATCCACGAAATCAGGGAGATGCAGATTGCCGACATGGGCCAATATGCACACGGCAACCAGCCTATCCAGCATATGATTTACCTATACAACTATGCAGAAGAACCCTGGAAAGCCCAAAAGTGGCTTCGGGAAACCATGAACCGAATGTACAGACCTACCCCTGATGGATACTGTGGGGATGAGGACAATGGCCAGACTTCGGCTTGGTATGTTTTCTCCGCCATGGGTTTCTATCCTGTAGCCCCGGGTACCGATGAATATGTAATGGGCGCTCCCCTTTTCAGGAAAATGACTTTACATTTACAAAACGGTAATGAGGTAGTCATTTCCGCACCTAAAAATGGGCGGGAAAACCTATATGTTCATAATGTCAATTTCAACGGAGAAGCTTATTCCCCATTGTTCTTCAATTATTTTGACCTAATGGATGGAGCGAATATTGAATTTGAAATGACTGACAAGCCGCAGGAAAATATCCAAAAAAGCCAAAAAGACCTGCCCTATTCTTTATCCACTGCCAACGAATAAAAACCTATTAAATGAGTAACCTGAAAACGATGGGGATAGATATCGGAGGTTCACATTTCACCTCCGGGTTTGTGAACCTGCATAACCTGGCCATCATCCCCCATACCTTCAACCGAGTCGATTTGAAATCGAACGGCTCGGTTGAAGGTATAATTTCCGCCTGGGCAAATGCCATCATGCCCAGTCTCGGCGAAGAGGGCTTTGACGGCTGTATCGGAATTGCCTTCCCAGGACCGTTTGACTATCCCAACGGGATAAGCAAAATCAAAGACCAGGGGAAATTCCAGCACCTTTATAACCTCAACATCAAAAACCTTCTAGCGGATCAATTGAATATTGGAGCATACCAGATCAAATTCATCAATGATGCGGCCTGCTTTCTCCAAGGGGAGGTGATCAGTGGTGTAGCCAAAGGGAGCAAATCCGCCATTGGGCTTACTTTGGGCACTGGTTTGGGTTCCGCATTCTTTTTAGATGGAAAGGCCGCAGATGCGGCTTTGTGGGAAAGCCCTTTTAAAGAGGGAATGGCTGAAGATTATTTCTCCACCGCCTGGTTTCTGGGCAGGTATATAAAACTCACCGGTTTTGAAGCTGAAGGAGTAAAAGAATTGGCATTTAAGGCGGATAGAAATCCCGTTTTAAGGGCTCTTTTTGAAGAATTCGGCAAAAACCTGGCTGAATTTCTAATCCCGCAAATAGAAGAGCACAAACCCGAAACCATCGTCTTGGGCGGCAATATTTCCAAAGCCCATAAATTGTTTTTGCCAGCCACACAGGCCGTGTTAAAGCAAAATAAAATCGAAACTTCCATCAAAATCACTGAACTTGGAGAATGGGCCACCATAGTAGGTGCAGCAACCTTTAGCCATAACTGCCAAACCCAATGAGTCAAACTACCCTAGCCAAAAACAAAGCAGGCTCCTATTCCGCTCCACTGGCAGTGGTAACACTGCTCTTCTTCATGTGGGGGTTCATTACCTGCATGAACGATATATTGATCCCGCATTTACAGGAAGTGTTTACTTTGAAGAACTGGCAGGCCATGCTGATCCAGACCGCCTTCTTCGGTGCATACTTTTTTGTATCGTTGGGATATTACCTCTTTTCGGTTTGGAAATTTGACCCCATTGGCCGGATAGGGTATAAAAATGGGATTGTACTTGGCTTGTTGGTCGCTGCGGCAGGTTGTGCCCTGTTTCTTCCAGCAGCCTCAATGGTCAATTACAACTTCTTCCTATTCGCCCTATTCGTACTGGCCTGCGGCATCACGCTGATCCAGATTGCAGCAAACCCTTACGTGGCCATCCTTGGTCCTCCCAAAGGTGCTTCCAGCCGACTCAACATGACCCAGGCGTTTAATTCCCTTGGCACCACCTTGGCCCCGGTGATCGGGGGTTATTTGATATTTCAAGCGGTGGGAGAAGGTAATCTCGGTGCCGACTCTGTCAAAATCCCCTACCTGTCACTAGCTGGCTTGTTAGTTCTTCTTGCCGTACTGATTAAAAGGTTTCCGCTTCCCGAGATCAAACCAGACGCAAGTTTGGACACCAGTTCATCCCTAACCCAAAACCGGCATTTGGTTTTGGGGGTATTGGCCATATTTGCATATGTTGGTGCTGAGGTGGCTATTGGCAGCAATATCATCAACTTTGCCCGGTTGCCACATATTGCAGGTTTGGATGAGGCTGAAGCGAGTCATTTCTTGGCCCTTTTCTGGGGTGGAGCGATGATAGGGAGGTTCTTTGGAGCCATCGCATTGGCAGGAAAAAGCCTGCAACAAAGACATTACACCCTCATTGCGGGAATTTTGACACTCTCCGTACTGGTGGTATTTTCACTTTACGGAGCCCAAACAGCCCTGTATGTCGGCCTGTTTATTATGCTCAACATGCTGGTGCTAGCAATTGGCCGGTTTATTCCTCAGAGGACTCTTTGGCTATTTGCTTTGGTGATCGTAGGCCTGCTTTCTGTTACCATTTTTACAGAGGGGTACCTGGCCCTTTGGACATTGGTAGCCGTTGGTCTCTTTAATTCCATCATGTTTCCAACCATTTTCACCCTTTCCATCGCAGGATTGGGAAGCGCGACCTCACAGGGTTCTTCTGTGTTGGTGATGGCCATCGTGGGAGGTGCCATTATCACACCCCTTCAAGGTGTTGTGGCTGACTATTTGGGAAGCGTGCAATGGTCTTTCATTGTCCCTTTGCTTTGTTATTTGTACATCATGTTTTTCGGAATGAATGGTTACAAAATCAGAAAAACAGACTGATTTTACGACAAAACAGGCCTTTGAAGCAAATAATTAATTAATTTGCCAACACTATGGCAAAAAAGAAATACTCAATCAAGGACATTGCAAATGAACTCAACATTTCAATTACAACTGTTTCGTTTATCCTAAACGGAAAAGCCAAAGAAAACCGGATTAGTGAGAAGCTTACCAAGAAGGTCCTTGATTATGTAAAAAAGGTCGGATACAAGCCAAATCAGCTTGCCCAGAGTTTGAGGACCGGAAAAAGCAAAATCATTGTGTTTATGGTGGAGGATATCTCCAATCCTTTCTTTTCCAATATTGCCAGAAACATTGAAAGCAAAGCCCACGAGAATGATTATAAGATTATCTACTGCAGCACGGACAATAAAAAGGAAAAGGCGCAGGAGTTGATTCGGCTGTTTAAGGGCCGCCATGTGGATGGGTATATTATCACGCCCACGGAGGGCATGGAGGAGGATATTAATATGCTGCTCAGTGAGAAAATCCCAGTGGTTCTCTTTGATAGATATTTTCCCGAGGTGGAAACCAGCTACGTGGGCATCAACAATTACCAGGCAGCCAAAGACGCCAATAATTACCTGATCGGCAAAGGCTACAAAAACATTGGGCTGGTGACTTTGAAAAGTGCCCAAACCCAGATGACCGACAGAATGGACGGCTACTTGGATGCATTGATTGAAAGTGATCTCCGCCCGGTAGTCAAAGAGGTAGATTATGACAATTTTAATTCTGATGGCATAATCCGGGATATTGAGAAGTTTATCGTCACCAACGACCAGCTGGACGCCATTTTTTTTACCACCAATTATTTAACCATCAGCGGGCTGAAAGCAATCAAAAGATTGAAGAGAAGCATACCCGAAGATCTGGCCATAGTTGCCTTTGACGACAATGTGCTTTTCAGCCTCTTTGACCCGCCAATTACGGCTTTGGTGCAACCTATCGAGGATCTGTCCAAAAACTTAATGGAAATCATCCTGCCCCAGTTAAAGGGCAATATGGACATCGTCAAAAAAGAATTGCCGGCCACCTTACTCAAAAGGGCCTCCACCAATTGAGCGCTTACCGGTCTTCGGCAAACTGCATCTGCTGGTTGTCCACTTTTATTTTGGTCACAAAAAACACGTGCCGGTTGGCCTCCCTCCCACTTTCTGTCTGATACCGGACCTTTTGGGTCCCCGTGAGCAAATAATAATTATCGTACCACCATGTGAGGGACAAAGAATTTTCCGGCGTGTCGCGTATTCTTTCTTTGTCGTTGATAAGCTCAATTTCGAACTTTTCATTTTCCATCAAAACCTCCCCTTCCCTGACATGGCTCAATACCAGGTCGGCTTTATCTAGATAAAGGAAATATAGATCCCGTCCGTCAAAGCTCACCTGACCGAATTTCTGATCCGAATGGGTAATCTTGTTGCCTAATGGCAGGGAGTTTTCCCACAGCAGTTTTCCCTGGCTGTCGACAAACATAAATTGGGCTGCCATATATTTGAATTGGTAATTTATCGGCCTGCCCATTCCCCCAGCCGTCATCCCTGTACCCAAAGCTGGATACATCCGCTGATGCTGGTTAAAGTAAGCCTCAGAACCTGGGTAAAAATTCCGGTTGTACATATACCTGCTTGAGGAAGGAGAAAAGTAATCGTTGTAAATCAAATAGCCGTCGCCAAACGCCATGACCTCCCGGGTGGCCAGCACATTGGGTATAGTGATGCTTTTTTCCCGCTCAATCGCCCGCTCCACACTTTTGTTCCTCCTCTTACGTGCCCGTTCGGGAAGGTAATTGTAGAAGTTGGGAAAATCTTCGATGGTGTAATAATGGTTGAAATATTCACCAAACTCATTGATGTTGGCAAAATAAATGCCTTGGAAGGCATCCTTTTTTCGTAACCCAAATGGCCCAAACATAGCCTGTCGATAGGCGCTTGGCTCCGTTAGCACAGCTTCCAAGATTTCATACTTGGGATCATCAAGCTTGTCAATCTTCACTTCACGGAGTTTTTGCCCATCTAGGTCAAATGTGAGTACAGAAATCAGCTTGTTTTTATACATGTCCCTACGGCTCATCACCACATCAAAAACCCCTGTTTCGGGTTGCTTTTGGAGTTGGATTATTTTGGCATCATTGGCGTAAATTCCCTGTAGGGTAAAAACGCTTTCCTCCTCGATGTCAAAAACCTGCACGACGGGCCTTCCATCGAGCAAACCCATCATGATGGCCCTTTCGTCGAGCACCTGAAAATCCTGTAAGTCAAATTGCAGGATTTTGCTGACGTCAAACTTTTCAAGAGAGGAGTTTTCCAGATTGATTCGGTATATTTTTCGGTCTTTACCAATGGAGGTCCGGCCAATAAGCACATATAAAAACTCCCCTTCAAAATCATAGGCAATCAGATCATGGTAGTCAGGTAATTCAACCTCGCGGAGATCCTTTTTTTCCAAATTGTTTGATCCCAGAAAATATTGGAACTTCCTCTTCAACACCAACCCTCGGTCTCCGTGTACTCTAAAACCCAAAACCCCGCTTTTGTAAGGAAAAATCATGAAATTCTCCTCATTCGGTTTGGTCTCAATTTCGAGCCTTTCCACAAACTGGATTTGTGCAAAACCTTCGACAGATAAAAAAATCAAAATCAATACTGTACACAAATACTTCATTTTTCCGCCAATTGTAAGATAAAATCAAACTCATTCGCTGTTAATGGCATCACTGATAAGCGCGACTGTTTCAACAATAGCATCTCAGACAACTCTTCCTGACCCTTTATTTCTTGCAGGGTCACAGGCCTCTTCAACTCATTCTCCGCAGCCAACCGCACCGCAACCCAGCCTTTCCCCTCTTCATCCGCAGGATCGGGAAATGACTCTTCACTGACCTTTGCCAATCCCACTACCTCCCGATGCTTGCCACTATGGTACACCATCACCAGATCGCCCTCTGCCATGTCTTTCAAAAAATTCCTGGCCTGATAATTCCTCACTCCATCCCAGATATCTTCCTTTTTGGATACCAGGTCTGCCCATCCATAGGTTTCGGGCTCAGTTTTAACCAGCCAGTGCTTCATTGCGACATTTTTATGCTTCTAGCTATTAAGATACATCTTAGGATTTTAATTTAAAACTTTTATTGTGGACATTTGCCTTATCCTTCAAAAGAAACCCGCTTAAAATTGGACAACAAGAGCATTATCAAAAAACTGAAGTTGACCATTCAGTTGATGGAACTTCACGAAGAAAACCCATTCAAAATCAGGAGCTATCAGTCGGCAGTCAACACCATAGACCGGGGGGAGATCAGCCTGGTGGAGCTGGATCAGGATGAACTGCAAAAGATCAACGGAATCGGCAAGAGCATCGCCGAGGTCATCCGTTCCCTAATCAAAAGCGGCACTTTCCCCTTGTTGGAGGAATTATTATCCAACACTCCAGAAGGGCTTTTGGAAGTAATGCAGCTCAAAGGGTTGGGGCCTAAAAAAATCAAAACGCTTTGGAAAGAGCTTGGCATCACTTCCACCCATGAACTGATGGAGGCCTGCCAATCCGGTCAAGTGGCAGGTCTCAAAGGTTTTGGACAGAAAACGCAGGATACCATCATCGCTGCATTGGAATTCCAAGCTTCAAATGTGGGAAAATTTCTCTACGCCGAAATTGAGGAAACTTCGGCCGGTTTGGATAAATTGCTCAAGGAAAGATTTGGAGAAAACAATGTGGTTCAAGTGGGGGAATATGCCAGAAACCATGAAATCATCAGTGATCTGGAGTGGTTAATAATTAGCGAAGATAGACCGGCTACGCATAAGCAAATAAACAGTATAGAAGGGCTTGTCCAAAACCGAAAACTCTCCTCCCCTTACACCTGGGTAGGCCAACTAACCAGTCCCGAAATCACCTTAAGGTTCCGACTCTGCACTGAAAACGCCTTGGTTTCTGAATTCCTGATCAGAACTTCCAGCCCAGAGCATCTTAACCTGCCGATTACCGACACGGAGACCATGGCGCACCTTTATAGGAAGAAACCTTATTCCTCTCCACAAGAGGCGTATGAGGAAGCGGGAATGCAATATATTCCCACAGAGCTCCGTGAGGGATACTTCGAAGTAGAAGCAGCCAAGGAAAACAAACTGCCCAAGCTGGTCGAAAATGGCGACCTCAAAGGAATTCTCCACAACCACAGTAGCTACAGTGATGGCAAGCACTCACTTCGGGAAATGGCTGAACAATGCCGTGACCTCGGCTATGAGTATCTTGGCATCTCCGACCACAGTCAGACAGCTGTGTATGCAGGCGGATTGGATGTGGCCAAAATTGAGAGGCAACACCAAGAAATCGACGAATTGAATAAGGAATTGGCTCCCTTCAAGATTTTTAAAGGCATTGAAAGTGACATCCTGGGAGATGGTAGCCTGGATTACCCAGATGAGGTATTAGCCAAGTTTGATTTCATTGTTTCCTCTATCCACAGCGTCCTTAACATGGACACCAAAAAGGCTACAGCCCGCTTGCTGAAAGCGATTCAAAACCCATACACCACGATTTTGGGTCATCCTACGGGGAGACTCCTGCTCAGAAGGGACGGCTATCCTATAGACCATAAAACCATCATTGATGCCTGCGCAAAATACAACGTAGCCATTGAGATCAATGCCAACCCCTGGCGGCTCGACTTGGATTGGAGATGGGTCCACTATGCGCTGACGCAAAACGTGAAAATTGCCATCAATCCAGATTCCCACGACAAAAACACCTACAACCATATGCACTATGGCGTGTTGGTAGGTAGAAAAGGTGGCCTTTCAAAGGATATGACCTTAAACGCCCTGAATAAAGAGGAGATGGAAGCCTATTTTGAAAACAGGAAATCCAAAATCAAACAATAATCACCCTATCCGAGAGTAAATGAGATATTTTGATAAAAACGAAACGCTACTTTTAAAAAGGTCTTTTGCTATTGGCCTGGTTGGGATAGTGCTTTGTTTAGTGCCCCTGTACCAAAACTACAGCCCATTCGCATCCAACAACCTCATCAACATTGTTCATGGGGTAGGACTTGCCGCTCAAATGTTTGCATTGAGTATCGCCGTATTGGTGCTGCGCAAAAGAAAAATTGAAACCAGTGTGAAAGAGAAAGCCCAAAAGATGACTTTAATCCTGGCTGTATCGATCATGTTTTTCATTTTAGCCGTCTGATGAATAAAATACTATTTATTTCCGCCCTCCTAATTTCTTTTCTTTCTGGATGTCAAAAGAATTATGAATTCACTTGGAAAGAGGGTGATATTCTATTTCAAGATGGGGATTGCGGGGATTTCTGCGAAGCGATTCGAAAAGTCACCAATGGATATGATGGAAGGGATTTTTCCCATAATGGCCTTCTCATCCTTGAAAATGGAGACTGGTATGTGATCGAGGCCATTTCACAAGGGGTTTCCAAGACTCCCCTGTTTGAATTCCTCGACCGCCACACCGATGAGGCCGGACAACCAAGGGTGGTCGTTGGGCGGGTAATTGATGAATATAAATACCTCATCCCCACTGCCATCAATGTCGCCAGTACCTTGATTGGCAAACCCTATGATTCTGCCTTTGACCTTAACAATGACGCTTATTATTGTTCTGAGCTGATCCATATGTCCTTCCAAAAAGCTAACCTCGGAACTCCAATTTTTGAAATCCAACCCATGACCTTCAAGGATCCAGATACGGGGGAAACTTTTGGAATTTGGGAGAAATATTTTCAGGATTTGGGCATGGAAATACCGGAGGGTGAGCTGGGCCTCAACCCCGGCGGCATGTCCCTTGACCCAGCCATCCGGATAGTCCATGAGTTTTAATCAAAGACCCCAAGGCCACGGATTTTCAATATTTTAACAAATTTTGTATCGTTTTTGCATAGTTACTGAAATAAACCAATTTCAGTAAATATGAGATTTAAATTGAAAATGCTTGCCATGGCAGCCATGGTATTTGCCAGCTCAAAATTGATGGCTCAGGACACCTATCTCCAAATTGGGGGTGGTTTTGCACTTCCCACCTCCAGTAGCGCAATCGGTGATTTCACTACTCTTGGACCAGACGGTAGTATCACAAGTATTGAAGCTGTAAACAACAAATTGGGGGGAGGAATACCCATTACGGTTAGAGCTGGTTATATGATCACACCAAATGTGGGGGCCGACATCGGCTTCAACTATTTAATAGGAAATAAAGTCTCGATATCAGAATTAAGGGCTGGAAATGATATCTTAGCTGTATCGGGGCATACACGCCAGGCTAGGATCAATCCAGCAATTGTATTTTCAACAGGCAGCGATCAGATATTGAGTGCTTACTCAAGACTTGGCTTGGTTTTACCAGTCGGCGGTGTCACTTCTCTGGAATACCGCGTTCCAGCATCCTTATCCACCAGTGGCAACTCCATATTGGAGGTGGAAGAGGTCAGAGGCCAGTTCACTGTAGGCTTCTCAGGTACTCTAGGTGCTGAATACGAAGTCTACGACAGGCTGAAGTTATTTGGGGAATTGGAAGCTATACATTTAGCTGTACCAAGAAGGATCTCCGAAACAACCACCTTTAGGGTTGGAGGCCAAGATGGTTTGGATGCCCTTCCCACTTATTCAAGAGAAACCAATTACGTCACCGAACTGAATTCCTCCAGCAATAATGCTGATTTCAATCCAAACGTGGACCAAAACAGACCCATGGATGAGCTGGTCACTACCACGTTTTTCAACAGTATCGGGATGAATTTTGGAATCAGGTACAGGCTATTTTAGTCCACAATATAAATTAGAAAGGCAATCCTTCCGGGTTGCCTTTTTTTATGGGCAAAAAAAAAGAGCCTTATCCAAGACTCTTTCTTTTCTCTCTAATGCTCAAAAAATCAGACTTTTTTCACATTGATGGCATTAGGACCTTTTTTACCTTCTTTGAGGTCAAAAGATACTTTGTCATTCTGAGCGATCTTGTCTACAAGCCCAGTCGCGTGCACGAAAATGTCACTTTGAGATTGGTCATCAATGATAAAACCGAACCCCTTTGAATCGTTGTAAAATTTAATTGTTCCAGTAAGCATAATGTAATTTTAAAATATGTGGTTAAATGAATAATAAATGTAAAAATTTATGTTAAATTATGCAAAAAAATATATAAGAAAAACTTTTATGAAGCGATTTTTAATCTGCCGACACGCCAAATCCTCTTGGGACAAACCCTTTTTGGCGGACCATAAACGGCCTCTCGCGCCTAGAGGCTTAAGAAATGCCAAAGACATGGCCCAAAAACTGGTAGCGAAAAAAATTTTCCCAGATATGATAATTTCCTCCGATGCCGAGCGGGCTAAGCACACCGCAGAGATATTTGCCGATATACTTGGGATTGGTAAAAATCACTTTAAGCTGACCTCCGAGCTCTATCATGCTTCCCCCACGGAAATCCTCAAATATATCAGGAAAACACCCAACACTGTGGATACACTTTTCATCTTTGGCCACAACCCAGGGTTGACCGATTTGGTGGTGGAGCTGGGCGAGGACCTGGAAAACCTACCTACGACAGGGGTCTTCGGTTTCACTTTCAACGTGGAAGACTGGGGAGATGTCGGTAAAAAAAATGCTAAATTCTGGATGCACGATTATCCCAAAAACCCGGAAGCTCAAAATTGACGGACATCCTGCAACACTTCTTTAAAGTTATCCCGATTATCAATTAGGTATTTGACCTTTTCCGCAACCTCCTCCGGACTGGCTAGTTCTTCATTCTCCTTGAAACCTCTAAATGCCTCCACACGGCTGAACTCCTCGGCTTTGGCACTGCGGATATCCTGTTGCATACCAGTATCGATAATGCCGGGTGAAAGGGCGTAAAATTTGATCCCCCAATTGCTCATCTCACTTTCTTCCTCGGCGATCTCCGTATAGCGGTTCAAAGCCGCCTTACTGCTCGAGTATCCCGACCAGCCATCTATGTTTTTGGCTGCGGCTCCTGAGCTAATATTCACCACTGTCTTCCTTGAAGGAGAATCTTTATAACGCTTGACAAATTCATTCATTAAGATTGCAGGAGCTACGGTATTGATCTGGTGAATTTGGGAAATGGCATCAGCAGATAAATTCCCAAAATGCCTTATCTCCCCTATCCATCCCGCATTGTTGACTAAAACTAAATTGTCAAAATCCCCTCTTGGAAAGATCTTATCCAAGTTACTTTTAACCATTTGCAAGTCAGACAGGTCAATTTTGAGATTTTCAAAGTTGGCAAAACCCAAGGTCAGCCCAGTTCTGGAAACCCCAACAACCCTATTTCGGCCATCCTGACAATACAGCGCTGTCAACGCTTTTCCCAGCCCTTGGCTGCAACCGGTAATGATGATGAGATTTTCCATAATTAAAAAAGCCTGCCCGTTAAAAGGGCAGGCGAGATTAGTTTTAAAGTATATACTGTGAAAGGTCCCTGTTTTGAACCAGCTGGCTCAATCTGTCGGTGACCATATCCTTGGTGATCATGATTTTTGAATTTGCCTCGATAGTGTCCGGCACATCAAAAAGGAAATCGTTAAGCAAATGGCTCATCACGGTATGTAACCTCCTTGCTCCAATATTTTCAACCTCTTCGTTGATTTTAAAGGCCAATCGGGCAATCTCATCAATGGCTTCATCCGCAAAGTCCAAATAAACCTCTTCAGCTTCAAACAAGGCTTTATACTGCTTTGTCAAGGCATTTTTTGGCTCCTTCAATATCATCTGGAAATCTCCCTGGGTCAGGCTGTTCAATTCCACCCTGATTGGAAATCGGCCCTGCAATTCAGGAATCAAATCCGAGGGTTTGCTCACATGAAAGGCGCCCGCAGCGATGAAAAGGATATGGTCTGTGTTGATCACCCCATACTTGGTGGAAACGGAGCTTCCCTCCACAATTGGCAAAAGGTCACGCTGCACCCCTTCTCGGCTTACATCCGGCCCACCGCTACCTTTTCCACTTTTGGAGGCAATCTTATCGATCTCATCAATAAAGATGATTCCGTTGTTTTCAGCCAATTGGATAGCCTCTTCCTTCACCTCATCAAAGTCGATCAACTTGGAAGCTTCCTCCTCCATCAGCACTTTTCTGGCTTCGGCAATGGTCAGCTTTCTTTTCTTGGTCTTCTTAGGCATCATGCCGCTGATCATGTCCTGCAGACCGGCCATGCTGGCATCATCCATCATACCATTGCCAATCATCCCCACTCCTACGGGAGAGGATTGCTTGACATTGATTTCAATCTTTCTTTCTTCAAGTTCGCCGTTTTTGAGCTTTTCTCTAAATCTCTCCCTTGTTTTTTCATTCAGCTCATTTTCAGAAGCTGTGTCAGGATTGAAATCATTTTCGCTGCTGGATGACTTGGCCAATGAAGGACTTTTCACTGGAGGGATCAGGATATCCAAAATAATGTCCTCTACGATCACTGAGGCCTTCTCCTTCACTTCCTCATTCTTTTTGGTTTTCACCAAGTGAACCGCCTGCTCCACCACATCACGGACCATGCTCTCCACGTCTCGGCCCACATAGCCCACTTCTGTAAACTTGGAGGCCTCCACTTTTGTAAATGGTGCGTTGGCGATCTTTGCCAACCTTCGGGCAATCTCAGTCTTACCCACACCAGTAGAGCCAATCATCAGAATGTTGTTCGGCACAATGTCCTTCTGAAGGTCAGACTTGACCATAAGCCGTCTGATCCTATTTCTTAAGGCAATCGCAACATTCCTTTTGGCATTTTGCTGGCCAATAATATATTTATCTAATTCCGCAACAATCTGTCTTGGCGTTAAATCCTTTATTTTATCCATAATATTGGGTTCATTTTTTCACCTCCATGAGGTATGTACAAAGGGATATCCTAAGGCTTCCCTTTAAAACTCACTTAAACTCTGGTTTCCAGGGTTTCTCTTTCCTTGTCAAAAGAAAAAACGATCTGGTCCTTCACCTTTTCCTCCAATAGCGCCACTTTCAATACCTCATCCACATTGTCGACAAAGTGAAACTGAAGCCCTTCGAGATAGTTTTTGTCTATTTCATCAATATCCCTTTGGTTTTTCTTGCAAAGGATAATCTCCGTAATCCCTGATCTTTTGGCAGCAAGGATCTTTTCCTTTATGCCACCTACCGGCATCACTTTACCTCTTAGGGTAATCTCTCCAGTCATGGCAACTTTTGCCTTCACTTTTCTTTGGGTGTAAAGGGAAGCAAGGGCCGTCATCATGGTGATACCTGCGGAAGGGCCATCCTTCGGCACTGCTCCGGCAGGCACGTGGATGTGTAGATCATATTGATCAAAAATCCTGTGGTCGATCCCCAGCTTTTCAGCTTTTGATTTCAAATATGAAATAGCCGTCATGGCAGACTCCTTCATCACATCTCCCAGCTGACCGGAAAGGGTAAGCTTGCCCTTTCCTTTGCTCAAGGAGCTTTCGATAAACAAGATCTCACCACCTACAGAAGTCCAGGCCAAGCCCGTCACCACACCGGCGACGCTGTTGTCTTGGTAGATTTCCTTATCAAAAATCTCACCGCCGAGTATCTCCCTTACCAAGGCAGGTGTAATTCGCTTGGAATACTCCTCCTCCATAGCAATGGATTTGGCTACATTCCTAACCACCTTGCCGATATTTCTTTCCAGGTTCCTTACCCCGGATTCACGGGTATAATCCTCAACAATTTTGATCACGGCCTTATTATCAAAGGTGATGTCCTTTCCTTTCAACCCATGCTCTTTTCTCTGCTTTGGGATCAGGTGTTTTTTGGCTATCTCCACTTTTTCTTCAAGGGTATAACCCGTCACCTCAATGATTTCCATCCGGTCCCTAAGTGCCGGCTGAATTGAATCCAATGAGTTGGCTGTGGCGATGAAGAGAACCTTGCTGAGGTCATAATCCACTTCCAGGTAGTTGTCGGTGAAAGCGTTGTTCTGCTCCGGATCCAAGACCTCCAAAAATGCCGAGGATGGATCTCCCCTAAAGTCGGAGGAAAGCTTGTCGATCTCATCCAATACATACACGGGATTGGAAGACTTGGCCTTCTTCATGTTCTGGATGATCTTGCCGGGCATGGCGCCGACATAGGTTTTCCTATGCCCACGGATTTCGGCTTCATCGTGCAGACCGCCCAGTGACATTCGGATATATTTTCTGCCCAATGCCTTTGCTATTGACTTGCCTAATGAGGTTTTACCCACGCCTGGAGGTCCGTAAAGGCAAAGAATGGGTCCCTTGAGGTCATTTTTTAGTTTCAATACAGCTAAGTACTCGATGATTCTTTCCTTGACCTTTTCCAAGCCATGGTGGTCCTTATCCAATATAGTCCTAGCCCTCTTGAGGTCAAAATTATCCTCCGTAAACTCGTTCCAAGGCAGCTCTACCATCAGTTCTGCATAATTCAAAGCAATGGGATATTCAGCAGCCTGTGGGTTGATGCGGAGAATCTTGTCCAGCTCCTTTTCGAAATGTTTGGCCACTTCTTTAGGCCATTTTTTCTTTTTGCCTTTCAGGCGAAGCTCCTCCACTTCCTTTTCAGGTCCCTCTTCTCCCAGCTCAGTCTGAAGCACCTTCATCTGCTGACGCAGGAAATAGTCCCGCTGCTGCTGGTCAATGTCGGTATGCACCTTTTTGTGGATCTCACTTTTGAGCTCCAGCATCTGGATGTCCTTCATCATAAACTCCAACAGCAGGGTAGCCCGCTCTATGCCATCGTTGATTTCCAGCAGTCGCTGCTTGGACTCCACGGCAGCGTTGATGTTGGAAGATAGGAAATGGGTAAGGAACGGGGTGTTGTCAATATTTTCAAGCGCCACCTGGGCTTCTCTTGGGATCTCCGGGTTTAAGTCCAAAATTTTAGCCGCAGCATCCTTCAGGGATTCCTCGAGGGCCTCAATTTTTTTATTACCCTCCGGAAAAGTCTCCTCCAGGTAATTTACTTTGGCCATGAAATAAGGATCCTCGGTCACCTGTTCGGTGATCTCAAACCTCTTTTTACCCTGAATGATGATGGTGGTATTCCCATCCGGCAACACGATCATTTTGATGATCTTGGCCAGGGTCCCCACCTGATAAATATCCTCCCAAGAAGGATCATCCACATTGGGGTTGATTTGGGCACAAACACCTATTAATTTATCTCCCTTTTGGGCCTTTTTGACTAATTTGATGGACCGCTGCCTTCCCACAGTAATGGGAATAACTACGCCAGGAAAAAGTACTGTATTTCTAACCGACAGGATAGGAATCTCATCAGAGAAATCTTCCTGAGAGACCAGTTCTTCGGACTCATCATCCGTGATAAGCTGAATCAAATCTCCCTCTCCGGCAAAATCTCCTAACATAAGCGATCGGTAAAATTGGTTTTCGAATTTATTCATATAAAAGACAAACTGACAGTTTTTACTGCCATGTATAATGTGTAAATGCTATGTAATTCCCGATTAGGGCATTTCCCCTATAAAACTCAATGGATATGCCAATGTTATAATAAACACAAATTGGCAGTAAATGGCCAAAATACTGACTCAAGAGCTGCTTCAAAAAAATAATTATATAAAAAAAATGAGCTGAAGTAAGGCTTCAACTCATTTTTATTTTTCAAAGTTTATAGGAATTTACCAACCGGTAAAAATCTTCAGAATATCGTTTCCAATAGCGAAAACCATCAGGGCCAAAAGCAGCACCATTCCCACTTTCTGCGCATTTTCCAGAAACCTTTCAGAGGGTGATTGACCGGAGATCATTTCATACAAAAGGAATACGACGTGCCCGCCATCTAAGGCAGGAATCGGCAGGAGATTCATAAAGGCCAAAATCATGGAAATCAATCCAGTGATACCCCAAAACTTACCCCAATCCCAAGTATTGCCGTAAATTTTGGCCATCCCGATAGGTCCGCTCACGTTTCTTGCAGAAACCTCTCCGGTAAACATCCTACCTAAAGCTTTCGCGTTGATGATTACCGCGCTAAATGCTCTTTCGGTGCCTTTAGGGATGGATTCCAAAAACGAATACTTTTCTCTGACTGGCTCCAATAGTGGATTAAAATATACGCCAATAGTGCCATCAGATTTTACCGAGCCACTTAATGTAATCAGCTCTCCTCCACGATCGATTGTGAAATTCGCCTCTCCTGAAGAAAGATTTTGGAGAGCACTGGAAATTTCATTGAAATAAACGACTTCTTGATCATTAATCGCAACTATTCTATCCTTTGGTTTGACACCCATTTGGTCGGCTGGGCTTCCTTTGACCACATCTCCGACTTCCATTGGATAACGCAAGGAGATAAAGTTGGAGAGTGCATCTTCATTAGAGAAGGAATTGATGAAACCTCTTGGGATCTCTACTCGCACTTCCTGCCCATCACGCAAAACAGTATAATATCCCCCGCTGCTCAACAAAGCCTCTCCACTGCTCAGATCATCAAATCGCTTATATGGCTGTCCGTTGATGTCCAATACAATATCGCCATCTTGGAAACCGATTTCCTCACCAATGGCACGGGCCTCTATACCGTGCTCCAAAACCTGGTCGCGGGAATAGAAGGTGTCTCCTCGATCATAAATCAGGAAAGTAAAGATCACAATACCCGTAATCACATTCACAATGATACCACCCAGCATCACGATAAGCCGCTGCCAGGCTGGCTTGGCACGAAACTCCCAAGGTTGGGGTTCGGAATCAAGTTGATCGGTATCCATGGATTCATCGACCATCCCTGAGATCTTCACAAAGCCCCCAAGTGGGATTGCTCCGATGGAATACTCAGTTTCGCCGTACTTAAAACCTATGATCTTTGGGGGAAAGCCAATGGAGAATTTCTCAACCCGCATCCCAAACATCTTTGCCGTGAGCAAGTGACCCAACTCATGCAATCCTACCAAAATAGACAGCCCCAGTAATAACTGGGCCGCCATGATCAATGTATCCATTATTTATACTTTACTCTTGATTAATTCTTCAGTTTTTATTCTTGACGTTTTGTCAGTGGCGACAAAATCTTCCAAAGTTGGATTTTTAACAAAGTCCACCGCATGTAAAGTTTCCTCAATCAAATCCGACATTTCCAAAAAGCCCACTTCGTTTTTCAAAAAAGCTGCAACCACAATCTCATTGGCGGCATTCAGCACACAGGGAGCGTTTCCGCCCTTTTCCATGGCGTCGTAGGCAAGCTGTAAGTTCCTGAATGTCTTCAAGTCCGGTTGCTCAAACGTAAGGTTTGGATATTGCAGAAAATCAAACCTCGGAAATGTAGAGTCAAATCTATCGGGGTAACTCAATGCGAATTGTATGGGGATACGCATATCGGGCAGCCCGAGTTGCGCTTTTATTGATCCATCCCGAAATTGGACCAAAGAATGTACTATAGATTGCGGGTGTACGACTACTTCAATCTGCTCGGCCTTGAGCCCAAAAAGCCACTTGGCTTCGATCACTTCCAGCCCCTTGTTCATCATGGAAGCCGAGTCAATCGTGATTTTGGCGCCCATGTCCCAATTGGGATGCTTGAGCGCCTGTTCCTTGGTCACATACTTGAGAAACTCCCTATCTCTTCCCCTAAAAGGCCCGCCTGAGGCCGTTAAGATGATTTTTTCTATAGGGTTGTGAAATTCACCAACCAGGCATTGGAAAATGGCGCTGTGCTCGGAATCCACAGGGTAGATATTCACCCCTTTCTCCATAGCCATTTTGGTGATCATCTCTCCTGCCACCACCAAGGTCTCCTTGTTGGCCAAGGCAATGTTCTTCCCGGCTTCTATAGCCTTGATGGTTGGCATCAGACCTGAATATCCCACCAGCGCGGTAAGTACTACATCGATGCTGTCCATTTCCACCACTTGAGCCAGGGCACCGTTACCTGCGTAAACTTTTATATCATGACTGAACAAAGCCTCCTTTACCTCATCATACAACTGCTCATTGGCAATCACCACGGCATTTGGCTGGAATTTTATCGCTTGTTCAATTAGGAGTGTTGCATTGTTTTGGGCAGTTAGGACTTCTACCTCAAATTTATCCGGATGGCTTTCAATCACATCCAACGCTTGAGTTCCTATACTTCCCGTTGAGCCCAATATGGCTACTCTTTTCTTTTCTGACATGTAATTCTTAATCTCTCGGACTCAGTTGATTGCAGTTAAAATGGCATTTGCCAGCTAAAAGTTTTCCAATATGCCAACAAATTTACAAGGTTAAAAGACTTTTCCTGTGTTTTTTGACACTTTTTAACGGCAGGACACCGATTAGTAATTTATATTTGAAACCGAAAACAGGCCTAAAACTCTTTTTCCAAAAAGATAGCCAAGGCTTTTTCTTTTAGCGTATATGAAGGCAACATAAGGTATAATATTTATCGAGTCCGTTTATGAAAAGCATCAAAATAGTTGTGGTATCCTTTCTTTCCGGCATCGGGGGCGCCTGGTTTTTCAGCCAAGTTTCCCCTCAAGCAGAATTGCAGATCAATCACCCCATTGCAGAAAACTATTCCCAGCAGGTAAGCAAAACAGAACTATACGAACCGGCTAACTACAACCCTCCCGTATCCTTTGTGGAAGCTTCTGAAAGAAGCAAAAACTCGGTTGTTTTTATCAAAAACTTTTCGGGCTCAGACCCACGTCGAAACAGTATGTTCGATTACTTTTTCGGTACCGGCCCCACACAGCGGGTCAGCACCGGATCGGGGGTAATCATCAGCGGTGATGGCTATATTGTCACCAACAACCACGTGATCGACCGAGCAGAAACCATCGAGGTAGTGCACCAGAAAAGAACTTATAAAGCTAAACTTATCGGAACCGATAAAAACACAGACATCGCCGTACTTAAAATCGAAGCCGAAAACCTGCCAGCAATTGCACAGGGCAGCAGCCGGGAACTCCGAATCGGGGAATGGGTAATTGCCGTTGGCAACCCATTTAACCTTACTTCCACCGTAACTGCGGGGATTGTTTCCGCTAAAGAAAGGCAGATCAATATCCTAGGGGGTGATTTCCCGCTGGAATCCTTTATCCAAACCGACGCTCCTATCAACCCTGGCAACTCCGGAGGGGCATTGGTAAATACCAAGGGAGAACTTGTGGGTATCAATACCGCCATCCTCTCTAGGACGGGGTCCTACACAGGCTACGGCTTTGCAGTTCCGGTAGACATTGCCATCAAAGTGGCCAATGACCTGATCAAGTTTGGGGAAGTACAAAAAGCCCTGCCAGGAGTGGAAGTGGTGGAAATCACCCCTGAACTTGCCGAGGAAATGAACCTGCAGACCATGGATGGGGTGATCGTGACGCATGTGCAGCGAAACGGCGCCGCTGAAAGAGCCGGGCTGCGCAAAAATGATGTCATTTTCCAGATCGAAGACATCAACGTGAGTGGAAAGGGCAGCTTTGAGGAGGCCATCTCCTATTTCTATCCTGGCGACAAAATCAAATTCAATTACATCCGCGAAAACCGAAGAAACTCTGCAAATGTCACCCTGCTGAACCTTGAGGGCGGGACCGGCGTGCTCAAAAGGGAATTTTACAGCTCCAACATCCTAGGGGGGCGACTGGAGGCAGTCAATACCATAGAACGGGACAGGCTTGATATTGACCATGGCATCAAGATAACTGGTATGACCAGGGGATACCTGCGTGAACTGGGTCTGGCCAATGGTTTCATCATCACCCATATCAACAAGGAGCCTGCAACAGATCCAACCGAAATCGGGGAATTCCTGGAAAAATACAGTGGCCGCCTACTTCTGGAAGGTGTTTCCCCTAATGGGCAGCGCTTCATGCAGTCCTACAACGTTCGGTGATCTAGTCCTTGAAAACCTCCGGTTGAGCCTCCCTCAAGCGAAGGTTTTTTTACACCTAATCAAGTCCTACACCAATGTTAAACCAGTGCTAAACCAGTGTTAAAACAGTCCGTTATTGGTTTAACTTTGGCTATAGATATATTTAATAATCGTTTATATCTGGTGTATTGTAATGCCAAACACCATGGAACCAGAACCAACTCCTTACTTTATATAGCTTGTACTGAAGGGCTACTTGTCCATGTGGTGAGGTGTGCCTATTTTAAAAAAGGCACTTTCTTGGTGACTTGTTTATAAATCCCTATTTTTATTGAAACCCTAAATGACTATGAAAACTCCCGTGGTAAACTGGCATAAAAGACTCCAAGACTATTCAGAAGCCCTTACAGAACTGAAGGATTATCTGGATGAATTGAAGCGCAAGGGTTTTTCGGAAAAGCTGGAGCATAAGATCATCCGATCTTTTGAACTGACCCATGAAATGGCCCTCAATACCATGATGGAATATTTCAGGGAACTCGGCCACACCGGAATTACTGGGCCCAGGGATCTCACTGTTGAGGCGTTTCATTCAGATTTGATCGATGATGGGGAAACTTGGCTGGAGATGATCATCGACAGGATCAAGGCCTCTCCTCTCTACAATGAAGATGTCAACAAGTCCTTAATGGAAAAGACATCAAAGAAATTTATCAACAACTTGGAAAACTTTGAGAGGAAGATGAAAAAAATCGAGGAGGAATCAAATTAACTTTCGAGCTCCATTTCAGCAAACCAAACCCACCTCTTCTCTACTTTTCCGCTTTCAAGTTTTACTGAGTAAGACTTTGGAACAACTGATGTAACTTTCGTAGCAAGTGGATTATTAAAAATGGGACCTTCATAGCAAAAGGAATGATACTCTCCATTTTCCCCACAGGGATCCACAAAAGATGGCAGGGATGTTAAAAAACTTTTATCCAGTGTCCGGCCAACCCATTCGAGTTCCACTTTTTCACCATCAGCAGCACAGATGATAGTTTTAAAACCTTGATATAAAAAGTCCTGAATAATCCGGTCGGTGCTTCTTCTCCACAAGGGAAATATCCCTTTGATAGATTCCTTTGATAACTGCTCTTCCCGGTAGTCCCGTAGGTCCTGCAGCATGATATCTCCGTAGGCAACATGGTGAACCCCTTCCGATTTGATTTTATCATAAAAAGCCCGCATCGCATTTTCATACGCATCATTGCTTGCACTGCTGGAAAAGAATATTTTTTCCAGGGGAATACCAATTGATTTGGCTTGCTCTTCTATGAGGTCCTCAGAAGTTCCATGCAGCCCCACCCTTTTCGTTTCATCATTAAATGTGGTATGCAGGCTTACAACCTCATACCGTTTGTCCCGGAGAAGCTTCCACAGTGCAAATGCACTGTCCTTTCCGCCGGACCAGCTTAAAGATACTTTAATGGGTTTATCGTTTTGGGTGTAGGGCATTAAATTCTATTCACTTGAAAGTCTAAACCTAGGTAAGTTTTACCGTGGAAACAAATGTTTATTCTTAATTGAAAATAATGGAAATACCCAGGCATTCCTAGATATTTCCTCAAATGAACCTCAATAATTGAAGAGCAATTGACTCGGAATAATTCCTGCCTGGATGGAGTCTTGCAAAACTCCTTCGGGACTAAATCGAATTACCCAACCCGATGAGGCGAAATCTCTAGGATCTGTCCCGTAAAGCATCCCATCGTTAGGGTTATAGGCAAAGCCATAAAAACTTCTATTAAGGAGAACTTCACCCTGGCTTAGTTCCCCTTCCATTTGCAGTTTTCGGACATGTCCATCATACGTGAAATACAATTCATCCCCCGCGGAATTTATTCTTAACCTACTCGGTTGGGAAAACTCGCTTTCAAAATCCAAAACCTCTTCAATCGAATAATTGGATCCGTTGATTTTAAGCAACTGACCAGGCGTCTCCAGCCCGCTCCAATCTGACTTGTACCTGCCCCCACAGAGCACCCAAATATTGCCGCTTCTATCAGACACTAAGCTGTTTGGATTGTCGCCCACTGTGATGGTCTGGGTCACCTCATCGTTTTGGGTATTAATAATACTGATGCTATTTGCGCTGGAGAAGCCACCGGAATTCAATACGATCAAATCATTGCCATTTAAAAGCATTTCTTTAGGGCCGGTGCCTACCGTAATTCTTTTTGAGACCGTATAATCCTGAAGGTTGATCACCGCTACTTCGGTACCGGTTCCAGACTCACCCCAAAGCGACACATACCCTTTTTGCTCATTCAGTCCCAGAAAACCTTGGGGTTTCCCAATCTCCTCCACTATTCCTTCCAGTTCAAAATTATCCAGGTTTACCACATATAGACGGTTCATGTTGTCAACAGAAATGTATCCTTTATTCAAATGCCCATGAATAGACTGCACATAGATACCCAAATCCATGTCATTCACTTTGGAAAAAATATTTTGGGATTTATCTCCAGTAGAGGGATTGAAAAAAGTGATTTCGCCTGTATTGGTTTGGGTGTTGCCTTCATTCACCACAAAAATGCCTTCTCCAAATGGGACATTGCCATTTTCGATGATTTCGGCATCGTTGTTACAAGAACCAAGTGCAATTAGGGCACTGCACAAAAAGACAAATGAGATTTTAAAATTGGTTTTCATGAATTAAAATTTAAAATGGATATTAATATTATAATTTCTACCTGGCATGGGCCGCTGCCTTAGCACCTGGTATTCTGTATTAAGGACGTTGTGTACTTGAGCCTGAAATCTAAGCGCCTGTCCTAATAGCCGTCCCTCCCAAGAAGCGCCGAGGTCATACAGAGTGTATGAAGGAATATCTAAACTGTTGTCGGTAGTGACAAAATTTTCGTCTACATAAGTTTGAGCCGCAAAGAATCGTAAACCTTTCCATTTATAGCTCAATTGTATATTTCCCTTGTGAAGAGGGGTGTAGGGTAACTGTCGGCCGATGGTAGACTCATTGTCATCGGAGGAAATCTGGGCACGGGTATAGGCATAATTCAGGTCAAGCCCGACGGTTCCCTGTCCGACTTTTTGATTTGCCTCAAAAAAAGCCTCCACCCCCCGATTATTTACATTTCTTATATTTGATGGCGTCCAAAAATTACCCGTAGGCAACCATATGATCCAATTTTCAACCTTCATCCGGTAATAATTCACCCGGGTTTCCACCTGAGTGCTAGTACCTTCCCAATTGTGCACCAACCCAACTTCACTACTCCAACTATCCTCTGGCAACAAATCCGGATTTCCGCCGGGCTGCCAAAAACGGTCGTTGAGCGTGGGTACTTTGAAATTCCTGGAAATAGCGGTGTTGGCTGCAAGGTGGTGGGTTTCACTTTGAACAAAACTATAGGTCCCGCTTACTGAGGGCGTGAAGGGTGCCCAGTTGCCTTCATAGATAAGTTGGCGCATATTCACCGAAGAACTCAACCTCTCGGTGATCCGAAAACTGGAGCTATGATATGCCTCCAACCTATTGTCCATAGCATGGTAACTGCTCAGGTTTCCATCAATTAAGGTATACCTTAACCCACTTTTGGATTCCCAGCTATCGGAAACCTTTTTTTCATAATCCGTGGAGACAAGATACTGGGTCACCAAATTTCTGGAAGTCCGGTCAAATATCATTTCATCATGGATAACCCCTACTTTCACATTGAAAAGAGATTTTTCGCCATAAAGCAAATAATCCAGTGCCCATCGCAGATTCTGGTCTTTCTGAACCTCTAGTGCATTGGACCCCATCAAGGGTTGAAGTTCCCTGTCCGTTAAGTTCCACCAAAGACTGGTTTTGATTTGAGAATTGGCACCCAGGTTCCATCCCAGATCCTGATTGACCCCATATTGTTCCACTGCTGCATTGACCTGCCGCTCCATGGGCTGGCCTATCCTGGACCTGTTTCTGAAAGGGAAATCATTTTTGGCGGAGTTTCGATAAATAGAGGTCCGAAGAGCCAGTTTTTCTGTGGAATACCCATACTTTACTTGGCTGTTAAATCTCCCAAAACTCCCCGCCCCCTGTTGGATCTCCACTTGGTGGCCTTGATTGAATTGGAGTTCACTGTCCAGGTGTATGGATCCCCCGATGGCATCTGTCCCATAAAGGGCCGCTGATCCTCCAAAATGAATGGTAGCCTGGTCGATTCCATTGACCGGCACGATGGAAAAATCGGTTTGCCCCAAAGAAGGGCTATTGATGGGAAGGCCATTCCAAAAAACGGCTATGTGGCCAGCTGAGGCGCCACGCATCGTGACGGAGGCCAGCATTCCCGGCCCATATTGCCGCACAAAAATTCCCGTCCGCTTTTGAAGCATGGCACCCAAATCCTGCCCATGAAATTCCTGAAGGTGGTCCTTAGCCAATTTTTTGACGGTGTGACCCAGAGAATATTTAAGATAATCCGGGGCAAACACATCTACCCCCTCCAACGCAACAGTATCGGCGGAGAAATCCATCAACGCATCCTGCGCCCTGACCTGAGAGACATTTGCCAGCAATAAAAAGCAGGCTGCCAATACAACCTTGGTAAGTGTTTGGAAATACAATGCCTTTTGAATTAAATATGGAACAAAACCAAATATTTAATCCAAAGCCATATCAAGTTGTAAAATTGAGATTTAACTGAAAATCAAAATAACCCTTAAGATTTCGCTTTGTGAAACTCAGCATCCTTTGCGGTTAATTTTGAAATGGTATCCACCTCAGCCTTTCACCCGAAAGCTTTGAATTGTCTGAAAAAGGCAGGTCTCCTGGCTTTCCCGACTTTTGCCGACCTTCTCATACACCGAGGCGTACAATGGTATAGTAGAACAAAAGCTTGATCTGAGTACTCAGATCGGGATTACAGTTGCGGGGACAGCTCCGGAATTTAACCGGATTCCCTATTAATCTCGATTGCCTAGAAACGACAACCGTGAACCAATTTCATTTGTAAAAGTAAGGCAAAAATTGCTTTGGAAAAATATTCTTTGAAGATTTGTTTTTGAATTCAAGCTCATCCAAGCTTTCTTCCGCACTCAAAACTTTTACTCATGATTATACTGAACAGGATAAATTTATTGACCATGGCCGCCCTGATTATGTTATGGGGATTGCAATCCTGTCAACCTTCAGAAGAAAGATTTTCATTAGACGAGCTGGAAGAAATCACCTTGGATTATGCCAAGGGGTTCAAAATCTATCAGGGTGAGGGGTATAAAGTTATTGAGGTTTTACAGGCATTTCCTGATAAGCACCAGCCCTACTTATACCTGATCCAAGAAGATGAAAATGCGGATATACCCTCGGGAAACTTTAACAGTATCGTGAGGCTGCCTGCTGAAAAGGTAGTGATGACCTCCACCACCCAAATCCCACATTTGGATTATCTTGGCCACACTCAAAAACTCATCGGCTTTCCCAACCTCGACCTGATTTCCTCCAGCCATGTACGAAAGCAGATAAAAGCTGGGGAAGTCAACGACTTGGGTAGAGGGGCACAGAGCAATGTGGAAATGATTATTGATCTGGAGCCAGACTGGGTGATGATCTCCACGCTGGGTGATGAAATCAAAAACCTCAACCTTTTGCAATCTGCTAACATCCCGGCTGTTTTGAACGGCGAGTATGTGGAACAAAACCCCTTGGGTAGGGCGGAGTGGATTAAGTTCACGGGAGTCCTTTTGGGTGAATTGGATAAAGCCAATGAGGTTTTTCAGTCTATTCAAAAGGATTATTTGGAGGCTGAAAAACTCATCGAAAACCTACCCAGTTCGGAATTTCCAAAGGTGATGAGCGGGGTAATGTACAAGGACATCTGGTATGCACCAGGAAATGATTCTTGGGGCACGAAACTTTTGAAAGCAGCGGGCAGCCAATATATTTTTGAAGACCAGTCCGGAACCGGCAGCGCGCAGCTGAGTTATGAATACGTCTTGGAAAAAGCAGAAGAAGCGGAATTTTGGATCGGTGCCGCCGACTTCAAGTCATTGAGCGACATCACCAATACGGATAAAAGATATGCAAACTTGAGGCCTGTGCAGGAGAAAAAAGTCTTCACCTATACGCGCAAAAAAGGGGAAACCGGAGGGGTGGAGTATTTCGAACTTGGCTATATGCGTCCGGATTTGATTTTAAAAGACCTGATCAAAATATTCCACCCGGAACTTTTGCCAGATTATCAGTTGTATTTTTATACCAAAATAAATGGATAAAAGCCTCTCCTCCACTCTCTTGATTTTATCAGGATTGCTTCTGATAGCAGTTCTCTTCCTACTGAATATCAGTATCGGGTCAGTCTTTATTCCGATGGATGAGATTTTCAAAGGGATATGGAGCGGAGAATTCAGCAGATCCAGCTGGGAAACCATCATCAAAACCTACAGGATTCCCAAGGCCTTTACAGCCATACTGGCGGGAATTGGATTGTCTATCAGCGGGCTGCAGATGCAGACTTTCTTCAGGAACCCACTGGCAGGACCTTTTGTATTGGGCATCAGCTCAGGGGCCGGGCTCGGTGTGGCAATCATGGTAATGGCCGGTTCCGCTTTCGGCTTGACATTATTCGGAAGCGGCGTGGGAGTTTGGGCCACCATCATTTCAGCTACTGTCGGAGCAATTTCTGTTTTGTTGCTGATGAGCTTGACTGCCTGGAAAGTAAAGGACAGCATGACTTTGCTGATCGTGGGTTTGATGTTTGGAAGCGCCACATCAGCAATTATAAGTGTACTGGCCTATTTCAGTGATGCCGAGCAGCTCAAGACTTTTACGATATGGTCTATGGGCAGCCTTGGAAGTATGGATTATGCCCAATTAAAGGTATTCCTGCTCACTTTAATACTTGGGGCGATCCCCATCCTCATTTTTCTCAAATCCTACAATGCCATGCTGTTGGGTGAAACTTATGCAGAGAGCATGGGCGTAAATATTCACAGGTTACGATGGGCCATGATCATTAGCACGGGAATCCTTGCTGGAGCGACTACCGCTTTCTGCGGGCCAATTGCTTTTATCGGCATTGCGGTACCGCATATGGCAAGGCTGGTTTTCAAAACTAGCGATCACAGGATCCTTTTTCCCGCCTCAGCCATTATTGGTGCTGCTGTTTTGCTGTTGTGTGACGCCATCAGCCAGATGCCCTCTTCGGCCCAAACCCTGCCCATCAACTCGGTGACATCCTTGATTGGGGCACCCATGGTAATTTGGTTAATTTTAAGAAGGAATTTTAGCAAGGAGTTTTGAGTGATTTAAAAACCATATTGAAAGCCAACAACCTAAAATTGGGTTACAGAAAAGGCCCAAAAGAAACAGTGGTGGCTGAAAATATCTCCTTTGAATTAAAAGCCGGGGAGCTGACCTGTCTGTTGGGGCCCAATGGAGTGGGAAAATCTACGCTATTAAAAGCCATTCATGGACAAAACCCTCCATTGGAAGGTGATGTTCTTTTGGAGGGAAAAGCCCTTTCAAGTTTTGAGCAAAGATGTCTGGCAAGGAAGATTTCCGTAGTATTGACGGAAAAGATAAGCAGCGCCAATTTAACCGTGGGGCAACTGGTGGGACTGGGACGAACCCCACATACCGGCTGGCTGGGTAGACTGAACCCCGCTGATAAAATGATCGTAGAAAATGCCATATCTGTCACCAATACCCAGTATTTACATGACAGGAGGCTTTCCGAGCTTAGTGATGGACAGCTCCAAAAAGTCATGATTGCCCGAGCGCTGGCCCAGGATGGTGAGCTCATGATCCTAGATGAGCCCACCGCTCACCTGGACCTGGTAAACCGCTATGAAGTCATGCACCTGTTAAGGGAAATTGCCCAGCGCCAAAACAAAGCAATCCTGGTAGTCACCCATGATCTGGACATAGCAATCGATACAGCTGATCAATTTTGGATTATGCAGTGTGGCGCTCCATTGTCTACAGGAAGTCCTGAGGACTTAATTTTAAAAAACAAGATCAACCTTCTGCTACCAAGTGCCATTTTACAATTCAGCAAAGAACTGGGCAAAGTTGAACCAATCGTTGACAGGATAACTGTTGTAATAGACGGGGTGATGGAATTGAGAAAGTGGGTGATCTTGGCTTTGAGAAAAGCAAATTTAGAAAGGCTAGACTCCTTCACAAAAATCACCATTAACTCCGAAAAGGACTTTACTCTTGATCATCAGGGACACATTTACCAACTCAATAGTATTTCCGAAGTGATCCAAAAATTAAAAAAATCAGGCCTCTAACCTATTCCAAATCCATTACGATTTTCAGGTTTTCTTTAACTTTCAAGGCCAAATTATCAGGCAGTACTCCAAGTTTTTCTATCAACCTTACATTATCAATAGCCCGTACCTGGTCAATCAGTATAGCGGATTCCTTCTGAAGGCGGCCTATGGGCTGGTTTATATTGACTCGTAGAATACCTTCGTAATTTTTTAAAACATTACTGGTAATAGGGCAGACAATAGTGGAGGGGAATTCAATCCTGTTGAGCAAGTTGGTTTGCACCACGAGGACAGGCCGAACCTTACCCGGCTCGGTGCCCTTTTGTGGATTCAGATTAGCTATCCAGATTTCAAATTGCCTAATCCTCATCGATCAGGCTATCAAAATCCCTCAAAACATTCATAGACTCCTCTTTGACCAAATCTGCCTCATAGGCAATTCTTTTGGCCAAAATTTGACGTTTTTGATAAGCATTATAAAACTCCAAGGCTTCATTGATATAGCGGTTGCGTGCTATTTTCTTACGCTTGGTGATGTACTCTACATCCTCAAATACGTCATCATCAAGTTTGAGAGAAAGTGTTTTCATAACATCCAAATATACTAATAGTATATACGATTTCAAACTGTTTTGTTTACAATTAAGACCATGATTTCCAATAATTTTCAGATTTACCCCGGTGAATAAATCAAAATCCAATTATCTTTGTCACACTAACTATTAGCATGACATACGAGCAATTTAGCAAATATTCCTTTCTCCTTGACCGGACGGCCCGCCGGGTGAAGCAGTATGCCCAGCAGAAGTTTAAAAACGGCAATTTTGACGTGACCGTAGATCAGTGGCTGGTCATCAAAAACCTTTCTGAAAATGGCGTGCTTAGCCAAACCGAACTGGCCCAGCTGGTGTTCAAAGACCACCCTACCCTGACCAGAATTATTGATATTCTCTGTAAAAAAGGATACGTTGAAAGACTTCCCCACCCCAATGACCGCCGAAGCTTTCAGCTTCTACTCACTGAGGATGGTAAGGCAAAGGTGTCGGAACTCAGACCCCAGATCGTTTCTATCAGAGAAAAGGCTTGGGAAAACCTGGACGAAAAGGATTTTCAGGAATTCAAGAGGATTCTCAACACTATTTATGAAAACCTTGAATAGATAATTTACCCTATCCGAGGAAATAGTTGTTATACTAACTATATTTGTACGAACATAATTTGCCCGCTAGGGTTTATTCAAAAAAATCAACATCATGATTACTACTGACATTTGCATAATAGGAGCTGGCCCGGTGGGTCTTTTTGCAGTATTTGAGGCAGGATTGCTGAAGATGCGTTGTCATTTGATTGACGCCCTGCCGCAGGTAGGTGGGCAGCTGTCTGAAATATATCCCCAAAAGCCGATCTATGATATACCGGGTTATCCGGAAGTGAAGGCCCAGGAGCTAGTAGATAATCTGATGGAGCAGATCAAGCCGTTCAACCCTACCTTTTCCCTAGGCGAACGCGTGGATCACATTACCAAGCAGGAAGATGGCTCCTATGTGTTGACTACCAATGACAAGACCAAGGTACATGCACAAGTAATTGTGATCGCAGGCGGTCTTGGTTGCTTTGAGCCTAGAAAGCCAGTATTGGAAAACCTGGAAAAATTTGAGGGCAAAGGAATCACTTACATGGTGAAGAATCCCGAGATGTTCAGGGACAAAAAAGTAGTGCTTGCAGGTGGAGGAGACTCTGCCTTGGATTGGACTATTTTCCTTGCCGACGTTGCCGAAAGAGTGACCTTGGTACACAGAAACGAGACCTTCAGAGGAGCTCCGGATTCAGCTTCCAAAGTGTTTGACCTTGCCAACAACGGCAAAATTGACCTTATCCTAAGCGCAAACCTGAAGTCGCTCGGCGGTAATGGCAAATTAGACAGCATCATCCTTGAAAATAAATCCAAAGAGGAAATAGTACTCAACACGGATTACCTAATCCCATTGTTTGGATTGAGCCCCAAGCTGGGCCCGATAGCAGACTGGGGATTGACTATCGACAAAAATGCTATCGAGGTGGATACGCGCGATTATTCCACTGGTGTGGAAAGAATTTATGCCATCGGCGATATCAACACTTATGAGGGTAAGCTGAAGCTGATTCTTTGCGGGTTCCACGAAGCAGCCATCATGATGCACAGCGCATTT
Organism: Litoribacter ruber; assembly: GCF_018449405.1. Taxonomy (NCBI): domain Bacteria; kingdom Pseudomonadati; phylum Bacteroidota; class Cytophagia; order Cytophagales; family Cyclobacteriaceae; genus Litoribacter; species Litoribacter ruber. Next base: position 91,118 of record NZ_JAHCMY010000007.1, read on the forward strand.
AAATATGTTTACCCAGATCAAAAATTAAGCTTTAAATACACCACCGTAAACGGTGTGAACTCATTCTAATATAGCTATGGTAACTTTTCATGTAGAACACGAAGACGGCACCCGTCACCCCATTGAAGCTCCAGACGACATGGGCTTGAGTTTGATGGAGGTTTTAAAAGCCTCTGATTACCCTGTGTTGGCTACCTGTGGCGGAATGGCACTCTGCGCCACCTGCCATGTGGAAGTTTTGGACGGCAAGGATGGTTTGGGTGATGCCTCTGACCTAGAGCTTGACCAAATTGATAACCTGCCAAATCCTACCCCAACCAGCCGCCTTGCCTGTCAGGTAAGGATTAGCCAGGAATTGGAAGGTGCGGTATTCAAACTTAGAGGTGAATCTAACTAAAACAAAAAATGAGGCCTTCCAGCCTCATTTTTTGTTTAATCTTGTTCTGGTCACCGTTTTGATCAAGAGTGGTATCTCAACCGGCTCATCAAAATATTCATTAGGTGGCAAGATCATTACACCAATAATTTCGGATTGTTGATTCGACTCCGTCATTAGACCTGTAGAAAGGTCGACACTGGCGGTAATTTCTTGCGTCCCTTCCATTTTGACTTCATCATTTTCATTCTTTTCTAGTCCAGTGAGCTGTGAAGTCCCTGTCAGTTCAGCCAGCCCTCTTCTTACCCTATTCAGTGTCCAAGAAGTTTCCGTCACCACCGGAACTGTGGCAAACTCTTCCCTAGAGCATGTCCACTCCTCTCCTACCTTCACAGGATTTTCCGGATAAATAATCAGGCCTGACAATAAGGATGTCTTAAAATTTTCCTTCCCAAATTGATTGTCCAAACTTGCTTTCAGGCTTTGCTTCTGCGATTCATCCAGCTCCTCAAGCCCAATCATAACGCTATCCATCATCTCATCTACTCCAGCCACATCTAAAACCTCGCCGCGGGGACTAATGACCACCTGCACCGGCTGGTTGATCATTTTACGCATCAATTGATTGATAGGATCCTGCATGTTACCCTCACTGCTGAGCACCATTTCCTCTCCCATAGGCCCCTGCACCTCTAAGTGAAGATTTCTATACTTAATAGAAAGTCCAATGGTATCTTTGATCACCCTGTCCACCGAAATATCCAAATCGCTCTGAAACAGGTTATGAATAGTCTGGGCCATACCGTCCAGATCCTGCTCTATTACTTGCTGGGAGATTACATTAAGGGTGTATTGCTGCTTAGATTTTAGCTTGTAGCGGAGCTCGTATTCATCCTCTTGGGCAAAAGCAAGGTTTCCCGCTCCCAGAAGAAGTGTTAAAAGTATCAGGTTTATTTTATATGACAATTTCATCAATATCAAGTTCAAAATTCTGCCGAAAGATACATTATATTTCAGACTCTGATGCTTGCGGCTAAAGAATTATGCCCACAGCGACCTCAAGCTCCACTTCTGCATCCAGGAATCTCTCAATATCTTCTTTCAATTGCGCCAGCTCTGCTTCATCCAAAGGAGTATCGGATACCACCCTCAAACTGATTTTTAAAGGATCGATCGACCGTACATTTACCTCCCTCAGCACTTTCCCATCAATCTCATGTCCGCTCAGTTTCTGGATGATCCGGTTTTCTTTCACCATTTGGTTAAAACCAAAGGCCAGTGGCGCACTAATAGTCATCACAATAATCAGGGAAATCAACAACCCCTTCCGGGCAAGCTTTACGGGGCTATAGCCCAAGAGCAAAAAGGTAAGCGCAGCAGCCAACACCATTCCTGCCAAGTTAGTCACCAACAATAAAAATGCCCCAATAAAAACAGTGAGGTCCATCCAGCCGAGACCTATTCCCGACACGGCCAATGGCGGCACCAAGGCCACAGCAATCGCCACGCCCGCAAGCGTTTTGGCCACTTCCCGTTTGGCATGGGCGTAGGCACCAGCCACCCCCGAGCCCACGGCTATGCCCAGATCCAAAAGGTTGGGCCTGATTCGGGAGGTAATTTCATTGTTGTAAACGTTGAGCGGAGTCATCCAGGTAATAATCAGCGCACATAGATATCCCAATAGCATCCCGATGATGATGGCTTTCAAGCTCTCCTTGATCAGGGGCTCATTCTGCCTCAACACTCCCATGGAAAGGGATATAATGGGTGACATGAGAGGGGCCAAGATCATCGCCCCGATAATAACAGGACTTGAGTTTCCAAAAAGACCAAAAGTTGCAATTAGTGTGGAAAGCACCATCAGCACCTTGTAACTGGAACTCGCTTTGGCATTTTCCCTCAAAATGGTAAAAAGCCATTTAAATTCCTCCGTACTGGCGTGGTCGATTAATGGCAAGGGGTGCGCCAACAAACCTTCCTTGATTTCCCCTTTGGGCAACTTATGAACCTTGAATACTTCATTGTTCTTGACTTCGTCAGTTACCAACAAGTGCTTACCAGGGACAATATTTAATATTTTGGGAAGCACTTCCAGCTCAATCCCTTTGGCACTCATCAGCTTATCATCTGCTGAATAGTTGATGGGCTCTGGGCTTTCCAAGATGACCTTGGTTGTTTTGATATGGGACACATGGGGAGGCAATACTTTTGACTTTGCGGTCCTCAAAAAACTTTTTATCCCGAAGTCAATAAGGCCGAAAAGGCTCCTCGGCGCCAAAATCAGCACATGCATCATGCCATCATTGATAAATGATTCCTCCAAAACCTTTCGGGTAAGCAAGGCGCTTTTTCTATGCAAAACCGTTATTACCCCTAAGGCGGCTGTATCAATTTCTTCCCTATCCTCTTTATCATCCTCTACTCTGATGATATAATTTTGGGCCCGCAGATTTTTGAAAAGCCTAAAAAAGCTTTTTACTTTCTCCCATCGCACTCTCCATTGGGACTCTTCCATAGCCCCAGAAATAAGGCTAATGGATTCACCTGCTACCAAGGTGTTGAAAACCGGCAGCCCGTTGGCCATCAACACATCAATCTTCATAGTAGTCTCACTTTCTAAGATGTGGTCAAGGGCTTCTGACAGCTTCGAGTCTACACCCATTCCCTGAAGAGCGTTAGGCATGTCTGGATGTGGTAGAAAACCCAAGCACCATCCTTTTTCGATAGCAATGGGAAGAAACTCCTTCAGCTGTGTATCTGAAAGATAAGTTACCACCAGTTCATCTCTTTCAATTTCAATCTTCAGATCGGTCTTGAAAGGGATTTTAAGTTTTAAATGATGCCCAAATGCGGGCAGAATTTTATCTTCAACAGTTTCACTTTCTAATTCATCATATAAGAGCGTGATTTTCTTCATATTAAAAAACTTCTTTAAAACATAAAAATAGCAATTTAAAAAGTATTTAAATTGCTATTTACACCAAATACTGAGCAACCCTACTCAATAAAATCTTTATAATTTACTCCTCCATCAAAGTATTCAGAATCTCAATCGCCGCTTTTGGCAGCACCGTTCCCGGTCCGAAAACAGCTTTTACGCCTGAATCAAAGAGAAAACCATAATCTTTTGGAGGAATGACCCCCCCTGCTACCACCATGATATCTTCACGCCCCAGATCCTTCAAGGCCTTGATCAACTGAGGCATCAAAGTCTTGTGCCCTGCGGCCAATGAAGATGCTCCAACAATATGAACATCATTCTCTGCCGCTTGTTGGGCGACTTCCTCGGGCGTCTGAAATAAGGGCCCGATATCCACATCAAATCCAAGGTCTGCAAAACCAGTGGCAATAACTTTTGCTCCTCGATCATGACCATCTTGGCCCATTTTGGCTACCATGATTCTTGGCCGCCTGCCTTCAAGTGTAGCAAACTGGTCAGCCAGCTTCTGGGCTTCCTTGAAATAACTATCATCCTTGGCCTCTCCAGAGTACACCCCTGATATACTTTTGACGGTGGCCTTATGCCTTCCAAATTCTTTTTCCATTGCCATTGATATTTCGCCCAAACTAGCTCTTTTTCTAGCCGCATCTACAGCAAGTGCCAAAAGGTTACCCTCGCCAGACCTAGCCGCCTCGGTAATGGCTTCCAAAGCAACATCTACCTCAGCTTGGTTTCTTTCAGATTTCAATTTCTTCAAACGCTCAATCTGGGACAAGCGCACAGACTCATTATCTACCTCCAACGTATCAAATTCCGCATCATTTTCTGCCTGATATCGGTTTACGCCTACGATCACATCCTTACCGCTGTCGATCCTCGCCTGCTTTTTGGCAGCCGCTTCTTCGATTCTCATTTTGGGTACTCCCGCTTCGATCGCTTTGGCCATGCCGCCCAAACTTTCCACCTCCTCAATCAGCGCCCAAGCCTTTTTGACCAACTGATCGGTCAAATACTCCACATAATAAGACCCGCCCCATGGATCAACCACCTTGGTGATACCTGTTTCATCCTGGAGATACAACTGCGTGTTTCTGGCTATCCTTGCGGAAAAGTCTGTCGGAAGCGCAATCGCCTCATCAAATGAATTGGTGTGCAGAGATTGCGTATGTCCAAGCACAGCTCCCATAGCTTCAACCGTAGTCCTAGCCACATTGTTAAAAGCATCCTGCTCGGTAAGGGACCAGCCGGAGGTTTGGCAGTGGGTACGAAGAGCTAGGGATTTTGGATTTTTGGGATTAAAACGCTTTACCAGCTTGGCCCAGAGCAGCCTTCCTGCCCGCATTTTGGCAATCTCCATGAAGTGGTTCATCCCGATTGCCCAAAAGAATGACAGGCGGGGAGCAAAATTATCTATATCCAATCCGGCCCCTATCCCGGTTTTCAAATATTCCAGCCCATCCGCCAACGTATAGGCCAACTCAATATCTGCCGAGGCACCGGCTTCCTGCATGTGATAGCCAGAAATTGAAATGGAGTTGAATTTGGGCATATTCTGGCTGGTGTACTCAAAAATATCCCCGATGATCCGCATAGACGGCTGAGGAGGATAGATATAAGTGTTTCGCACCATAAACTCCTTCAAAATATCATTTTGGATGGTCCCAGACAACTGCTCGGGCTTCACACCCTGCTCTTCCGCGGCCACAATGTAGAATGCCAATATCGGCACCACCGCACCGTTCATGGTCATGGACACAGACATCTTGTCCAGCGGAATCTGGTCAAAAAGCACCTTCATGTCCAAAATGGAATCAATGGCTACACCGGCTTTGCCCACATCCCCCTGCACACGTGGATGATCGGAGTCATATCCACGGTGGGTGGCCAGATCAAAGGCCACAGAAAGGCCTTTTTGGCCGGCAGCAAGGTTTCTACGGTAAAAAGCGTTGGATTCTTCAGCGGTAGAAAAACCCGCATACTGCCGAATAGTCCAGGGGCGCATCACATACATCGTGCTATACGGCCCCCTCAAATATGGCGGAAGTCCGGCAGCAAAACTCAAATGCTCTATGGACTGTATGTCACTCGCTTCAAAAATTGGCTTAACTTGAATATTTTCAGCAGTGATCCACTCCCCTTCCTTCTTAGGTTGGGACTGCGGGATATTATTTGGAGTTAAAAGTTGATTTATATCAGGTCTCATAATTGGGCTTCTTCTAATAATTGGTCAATTGTGGCGATCAAGTCAGTTTTGAGGTGTATGAAATGCTTAACACCCGCAGAAACCAAGTTTTCAATCTGGTTAGCCGGGTATCCTGCCAAGATCAAGATCTTGCCCTCCTCAGCCATGCCTTCACCTATTTTCACTGCCATGGCTTCATAATCCTCATCGGCTCCCGCAAGGACCACAAATTTGGAGTTGGCGCTTTTTCCTTTTTCAATTGCACTGGCTGCGTCAATACTTACTTCAGCCACCTGGGTATCGAAACCTGCAGTTTGGAAAAAGCCCTGCGAAAAGCCTATTCTTTGCTTGGGGTTGTTTCCCAATGGCAGGATCACCACCTCGATCTGAGCATTTTGGTTTTCAATGACTCTTTGGACTCTTTTCCTCAACTTTACCATTGGATAACTGAATGAGTGAGGTTTCAATTCCTTTTGGCCCTCCTCAATCTCCTGGAATTCAATCTGGATTTTTTCAGCCTGATTAACATATTGGTTCACGCCCACCATTATCTCCTTGCGGGTTGCCATGGAGGCAAATCGGGTTTTACGGGTTTCCTTGATGGCTGTTTGAACGATTCCCTTTTCAAGGCTACTCCACCAGCCACCGTTTTCTTCAGTTTGCTTGACCAGCTTCATCGATTCCGTCAGCAGGGTCGAGGTGAGATTCTCCAAATAATAGGAACCAGCAACTGGGTCCATCACCCTATCAAAATAGCTTTCCTCCTTTAGGATATTGCTGATGTTCCTAGCCATCCGTTTGGAAAAACCGTCTGCCTCCTGGTAGGTTTGGCTGTGGGGAAAAACCTGCAAAGCATTGCATCCACCAAGTATGGCAGACATGGCCGCAGTTGTATTCCTCAAAAGGTTGTTATAAGGATCTATCGGGCTTTGCGCCCACATACTCGTTTCGGCAAAAACCACAATTGAGGCTGGGTCCAATTCCACTTGGTACAATCCTGCCAAGCGATGCCAAGCAATTCTAAAGGCCCTGAATTTTGCTATTTCCGTAAAATAATTGACGCCCGCAGAAACCCTCAGGAACATATTTTGGAAAACAGTCTCAGCCTCAATACCGGCCTCAGTCAGTTCATCGATCAGGTCTATGGCTTGACTTATCCCAAAACCAATTTCCTGAACCGCATGTCCGCCACTGTTATGATATAAGCTAGCATCGATCCCCACGCCTTTAAAATTGGGATATGCAGCTGTGATTTCAAATATATTTTTAAGTGATGAGCTGTATTCAATTTTGTCATGTTGGAGGGAGACGGCCTTTTGGAAATCATTAAAAATCACCCCTCCATTAAGTTCCGACACCCGAAGGCCTTTGCTTTCAAACCATTCCAGGAAGGCCGAGACTATGCTCGGGCTAACAGAAGAGGAAAGTTTCAACCAGATCTGAATGTATTGCGGCAGGACATCTCTCAACAACGCCTTGAAATCCGTATCGGCGCCAATTTCAAGTACCAATGCATCTACGCCATTATCCAGCACGGATTGGATTTCCTTATTGCCTTCCTGAAGATTAGAGGTCTTGATGGCCGCCACATTGCCCCAGATCCTGGGCGACTCACCTGGTATGGCGGAAGGAGCACTCAATTTATTCTGGTACCCTTTAAGCCAATCCACGCCAGAGAGATCCTCCTGGGTATAAAAAGGAAAAACTGAAAAGCCCTCTATCGCGCGGCTAATCAGCTTCTTTTCAAAATCATCGCCCTTTAGGTCTTTAGTGGCTTGCTCAATCCATTCCTGTTTGCTTACAGGAGAAAATTCTTCAAATAATTTAGTCATCTTGGTTTATTGCTAGACAAAAATCGCTGTTCTCAAAAATAACCCTTTCCCGCATCAAAACCCATTTAGTAGGAAGCAAACTTTTCCAGCAACAATCCTTAATCAAACTTGGTAGCCGAACAAATTACTTTATTAAATCTGATGGATAAAAAAATATTTTAAAATAACTGATATTTTACACCAAAAATTGGTCAATATTATTCCAATCCATTTTTTCACCCCTTAAATCCTAAAACCCAGGTTAGGATATCCGTTTGGTTAAAAAAAATTTCACTTTATTACCGTGATCAAAACTGTAAAATCCCAAGGAAATAACGATTCAAATATCGCTTCGCCAAAGAAACCCTCTTTAGGAATGAGATTCGGCAATTAAATGAAAAGTCAAGATGAATTGGATTTTTTATTTAAATATATTTTTCCCAAATTTGATGCCCTTCGAATAGGGAATTGCAGTACACAAAAGTTTTCTAGTAATTAATAATCAATGAGTTCAGAGGCTAAAGCAGTTTGGAATGAGTGCTTGCGGGTAATTGAAGAGCATGTCAATGAGCAGAGCTTTTCTACGTGGTTTAAGCCCATCAACCCTGTTAGGTTGGATGGCTCAATCCTGACTATACAAGTTCCCAGCCAATTCTTCTACGAATGGTTGGAGGACAATTATGTCCAAGTGCTTAAGCTTGCCATCAAGACCATCCTCGGACCCAATGGTAGACTAGAATACGCAGTGGTGGTTGACCGCGGCAACTCGCAAAATCAGCCTTATGTGGTTAGCTATCCGCAAGGAAATGTGGCGGCTGCGACCAAGAAAAAGGCTGCCATGGCCACGGCGGAAAAAGAGGAAAGCAAAAGTCCATTTCAAATGGATTCCCTTGCCAGTGACCAACTACTCCAATCCCACCTGAATCCAAATTACACGTTCAACACTTATATAGAAGGTGACTGTAATAGGCTTGCTAGATCTGCAGGCTACGCTGTAGCCACCAAGCCAGGGGTGACTTCGTTCAACCCACTGATGGTGTATGGCGGTGTAGGTTTGGGAAAAACTCACTTGGTGCAAGCCATCGGCAACGAAATAAAGAACGGCCCTGAAGAGAAGTTTGTGCTTTATGTTTCTTCCGAAAAGTTTGTGAACCAGTTCATGGACTCCATCAAGGATGGAAATGTCAAGAGTTTTACCAATTTCTACATGCAGGTAGACGTGCTCATTATTGATGATATTCAGTTTTTGGCTGGAAAAGACAGAACCCAGGAGATGTTTTTCCACATCTTCAACCACCTTCACCAGAGCAAGAAGCAGATTATCATGACCTCGGATTGTCCTCCAAAAGACCTGAAAGGCTTAGAGGAAAGACTTCTTTCCAGATTTAAATGGGGCTTGACGGCTGACCTGCACATGCCTGATTTTGAAACCAGGGTGGCCATTATCAAAAGAAAAATGCAGTCTGAGGGGATTTTCATTCCTGACGATGTGATAGAATATTTGGCGTACACCGTAGATACCAACGTACGTGAACTTGAAGGCGTGCTGATTTCCTTGATCGCGCATGCCAGCCTTAGCCGGGTGGACATTGATCTAGGCCTTGCCAAAAACATCATGAAAAATATCGTAAAAGATATTGAGACTGAGGTAGGGATTGATTTTATCCAAAAGACCGTATCAGATTATTACGGTATCAAATTGGAAGACCTGAAGGCCAAAACCCGAAAAAAAGAAATTGTGACAGCCAGACAGGTGGCCATGTATTTCTCCAAAGAATTCACCAACCATTCCCTGAAGTCAATTGGCTATCATTTTGGTGGAAGGGATCATAGCACGGTAATTCACGCCGTGCAAACGGTCAACGACCTGATGGAAACCGATACAGCATTTAGAAATGCGGTGAATGACCAAAGGAAGAAATTTAAAATGAGATCTTATTAATTCTGTGTCAGAATTATTCCATCAAGATCTTCTAAAGGAAAAGTGATTTCAGTTGCTCCCATTTCAATAGGACAGATTTCATAATAGTTGTAAAAAAGCACGAAATCTGCTCCTCTATATCCCATGGAAAAAGGTAGAAAAAACCTTGTTCCCTCTAGGAAAAACCTGCCATCTTCAGCCAGTGAAACTTCCTCAGCCACCGCATGGTGTCTCCTAAATTTTCGCTCGGCTTTTTCCAGCAAGACAGCCTCATCCAGCACTATTTCATCCCTTAACAACAAAGTGCCGTCTTCTAAATCAAAATTTAGAAACATCAAGTGATTGCTGGGCTGATCATGACCAATCAGGGAGGTATTGACAAACTCCATACTGAGCAGCCTATCATTTTGGAAAGAAACCTGCCCTTCCACATCCACAGACCATAAGGTGGTATCCCCAGACTGTTCAAAGAGGGAAAAATAATGCTCTACAGCCTCGTCTAGAGTAGCGTAATCATCGAAAACGCCAAACTGCAAATACATCTTCAATTGTTCTTCAATGTGGGCGTTGAGATTGCGGGAGAGGGGGTGAGACTCGTCAAAATATGGGTATAAAAAGGATACTTTGGCGCATTTATCCCCATCACAGTTCTCTTTATCATAACGCGTCAGTTCATAGAGTAATTCGGTCTGCTCTTCGGTTTTGGCCGCTTCACAGGCTATAAACAGACAAATGACAGAAATAAGTGAAATATTTCTGAAGCATTTAATCATTCGGAATATCTTTTAGAAAATAATCCACCAAGTATCTTGCCACAGATATGGAGCTCATTTCTCCGTTTTTGATCTTGGGCAGCATATCTATTAGCCCTGCTTTTACTTCTTTCTGCTGGAAAAATCGGCTTTCCAACAGGTAGCGTACATGCTCATCAAACCAACTGACACGCTGATTGGATCTGTTTTCTTCAAAAAATCCATTGGCCTGCATGGCTGTTTTGTATTCTTGGACCATGGTCCAAATGTCAGCCAGCCCATCTTTAGATACAGCCGAACATATCTTGACCTGAGGCCGCCACCCATTGTCGTTGAGAGGAAAAAGGTGGAGGGCGTTGTTATATTCTCTTTTTGCTTTTTTGGAAGCTTCTATATTGTCACCATCGGCCTTGGTAATGGCAATGGCATCTGCTATCTCAATAATGCCTTTTTTGATACCCTGCAATTCATCGCCTGCCCCTGAAAGCATCAAAAGAAGGAAAAAGTCCACCATGCCTTTTACCATGATTTCAGACTGCCCCACTCCCACCGTCTCGATGAAGATCACATTGAAACCTGCTGCTTCGCAAAGAAGCATGGACTCCCTTGTTTTGGCGCTTACACCACCCAAGGCGGCCCCCGCAGGAGTCGGGCGGATAAATGCATTTGAATTGTGTGAAAGCTCCTCCATACGGGTCTTATCACCCAATATGCTCCCCTTCGTCTTCTGGCTGCTGGGGTCTATGGCCAAAACCGCCAATTTGTTTCCCTGATCCACCACCAACTTCCCAAAGCTTTCAATAAAAGTACTTTTCCCCACCCCCGGCACTCCCGTGATTCCTATCCGCAGGGAATTGCCCGTATGGGGCATGATTCGGTTGACGACCTCCTCGGCGAGATGCTGGTCAGATGCTAGGGAGCTTTCCACAAGCGTGATCGCTCGGCTTAAAACCACCCTGTTGCCAGCCAGGATCCCCTCCACATATTCTTCAACTGATAATCTGTTCTTTCTTTTTACCAATGTCCAAAAATTTATCTTTGACGAAACGGGTATCTTTTCAGGCTTACTTCTCCCATGGCACTTTTCTCATACATGCCAATGCAGGCTTGCTGGTATTCTTCGGGAAAATAAGGTGCCGCAGGAGCCAACTCACTGGGGTAATTTTCAGTAGCGTTGAAGAAAAAAACCTTGGTATTGCCATACTTGGTATGGGGCATGAAATTGCCGTAATCCTCCATTTCATTCCATAGAGTGTCGGAAGTTGCCACAGCATACACCCTCACAATTGGGCCAGTGTTGTTTTCATTTCTGTACATCGCCACTTCCTTGTAATCCCCTCTGAGATCTTGAACGCCAGGCTGAGTAAAGGTATCCTTGGCGATCCATAAAACCACCCCCCCGACTACCAAGATCAAAATGTAAAATATAGATTTAGTCTTCATCAGTTTTAAATTAAGCGTGTCCCCTCATCAATTTTGACCACATAAGTCTTCAAAGTAATCCCAAAAGCGTTTTCATATACTACTTTGAGTTCTTCCTCAAACTTAGCCACCTTATCCTTTTCCACCAAATTTAGCGTACAGCCTCCAAAGCCTCCTCCCATCATCCGGCTTCCCAGCACATAACCCAGCTTTTTTGTCTCTTCTACCAGTAGATCCAACTCTTGGCAGCTGACTTCATAGAGTTGGGAAAGCCCTTCATGGGAGGCATACATCAATTGGCCAAGATGGTTGAAATCATCCCGTTCCAAAACCTCGCAGGCCTTCAAAACGCGTGCGTTCTCCATCACCACATATTTACACCTCTTATAAACTTTTTGATCAAATTCAGCTTCATGGGTTTCAAGCATATCCAAATCTACATCCCGAAGACTGTTTATGGCTGGAAAATACTTTTTCAACAGCTCAACACCCTCTTCACATTCTTTTCTTCGCTGATTGTATGCAGAATCTGCCAGGGAATGCTTTACTTGGGTATCACAAAGGATCAAAGCATGCTCATCCAGCTTGAGGGGGAAAAGGCTGTAATCCAAAGACCGGCAATCCAAGCGAATGACATGACCCTCTTTTCCCAACACTGAGGCAAATTGATCCATAATCCCGCATTGTACACCGGCAAAGGTATGCTCGGCAAGCTGACCGATTTTGACCAGGTCGACCTTTTTCAAGCCCAACTCAAAGAGCTCATTCAACCCCAAAGCTATACCACATTCCAAGGCTGCCGAGCTGGAAAGACCAGCCCCAATCGGAATATTGCCTCCAAAAACACAATCGAAACCCTTAACCTCCAAGCCGTTTTTCTGAAGCTGGTCCACAACACCCATCAAATAATTCGCCCAGCCGGAAGACTGAGGAGCGAAATCATTTAGGTTAAATCTAAATTCCTCTTCAAAATCCAGCGAGTATAACCTACATTCCTGCAAACCGTTTTCAGCAATGGCCAAAACCATGGCTTTGTCTATTGCTGCCGGAAGGACGAAGCCCTCATTGTAGTCGGTATGCTCTCCTATCAGGTTGATCCTTCCAGGAGCATTTACCATGATGGGAGTAGTGATATATTTTTCCTTAAAAGTACGTGCGACTTTTTCCTCAAATATTGTTTTCTTCATTCTAACCCTAAATTTAGAAAAAATGGGCTTCCTTTCAGAAAGCCCATTCAAATCCTTTTACATCTTAATCAAATTACCAGAACAAGCCATACAGCATGGTCAGCAGCAACAATATTATTATGGATGAAATATTGAATGCAGGGCTGGTGGCAAAAAGGCTCTTGGTAAGAGGAATGCCTTTTTCGTGGTTTTGCCCCTTATTTTCGATCAAACTGATAATCACCATCACAATCATGGTAAGCACCCAAGTCCACATCATTTGGTTCATAAATGGCAACACCACAAACAAAGGGCTGTCGGACCACTCATTTGGTCCAACTTTAAAGTAAGCGGCAATCGGCATGGAAATTAGCACCCCCCAGATTGCGGCGTTGTTGGTGGATTTCTTCCAGAATAATCCCATCATGAATACCGCCAAGATACCCGGGCTGACTATGCCAGTATATTCCTGGATGTACTGGAATACCTGGCCAAGATTCTGAAGCTGAGGTGCCAAAATAACGGCAATCACAAGCGCCAAACTCGCCGAAAGTCTACCCACTGTCACCAGTTTTTTCTCCGAACCGCCTTTTTTTGCAAAAAACGGCTTGTAGATATCCATGGTAAAAATGGTCGCCGTGGAGTTCAACATAGAGGCAAGTGAAGATACAATCGCTGCTGCTAGAGCTGCCAACACCAAACCTTTTAATCCTACTGGCACAAAGGAGGTGATCAGCCATGGGGCTGCGTTGTCATTGATCACACGGCCTGTGGCACTGAAAAAGGATGGGTCAGCGGAAGCAGCGGTGATGTTGCCAGCAGCATCTGAATTCATCACAAAGGCGATGATTCCAGGCAATACAACAATGATAGGAATGATAAGCTTTAAGAAGGCCGCTAAAACAATCCCTTTTTGAGCTTCTCCAAGGCTTTTTGCAGCCAAAGTTCGCTGTATGATATATTGGTTGAAACCCCAATAATAAAGGTTGGCAACCCACATTCCACCTAGCAAGACGGCCAGCCCCGGAAGATCCCACCAGGCATCTCTGCCGTCAGGGGTGATGATTTCACCTTTGGAAAGAATCATCGAAAACTTCTGCGGTACTTGCTCATAGACCATTTTCATCCCGGCAAAAATCCCTTCTCCCTCGGCCAAATAGTGAAGCGCAAAACCAGTGGTAATCAAACCACCAATCACTAGCAGGACAACTTGGATCACATCTGTCCAAGCCACTGCCGAAAGTCCCCCATAAAGAGAATAGGCTGCAGCAAAAAGCGCTAAGCCTATTATACTATAATAAAATAAACCACCGTCACCGGCACCCATAATGGTGTCCAATGCTGTGGCCCCCAAATACAATACGGAAGTAAGGTTGACAAAAATGAAAAGGGCTATCCAGAAGATCGCCAAGATAGTTTTTAAGTTGGTACTATAGCGCTTTTCAATAAATTCTGGAATGGTATAAAGTCCTTTATTGATGAAAATGGGAAGGAAAAACTTACCCACGATAATCAAAGTTAGGGCGGCCATCCACTCATAGGAGGCAATCGCCAGCCCTATGGCAAATCCGGAACCTGACATTCCGATAAACTGCTCTGCAGAAATGTTGGCGGCAATCAAGGAGGCTCCAATAGCCCACCAAGGCAGGGTTTTACCCGCCAAAAAGTAATCCTCGGAGGTCTGCCCCTTTCCTCGGGAGACATAAAGTCCTATACTTATGATAACCAAACCGTAAATTATAAATACAGCTTGGTCAATCCATGAAAATTCCATAACAAAAGGTTAAACAGGTTTTAATATTAGGGCTGAAATTAAAACAATAACTTCAAAAATCCCTTAATACCTTTTATAAGTTATGAATATGCAGAGACTTTTTTTGATTTTGACCTATTCTAGAGTCGAAAATTTATAAACACATGTTTCCCTATACACCTCCCTTTTCTCCAATACTGTACTTGGAAAGTAGGAATGATTTGGGCTATCTGGAAAATGTTGGGTTTCCAAGCAGAAAGCACTGTGCTTGGGATAGGTTTTCCCACCTTTTCCCTTCACTCTTCCATCCAAAAAATTGGAGGTGTAAAACTGAATTCCGGGCTGTGTGGTGAACACTTCCATTTTGATCCCAGATCTCTCCGACCATATGCCTGCCGCATATTCCAACAGGCCGGGCTCAGGCCTGTTAAGCACCCAATTGTGGTCGTAGCCTTTCCCAAATTTAAGTTGCACATGGTCATTCTTGATCCTCTCTCCTATGACCCTGGGAGAATGAAAATCAAAAGGACTGTCTTTTACCAATGTAATCTCCCCAGTTGGAATTTGGGTTTCGTCCACTGGGGTAAAGGCGTTGGCATTGATTTCCAATTGGTGATCCAAAACATCTCCCTCGCCAGCTCCATTTAGGTTAAAGAATGAATGGTGACTGAGGTTGACAACAGTTTTCTGGTCAGTGGTGGCCTCATAATCAATCCGAAAGGCATCTTCCTCTGTGAGTGTGTACACCATGTTGACCTCAAGGTTACCAGGAAAACCTTCTTCCCCATCCGCTGATAAATACCGAAACGCCACATGCTCGGTATCTGCACTCAGTACTTCCCAATCGGCATGGTGAAACCCCTTCGCACCACCATGGAGGGAGTTTGGCCCATTATTTTGGTCCAACGTAAATTCTTCTCCATCCAGAGTGAACTTCCCCTTCGCAATCCTGTTTGCAAATCGTCCTATCACCGCCCCAAAATAGGCTTCGCTGCTTTTTTTATAATCCTGCAAATCATCAAACCCCAACACGACGTCCAAAAGCTGCCCTTCTTTATCAGGAGCCAGTAATTTGACCACCCGCCCCCCGTAATTGGTGACGTGTATTTCCATTCCGTTGGAGTTTTTCAGTTTGTATAGGTTCATGCGCTTATAGGTTTTGATTTAAAGTAAAAATATGATTTTGGCAACTTCAGCCTGACAAGTTGCCAATTTCATAAAGTTAAAAACCCAACCCGTCAAAAATGTTTTGCCCAGTGGAATTTGAGAAGTAACTTTGTTGACAATTAAAACATTGCAATTTACCCAACCCCAGTATACATGGCTTTTGAGTACCTGAAGGCACTTCATATAATTTTTATCGTCACCTGGTTTGCAGGTTTATTCTATATAGTCCGCCTATTTATCTATCAAGTGGAAGCCCTGGAAAAGCCTGAGGTCGAAAGAAACATCCTCAAGCCCCAATTGGACCTGATGGCCAAAAGGCTTTGGATGGGCATTACTTGGCCTTCTGCTATCCTAACTTTGATCTTCGGTTTCTGGGTACTCTCGTACCGCTGGGGCTATACCCAATTACCGTTTATGCATGCCAAGCTCACCTTTGTGGCTCTTTTATACATGTATCACCTCATTTGCCACCGCATATATAAACAGCTTCAGAATGGCGTGGTCAAATGGACCAGCAACCAGCTCAGGCTATGGAATGAAGCGGCAACTGTTTTGCTATTTGCAATTGTTTTCCTGATTGTGCTGAAAAATCTTACGGATATGGTTTGGGGACTGGTGGGCCTTGTGGCTTTGAGTGGCTTGCTTATGGCCGGAATCTGGATCTACAAAAGGATTCGGGAGAGGAACTAATAGCTTTCGCCCCTTGTATCTTATAAAAATATTGAATCAATGAAATTACGTCATATCTGTTCTCTGGCCATCATTCTGGTCCCTTTTCTTAACTCTTGCGGACCCATGAATGGTCAAAGTGACGAGCTTCCGATTTTGGGACACCGCTATGCTGAGGAAAGAACGGTGGATGGAGAAACAAAAACGGATACGGTTTACCACCAGATCGCTGATTTTTCATTTCAAAACCAGGATGGCGAAACCGTCACTAACGAAACGGTGAAGGGCAAGGTCTACGTAGCCGACTTTTTCTTTACCAGCTGCCCTACCATTTGCCCTGTGATGAAATCAGAAATGCTGAGAGTTTATGAAAGGTTTGGCGACCAGCCTGGTTTTAAGATTTTAAGCCACAGCATCGATCCCACATTTGATACAGTTGCCTTATTAAATGATTACTCAGCCCGCCTTGGTGTGGAAGACGCCTCCACATGGCATTTTCTTACTGGTGATCAGGAAAAGATTTTTGAAATCGGACAGACCAGCTACATGACCACCGCCATGGAAGATAAAGAGAAGCCAGGAGGATTTCTTCACTCAGGCGCTTTTGTATTGGTGGATCAGAATGGCCATATCAGAGGGGTGTATGACGGCACCAAAAGTGATCAGGTAGACAAACTAATGAATGACATCCCAAAATTGCTAAGCAATTCATGAATGTAATAAAAATTATTGCCCTAGCTCTCTTGGGAACGGTTTCACTCGCTTGCGAATCGGAAAAAAGCACCTCATCCATTTCCCACATCAAGGACACCAAAACCAAGCAGTATGCCATCGAGGGCAAAACCCTGTATGAGCAAAACTGCTCAAATTGCCATCAATCCGACGGTACTGGTTTGGGTAGGGTTATCCCACCACTGGCCCAAGCTGACTTCATGCTGGAAGATCAGGGCAGAACTGCCCGGCTGATCCGATATGGTATAAAAGGAGAAATCACCGTGAACGGTGTGCAATATAACCAAAACATGCCAGCCAACACTCAGCTCACTCCAATCGAAATTGCCCAGATCATGACCTATATCTACAATGTATGGGGCAATGATGAGGGATTGGTTAGCGCCTCAGATGTGGAAAAATTTTTGGCGGATTAACTCCCAACTTCGGCCTCGGCCCTAGCCAAAGCTTCTTTTATCTGGCGATTTACCTCCTGCACTTTTTCTCTTTGCTCAAGTAGGTAGGTTTCCTCTTCCTCAGACTCTATATCATCTGGACGGAATTGTCTCATCCAAACAAACATTCCATCATAAGCCTGGTTGAGTTCATCGACGATACTGGCTTTGTGAGCGATCTCCTCTGAATGGCCCGCAGAATCTAAAGCTACAAGGCTATCTTTTTGGGAGGTTACGCGTTTTTCCATGTTTTTCAATCGGCCCATTTGAGGCATTACCTCATCATGGATGGCGATAACTTCCTCTTTCAGGTCCGAATGATCCTCGGATTCACTTACGGAAGTCTTTCCATCACATGAAAAACATCCAATGATTAGAAGTAAAAGCAGGATTCGGGTTGAAAATTTGCAAAGCATGGCTAATAGGCTAGTGAATTGGCAAAATTCCTAAAAAAATACCTCAATAAAAACACATTAGGTCATTACTTAAATTGATATTTCCAATTTAGGTAATGAATCGATACCAGAATAGCCGAACAGACCAGGGAAACATACTGCATCCATTGGATAAAGTCATGCAAAAACAAACTGGTACCGAAAAGACAAACAGTTGCCCAAAGTGCTACCTTAATTAAAACAGATTGCGTACTTTTATTTGTCAGCCAAACAGCCACCAAGGCCAACAGGAAAAAGACAAAATCAAACGTATGATTATGGGTATAAAAATTGAAAAAATAACCCATGGATATAATAACTGGAGCAGAAATGCAGTGGATCATGCACACGAAGGAAGCAGACATCCCTAAGATGTCGGATTTGAGTAATGCTATTTCTTTCACTTTCTGCAACATGATTGCAAATATAAGACATCAATTTTCAACCACAAAATTTTCTGTAGTTAAAGTCTAGATAATCTTTAAATTACATGGATCACCCTTCCTTGAACATGCCTATGAGACCCTATTGTTTTGCAAAAAATGAGATCATTCCTAGCCAGTCGGCCACCCTCCATCCTGCCGATATAGGCTTGATCAGAGGATATGCCATTTTTGATTTCTTCAGAACTGTCAACCATGAGCCGATTTTGCTTTCCGACTATCTGGACAGGTTTACCAAATCAGCGAAGATCACAGCAATTCCTCTGGACTATTCCAAAAAAGAACTTGAAGAGATCATTTCAGAGCTTATTGAAAAAAACGACCTAAAGGAGGGCGGAGTCCGAATGGTTTTGTCAGGGGGAATTTCGCCCAACCATTTTAGCCCGGCAGAAGGATCTTTCTTTATCTTTTGTGAAGACCTTCAGATGCCTGCCGCATCCAAATATGAAAATGGTGTAAAACTCATCACCTCAGAATATGTGAGACCCATTCCCGAAGTGAAGACCACCAATTATAGCCAAGCGGTGCATTCCAGCCTTACCTGGAAGGAAAACAACGTGGAAGACCTGATTTATCATTTTAAAGGGATTATTTCAGAAAGTAGCAGGAGTAACATTTTCATTGTAAAAGACGGCATCCTTGTCACCCCAAAAGAAAACATTTTGCATGGTGTTACCCGGAAATTCATCCTCAGTCAGGTTCCCGAGGCACAGGTTAGGGATATCAGCCTTGAGGAAATGTTTGAGGCTGATGAAGTATTCATGAGCAGCACCACGAAGCGAATCCTTCCCGTGACCCAGGTAGATGACCAAAAAATCGGCAAGGGCATACCAGGCAAAATGACCCAACAGCTCCTGGAAAAGTTTAGTGTCCTAGAAAAAACCAGCTCGGAATAAACTGCCTTAAATCATTTATCCCTTATGGCAATGCCTGCCATGTCATAAGGGGCTTTTTCTCTGAAGCTCGCTATATACTCTAGATCTAAAGGCATCACAAAGGCAGGATAAGAGCAGGATTTCCAAGGGATATCCAAGGGATACTCAAGGGATACTTAAGGAATGTAGGCAGGATGTCGGCCACATTCTTAACACATTCCCGCCTGTTCTGCTAATTTCCATGAAAACATAGGACTTTTCCATCACGTCAATTCTGCGGTCGACATAAAAAAAGCTCCGATTTCTCGGAGCTCAATTTTATTTGGATACCAGCTGGGCATCTTTGAGAATGTACATCAGCTTTTCAGGATCTTTCTCGTTCAAAACTAGGGTACCTTTCACCTGGACACGCTTTGATGTGTATTTTATGGGATCTTTAAGCATCACCTCCATCACCGTTTCAGGACCACCGGCCCCACAGAAAAAACATTCTGCCAAAGGAAGTGAGGAAAGTATGATATGCTCCGGTTTAAACATGCCTTCAAATGGGATGATATAGCCATCAGCGGTCACTTCAGTCCCTTCCAAGCTTTTGATTTTCTCGCTAAAATCAGGCACATACAATTCGCCGAAATCATCTTCACCAATCTTATAACTCACATTGGCAAGATCCCTCCACACACTTACATCTTGGGCAAAGGCTACCTGCGCTGCCACGACGGCTAGGAATGTCAACAAAAATCTTTTTACTAATATCATACTATTATTTTGGTATTATTTATTTCGTCAATTGGGTCGCAATGTCTGTCCTATAGGCATTCCAAGCTGGAATCAGGGAAGCTACAATTCCCACCCCGATTGCATAAGCCCAAATATACAACTCTTCTTCTATAAAGGTCCAAGCCGAAATCCCGGCAATTGCCCCCTGTTCGTTGAGGCTAACCAAGATCTGGACAAAAAAGTGCCCAAGCAATACACCCACACATGCACTAATAAACGTTAAAATAACCCCTTCAAGTACAATATGAAAGAACAGCTGCCCGCGAGAGGCTCCCAGGGTCCGCATGACGGCGAGGTCATATTTCCGCTCCTTCATGGAATTATACAAGGCAATGAAAATACTCAGGCCAGCTATGATAATAATGGCAATGGCCAAGCCCTGAACGAGCGTAACCCCTACTCCAAGCAATTCAAACAAACGGTTTAGCTCAAAAGCCGGCGAGGCTGCCTGCATGCTGGTCCGGCTATTTATAAACCTTGGCAACTGTACAGCGGCCATCGGGTTTCTGTACTGGATCAGTAGGGTGGTGATTTCAACCCCTTCTTCATCCGTTTCCGGCAACCCACTGGTCACCACA
Organism: Litoribacter ruber; assembly: GCF_018449405.1. Lineage (NCBI taxonomy): Bacteria > Pseudomonadati > Bacteroidota > Cytophagia > Cytophagales > Cyclobacteriaceae > Litoribacter > Litoribacter ruber. The sequence continues at coordinate 111,554 of NZ_JAHCMY010000007.1, forward strand.
GGGGCTCCCATAGCTACATGGTCATGCTCTTCCGCATGCGAGAACCAAACAGATTCCAAGCTGGTCAAAACCAGGTTATCCAATACATTCCCACTTTCTTTCAGAATACCAACCACCACGTAATCATGTTCATCGTGGTCATGGCTGGCAGTAGCGATCCCATGTGAACCGGCAAATTCACTCCCCAAGCTTAAATTCAGCTTTTTGGCCACTTCTGCACCCAGTACCACCTCAAAGGGTTTAGTCCAATATTCTCCCTCCGAAAGACCTGCATTATAAAGCTCCAAATAATCGTGATTAGTGCCCACGATTCGGAATCCCTGATAATTATCCCCCATACCCATGGGAATGGCTGATTTGACGAGCCTGTTACGGGTAAGCCCACGGGCATCTTTCAAGGGAATGTTACCTGTAGGAAAATCTATATGATATACGCTGGAGAGCACCAGTTGAAGTGGGCTCCCTTTTGCTCCCACTACCAGGTCCACCCCCTCGGCTCCGCGCGTCATTTTGGACTCAAACTGATTCTGCATTAGTAAAAGCACCGTAATAACAGAGAGGCCAAGGGCCAACAAAAGGATGCTTAAGGTTGTATTGAGAGGTTTGAAAATGAGGTATTTCCAGCTTAACTTGAAGATGTTCATTGTTTCCCTACTGTCATCTGGTTAGTGAAATGGTTTTTCACCCTTTGATCATGGGTGACCACGATAAGGATTGAATTGAGTTTTTCGGCCTGCTTTTTCAAGAGCTGTATTACCCGCTCGGCGTTGGCATCGTCTAGTGATGCGGTAGGCTCATCGGCGAGGATCAGCTTGGGATGGTTTACCAAGGCCCTGGCAATGGAAACCCGCTGGGCCTCCCCTTCGCTCAATTGGCTGATTTTGGAGTTTTTCTTATCCAAAATATTAAGGTCTGAAAGGATTTCATCCATATCGTAGGGTTTAGCCCCGGACAAGTAATTGGCCAATTGAAGATTTTCCTTCACCGTTAAAGGCGCCAAAATGTGAGGCTTCTGGAATATCATCCCGATATTTTTGCCCCTAAACTTATCCAACTCGGCCCCTTTGAGCTTATATAGTTCAGTGTTGCCAAGCCTTAAATCGCCCCCATGGGGTTCAAGTAATCCTCCTAAAATATTCAAAAAGGTGGTTTTACCGCTTCCCGAATGTCCAAGCACCAGCAGGTTTTCACCCCTGGCCAGATTCACATCCGGGATAATGAAGGCATTCTTGGTATCGTAATGGAAGCGAATATTTTTGGTATGCAGCATTTTATTTTTCTAAAGGAATTTTCACAAAGAAGGTAGTGCCTTTTTTAACCTCGCTCTTAAAAGTAACTTCTCCCTTGAGCACATCCACACTCTTTTTGACAATTGACAAGCCTAGACCAGACCCCTCAATGATCCCCACGTTACCGGCTCTAAAGAACCTATCAAACAGTTGGGCCTGCTCCTTGTCTGGAATTCCGATACCAGCATCCTGAATGCAGGCGTGTAGGGTCTTATCCTCCATCCAAACTTTAAAAAGCACCTCTCCATTCTCTTTGGAATATTTGGCAGCATTGCTTAAGAGATTTTCAAAGATTTGATAGAGCAGGTCCTGATCACAATAGATAGTCTTGGGCAACTTCTCGATTTTAGTGACAATGTTGACCTTGTTTTCCACCCCAGCCTGTACCACATCGATCACCTCATTGAAAAACGCTGAAGTATAAAGCTTGCCCGGTTTGTAAGCTATTTTGTTTTCATCGGCTTTGCCAAAGAAGAGTACGTTGGTCAAAAGACTGTTGAGCGTTCTTACAGAGGCTTCGATCTTATCCGCATGCTTGGCCATTTTGGCTTTGAAAGGGTGATCCTTTTGGGCATATTTTTGCAGCAACTGGGCCGAACTCAGGATGGAAGTAAGTGGGGTCTTAAAACCATGGGACACGTTGAGAACGATCCTGGATTTCAGCTCATTGATTTCCCTTTCCTTCTCAAGAGCTCTTTGAAGCTCCTTGTTTGCTTCATTGAGTTCAGCGGTCCTTATTTTCACCTTTTCCTCCAAAAGCTCATTCAGTTTTTGGAGCTCTTTTTCTTTTCTGTCCTTAAATATAGCAAGTTCAATCACCATATTTAATTCACGGATATTAAAGGGCTTGATCACATAGGCACTTGGGTTGGTGCCTACTACTTTCTGGAGCGTCTCCTCATCAGAGCTGGCTGTGAGGTAAACTACCGGAATGGCATATTTTTCATTGATGATCTCAGTGGTTCTGATCCCATCGAGCTCCCCGGCTAGGTTGATATCCATCATCACCATGTCTGCGGTATTCTGCTCCAGGAATTCCAAAGCCTCCTCACCGGAATCCGCAATGGCTAATATCTTATGGTTGTTTTTCTCGAGCGCTTTTTTGAGCAGTAATGCGGAGACGGTATCGTCCTCAGTTATTAAAATATTCAAAGGATTCATCATTAAATTTTAGGAAAAATTATCGGTTGGGTCTTGAACGACGACTTCTGCCTCCAAAGGAAGCACCACCGTCACCATAGTACCTATACCCTGGGTACTTTTCAGTAAGATATGCCCTTTTAACAAATCTACCAAGCTTTTCGTAATGGAAAGCCCCAGTCCAGTCCCCTCAAATTTACGGGCATATCCCCCACTTTCCTGCTGGAATGGCTGGAAAACTTTCAGCAAAAATTCCTCACTCATACCAATCCCTTGATCCTGAACCCTAATAAATAGCGAGTTATCTATATTTTTTACCTTTATCTGAATCAAGCCCGTCTCCGAATACTTAATTGCATTCCCCACCAAGTGGTTGATAATCAATTCTATTGATTCCCTATCAATCGGGGCAATGAAGGATTTGGTCTCAAACTTGGCTGTAAGCAATAAGCCCTTTTTCATGGCCAAGGCCTTATGCGGCATGAGGGCTTTGGAGATAAAGTCATTGATGTTGGTTTCCTTAAAATGAATTTCCCGCTTGTTTGCCTCAATTTTAGACATGTCCAAAATGCTGTTGATGGTCTTCAGCAACCGTTCCCCGCTTTCCAAGATTATCTCCAGCTGGGAAAGCAGCTCTGGGTTATTTCTGTGGGTATAAATCATGTTTTCGGTACTGCCCAAAATCCCGTTTAACGGCGTGCGGATCTCATGGCTCATGTTGGACAAAAACCTCGACTTTAGCCTGTTGGCTTCTTCCGCCCTGTCCTTCGCATGCTGTAGGGCCAATTCATTGTTTTTCTTCTCGGTGATGTCCCTAAACACATTTAGGATCATCGGCTTCTGCTTGTGCTTGATATCCAAGAGGGTTGAGAAAAGCTCGATAGTTTTGGTACCGCTGACAAAAGGTATGGTCAATTCTTTCAAATACCCTTTTTGTCCATTAGCTTGCAACTTCTGGTAGATTTCAGCACCCTGCTTATCAAAATAATTGAGGTCTGTAAACATGACAGACATATTTTTACCTTTCAGGTCTTTCTCCCTAACCCCGCAGAGTTTGGCCATGGCCGGGTTTACGGTTACTATCTGCCCCCCAGCCAAAGTAAGGCAAAGGCCATCCCTGGAACTGGTCCAAACATTTCGGAACTGCTCCTCTGCCACCTGAATTTCAGAAATCTTTTGGGAAATGGTTTTTCTCAAAAGCATCTCGTTTCGAAATTGGTTGAGCAAAGTATTAAGAATGAACCCTAAGGCCAAAAAGAGCACCAGAACCAAGAAGATGAATATCGGTTTGAGGTAATAGGGTTCATCTACCCTAAAAGGCTCTGAAACTACGGTTTCGGATTCAAACTGGCCATTAAGGCTAGCTTTCAATTCCAAGTAGTAGGTACCTCCCGGCAGATTGTTAAATGAAATATAAGAAGTTTTGGGATCCTTTATTACCGTCCACTCATCGGTTAGCCCCCTTAGCCTGTAATGCACTTCCATATTCATTTGGGGCATAAATGATATGGCTTCATAGAAAATCTGGACGTTATTTAAATTGTAAGGTATACTCTCCAAATCGATGTCCTGAGCATTGGATGCCAATACGACTGTCTCCCCCAAAGTAACCTTTGGGCTCTCTACTTCTTTGATTTCATTGGGAAAAATAATGGATAGGCCATTTTCTGTCCCTACCAAAATCCTACCGTCATAGCCTTTCACAAAAGCCCCCCTATTGATTTCATCACCGGCCAAACCACTCGTATGGTCAAAATTCAGGACCTTATGCGAATCGATAAGAAATACCCCACGGTCACTTCCGACCCAAAGGCCTCCTCTAGAATCCTTCAAAATGGAGTAAGCAGGCCTGTCAAAGGTCTGATCGCCTTGATAACGATACATCTCCAATCGGCCATCTTTATAAACCTTTATCCCTTCATCCGTACCAATCAATAAGCCTTCGGGGGTCTCCAGGTAATCATACCCTCCTACTCTTATATAATGCTGTCGATCTACCAACCCCTCCTGTATTCCTTCATCCCTACTCTGAAGATAAACCACCCGGCCATCCGCCAGTTCCCCAATTTTACGTACATAAAACCTAGTATCAATAATATCCTGAAAAACGGAAGCAAAAATATCGGTGTAATTCAATTGATTCCCACTGGCATCGGCTCTGAAAAGGCTGGCACCGGCAAGCACATACAGCTCTCCGTCTACCACTTTGATGTATTGAACAGGCTCGCCTGTTGGAGGCTTAAAATAAGTCACTTCCCATGTTTTAGGATTTACTCTTCCCACGCCCTGACCACCTGCCGAGAAATAGTAATACCCATCCAACTGCGTGAAATTGTTGACACGGTTTACCGTCCCCCCTCTTAGCTTCGGGAAAGTGCTCAGGGTTTTTAGCTGCCCTTCGGTATAATACTGCACACCGCTTGGAAAACCTATAAGGTAATTCCCACTGCCCAGCCTTTGAATAGCCGTGACCTCATCATCAAGCAAGCCGTGGCTGGTATTGAAATTCTGAAATGCCAATGAAGGGATCTGCGTCACCCCCCTTCTGCTCCCCAGCCAAAGGGCTCCTTCCCGGTCCTGCATAAAACCGTGGATAAAATAGGTACGCATCCCTTCCTCCACTGAGATCCTGAGCGGCAAGCTTTCCAGCGACCTGTTGGCGTTTAGCCCTATTCTAAAAAGTTGTGAGTTGAAGAAGTAAAAGGCGTACCCATTTTGGACTTTGAGGTCAAAATAATCGATACTTCCAAAAGGCCTGTCGCTAAAGCCTGAATGAAGGCGGTTTTCTACTTCGTCTAACGCTTCCCCTTTGGCCAGTACATTTTGACCTAAAAAGAAGTATTCACCCGTTTCAGCATTTTTGGTCACCTTATATATAGGCCCTTCCAGTACATCATTGTGATTGGGCTGGACATCCAATAGACCGTCTTGGTAGTCTACGACCACGTTTTTAAAAAATATCCTGCAAGATTCCCCCTCGCAAAACACTGAAAGAAAATCTCCGTATTCGTCATAATCCACGTTATCCACTTCCCAGTTAAGTGTATTGATGTCTAGCACGGCTATAAGCCCGGGTTCCATAAAAAAAACTTTCTCCCCTGAAGATGTACTCGCCGGCTGAGCTTTACTATGGCCCCGGTATCTGTTTCCCTCTGTAATTTCTTTGGGCAACTCTATGATAGACCAGCTGTTTCCAGACAGCCTCCAAATTTCATTCGGAGAGGATGCCTTATGGATGAAGATATCATTTTGGGGAGTCTGAAAAAGATTTACCCGGCGATTTAATTTTTGGTGAATGGAATCAGGAAGGTAATGAGTGACCAGCCCATTGGTATAAAATGCCCCCCTATCAGTAGCCAGCCATACTTTCCCCTGCCCATCCTGCAGAATATTAAACACCCTATTTGTGGGTAATTCCAAGCCTTTTATTTTCCTATTCTGCTGAAAAGACTGGGAAACACCTACAAATGCAAGCAAACATAAAACAAAAGAAAGAAAAAGCTTTCGCATAAAATTGTAGTATTCTACTAATTTATAAAAAACAATGATTAGAATAAATTAAATTGAGAATGTTTGATAATTCTTTTGTGAAAGGTCTTAATGTCTTATTTTTGTATCAAACTTTAAAAATCGCGACATGAGTGTTTTAGTAAATAAGAATTCAAAAGTAATTGTGCAAGGGTTTACCGGCTCTGAGGGGTCATTCCATGCCCAGCAGATGATTGATTACGGCACCAATGTAGTGGGCGGCGTCACTCCAGGTAAAGGAGGAAGCACCCATTTGGAAAGACCAGTTTTCAACTCTGTTGAAGAAGCGGTGCAAAAAACAGGAGCGGATACCTCCATTATTTTTGTTCCCCCTGCATTTGCAGCTGATGCCATCATGGAAGCAGCTGATGCCGGTATCAAGGTTATCATTGCCATTACTGAAGGAATTCCTGTTAAGGACATGATGAGAGCAAAACCTTACATCCAGCAGAGAGGAGCTACACTTATCGGACCAAACTGTCCAGGTGTGATCACTCCAGGTGAGGCAAAAGTGGGCATCATGCCTGGTTTCGTCTTCAAGCAAGGCCGTATCGGTATTGTTTCCAAATCAGGAACCTTGACTTACGAAGCTGCTGACCAGGTTGCTAAGGCAGGTTTGGGCGTATCTACTGCCATCGGTATCGGTGGGGACCCGATCATCGGTACTTCTACCAAAGAAGCTGTTCAACTTTTGATGAACGACCCAGAAACTGACGCCATCGTAATGATCGGTGAAATCGGTGGTAACTATGAAGCTGAAGCTGCTAAGTGGATCAAAGAAAACGGCAACCAGAAGCCAGTTGTAGGTTTCATCGCCGGCCAGACAGCGCCTCCAGGCCGAAGAATGGGCCACGCTGGTGCCATCATCGGTGGAGCTGATGATACTGCTGAAGCTAAAATGAGAATCATGAGAGAAAACGGCATCCACGTAGCCGACTCTCCTGCAGAAATAGGTGCAGTAATGGCAAAAGCTTTGGGCGTAGAAGCTCAATAAGCATATAATGCACAGATTTAGAAAAGGGGAACCAAACAGTTCCCCTTTTTTTATGTTCCTAAAGCAAGTTCACATTAACCACCAAAACTTCAGGAACATGATTGATCAAAACCTACTTCTAAGAAACCAAACGGCCATAGTCACTGGAGGAAGCTCAGGCATTGGGCAGGGCATCGCCATTGCCCTGGGAGCCGCGGGAGCCAATGTTGTCATCAATTTTCATGGCGATGAAGAAGGAGCCAAGAAAACCCAACAAGCTGTAGTGGACAAAGGCAGCAAAGCCATCATCGTGAAAGGGGATGTAGGCAAGGAAGAGGATGTGAAAATGATCTTTGAAGAAACCAAAAAAACCTTCGGAGAGCTCCACATTTTGGTTAACAATGCAGGCATACAGGAAGACAAACCATTTTTGGAAATGTCTCTAGAGGATTGGCAAAAGGTAATTCAGACAAATCTGACAGGTGCTTTTCTTTGCGCCCAGCGTGCTGCCAAGGTTTTTCAGGAACAGGGCATCAAGGAAGAAGTATCCAAAGCCTGTGGCAAAATCATCTTCATCAGCTCCGTTCACGACACCATCCCTTGGTCTGGAAGGGTCAACTACGCCACAGCCAAGGGTGGCCTCAAAATGATGATGAAATCCATCGCCCAAGAATTGGCACCAAAGAAAATCCGCGTCAACAGCATTTCACCCGGTGCCATCAAAACCCCCATCAACGAACATGAGTGGAAAGATGAGGAAGGTAAGAAGAACATGCTCAAAAAAATCCCCTACGGACGTATCGGCGACACTGAAGATATTGCCCAAGCAGCAGTATGGCTGAGTTCCGACCAAGCAGACTATATTACTGGCACGAGCCTCTACATAGATGGCGGCATGACCCTTTATCCTTCTTTTCAAGAGAAATAAAAGAAACTTCCAAGTCTAAATTAACCCTGCCTTTGTGTAACTTAATTTAGACTTGGTGAGACTTTGTGGCCTTTTGCTAAGTTCGCCTTTGCTGTTTATTTCCAAAGGCTTACTATCTTTGCGCCTTCAAATTCAAAGATATGATTTCAGTAGATTCCTTAACCGTGCAGCATGGCGGCTCGGCCCTTTTCAGCAACATTTCCTTCAGCATCAACGAGAATGACAAAATCGCCCTAATGGGTAAAAACGGAGCGGGTAAATCCACGCTGCTGAAAATCATTGCCGGGGTGGGCAAACCATCTTCAGGCGGAGTGTCTGCACCAAAGGATTTCGTGATTTCTTACCTTCCCCAGCACCTTCTCACAAAAGATGACGCCACGGTGTTTGAGGAAACTTCCAAGGCTTTTGCCAGCTACTTGGATATGAAGACTGAAATTGAAGCCCTAAATGAGGAGCTCACCGTAAGGACTGACTACGATTCTGAGGAATATTACAAAATCATTGAAAAGGTATCAGAGCTAAGCGAAAAGTTTTACTCCATCGAGGAAGTCAACTATGAAGCTGAGGTGGAAAAAGTGTTACTGGGACTGGGTTTTGAAAGAGCTGATTTCCAAAGACCGACTTCGGAGTTCAGCGGGGGCTGGAGAATGCGTATTGAATTGGCCAAAATCCTGCTTCAAAAGCCTGATCTTATTCTTCTGGATGAGCCTACCAACCACTTGGACATCGAGTCCATTCAGTGGCTGGAGGAGTTCCTGACCGAAAAGGCCAAAGCTGTGATCGTAATCTCTCACGACCGGGCATTTGTAGATAACATCACCACCAGAACCATAGAGGTTACAATGGGCCGAATCTACGATTACAAAGCCAAATACAGCCATTACCTTGAATTAAGAAAGGAACGCCGCGAGCACCAGCAAAAGGCCTACGAGGAGCAGCAAAAAATGATCGCTGACAATATGCAGTTCATAGAACGCTTCAAAGGCACCTACTCCAAGACCCTACAGGTACAGTCCCGGGTGAAAATGCTCGAGAAATTGGAAATCGTGGAAGTGGACGAGGTGGACAACTCTGCACTAAAACTACGCTTTCCTCCATCCCCAAGATCCGGAAAATATCCAGTGATCGTAGAGGAGCTTTCAAAGTCTTATGATGACCATGTGGTTTTCAAAAACGCCTCCATGACCATCGAAAGAGGGCAAAAAATTGCCTTTGTAGGTAAAAACGGAGAAGGCAAGTCCACGATGATCAAGGCCCTAATGGGAGAAATTGAATTTGAAGGCAGACTTGAGCTGGGCCACAACACCCAAATCGGCTATTTTGCCCAAAACCAAGCCTCGCTTTTGGATGAAAACCTGACCGTATTTGACACCATCGACCGTATTGCGGTGGGAGAGATCCGATCGAAAATCAAAGACCTTTTGGGGGCCTTTATGTTTGGCGGAGACAATTCCATGAAGAAGGTGAAGGTCCTTTCCGGAGGGGAAAAAACCCGATTGGCCATGATCAAGCTTCTCCTTGAGCCAGTTAACCTACTTATCCTCGATGAGCCTACCAACCACTTGGACATGAAAACCAAGGATATCATCAAGGACGCATTGAAGGCATTTGACGGTACACTCATCCTGGTTTCTCACGATAGGGACTTCCTAGACGGCCTAGTGACCAAGGTTTACGAATTTGGCAACAAGAGAGTGCGTGAACACTTTGAAGACATCAATGGCTTCTTGGCTTATAAAAAGATGGAAAACCTCAGAGAGGTGGAGAAATAACAGAAAAATCAAGCTTTCGCCAAGGCAAACTCTTTGACGATGCCCCCAGCGAAAAGCACTATGGGATCCTGGTGAAGCAAATTCACCAGGCTTTCATATAAATCCGGATTGTAGATCTTGAATTCGGATGCTTTTTCAAAAAAGGCCTCCACAGATACAGCGAAAAATTCGTGGATATTTTCACTGGCCTGCAACCTGAAAAAGGAATTTCCACCCTCCTTTACTTTTTGAATTTCCTCTGCTGCAAGTTCAATATACCGCTTCCACCAGACTTTGTCCAAAAAGCTATGTTCCCCATTATATTTGATCTGGTTTTCAATCTTGAGGGCATGGGCAAATTCATGAATACCCAGATTCACCCCATCATTGGGAAGGGCGAACCCCTTCATAAAGCTCTTCCAGGAAATTACGATCACACCATAGCGGGGATTTACTTCTCCGTTATGGTATTTATTGGTTTGGGTAGAAAGGTAGCGGTCGGGATAGATGAGTATCTTATCAAAATGGCGAAGTAATATATGCTTGGGAAATCCAAAAAGCAGTTTTACGGCGGTGGCACTAATGAGAACCTTCATCTCTAAAGTTACGCCCCTGAGGTCGCCCCTCGCATAAAAACATTTGTTGCAGATAAATAAAGCTAAGCGTTGGCGGAATTCCTTTTGAAAACCCTCCGGGAGCTGCTGGTAATAGGGAAAATATTCCTCCAGAATTTTGGTTTCTTCCCTGCTCAACCCCTTCAGTCCTGACATTACTGCAAACTGGTACCAGAGCAAACTCAATGAATTCCTTTTGCTTAGAAGTAATGCCATACAGCTGATGCTAAAAGTGTAAAACAAAAAAACCTCCTATTGAAAACTTACAACAGGAGGCTTTTGTTTTTGAGCTGTTATTACTTGGCGTAATTTACGGCCCTCATTTCACGGATAACCGTGATTTTTATTTGACCAGGATATTGCATCTCTTTTTCTATCTTTTGTGAGATATCAAAGGACAACTTGCCTGCAGTGTTATCGTCCACGTTTTCGGCATCCACCAAAACTCTCAACTCTCTACCTGCCTGCATGGCAAAGCACTTGTTCACTCCATCAAAGCTCAACGCAAGGTCTTCCAGATCCTTTAGCCTCTTGATGTAGCTGTCCATGATTTCACGTCTGGCACCAGGTCTAGAACCCGAGATTGCATCGGAGGCCTGAACAATAGGCGATATCATGGAAGTCATCTCAATCTCATCGTGGTGAGCCCCGATGGCGTTTACGACTTCCGGATGCTCTTTATATTTCTTGGCAAGCTCCATACCCAAGATTGCATGTGGAAGCTCGGCCTCCTCTGGATACACCTTTCCGATATCGTGAAGCAATCCAGCTCTCTTAGCCAGTTTGGCATTCAAGCCCATTTCCGCAGCCATGGTAGCACAAAGCTTGGCTACTTCCTTAGAGTGTTGCAGAAGGTTCTGTCCATATGAAGAACGGAATCTCATTCTACCCACCATTCTGATCAACTCAGGGTGTAGGCCGTGAACTCCTAGCTCAATACAGGTTCTTTCCCCTATTTCTACAATCTCCTCTTCAATGTTTTTCTCGGTTTTGGCTACTACCTCTTCAATTCTAGCCGGGTGGATTCTGCCATCCTGTACCAATCGGTGAAGGGACAATCTGGCAACCTCCCTCCTTACAGGATCAAAGCCTGAAATGATAATCGCCTCAGGCGTATCATCCACCACAATCTCCACACCTGTGGCAGATTCCAAGGCTCGGATATTTCTACCCTCACGACCGATGATCTTACCCTTGATATCGTCGCTTTCGATGTTGAAAACAGACACGCAGTTTTCGATTGCATGCTCAGTAGCAGTTCGCTGGATAGTATCCAATACGATTTTCTTCGCCTGCTTAGTAGCCGTCAATTTCGCCTGATCTAGGATATCTTTGATTTGGGAAGATGCCTTGGTTTGGGCTTCGTCTTTCAGCATCTCGATGATCTGCTCCCTAGCCTCATCTCTGGTCAGCAGAGCAATTTTCTCCAAATCTGAAATTCTTTGATTGGTAACCCTATCCAGTTCTTCTTTTTTCACCTGTACGGCATGTAGCTGGGCATTCAGGTTCTCCTTTTTGCTGTCCAATTCGGCTTCCTTCCGCTTGAGTTGCTCCATTTCCTTGGAAAGGATCTGCTCACGCTGCTTTAGCTTGCCCTCATTGGTGATGAGAATGTTCTTCTTCTTACTTACTTCCTCTTCAAATTCGGATTTAAGACGTAGGTATTTTTCCTTGGCTTCAAGGATTTTGTCTTTCTTAATAGACTCTCCGGTAAGCTCAGCCTCACGGATGGTGCTTTTGGCTTTTTCCCGGGCCTCTTCTTCGATCTTTTTATTGTTGCTCTTAATAAAAAAACCTGCCAGCAATCCGCCTACTATGAGGCCGACCACTCCCGCTATAATAATGTATGTTACTCCCATAGGTATATTTTAGATTTATAGACCTACCGGCTTTTCAAAAAGTCCCGAACGGAGCGAATTTTCAACAATTATATCAAGGATGTCAAATGTTCATTGATTTGGGACAAAGTAGACTCGATCTTTTCGCTGCCTTCGGCATTCATTTCACCAAGCTCCATGGACTCCACCATGCAGTCAAAGGCCACCATGGCTAGCAGATCCTGCCTATCATCCAGACCAAATTCTTCTCTGTATCTTTTCAATTTATCGTTGATAAGCTTCCCTGCGCGTCTGATCCTGGCCTCATCTTCCACCTTGACTTTCATAGGATATTCCCTATCTCCTATTTTTATTTTAATGGAAAGTGTGTTCATATTATTCAGACAAATAGGTAATTATCTTATCAATTTCTTTTATATAATTATTGATGCGTTCTCTCAATTCGGCGGACTCCATATTTTCCACCGGTATGTTATTTACAATTTTACTAATTTTAATTTGATTTTTAAAATGATCCAAAGCATCATCTTTCTCCTTCAACTTGGACTCGGCCATGGAAAGCCTTTCCTCAAGTAGGGATTTCTCCTCCTCAAGTTGGTTGATTTTCTTGCTCACCTGGTAGGCAAGCCGCTCTAGCCGGTCAAGTTCTTCGTGGATCATTTTTATTTTCTAATCAAAGCATTAATCTCATTCTCAAAAGACTGCATCAATCTACCCATAGTCTTATCAATCACCTTATCGGTCAAAGTCTTCTCGTTATCCTGAAGATAAAAACTCAACGCATAAGCCTTCTTGTCGGAATCAATCTTGTCCCCTTGGTACACATCAAACACCCCGATGCGCTTGAGAAGTTTTCCGCCAGCCTTCACGGCCAGCTGCTTGATATGATCGAAAGTGACTTCCTTGGAAATCACCAGCGAAAGGTCCCTTCTCACCTCTGGAAACTTGGATATTTCTTCATACTTCTTCAATCCCGCAGCTTTCTTCAGCAGATAGTCCCAATTGAGCTCCGCATAGAAAACTTCCTGCTTCACCTCGGCCAATTTACAAACCTTTGCGGAAATCAACCCGATCTTACCCACAGGATTTTTGCCCAAAGTCAAAGCCAATGCATAGTCAAAAGGAGCATCATGGATTATTTCCATATGCAATTCAGGAAGGTTTAGCTTTTCGATAAGCCTTTCCACCACGCTGTAAAGATCAGGGAACGCTACCTTCTTAGATGGCTCCATCCAGCTCTCTGAGCCCTTGTCTCCCGTCAGGAACAGCGCCAATACCTGATCTTCCTGATACCCTTCGGCAGTTTTTTTGTAAGTGGTTCCAAACTCAAAAAACTTCAGGTCCTTTTGCCTCCTGTTGATGTTGTGAGCCAAAACTTCCAAACCTGTAAAAAGCATGGTCTGCCTCATCACCCCTAGATCTTCACTCAGCTTGTTTAGGATCTCGACATTATCCTCCATCTTCAGGTAGCCCGCCTTCTCCACATATTGCGGTTTGGTAAGCGAGTTGGTAACGATCTCCTGATAGCCAAAGCCTCCCAAAAGCTCAGAAAGTCTGTACTGAAGTTTATTGCCATCCTTGGCGGGATGTTCGGCCAAGAAATCAGAGCTATAATGCTCCGTCAACTCAACTTTTTCGAAACCGTAAATTCTCAGAATTTCCTCAATGATGTCTGCCTCTCTGGTCACATCCACCCGGTATGGCTTTACAATAGCCCTAAAGCCCTCTTCCGTCTCATCCACAACCTTAATGTCGAGATGGGTCAAAATAGCCTTAATTTCCTCTTTTTCGATGTGCTTACCGATTAAGCGGGTAATGTTTCTATACTTTACTGCTACCTCAAAATCAGCAATCGGATTGGGATAAAGGTCCACGATTTCCGAACTGATTTCCCCTCCGGCAATTTCCTTAATCAAAAGGGCTGCCCGCTTAAGCGCATAAATCGGCATGTTGGGATCGGTTCCCCTTTCAAACCGGAAAGATGCATCGGTTTTCAATCCGTGATGCTGGCTGCCTTTACGGATTACATCAGGAGAAAAATAGGCACTTTCCAAGAAAATGGAGGTGGTTTGATCAGACACACCTGACCCCAGTCCTCCAAAGATTCCCGCCATGCAGAGCCCTTTCTCCGCATCACAGATCATCAGTTCATCGCCGGTAAGCTTTCTCTCTTTTTCATCCAAAGTAATAAATTCCGTCCCAGCAGCTAGTTTTTTTACCACGATCTTCTCTCCGGCCAATTTGTCCGCATCAAAAGCGTGCAAAGGCTGTCCAAGGTCGTGCAAAATATAGTTGGTGATATCCACCACATTGTTGATCGGATCCAGATCCAGGGCTTTCAGATAGTTCTGAAGCCACTCCGGAGAAGGACCGACTTTGATATTGCTGATCGTCAAACCAGCATAGCGAGGGCAGTCTTCGGCATTTTCCACTTCCACTGCAATGCTACGGGAAGTATTGTCCACGCTGAACTCTTTTACTGATGGCAGACAAACTTCAGACCGAAGGATAGCCTTCAAGTCTCTGGCAACCCCAAGATGCGAGGCGGCATCGGCCCGATTAGGAGTAAGGCCAATCTCAAGCACGTCATCATGCTTGATGTTGAAAAACTCCGCTGCAGGCGTCCCGTTTGGCAGGTCCGTGTCCAGTACCATGATACCGGCATGGCTTTCACCCAGTCCAAGTTCATCTTCGGCACAAATCATCCCCTGGGAAGCCTCACCTCTGATTTTGGCCTTCTTTATCACAAATGAATCACCTCCTTTTGGGTAAAGAGTAGCTCCAACAGTCGCTACTGCGACTTTTTGCCCTTGGGCCACATTAGGAGCACCACACACGATCGGCACGACTCCACTGCCGGTGTCCACAGTAGTAAGAGTGAGCTTGTCGGCGTTGGGGTGCGGCTCGCAGGTCAATACCTCACCGATCACAATGCCCTCCAGGCCGCCCGGCACAGATTCAAACCTCTCGATTCCTTCAACCTCCAAACCCGACTGGGTAAGCATATCGGCAATCTCTTCAGAAGACTGATTCAGCAGTATGAAATCTTTTAACCTATTGATTGAAATTTTCATTGAAGAATAAAATATTTTGAGCCTCTCAAGATAATTGAGGCCATTAGCTACTTGATTTTGGTTATGAAAATGGGGCTACCCATTCCAATAACTGACAAATTTAAGATAATTGCCGGTGGCAGAAAGCTTATTTGATGTAATTTTTCTCCCCCGCCCTCACCGGCACTTCCAGTAAGTTTTCCTTTGGAGGGATCGGACAGGCGTATTCAGGATTATAAGCACAATATGGATTATAGGCCAGATTGAAGTCCATAAGGACGGTGTGCTGCCCCTCTTGCTTGACATCCAGATACCTGCCTCCACCGTAAGTTTCTTCAGCACTGGTATCATCGGCAAAAGCCAGAAAGAACTTCCTTAGATCCGGTTCACGCGGAGACTGAAGCAGCAGCAGGCGTTGGGGCTTGCCGTCAAGCTCAAACTCCACATAGGAATGCTTGATGTACTTTTCCACATTCCCATCTGTGAGGGGGATTTCGAGCATCTTGCGGTTTTCCACCGGCACCATCCTCCCCTTCACCCTATACTTTTGGTCAATGGGATAATAATCAAGTTCAATCAGTTCATTTTTTTGCTCCGTGGTCAGAGGTGAATCGGCATTATACTTTAGATACTTGAACTGCCGCTCTCTCTCCTTTTCAATTTTTGACTGGTACTGTTCGGGTGTTTCGCCCCCGGAGAGGGCATAAAAAACCGCTGCCAGCAGCACCACGGCCACGACAGCTAGTATGATATTCCTTGTATTCATAGACTATTCAGAGCATTGCTTCATCTGCAAAGCTAAAATAACCAACATCAGTGAAAATAACGTGATCCATAATGTTTAATTCTAAATTTTTGCCCACCGCGACTAGTTTCTTGGTCAGGTTGACATCGGTTTGGGAAGGCTTGAGGCTTCCGGAAGGGTGGTTATGGATGAGGATGATGGAATTGGCCATGTGCTCCAATGCCAACTTAAAAATCACCTTGGGATCGGCGATAGTGGCGCTAGTCCCTCCGTGGCTAATCTTATGCTTACCTATAACCGCATTTGCCCGGTTGAGCAGCAATATGTAAAAATGCTCAATGGGCTCATCCTGCAGGTCGGGCTTCAGCAACTCATATACATCTGCAGAAGAATGAATCTTGGGTCTCTTGCCCTGCTCCAGCTGTTTTCTCCTCCGCCCCAGCTCCATGGCGCTCACAATGCTGATCGCCTTGGCCTCTCCTATTCCTTTAAACTTCTGAAGATCCTTGATGCTCATCCTAGCCAATCGTGCTAAGTCATTGTCGACATTGGACAGAATGACCCTGGAAAGATCTACTGCGCTCATAAAACGGGTTCCAGACCCAATTAGGATGGCAATCAGTTCAGCGTCAGAAAGTGCAGCTCTGCCCTTTAGCAATAATTTTTCACGGGGCCGTTCGTCTTCCGCTAGCGCGGAAATCTTGATAGAGGAGTATTGTTCCATGGATATTTCGAAAAATGTTCTTGTTTGCAAATCGAAAAGTCCATGAAAATAAAAATTATTGGGCACAAAAAAAAGCCCCATTTTCATGGAGCTTTCTTCAAAAGCGAATTGCTTTCAATATCTTAGGCAATGCTGTTTACAAACTTAGCCAATTTAGACTTCTTGTTGGAAGCATTATTTCTGTGAATAATGTTCTTCTTAGCCAATTTGTCAATCATACCAGAAACCTTCTGGAAAAGTTCTTGCGCCTCAGCCTTATCAGTAGTGCTTTTTAGCCTTTTGATAAACGTTCTTGTCGTCTTGGCCTGGTATCTGTTTCTCAATCGCTTAGCTTCGTTGGCACGAATTCTTTTAAGAGCGGATTTGTGATTTGCCATATCTTATATTATTACTTATTTCTTGTTTACAGTCCCTATGTGTAATCGGAGTGCAAATTTAACTGATTAATTTTTAAATACAAAAGGATTTCAAAAACTAATACCTCGTATTAATTTGAAATCATGGAGTTATAAATATTTACCCGTCGTAACGGATGCAAATGTACGGAATAAAACCTTTTAAATCTGCTTTATTCTAGGTATTTTTAATAGCGTTAACTTTTTAGCCTCAACTTTTTGATGAAAAAAACCTTCTTCCTTTTGATTTTTCTCCTGATCAGCCTGCAGCAATCGGGCGCATGGGGATTTTTTGCCCATAAAAGAATCAACCGCCTGGCAGTCTTTTCCCTGCCTCCGGAAATGATCGGCTTTTTCAAGGCCAATATCCAGTTTATCACCGAAAATGCCGTTAACCCCGACAGGAGGCGATATGCGGTGATCGGAGAGGCCGAAAAGCACTTTATCGATGCGGACGCCTTTGGGGACAGCGCGGTTTACAAACTCCCCCGTCACTGGCAGCAAGCCGTGGAAACATTTACTGAGGATTCCTTGAGAAAATACGGTATTGGGCCTTGGAATGCTTACCGGGTCAAGCTTCAACTGACCGAAGCCTTCCGAGCCAAAAACAAGGCAGCCATCCTCCGCATTGCCGCTGACTTAGGCCATTATATTGCCGACATCAACGTGCCCCTCCATACCACCAAAAACTATAATGGCCAACTCACCGACCAGGTGGGCATCCATGCTTTTTGGGAAAGCCGGATTCCAGAACTCCTTTCGGATGACTATGATCTGTTCATTGGCAAAGCCGAATACCTTCCCCAACCCCAACTGACCGCCTGGCAGGCCGTCATCTATGCCCACGAGGCGCTGGACAGTGTTTTGAGATTTGAAAAAGAACTGACCCGTAAATTCCCCTCACACAAAAAATACAGTTACGAGGATCGAGGCGGCATATCCACAAGGGTGTATTCCAAAGAATTCACCAAAGCCTACCATGACATGCTGGACGGACAGGTGGAAAGACACATGAAAAGGTCTATTAAGATGATTGCGGACTTTTGGTACACGGCCTGGATTGATGCAGGTCAGCCGGACCTGGATGGAATGACTCAACCCGTTCCTGAACTTCCAGAAGAAAACCCCTCCCAAAAGGCCATAAAAACACGTGAACATGAAAGTTGATAGTGTTTAAAGGTAATCCACCTCCAGGCTCACTTCATAATCGACCAAGGACCTAGGAATGACTACCAAAAAGGGGACTTCAGTTATTGCCTGGCAGTCTTCTGACTGAACCAGAACTTTGTGAACCAGCCTGCCACAGTCCAGCACTGTGTTTTGCTCAGCCAAGTACCCACAGTCGTAGGACCTGATTTTCCCGGCAATCAGAAAGCTCTCCTCAAAATTGATGTTGATCCGGAGGCTTTCGCATTGGATGTGGCGGTTAAGATCGGCCTGGTTGCGGATCGCCACCACGACCTCATCGGCATTCTTATCCACTCCAGCCAGATCACAACTGCGCCTCAGGTAGTCCAGCGGGACGGTGGTCACAAAAACCTCATCGCATTTAGGTTCACCTAAGGAGCAGGAACCAAGAATTAGGGTAAGCAGGGCAATTGGAAGAAAATAAGTTTTCATAAAAAATAACTTTAGGGTAAAAAGCATTGTGGAGCAAAAAGTCCGAAATCCCTTTTTTCTCAACCCTAAAATTTACAAATTTTCCTCTGGAAATAAAAAAGAAAAAACTACGGATATTACTATTCATTCATTTCTTTTCGAACCATCATGGCTTTAATTATGAAAAGAATAACGCCAATGATAATACCCAATGGCAAGAGAAAATCCGGCAGGCTTACCACCCCAAAAATTTTGTTCAGCAACACCAGCCAAATCAGCACGGAAAAGAAATACATCAAAAAGGAAATGAGTTTTTTGGAGCCCATCGCTTTAAACTTTATTGGATAACTTCTTCTTCATTTCTCTACGGCCAATATACATTCTGTTAAAACAAGAAGCGACCGCCAAACCTATTAATACTGGCAACACAAATCTAGGTAACTCAATTTCCCACCAGTATTTATTAATCAAATATAACCAGATCAACATGCTGACCCCACGCATAAAATTCTTGCTCAATCTATCACTCATAATTTTTGCTCATAAAACAAACCACCCCCAACTCCAAGAATTGAGGGTGGGATAACATTTAAATCATGTTACGTCATAACTTAAATGGATCAATTTATAACCTTTAACTTTTCTCCGCGAAGTGGCCTTTGTGAGACTTCGTGAAAACTTTGTGGCCTTTGTGGCCATTTTCTTACTTTTCGATCTTCGGTCTCCCGTCTTCTCTACTTCAGATTTTTATACCTGATTCTTTTCGGCGTCACATCACCTAGGCGCTTCTTTTTGTTCTCCTCATAATCCGAGAAGTTACCCTCAAACCAATACACTTGGGAATCACCTTCAAAAGCAAGGATGTGTGTACAGACCCTATCCAGGAACCACCTGTCGTGAGAGATGACCACCGCACAGCCACCGAAATTTTCCAGCGCCTCTTCCAGTGCCCTCAGGGTGTTCACGTCAAGATCATTGGTAGGTTCATCCAAAAGAAGCAGGTTGCCACCTTCTTTCAAGGTCATCGCCAAATGCACGCGGTTCCTTTCCCCTCCGGAAAGTACGCCTACTTTCTTTTCTTGATCTCCTCCACCAAAGTTGAACTTACTTACATAAGCCCTTGCATTCATCTCCTTGTTACCCAACTTCACAAACTCATTACCATCAGAAATAAGCTGGTAAACAGTTTTATTTGGATCCAAGGTGTCGTGCTCCTGATCCACATAGGCTAATTGCACCGTTTCTCCAACCTCAAAATGACCAGCATCAGGTTTTTCCTGACCCGTGATCAGTTTAAACAAAGTGGATTTACCCGCACCGTTTGGTCCGATAACCCCCACAATACCCCCTTGAGGCAGGTTGAAAGACAAATCATCAAACAGCAACTTGTCCCCATAGGCTTTAGAAACGTTGTTCACCTCGATTACCTTGGATCCCAAACGCGGCCCTGGCGGGATGTAAAGCTCTAGCTTCGCTTCTCTTTCCTTTGCTTCCTCTCCAACAAGTTTGTCATAGGCATTCAAACGAGCCTTACCTTTGGACTGCTTGGCTTTAGGCGACATCCTGATCCACTCCAATTCCCTTTCTAGCGTCTTTTGGCGCTTGGATTCGGTTTTTTCCTCTTGCTTCAAGCGCTGTTGCTTTTGGTCAAGCCAGCTTGAGTAGTTGCCTTTCCAAGGAATACCCTCACCCCTATCCAGCTCCAAAATCCAACCGGCAACGTTGTCAAGGAAATATCTATCGTGGGTTACTGCAATCACAGTTCCCTTATAATTTTTCAAATGTTGCTCCAACCAGTGCACTGATTCAGCATCCAAGTGGTTGGTAGGCTCATCCAGCAATAGGACATCGGGTTCCTGAAGCAAGAGTCGGCAAAGGGCCACTCTTCTTTTTTCACCACCGGAAAGGTTCTTTACGATCGCATCACTTGGGGGAAGCCTCAAGGCATCCATGGCCTTATCCAACATCACATCCAGTTCCCAAGCATTGGCGGCATCCAGTTTTTGCTGCACTTCTCCCTGCTGCTCTATCAGCTTTTCCATCGCATCTGCGTCCTCAAGCACGGCCGGATCCATGAATTTTTCGTTGATGGCCTCAAATTCCTTCAGAAGATTAACTGTTTCAGAAACAGCCTCTTCCACTATTTCTTTGACGGTTTTGTCAGGATCAAGCTGGGGTTCCTGCTCAAGCATGCCCACGGAATAGCCCTGTGACCACACCACCTCACCCTGAAACTCCTTATCCGTACCCGCAATGATACGCAACAGGGAGCTTTTACCCGATCCATTCAGACCCAGCACACCAATTTTGGCGCCGTAGAAGAAAGACAGGTATATATCTTTTAGAACTCTTTTTTGAGGGGGGTAAATCTTGGATACCCCGGCCATTGAAAAGATGATTTTTTCTGAACTCATAGAATTTATTTTTATCTTATGTTTCAATTAATTCTAACAAAGATGGCAAAAATAGCGCTTTCTTAGGATAAATGCTTTTGAATTAATTAATTTGCAGGAAATCCACCTTTGGAGTTAAAACTAACCACCAACCTATTAGATCACAATGGAGCATCCATACGGATACATAAAAGACGGCAAAGTCTACCTTAAGGGCTTTTTAAATCAGGAAGATAGGATCATCGGCGAGGTGAAAGAAGACGAGGCCTCCACTATCAAATATTTTGAGGACCGCTTTGAACTTGTCAAAGAAAAGGTCGCCAATCTTAAAAAGGATATTGAAGAGAACCAAAACAAAGGTTCCTTCCTGATGAAACTCATCCACCTGAGAGATGCGCTCATGCAATATGACGCATTAGGCAATTTTGTTCCCCTAATCGAAGAACTCAACCAATTGGAAGTTTACCTGGAGGAAATCATCCAGTCAAACCGTGCCAGAAACCTTGAAATCAAAAAAGGATTGATTCTTGAGGCTGAAGCCATGAAAAACAATACCGATTGGAAGGAAACCACTGAGGCTTTTAAAAACCTGAAACTGCGCTGGATCAAAACCGGCCCCGTTGCCAAAGAGCACGAAGAGGAGATTGAAAGTGAGTTTAATGAAGCTGTTGAGCATTTCTTTGCCAACAGAAAGGACTACTTTGACGGGTTGGCGCTTCAGGCGGAGGAAAACATCAAGGATTACGAAGCCCTGCTCAACCAGGCCCGGGAAGCTTTTGAGCTTCGGGATGTGAAGCAGGCATTTGAAATAAGCAAACGCATCCAAAAAGAGTGGAAGGCTGCCGGAAAAGTACCTGCAGAAAAACGCCAACCCCTATGGGATGAGTTTTCAAAATTGAACAACCGTATTTTCAGCAAATACAAAAGGGTAGCGCAAGCCGAGTCCTATATGCCGCCTAGGGAGGTCATCCAAAAGGTAGATACCATGGCTAGTGCAATGAAAAAACTTGCCAAGGCCCCAACCAGCAAAGAAAACCTGGAAGCGGCAAAGCAGCTTCAAGCCGACTGGAAAAAACTACCCATAAAAAAACCTAGGGATGCGCAACAATCCGCCAAAAGCTTCGTCTTTTTTGCAGACGTGGTATTTGAAAAGGCATTTCTGGAAAGGCTTATCCGCTCCAAGCACGATAATTTTGAAGGCAAGGACCTAGCTGAACAAAACAGACTCAAAAGTCACCTCTTGAAAGACTTGATCAGCAGGGACCAGCGTGAGCTTGACACCATCAAGGGAAATTCGGAGAATTTCCGCACTTCTGAGGATAAGTTTGATGTGATGTTGCAGCGCAAAATCGCCTCTTACAAGCGCAAGGTGGACGTGAAAAACTATATCCTTAGAGACCTTTAAAACTATTTATCCGTTAAAGTTTAAAATCTTAAAAGAATTTATATTTTTGCAATCCGTTAAGGCGGACAACATTAAATTATTAAGACTATGTATTGGACATTAGAATTAGCGTCTTATTTGGAAGATGCTCCATGGCCGGCTACCAAAGATGAATTGATTGACTTCGCGATCCGCTCTGGCGCTCCTCTTGAAGTAGTGGAAAATCTTCAAGAGCTTGAAGACGACGGTGAGCCTTATGAAAATATTGAGGAAATCTGGCCTGATTATCCTACCAAAGATGACTTCTTCTTCAACGAAGACGAATATTAAGCAAACTGTCCTGGACTCCCGGGACAGTTTTTTTCATCCCCCCAACACTAACCTCAATCTGGTGTAACCACTTTTGCTGACCGGGATCTTGGCGCCACTTTTTAATATCACCAAATACCCCTCTTTCTCATACTGCTCCAGCTTGGTGACTTCCTGTACATTTACCAGAAAGGAACGGTGGGTTCTGACAAACTGCTTTTCATCCAGCCGTTTTTCCAGGGACTTCAACGTTTGGGTTTTCATAAACTGGCCTTCAGCCGTATGGATGCAGATATAATCATCAGAAGCCTCCACATACTGCACCTCCCCAATTGGGATGACTTTGATATGGCTGCCGGTTTTGACCACAATTCTGGATATTTTCTCCTCAAAAGACTGGTCCACTAGCTCTTTTAGCTCCTGTCCTTTAGTCCCATTCCCCATTTTTGCCTTTGCCTTTTCAATGGCCACGGCAAGCCTGTCCTGCGAAAATGGCTTCAAAAGATAATCCACCGCATTCACCTCAAATGCCTTCACGGCATATTCATCGAAAGCGGTCGTAAAGACTATAGCCGGAGGGTTGTCCAAAAGCTCCAACATTTCCAGTCCAGTGATTTTGGGCATCTGAATATCCAAAAAAACCAGATCTGGTTTACTTTCCTGAATGGCTTTCAAAGCTTCAAAACCATTTTGGCAGGTCTGGATAACTTCAATTTCCGGAAATGCCTCCAGATATTCCTTCATCAGTGAAATGGCCAAGGGCTCATCATCGACAATTATTACCTTCATGGTTGGGGTATTTTCAATGTAACAATAAAGTTATCTCCAGCGATTTGCGTTTGCAATAGGTCGTGCCTCCCAAAAATCAAAAACATCCTTCTTTTCAAGCCTTCGAGACCGAATCCTGTACCTTTCCCATTCTTTTGAGAGGAATCAAAAGGATTGGAGACAGAAATAGCCAAATAATGACCTTCCCTGTTGGCGGTCACCTCAATAGCTACTTCCTCCACCATCCCATACAGCCCATGTTTGACGGCGTTTTCGATCAGGGGTTGCACCAGCAATTGTGGCAACTGGGTATCCTTGGCTGCCGGGTCCACTTTTACTTGTACGCTCAGGCGGTGGCCAAACCTCACTTTCTCAATTTCCAAATACTGCTGCAAGTAGGCCATTTCCTCCTCTATCGTTCCCCATAGCTTGTGGTCTTTTTTGACAGTCTGTCTTAAAAAATCAGATAACTGCAGAATCATTGCCCTGGCCTTTTCCGGTTGGGATTTCAGCATGGCATTGATGGAGTTGAGGCTGTTGAAAAGAAAATGGGGCTGGAGTTGCTGGCGCAAATGATACAGTTCAGCTTCCTTGGCGGTTTTCTCCAGCCAAGTTTCATGTTCTTGTAGGGCCTGCTGCTCCATTATTCGCCCGCCCATGATCAACATCCTGCTGACAAAAATCAAAACTACAAGCATTACCAAGCCCCTCACTGGAAGAATAAACTCCCAAAACTGCCGGGCGTCTTCATTTTGAAAAACCCACTTCAAAACCCAAGTCCCAAAAAACAGCCCCACAACTCCTAAAACCAATGGGATGACAACGACCAGCCATTTGTTGCCTTGCTGGGGGCGGTAAAACCTGAAAATATTTTCTAACACGATAGTAGAAACAGCCAAAAGGGCCAAGTGCAAAAGCACATCATAGATGGCAAACTTCCAGTCCAACCCATAAAATTGGAGTAGATAGGCCAACCCGGCCCATGTTAAAATCAAAAAACCGGAGAAGGTCAACCACCCACCCCAGTCTTTTGGCATCAGTCGCATCATCATCAGAAGGACCTAAGTTCTAACCCTCCGAAAATCATGGATCCGTTGATCCGAAGCACCTTGGTCGGGTCAGGCTTGGTGTGTGGAAATGAGCGCTTGTCTTCAATCCCAGCCGCGATATTACTTACATTGATATCCACATCCCAATGAGGGGGAATAATCAACTTTACCCCTCCAAAAGCTATCTCCACATTCATCACGGCCTCCCCTTCCAGATCAGCGTTGGAAAAATCGATGTCCACCCCACCGA
Source organism: Litoribacter ruber (assembly GCF_018449405.1). Lineage (NCBI taxonomy): Bacteria > Pseudomonadati > Bacteroidota > Cytophagia > Cytophagales > Cyclobacteriaceae > Litoribacter > Litoribacter ruber. The sequence goes on from NZ_JAHCMY010000007.1 coordinate 136,284, forward strand.
AAATGGCCGAAATCTTACCGCCTTGGAAGTTTTTGGTGAAGCATCTTTTCTCCACTCCTGAAAACAGCGCCTGGGCATTGATGTAATCGTCCATGGTTCTACCGCTTATATTATCAGGCTGTGGTTTGGCATAAGTAGCTTCTTCAAAACCCGCATTTTTTGTTTTTCCAAAGTTTTCAAAATCATACAATGGTAATGAACCCCTTCTGCTTTGGTTGAGGATAAAAAAGAAGCCCAAAAGAATAAATACCGCCGGTAAAATGTAGGGCTCTACCTCGACGGGTATCCCCACTTCTCTTTTGATAAGGAAAAAGCCTCCGAGAAGCACCATGGCAAAACCAAACCAGCTTTGCAGTTCATGTCTTACAAGGTTGATCACCCCGATCACAATTAGGATCATCGGCCAGGTAAGTAGCCAGGATGGAAAGAGGAATCCCATCGTTTTCAAAAGCAAAACCAGCCCGATAATTAAAAATATCATGCCCAGGGTCAGGTTGCTGTTACTTCTATTTGTCCTTTTCATAGTTTTTGGCTTAAGATTATGGATCAAAATTACAGAAGAAGCCTATCACACCCTACAGCCCAGCCGCCAATGCGTAGCCAAAATCGGTAAACGGTGGTAATTATTCGGTAAATGGTTTTGACCTGCTCAAAAGAAACTCTGCAAAATCCATATCTTCGGGAGTGGTAATTTTTATGTTGGATGGATCCCCTTCCACCAAAGCCACCTGCCAACCCTGATGTTCGTACACAGTGGCATCATCGGTGAAATCAGAAGACTCCTCCACTTCGAACGCCACTTTAATTTTGGCCAGTTGAAAAGTTTGGGGAGTTTGAACCAGGCGGAACTGGTCCCGCTTTTCGAATTTTGAGGCGCCATTGGCATCCACTTTCCTAATGGAATCCTTTAATGGCACAACCACTATACCACTCCCCCGTGAAGCGGCCATTTCAAAACTAGCTTCAATAATCTCTTTGCTTACAAATGGCCTCACCCCATCATGGATGGCCACCAATCCTTCCTTCTCACCAATAGCATCAAGGCCGTTTTTCACAGACAGGAACCTGCTACTTCCGCCCGCCACCAAGGAATGGGGAATTGAAAAGCTATGTTCCTCACAGATCTTTTTCCAAAAACCATGATCACTTTGAGGCAAAACCAAAACAAGCTTGATATTCGGGTCGGCCACTTGAAACTTCCGCAAAGTATGCATTAGAATAGGCATTCCTCCTATAGACAGATATTGTTTGGCTACTGGTGCGCCCATACGGGTACCACTCCCTCCCGCCACAATTACGGCAAATCTTTTCATGGTCTAAAAATAGAAATAATATAAGGGAAGTCTACCCTTTTATCTCGCCCTCACCCTAAAAAAAGAAAGAGCCCCTAAGAGCTCTTTCCATATTCATTAACATCCGACATCGGACATCGGCCATCGAACATCCTTACAAAATCAACATCGCATCACCATAAGAGAAGAACTTATACTTCTCCTTGATAGCTTCCTGATAGGCTTTCATGATCAAATCATAACCACCAAATGCCGCAGTTGTCATCAAAAGCGTAGACTCAGGTAGATGGAAATTGGTCACCAATGCATTTGCAATTTTGAATTCATAAGGAGGAATGATAAACTTATCCGTCCATCCCGAGCTTTTCTTCAACCTTCCGTTGGCAGTCACAGATGACTCAACAGTTTTCAAGGATGTGGTTCCAATTGAAACAACTCTTTTTTTGCTGTCCAAAGCCTTGTTAACCAACTCAACAGTTTGCTCGGGAATATCATAGTTTTCCGAGTCCATTTTATGTTTGGTAAGATCCTCCACATCCACAGACCTGAAAGTCCCCAAACCGATATGGAGCGTGATCGGGCTTACCTCAACGCCTTTGATTTCAAGTTTCTTCAACAAGTGATGGGTAAAATGCATTCCTGCAGTAGGGGCTGCTACCGCACCCACATGCTGGGCATAGATCGTCTGATAACGCTCTCTATCCTCTGGCTCCACCGCACGCTCAATATGATCCTTCAAAATCGGTGTCTCACCAAGTTCATCAATTGCCTTGTAGAACTCCTCATCGGTTCCGTCAAAAAGGAAACGGATTGTTCTACCTCTAGAAGTGGTATTGTCGATTACTTCAGCGACAAGATCACTGTCCCCGAAATAAAGCTTGTTGCCCACTCTTATTTTCCTTGCAGGATCCACCAACACATCCCATAACCTCAATTCCTGATTAAGTTCTCTTAAAAGAAAAACCTCGATTTTGGCACCGGTTTTTTCTTTGTTACCATACAATCTGGCTGGGAAAACTTTCGTATTATTAGTTACAAATACGTCCCCTTCTTCAAAATAATCAATTATATCTTTAAACAGCTTATGTTCGATTTCACCGGTCTTTCTGTGGACTACCATTAGTCTGCACTCGTCTCGGTTTTCGGTAGGATATAAGGATATTAGCTTCTTCGGAACGTCGAATTTGAAATCTGATAATTTCATATATAGGATTGAATGTTTTCGTGATTTTTCTTTAGAGCACAATTGCCGTAAAAACTGCAAATATAATAAGATTTATGCCCATTTCTACTTATCTTGGCAAATAGTTTTTCAAGTAAAGTAATTTAAGGTGATAATAATCAAACTTATATGGGAGAGTTTCAGGTTTGCGATCCAAGCCCTGAAGTCCAATCTAACCCGTACGGTTTTGTCCCTATTGGGGGTAACCATAGGCATTTTTGCAATCATTGCAGTTTTCACACTGGTAGACTCATTAGAGAAAAACATTAAATCCAGTTTTTCGTTCCTTGGCACCAATGTAATCCGGGTGGACCGTTTTCCCTTCGGAGGCGGAGGGGAATATCCCTGGTGGAAATATTTCCAACGCCCAACGGCCAACTTTCAGGAATACCAATTCCTAAAGCAGCGCTTGAGAAATGCGGATGGCGTGACCATCTCCGCCTCCACAAGTGCAACCATAAAGGCGGCCAGCAATTCTTACCAGGGCGCCAACCTGGAAGGTGTAGTATTTGACTACAAAGATGTATATGAAGTCCCCGTGGAAAACGGCCGCTTCTTTACCGAGTTGGAAATCAATTCGGCCAGAAATGTAGCTTTGGTTGGGGTCAAAATCGCCAGAGCCCTATTTCCTGGACAGGAAGCCCTTGGCAAGGAACTCAAAATCAAAGGGAACAAGTTCGTCATAGTGGGCCTCTTCAAAGAAGAAGGGGAAGGCCTATTTGATATGCCCTCCAAGGACGAAGCCATCCTGGTTCCATTTGGGGCATTTACCAAATTATATAATGTGGGCCAGTTTGGTATTGAGCCTACTATTGCCGCCAAGGGGCGGGATGATGATATAGGACTGATCGCCTTGGAAAATGAGATGAGCGGCTTGATGAGAAGTAAAAGGGGCCTCAAACCCACTCAAGAAGACAATTTTGCCCTTAATAAATCGGAATTTATCCAAAATGCCATTGGATCTATCTTTGACGTCATCGGAATCGCAGGATGGGTTATCGGAGGCTTTTCTATTTTGGTAGGCGGCTTTGGTATTGCCAACATCATGTTTGTATCTGTAAAGGAGAGAACCAATATCATCGGAATCCAAAAATCCCTTGGAGCAAAAAATTACTTTATACTTCTACAGTTCTTATTTGAAGCCACTTTCCTTAGCCTATTTGGAGGGCTTGCTGGAATATTAATAGTGTTCCTGTTCACCTTTGTGCCGCTGGGAAGCTTGGAGGTAACCATGTCATTCAAAAACATCATGCTCGGGGTGGGGCTTTCCTCGGCAATCGGAATTGTATCGGGAATTGTACCAGCCACATTGGCGGCGCAGCTTGACCCCGTAGAGGCAATACGGTCAGCTTAAGGCAAGATCGAATGGATCGGACGAGAATCACAAGAACCGCCCTGCTCCTTCTGGGACCTGCCCTATTTCTGCTTTTCTATGCTTTCAGCCTACAGGTACAGGAGCCAGATATGCTCCGGGTGCTCGGAGTGGCTGCCTGGATGGTGAGCTGGTGGATTACCGAAGCGGTACCCATACCGGCAACCTCACTCCTGCCCATAATCCTTTTCCCAGCCATAGGCATTTTTAACATTGCCAGTGCGGCGGTGCCCTATGCCGACCCGGTTATTTTCCTTTTTATGGGTGGCTTTATCATTGCCTTGGCCATGGAGCACAACCAGCTCCACAAGCGAATTGCCTTGAAGCTTATTAGCCTTACAGGCACTAGGCCCAATGGCATAATCCTAGGTTTCTACCTTGCCACTTTCATATTGAGTATGTGGATCAGCAATACCGCCACGGCGGTGATGATGCTGCCGGTAGCCCTTTCCATCATTCAGCTTATGAAAAGCCAAAATCCTTTCATCATGGAAGATAAGGGGTTTAAGAACTTTTGCCTCAGCCTACTACTCGGCATCGCTTACGCTGCTAACATTGGCGGCGTGATGACCATCATCGGCACTCCGCCCAACGTGGTGATGGTTGGGATGATGCGCCAATTTCTGCAGGTGGAAATGGGGTTCAACCAATGGCTATTGATTGGAGTACCTCTTGGGGTGGTGATGCTGGCCATCATGTTCATCTTGATGAATTATCTTCTTTTCCCTAACCGCATAGCCAGCCTAGCGGGCTCCAGTGAAATGATCAGCAAGCAACTTCAGGATCTCGGGCCGATGAGAAAGGCCGAAAAAAGGGTAAGCCTCATCGTACTGCTTACTGCTTCTGCCTGGATTTTTCGAGGCATCCTTAACCAACATTTGGGCATTACCTTTTTAAATGACACCAACATCGCTTTAATAGGGGGGCTTTTGATGTTTATGGTTCCCGCTGACGGGGATGGAGCCCAAAAACTCATCACTTGGAAGCAAATGGATAAACTGCCATGGGGCATTTTATTGCTTTTTGGAGGGGGGCTATCCTTGGCCAAAGCCATGGAGTCTTCTGGGCTGGTGGAACAGGTGGGCACTTGGGTCAGCAGCTTTGACAAATTAAACCTTTGGGTATTGGTAATTGGACTCACTTTACTTTCCCTGTTTTTGACTGAATTGATGAGCAATGTTGCCCTGACCACCCTGTTTATCCCAGTGGTGATAGGCATATCTTCGGGGCTGGACCTTCCGCCGCACCTGCTGGTGATACCGGTTACCCTAGCGGCCAGCTTTGCCTTTATGCTCCCTATCGCCACCCCACCAAACGCCATTGTGTTTTCAAGCGGTTTCATCAGAATGAGAGACATGATCCGGGCAGGAATATTGCTCAACCTTATTGCTGTGGTGATTATTTGTTTAATGACTTTTACCTTGGTAAAGTGGGTTTATGGAGGGTAACCGCAACAAGGTCAGCAACTTTCTTGTTATATTTACATGAATAATTTTTAGCTTGAAAAAGCTGAATCGTAAAACATATCAAAAAATATAAACATGAAACTCCAGATAATTCAAGATAGTGAGGGCGAGACTACCGGGGTTTACATTCCTATCAAGGAATGGAAATTACTTAAAAAGAAATATAAAGAATTAGAAGCCTTAGAACTTGAGGACTCCTCCAAATCGCAAATCTTGGAAGAGCTAATAGAGGCTGTTCAGGAATTAAAGCTTATAGAAGAAGGTAAATTAAAAGCCCGGTCAGCAAAACAGCTTTTGGATGAGCTATAGTGTTTTAAAAGCCAGATCAAAGCACTACTCTTGGAAATGGTTTCTATAAAATTAGACTCGCCATCAATTCCAAAGGAAAAGGTAAATCGGGAGGCGCAAGAATAATAACTTATTTAAAAGTCTCTCGGGAAACAGTTTACCTAGCTTCAATTTTCGACAAATCCCAAAAAAATAGTATTTCTGATAAGGAACTTGAAAAAATCTTTAAGCTTCTACCCTGATATACATGATCCGAGTAGGAATACTGCATAACCTTATTACTGTGGTGATTATTTGTTTAATGACTTTTACCTTGGTAAAGTGGGTTTATGGTGGATATGTCAATTACTCCCCTTCATTATACCTTAGCACCATTCTGGACCCTAGGCTGCTGGAAGACCTTATCTCATGGTCATATTCTCCAGTGGGCTGCACATCCCCAAAAGCCGAAGCGGCCTCAAATTGATCATGTATGGCTACGAGTGAATCATCAGAAGCATCATATACCCTTAATACGGAATACTCTGGCCCTGCATCAAACATCACTTCATCCAAATCGAATGTAGCGGGGAGATTATTCAGGTCAGCAGAGAGACCATCTACACGGTCTACTTCCTCCAAATCTTCCATCCGTCGGGAAACAACAACGTAGAGCTCTGTCAGACCATCTTTGACTTCATAATCATTTTGCACACCTTCTAGTGACAACTGATTAATATAGTATTGGCCAATCCTAATTTCTTTGGTTGCAGAATGGGTTTCTGGACCTGCAGTAGTCACCTGTAAGGTTACCGGATACACCCCGGGGTTGTTAAAAGAAAAGCGTGGAGTTCTGGCATCTGAGACCCCTCCCTCACCAAACTTCCACTCATATTTTGCTGCCCCTGAAGGAACATCAGAAAACTGAACCTCTTGTCTGACCATGAACATCTCTTGAGAAAACTCAAAATCTGCAGGTGAAGAAGGGACATTTTCTCCTGTATCACAGGAGAAAACTGCAGCTGCCAAGGCTGTTGTAAAAAGTAGTCTTAATTTCATGCGCTTAAATTTAAATGACCAAACCAGGGGGCATTCTTTATCTCCCAAGCATGCTAAAATACTTTAAGCCAATGAAGTTACTAAAAAATAACTAAAATAAAAGGATTAACTAACAATATCTGCTTTACCCAATAAACACCTCCTTTGTAGTTGTAAATAAAAAAAGGCACAGAACAACCGGTCTCCCGATTATCCCTGTGCCTTTTCCCAATTGCAAAAATCAAAATCAGCCCTCTACAGGTGCCTCTTTATCTTCTTTTCCGGCCAGAATTCCAGCCTTTTCTTTAATCTTTCTTTCCAATTCTTCCATCAGGTCAGGATTGTCCAGCAAGAGGTTTTTCACCGCATCGCGGCCTTGGCCAAGCTTGGTGCCTTCGTAAGAGAACCAAGAACCGGCTTTCTTCACGATTTCAAACTCCACCCCTAAATCGATGATCTCTCCTACTTTGGAAACACCCTCTCCATACATAATGTCAAATTCCACCACTTTGAACGGAGGCGCAACTTTGTTTTTCACCACCTTCACCTTGGTACGGTTACCCAAGATGTTGTCAGCGCTTTCCTTGATCTGGCCGATTCTTCTGATATCCAACCTTACTGAGGCATAGAATTTCAAGGCATTACCACCGGTAGTCGTCTCCGGATTACCAAACATCACCCCGATCTTTTCTCTCAGCTGGTTGATGAAGATACAAGAACAACCGGTTTTATGAATGGCACCGGTAAGCTTTCTTAGGGCTTGAGACATCAAACGTGCCTGAAGTCCCATCTTGCTGTCTCCCATTTCACCTTCCAATTCCCCTTTTGGCACCAAAGCCGCCACGGAATCGATCACGATGATATCAATCGCACCCGACCTGATAAGGTGTTCGGCGATTTCCAACGCCTGTTCCCCACTGTCCGGTTGGGAAATCAGGAGGTTCTCAGTATCGATTCCAAGCTTTTCGGCATAAGACTTGTCGAAAGCATGTTCGGCATCGATAAATGCGGCCAGACCGCCTGCCTTTTGCGCCTCAGCGATGCAGTGCATGGAAAGGGTCGTTTTACCGGAAGATTCCGGACCATAGATCTCGATGATCCTACCTCTAGGAATCCCCCCAACACCCAACGCCATATCAAGGCCAAGGGAACCGGTAGAGATAGCAGGCACATCTTGTACGTGATTATCACTAAGTTTCATCACCGTACCCTTGCCGTAGGTTTTTTCTAACTTGTCAATGGTAAGTTGGAGAGCTTTTAATTTTTCTGCGTTTGCGCTCATATATGATAATGTAGTTTTTGACGTATAAATATTATGTGAAAGTAAACATTCGCGAGGGGATTATCAACAGAAAATAAGCATTGTTGAACGAAACTTATTTAGTAATTTTAACATTGAGATAGGTGACATTGCGAACCATTTCCATTAACATTGGAGTTAGAAGAGGCAATTGAAATAAAAAACATGCAAATAAGATTAACACTTCTCTTTTTTATTTCTTTGATCATGCTGATGGGAGCGGATACCAAGCACTTGGCCAGAAATGAGGCTTTTTCGCATGGGGAGGAGCTCACCTTCAAGGTGAAGTACCTCTTCTTTAATGCCGCTGAAGCCAAAATGGTCACCAGTCCCGAAATCCAGCAAATCAACAACCGACCGGCGTACAAAATTGACGTGTACGGCAAAACGCTGAGCATATTCAAAATCTTTAAAGTAAAGGATAATTGGGGTACGCTCCTGGATACCGCCAAGCTCATCCCGCATCGCTCCTACCGCCATATAGAAGAGGGAAACTACCGAAAACATGAAATTGTGGACTTTGACCACATGGGCAAAAAGGCCAATGTAAGACTGTTTGACCGTGAAAACAGGAATGTGGTGGAGACCCAATCCTACGAAATCCCGCCAAACGTACAGGACATGGTCAGCGGCTTTTACCAGCTCAGGACTATGGACCTAACCCGCGTGAAGCCCGGGGAGACAATTAATATCAAGGGTTTTTTCGATAAGGAAATATATAACCTAAAATTAATATACGAAGGGAAAGAAAAAGTAGACACGCGCATCGGTTCATATGAAACCTTCAAGTTTTCGCCCATAATGCCAAACAACAAACTCTTCAGCGGAGACAATCCCATCAAAGTCTGGATCACAGACGACAAAAACAAAATTCCGGTGAAGATAAAAGCCAACCTGGTAGTGGGTGCACTTGATATGGAAATCACCGAAGCACGGGGATTACGTAATAATTAATTCAAAATCCATTAACAATCCTTTAACATTAGCCTGCCGACTATTAAGGATTGGTTTCCCTCCAAAGCGATTAGTATTAAAATTGCCATTCTTTTTTCTAAATTAGCATTGTATTCAAACCTGGAAACCTGCCAGGTTTCCAAAACTGGCAGGTTTAACATGACACACTAATCAATCTCCAATGAGCGAAAAAAGTAAGGTCAGAGTCTTAGTCGTAGATGACGAACCTGATATCATTGATTTATTGAAGTACAATTTAGAAAAAGAAGGTTACGAAGTGGAAACAGCCTCTGATGGGGTAAAAGCAGTCAAAACCGCCATCCGCTTCAAACCTGAAGTCATCCTTCTCGATATCATGATGCCCCTGCAGGACGGAGTGGAGACCTGCCGACAGATCAGGGAGATACCAGAACTGAAGAGCACCTTTATCATCTTCCTAACCGCCCGGTCGGAAGAATATTCCGAAGTGGCGGCCTTTGATGTGGGGGCTGATGATTATATTACCAAACCTATTAAACCCCGTGCACTCCTCAGCCGGATAACTGCTCTCTTCCGAAGAGAGTCGAAGAAGGAAAAGGAAGTGTCCCAGATCAAGATCAAGGACCTGGTCATCGACCGCACCAGTTACACCATCGATCAAAGCGGCAAAACCATCACCCTGCCCAAAAAAGAATTCGAATTATTGTATTTTCTTGCCAAAAACCCTAATATGGTATTTAGTAGAGATGACCTCTTGCAAAATATCTGGGGCGCCGATGTCTTTGTCTTGGCAAGGACAGTGGATGTGCACATCCGAAAAGTAAGGGAGAAAATCGGTGACGAATACATCACTACTGTAAAAGGAGTAGGGTACAAATTTGACATGAATTAAAATGCTGACCACATCCAGGGGGATTTCCTTCCTGTTGGCCATGGCCATTGCAGCCCTCACGGTTGCCTTTCTATCTTTACTGGACGACGCCACTCCCACCCTTTTGGTAGTGGCGGGCGTGCTTTCCTTTTCCCTTTCTTATATACTGACCAATGTCACGCTGGAATTTTTGATCTTTAAGGAGATCAGCAATATCTACCAGTTGCTGGAAAAGGTTCAGAAAAAGGACCTTTCCGACATTTCCGAACACAGCTACCGCACCTCCATTTCCCCACTCAGGAAGATCAACCAGACGATCAACAGCTACGCGATAGCCAAAAACAAGGAAATCGAAACGCTGCAGAAAAACGCCGTTTTCCGAAAGGAATTTATTGCGGACATTTCCCACGAATTGAAAACGCCTATTTTTGCCGCGCAAGGGTATGTACACACCTTGCTGGATGGGGCCGTGGAAGACGAAGAAGTAAGGTATAAATTCCTAAAAAGGGCCGCCAAAAGCCTCAATAATCTAGACAAGCTTGTACAAGACCTACTCACTCTAAACCGGATGGAAAATGGGGTGGTCAAGTTTCATTTCGAGAACTTTGATATCAAGGATATGATCTTGGAAGTAATCGAGCAACTGGAACACAAAGCCGATAGACGGGATGTGTTGGTCAGGTTCTATTTTGACAAAAACGACACCTTTGACACCCACGCCGATAAAGACAAGATCTACCGCGTCTGCCAAAACCTCATCTCTAATGCCATCAAGTACAATAATGACGGCGGGGAAGTCGTGATTCGGCTAGAGAAGAAGAAAAACAAGCTTCATGTGAGCGTGAGGGACAATGGCAAGGGCATCCCTGAGGAAGATCTAAAGCGCATCTTTGAAAGATTCTACCGGGTAGAAAAATCCAGAAGCCGGGAAGGCGGGGGCACAGGACTGGGCCTAGCCATCGTCAAGCATATCCTAGAAGGTCACAAAAGCAGGATCAAAGTGGAAAGTACGATTGGCAAGGGATCGACTTTTAGTTTTTCGCTGCCTGTGGCGTGACAACTAATTATTTATAAAAAATCTTATTTCATTTAAACATTTCACCCCATCAAAGCTTTTAATAACCATAGACTTAAATAAAGTACTCATTTGTTTGTATGGTTTAAAAAAAATGGCTCCGGAGGTATCCGGAGCTATTTTGCTTTCAACCATTGCCCTGCCACCTAGCACACCATTATCAACAAATACGGAGACTAGGCATAGCCATGCATCAAAGTCTTATCTTATACATCGCCTTTAATCCAAGAAACATGGTATTGTGTGGAATCGGACCGTTATTGTTGAGGGATACTCCTAGGTCAAAATGCTCCAGCTGATACCCGAATTCCACTCCGTAATTGAGCTCCCGGCTGGTCCAGGCTTGGCGTTGAAATTGGGCATCTGTGGGCACCTGAACGAATGTGCTTAGTCCTAACCCCAAGCTACCCTCGGCATACCAGTTCTCCAGGTTATACCTGTAACCCAAAGCCAAAGGTACGATATAACGGTAGGCCCTGCGGACGGATTCGTGCAGGTTTTGTGAAGAAACCGGAAACAGATGCCCTCCCGTCCGGAACATCCATTGCCCATGTTGACCGGTGCCAAGGTATGCCTTCACCGGTAGGCCCAGATGATAAGGGAAATCCTCCGCTCCAAAACCCAAAGAAGGTCCCGCCTCCAAACCGATGGCGATGTGATTTCTGCCCGATTGGGCCATCAGGGGGCCGTTGAGCAAAAACAGAAAAAGCAATGCTGTACTTGACTTCAATAACCAATCAATATTCAAATTTTTCATACTTGGGGATGTTTTTAGAATTTTTGCCAAAATTGTATCTCAGCGAAAAGGTATTGTGAACAGCTGAGCCCATGGATGTGACTTCAAATTCATATTGGGTAGGAGGATTGTCTATGGAATAGTAGCCTTCCATCTTGTTCATCTCCCGGGTCCCGACAAGCCTGGTGTACCGGTAAATGAAATCCAGCCTGTTGGAGAGCTGATACCTTAACTCCACCCCTCCTTCAAAGGCCAGGCTCCTTTTTCGGAGCGGATAGCTTTGATAATACAGATCCAGATTGACCGGAGGTCTTGGATAAACGGGAATGGGACTAAGACCAGTTTCACCCCATCGGTTGATGTTGGAAGTGAGGTTATACAGGCTTACTCCCCCTACAACATTAAAAGACAATCTTTTGAATCCAAGGTTTAGATCATAGACAGCCCTCAACGGGATCTGCAAAGTCCGCAGTCCGTTAACCTGCCAACCCGTGGCATTCAGGGGCCGATAACCCGGCTCCTTGTAGTAATAACTAATGGTTTCATGAAAAGATGTTTCATAGATCCCGGATTCTATTTCCCACCTGTCCGAAATGCGGTAATTCAATACACCACCCAAAGCAAACAATGGGGTATAGCGGTTGTGCAGGTACCCCTGAGGGTCAATGTAATTTCTGAGTTCTTTTCTGTTGGCCACATCAAAACCAATTGCAAGCCTGCCCTGTGAATGGGCAGGCAATGCAGCGGACAAAGCAAAGAACAGCAGGGTTATAATTCTAATCATGCTTAGAAATCAATCTTATACATCGCCTTCAGCCCCACCATTCCGGTATGTATAAAACCATGATGATGGTTGATGGTGTTGTTCTGTAAGGAAAAGCCAAAATCAAACCTATGTAGCTGATAACCCACCTCAATCCCGTAATTCAGCGGGTAGGAGTCACCCTGTGCACTTACACTATATGGATTTTCAAACTCGGCCCGGCTTTTCTCATAGGCAACTCCGATACTCCCCTCAGCATAAAAATTCCGTAAGCTCCTTCTATAACCCACTGCAAGCGGGACCAGGTAAGCCGTTACGCTTATGGTAGGTTCGTAAAGGCTCTCCGAAGGCACCCAAAGGTGATGGATTCCAGTTCTGAGCAACAACTGACTATGATTGCCTATTCCGTAATAAACTTTAACAGGCAGACCCACCTGAAATTCATAACCGTGAAACCTATCCGTTATTACGGGCCCCAGCTCCGCACCTATGGCCAGCTGGTTGTTGCTCTTTTGGGCCAGGAGATCCGTGCAGGCCATACTTGAAAGCAAAAGGGCAAAGAAAATAACTTTAAAGGAAAAGGATTTAGAGTTTTTCATAAATTCAAAAGTCAGAATTAAATAGTTTGACCCCATAATATTAAGAAAATAGTTTGGACAGACAAGGTTTCTCTCACGGATTTCGAAGATTCCACGGATAAATTCATTTGAAGCATCAATTACCGCATCGCCTCGGTTTGCGACCCCATTTTTCTGCGAAATCCGTGGAACCTGCCCTCCGGCAAGCGGGTTTGCGAGAGAAATCCGCGAAGGAGCTCTGTGAAACTCCTTTTTAAACTCTGCGTACCTCTGTGTCCCATTGCCCCCAAAATAATATTTTGATTCCAATTCTTTTAAGCTTAATTTTGCGCCTTAATTGGAATGGCGCGAGCTGCATGAAGAAAATAGATTTTGAGGACCTTATCCTGTTTGAAAACGCTGATTATATTATAATCAACAAGCCTCCCTATCTATCGACCTTAGACGATAGACATGAAGCGCAAAACATCCTGCATTTGGCCAAGATGTACACCCCTGATGCCCAGGTGTGTCATCGATTAGACAAGGAAACTTCGGGATGCCTGGTAATAGCCAAAAACCAGGAGGCTTACAGAAACATTGCGATACAGTTTGAAAACAGGAAAGTCGACAAAATCTACCATGCCGTGGCAGAGGGCATACATGAGTATGAAAACCTACTCGTGGACCGCAATCTGGTTGCCACCAATAAAGGAATCGCCAAGATAAATAAGGAAGGCAAGCAGGCCACCACTTATTTCAACACCCTAAAGACCTACTATGCGCACACTTTAATTGAGTGCAGGCCGGTCACCGGGAGACTCCATCAGATCAGGGTGCATCTTGCCCATCTGAAGAGCCCGATTTGTGGTGATGAAACATATGGGGGCAAGAACCTTTATCTTTCAGATCTGAAAAGGCGATTCAATCTTAAAAAAGGCACCGATGAGCTTCCAATCATGCAGAGAGTGTCCTTACATGCGTACGCCATTGGGTTTGATGGCACAGACGGCACCCGAATAGAGGTGACGGCCCCCTACCCCAAGGATTTCGCAGTATTGGTCAAGCAGTTGGAAAAAACCGCCCGATAGAACTGATGGCTTTTTTTAGCTATTTCGGTGAAAATTAGGCAGTAAACTTCCAATTCTTTTGCATTAGAATTGAAAAGCTTCTATCTTTGTGTCCCTTTTTGAGGGAAAAATGTATTTAACAAGCTAATTATTAAACATTTACACAGTGGATACTTTAAGTTATAAGACCATATCGGCAAACGACGCTACTGTACAGAAAGGCTGGATCGTAGTGGATGCCCAGTCCCAAGTACTTGGTAGATTTGCAAGTGAGGTAGCAAAAATCTTGAGAGGTAAGCACAAACCAAACTTTACCCCTCACGTAGACTGCGGCGACAATGTGATTGTCATCAATGCAGACAAAGTTAGACTAACCGGAAGAAAGTGGAACGAGAAAGTATACGTTCGTCACACTGGCTATCCAGGAGGTCAGCGTATTGCTACTCCAAAGATGTTGATGGAGAAATCTCCAATCATCTTAGTAGAAAAAGCAGTAAGAGGTATGTTGCCTAAAAACAGATTGGGCAGAAAGCTTTACGGCAACCTGCACGTGTATGCCGGAAGCGAGCACCCTCATGAAGCGCAACAACCTAAAGAAGTTAAATTTTAATTCTGCACCTAATGGAAGTTATCAATACAATCGGTAGAAGAAAAACGTCTGTAGCAAGAATTTACATGCAGCCGGGTAAAGGCGAGATCACTGTCAACAACAGAGCTCTTGAAGTTTACTTCCCTTTCGACCTGCATCAAATTGTTGTAAAGCAGCCTCTTGCTCTAGTAAACGAGAACGACGCTTATGACATCAAAATCACCGTAGACGGTGGTGGTATCAAAGGCCAGGCTGAAGCAGTACGTATGGCTATCTCCAGAGCCCTATGCCAATTCAACGAAGAGCACAGAAGCCCGTTGAAAAAAGAAGGTTTCCTTACTCGTGACCCTAGAATGGTAGAACGTAAGAAGCCAGGAAGAAGAAAAGCAAGAAGAAGATTCCAGTTCTCCAAGCGTTAATCCGGGAGCTTTTTCAAACATATATTTTAAGATACATATATATCAATAATGGCTAATATAGAATATAAAGACTTACTGGATGCTGGTGTTCACTTTGGACACTTAACAAGAAAGTGGGATCCTAGAATGGCGCCATACATCTTCATGGAGAAGAATGGTATCCATATCATAGACCTTAACAAAACGCTCGTTTGCCTTGATGAAGCATCCAACGCAATCAAGCAGATCGTAAGATCAGGAAAGAAAATCATGTTCGTTGCTACCAAAAAGCAGGCGAAAGACTTAGTAGCTGAAGAAGCAAAAAGACTCAACATGCCATTCATCACCGAAAGATGGTTGGGCGGTATGATGACCAACTTTGCTACTATCCGTAAGTCTTTGAAGAAGATGTCTACCATCGACAAAATGACGAAGGAAGACTCTTATAAAAACCTGGCTAAGAAGGAGCGTTTGATGATCTCCAGACAAAGAGAAAAGCTTGAAAACGTATTGGGCGGTATCGCTGACCTTACCCGTCTTCCTGCAGCCCTTTTTGTAGTGGACATCAAAAGAGAACACATCGCTATCTCAGAAGCAAAAAAGCTTGGTATCCCTGTATTCGCATTGGTAGATACAAACTCCAACCCTAACGAGGTGGATTTCCCTATCCCAGCCAATGACGATGCGTATAAATCCATCTCTTTGCTAGTGAAAGCTATCGGTTCTGCAATCGAAGAAGGTCTATCTGAAAGAAAGAAAGACA
This sequence comes from Litoribacter ruber, assembly GCF_018449405.1. Lineage (NCBI taxonomy): Bacteria > Pseudomonadati > Bacteroidota > Cytophagia > Cytophagales > Cyclobacteriaceae > Litoribacter > Litoribacter ruber. The sequence goes on from NZ_JAHCMY010000007.1 coordinate 151,996, forward strand.
AGGACGATTCTAAACTTGCCGAAGAAGAAGAGGCAAAAAGAGCCGTTGACGCTGACACCAAAGAGTAATCCACTATGATTATTTGATAATGAAAAATTGAACATACGGTAATCATACCTATGTTCAATTTTTCGTTATTGCCCCCTGTGGCGGCCCTGCCCCACAGAAATACTAAAACCCGCTTGAGTGCAGGTAAGCATCGCTGACTATTGAAAAGGTGGTTGAAATCTACTTTCAAACCCTCTTCCGTCTTCGGTCTTCCGTCTTCCTCTTCTAAAAAGGACATCAGGAATAATAGCAACAAGCGGCCTATATAAAAATTTAATAACACATTTTAACTCCTATAAAAATGGCTATTACTGCACAAGAGGTAAACAAACTAAGACAAATGACCGGAGCCGGTATGATGGACTGTAAGAAGGCCCTTACCGAAGCTGAAGGCGATTTCGACAAAGCTGTAGATATCCTTAGAAAAAAAGGTCAAAAAGTGTCTGCTTCCAGAGCTGACCGTGAAACCAAAGAGGGTGTAGTAGTGACTAAAGTGAGCGGTGAGAAAGGCCTTATCCTTTCTTTGACCTGCGAAACTGACTTTGTTGCTAAAAATGAAGAATTCGGCGCTTTCGCCAATTCCATCGCTGACCTAGCTGAGCAGAATAACGTATCTACTAAAGAAGAAATCCTAGCCCTTCCTTATGAATCCATCACTGTAGGTGAAAAAATCATCGAGATGACCGGCAAAATCGGCGAGAAAATCGACATCAGCCACTTTGAAATCGTAAACGGCGAGGCAGTAGTTCCTTACATCCACTCCAACGGTAAATTGGGTGTATTGGTAGCCTTGAAAAACGTAAACGGTACTGACGTAGAGGAAGCAGGTAAGGACGTGGCCATGCAGATTGCTGCCATGAACCCTGTAGCTGTTGACAAAGACGATGTAGATTCTACAGTTGTTGAAAGAGAAATCGAAGTAGGTAAGGAGCAAGCGAGACAAGAAGGCAAACCTGAAGAAATGCTTGAGAAAATCGCTTTGGGTAAACTTAACAAGTTCTACAAAGAGAACACCCTGTTGAGCCAGGCTTTTGTAAAAGACAACAGCAAAACCATCTCCCAGTATTTGGACAGCGTATCCAAAGGATTGACCGTAGTAGACTTCAAGAGAATCTCAATCGGGTAATTTCCTGAAGGAAACTTTCATAATCAAAAACCCCGGGCTGCAAAGTCCGGGGTTTTGTTTTTTTGGTTGAGTTTTAAAATAGCCACAAAGACTCTAAGGCGCAAAGAGAGGGATTCCCGTTGTTCCAGGTCTCTGACCTGGAACCGCTGAGTCAGGAGTCTCTGACTCCCTTTAAACTTTAGTGCATTCGTGACAATTTGACCCAGAATTGGACGTGGTATAAAAAAACCAAATCATTTTTCTGCATAAAAAATTTCGTGGATGCTCTCATTAATATGGCCCATAAGTCTAGGAGAAATAGCCTGCTTGGTCAAGAGGTCCACCTTCACACCTAGTACTTCCGTCAATTCCATTTCAGCACCGATGATATCCAAAAGATTTACAGTGCCTTGAAATTCAACCAAAACATCAAGATCACTTCCACTGTGATTTTCATTCCTGGCGCAGGAACCAAAAACACTGATGGATTTAGGGTCCAGCGGTTGCAGCACCCTAATGATAGCATCTCTCTGAGTTTCAGAAATCATCGCATTTTAATTTTACTTATTTAACAGATTACGAGAAAAAATGGTTGGGGCTAATTACATCCTGATTACCTTCAAGTTCTGGTTATTCCAGGTCTCTGACCTGGAACTGCTGAGTTAGGAGTCTCAGACTTCATTATAAATTCGTGCATTCGTGGCTTTTACCCCCCCTTTCTCTTTTCTCTTCTTCTATATCATCCCCAAATATTCGCTATTTGAAATCCAGTACCTTTTTTTTCCCGGACTGTACCTACTGAAAGCAATATAGGCATAAGTCTGACCTTGCCACTTGCCGGGATAAGGAAGTTTGAGTTCTTGGGCACCTTCAAGCCTTCCCTTTCCCTCCAAGACATACTCCTGCCAGTTTTCCTTCTCGTGTACCAATGCCACCATCACCCTATCATAAGGTTTGGCTGAGCCCATAAAAGAATTATTTTTCCAGGTAAACAGGACGGTAGCATCATCCTTCCAAACCACTTTGGCTTCCATTGGCCCTTCCAGATTCCCCTTACTTATCAAGACCCTATGTGGGTCTATCCTATAGGAACTTGTCAATCCAATTATGGCATTGCTTTGGGCATACCCCACAGCCACATTTATCGCAGAGCGCATGCCCAGCACCTCATTCTGAAACCCAAACCGAACTATCGGAGCAAATTTTTTCATAAAAGTTGATGCAACTCCAAATTTGCTTTGATTGATTTTCTGAACCTGGGAGGAAGGTCGCTTCCCTCCACTCTTATTTGGTTTAGCTCTTACGTAACTGACACTATTTACTTTGTAATAAACAAACCCATCGACCTTGCCCTGAAAGCCTGCAGTGAAACCTATATTTTTCCCCATATAAAGTGTTTTAGTTTATTTTGGTTATAGAATAAATACAACCGAAAATAATCTTCCACCCGACCACTTACAAATGAACATGCACTATCCGACACAATTTGCATAAAATTGCACAAATCAGCATCCCATTTCATTACCTCTTCAGTTCCCTTCCGATAAAAATCCGAAGAAAATCCGAAAATCATATGGGATATTACCCAATATTATAATCCTCCACTATTAATATAACTCTTGGTCGTTCCTGACCTCTGACCTGGAATCCTGAGGTAGGAGTCTCTGACTCCATTATACATTCGTGCATTTGTAGCAATTTGACTTTTTTTCATGGCACAGAAACTCGAATCCTGAATATTATTTCAGTTCTCTGACCTGGAACTGCGATTTAGGGAGTCTCTGGCGGCATAATTAATTAGTGCATTCGGCAATTCGGCTTGTCTGGATTCAGAAACCTTTGCCTCTTTGCAAATCATTTTTTCCGGTTTTCGGGGCAACTTTCCGCGTCTACAGGCTACTAGAATCAAAAGGCTGTACGCATTCGGCTCTGCTATTGACCTTGATAAATTTAGGGATAACAGCGATATTGACTTTTTGATTTCTTTTGAAGAGGAGTTAACCCCCGAGGAATATTCAGATAATTACTTTCAACTTCAATACAAGTTGCGGAATCTTTTCAAGCGGGAATTGGATATCGTCACAGAAAGGTCGCTTTCCAATCCATACTTTATTGAGAGTATCAATAAGCATAAAATCCTTCTTTATGAATCCTGATATTAAAAAACATCTCTATGACGTAGAGGTTTCCATAACCTCTATTTATACATATTTAGGAGAAAAGAAGGATTTTTCAGATTATTTGAGTAACAAGCTTTTGCGCAGGGCTATTGAGAGGGAAATCGAAATTATTGGAGAGGCCATTAATCGAGCACTCAAAATTGACCCAAACTTGCAAATCGAAAATGCAAGGAGAATTGTGGATGCAAGGAATTGGGTAATCCATGGATATGATAAACCAATAAAAATGGATTTATTGCCGTTGTTCCAGTTCTCTGACTTGGAACCCTGAGGTAGAAGTCCCTTACCCCATTTAAGTTCGTGCATATATGGCAATTCCCACCGGGTCAGTAGTCACTGACCCATCCCCCCAATTTGTGGCAGACCATATATTTTTGATCTAAATACAAATCAATTTATCTTTATTTGATTTGATATCAAATCAATTTTTAAATGCCCCAAAGACCCGAAGACGCAAAGAATTTAGAGTGAAAAAACTCTCTTTGCGCCTTTGCGCCTTGGTGGCTGTCTTCCCTCTTCGGTCTTTTATCAACTTTTCCTTTCTCCCCTCCCCCACTTCCCTTATTTTTACCAATTCATTACAAATCAACTATTTGACTTCATGAAGAAAATAGGCCTATTGCCCCGCCTGATCATTGCCATCATCATTGGTATTCTCATCGGTTCCTACCTCCCTGAAATGTTCACCGCCGTCCTGGCGACCTTCAACGGCATCTTCGGAAACTTCCTCGGCTTTGCCATCCCGCTCATCATCATCGGCTTCATTGTCCCCGGTATCGGAGACCTTGGCAGGGGTGCAGGCAGGACCTTGGCTTTGACCGCCATGCTGGCCTATGGCTTTACGGTTTTTTCAGGACTGTTGACCTTTGGGGTAGGCTCAAATATTTTCAAATACATCCTCACCCCAGGCTCCCTTTCCATCGGCAACGTGGATAATCCGGAGCACTCGTTGGTCGAACCGCTCTTTGTGGTGGAAATGGCCCCAGTTATGGGTGTGATGACCGCCTTGTTGATTGCCTTTACCCTGGGAATCGGTATTGCCGCTATTGAGGGAAATGGACTCAAAAAAGCCATGAATGAATTCCAGCAGATCATCACCAAGATGATCACGGCCATCATCATCCCGCTGCTGCCTTTCCATGTGATGGGGATATTCGCCAACATTGCCTTTGCAGGACAGGTAGGCGAGATCATGGGCGTGTTTTTCAAAGTCTTTATCGTCATCATCCTATTGCAGTTTACGGTTATTGTTTCCCAATACCTCATAGCAGGCACCGTCTCCAGAAAGAATCCTTTTTCCATGATCAGAAACATGATGACCGCCTATTTCACCGCCTTGGGAACGCAGTCCTCTGCCGCCACCATTCCGGTAACTTTGGGGCAATCGAAAAAGAATGGGGTAAGGGGGTTTGTGGCTGATTTTGTGGTGCCGCTTTGTGCGACTATCCACCTATCAGGTTCCACCATCACCATCACCGCTTGCGCCCTGGCTATCATGGTGGTCAATGGCATGGATGTGCAAATGATGGACTTCCTACCGTTTATTCTTGCTTTGGGCGTGACGATGATTGCAGCCCCGGGCGTACCCGGTGGTGCGGTAATGGCAGCCTTGGGCTTGCTGCAGACCATGCTGGGCTTCAATGACGTATTGATTTCCCTCATGATCGCCCTCTACCTGGCCCAGGACAGCTTCGGCACGGCCACCAACATCACCGGAGACGGGGCGATTGCTGTCATCATGGACAAGCTGACAAAGAAGGAGAAAAAAGAGGCTGTGACGGCGTAAAACAAAGGGACACGGAGTTTCGCGGAGTTTTAAATGGAGTTCCACAGAGCTGCTTCGCGGATAAAAAAGTTTAAAAATAAATTTAGACCCATTTCTTACTTTTCAAAATTAAAGAAGTCGAACAAATACTTTGTGCGACTTCTTTTTTACTTAGAGGACTTTGTAGCCCAATTTGTTTAAGATGTGGATTCTGTGAAACTCTTTTCTAAACTCAGTGAAACTCCTCTGTGTCCCTTTAAAGTCCTAAATCCTACTTATTCATCAAACCCTCGATCTCTTCAGCTTCTATCGGGATGTTGCGCATGAGGTCAAAGAAACCATCTTCCTCAATCACGATGTCATTTTCTAAACGTATACCTAATCCTTCTTCTTGGATATAAATCCCAGGCTCTACGGTGAAGACCATTCCCGGACGGATAGGTTCATACATGGTGCCTACATCGTGCACATCCAAACCGATATGATGGCTGGTGCCATGCATAAAATACTTTTTATAGAGAGGCTGCTTGGGATCCTGGTTTTTGACATCAGTCCTATCCAGCAAGCCAAGGCCTATCAGTTCACTTTCCATGATCCGCCCCACCTCTTTGTGGTATTCCTGGACATTGGTTCCTGGCCTTAAAATATCAAAAGCCCCCCTTTGAACCCTCAACACGGCATCATATACCTCACGCTGTCTTTTGGTAAACCTGCCATTTACCGGAATCGTACGGCTCATGTCAGCATTGTAATTGCCATATTCCGCACCGACATCGAAAAGAATAAGGTCACCTTCATTGCAGGGGCGGCTATTTTCAATGTAATGCAACACGCAGGCATTGGCTCCTGAAGCAATGATGGGGGTATAGGCAAATCCACGGCTACCATTGCGCAGGAATTCATGCATGTATTCAGCCTCAATTTCGTATTCCATCACTCCAGGTTTCACAAAGCTTAGCACCCTTCGGAAAGCCTTCTCCGTAATGTCACAAGCTACTTGCATCTGTGTGATTTCAAGATCCTCTTTTATCGCCCTCAATTGATGCATCAAAGGGGCTGCCCTGTGGTAATGGTGTAGGGGGTATTTTTCCCTGATCGCCTTCATTTGCCTAGCATCCCTGCTCTCCACCTGGGCGTCTGCCCGAAGATGTTCATTGGTATTGAGATAGATGTTTTCAGAAAGAGCAGCCAAAGTATTTACCACTCCATCAAAATTCTGAACCCATTGGATATTTTTAATCCCTGAGGCCTCAAAGGCTTCTTCCTTGGTGTATTTATGGCCTTCCCAAATGGCGATATGTTCGTTTGTCTCTCGGATAAACAGGATTTCCCTCATATCCTCATTTGGAAAATCAGGACAGATTACCAATACCGTTTCTTCTTGATCAATACCCGAAAGGTAAAGCAGGTCGTTATTTTGCCTAAAAGGCATCGTGCCATCCGCATTGGTGGGCATAATATCGTTGGAATGGAAGATAGCCAGGGAATTGGGCTTAAGCAAATCGACTAATTTTTCGCGATTGCGTATATATAAAGATTTGTCTAAAGGACGGTATCTCATAAATATTCTGGTTTTAGTTTTTATATTGAATAAAAGATTCCAGATTGACCCAAAAAAGCCTTTCCACATGGCAAAGGCCTAATTTCAATCTAAATTCTAAATTAGAAAATATCCCGCGAAAGTCTGTTATTTTTGTAGATTGATCGTGGTAAGAAGTATAAAATGTCATATAACATAAAAGAATTGCCCAACGGCATCCGGATAGTCCATCAGGAAGTCACCCACACCAGATTGATCCATTGCGGATTTATCTTGGACATCGGAAGCCGGGACGAGACCAAGGAGCAGGAAGGCATTGCGCACTTCTGGGAACATATGGCTTTCAAGGGCACCAAAAAACGTAAGGCTTTTCATATCCTCAACCGCCTGGATTCCGTGGGCGGGGAACTCAATGCGTACACCACCAAGGAGAAAATCTGCTTTTACAGCACCATATTGAAGGAACATTTCAACAAAGCGGCGGAACTGCTCTGCGACATTACTTTCAACAGTGTGTTCCCCGAAAAGCAAATCGAGCGGGAAAGGCATGTGATTTTGGAAGAAATGGCCATGTACCGAGACAGTCCGGAGGACGCCATCCAAGATGACTTTGATGCACAGATTTTCGAAAACCATGCTTTGGGAAGAAATATTTTGGGTCGCGAGGAAACAGTAAGTTCCTTTGCCCAGCAGGATTTCTTTGACTTTCTCTCCACCAGACTTGATACCTCAAGAATCATCTTTTCGGTGGTGGGAAATATCAGTTTCAGCAAGGTACTTAAACAGGTTGAAAAATATCTGTTGGAAATTCCGGTCAAAAAAAGGCTTTATATAAGGAGTTCATTTTCATCCTATAAGCCCACTGTGAAAACTATTGAGAAGGACATCTCCCAATCCCTTTGTGCGATCGGCAAGCCTTCTCTTGACCTTTACCATGAGAACCGTTTCAAGCTGCACCTGCTAAACAACATCCTGGGGGGGCCAAGTATGAATAGCCGGTTGAATTTGGCCCTACGGGAAAAACATGGCTATGTATATTCCGTGGAAAGTACCTATCAATCCTATACAGACACGGGATTTCTGGGGATCTTTTATGGAACTGAGCCCAAGAATGCCAATAAGGCTAAAAAGCTGGTCTTGAAAGAAATGGAAAAGCTGAGAACCCAAAAACTGGGTACCATGCAGCTCCATATGGCCAAAGAACAAGCCATCGGTCAAATGGCTATGGCTGAGGAAAACCACGCGGCGCTGATGCTGGTGTTGGGAAAAACCTTGTTGGACAAAGGCAAAATAGATGACTTGGACACCATATTCGGAATAATCCAACAAACCACAGCTGAACAACTTCAGGATCTGGCAAACGAACAACTTGCGGCCGACGAATTCAGCTATCTAACTTATTTACCAAAATAATCAACGAATGGAATTTATAGATCCAGCCCTACTAGCCTATTGTCAGGACCACACCTCTCCTGAAGATGACATTTTGAAGCACATCGATAGGGAAACCCATGCGCGGGTCATGATGCCTAGGATGCTTTCCGGCCAATTGCAGGGAAAAACCCTGGAACTTTTCACCAAAATGCTCAATCCCAGCGTTATTCTGGAAATCGGCACCTATACCGGGTATTCGGCAGTGTGTATGGCCAGAGGCTTGTCCCGGGGCGGCAAGTTGATTACCTTAGACATCAATGATGAGCTAGAGGAAATGGTAAGGGGCTTTTTTGCCAAAGCTGGACTTACTGAAAAAATTGATTACAGGCTAGGCAATGCGCTGGAGCTTATCCCTGGGCTGGAGGGCAATTTCGATATGGTTTTTATCGATGCCGATAAGATCAATTATGGCAAGTATTATGATTTGGTGATAGACCGCATGAACAAGGGCGGCATTATTTTGGCCGACAATGTATTATGGTCAGGTAAAATTTTGGGGAATACCGAAAAAAAGATAGATAAGGACACCCAAGCATTAATTAATTTCAATAAAATGGTCCAAGAGGATCCTAGAGTAGAAAACGTACTTTTGCCCATTCGTGACGGCATCATGATGGCCAGAAAACTTTAAGATTATGAGAGTAACACCTTTACTTTTTGCATTCATTCTTTTCAGCCACTTGGCTTTCGCCCAAGTCCCTCAGGTCCCAAGGGAAATAAAGTTTGCAGACATGACACTGCGTCTGAATGCTCACGCCCAACGTGAGATCCAGCAGGACGTGGACGCACTTTATCGGAGCCCCCAGTATTTTCAGATGAAACTGGATCGGGTAAACCTATATATGCCTACCATCGAAAGGGTTTTGAGGGAAGAGGGCGTGCCGATGGATGTGAAATACATGGTGATTCAGGAAAGCAGCCTTATTCCGGACGCTGTTTCCACCTCCAATGCTGTTGGGTTTTGGCAGTTCAAAAAAGGGACTGCCGAGGAGGTTTATTTAAGAGTTGACAACCAAATAGACGAAAGAAAAAACGTGGTGAGCTCCACCAGGGGTGCGGCCCGCTATTTAAAAAAGCACCACGGCCATCTAGATAACTGGATGACCACGGTGGTATCATACCTGATGGGGCTGGGTGGAGCTAAAGGGTACTACGGCACCTCCATGCATGGCAAGAAAGTGGTCGATATTGACAAAAACACCCATTGGTATTTCAAGAAATTCTTGGCCCACAAAATTGCCTTCGAAAACCAAGTGGGCAAACTGGTGAGCAACGGCACTTACCTGGAAGAATTCCGGGTGAATGGCCCCACAGATTTTGGTACCGTAGCTAGACAACTGGGGGTGACAGAAGCCCACCTACGTGAATACAACAAATGGTCGTCAAACGGAAAGATCCCTGGGGACAGGACCTACACAGTGGTGTATGTGAGAGATGGCAGCACCCCTCCCCGACCTGCATTGGCCAGCAATCAGCCACAAACTGACGTGGAGATCTATAGAAATAACCAAAGCGCTTACCCTAGAGTAACTGGAAATACCAGCCGGGCTACACAGCCTGGCCAGATCAAAGTGAATAACATCAAAGCTGTACAGGCCGCCCAGAATTCCAGCATTGAAGCCTTTGCTGACAGGATTGGCAAAAATGAGCGCAAGATCAGACGGGTCAACGACTTGAAGAAGAAAGACAGAATTGAAGCTGGCAGTTATTATTATACCAAAAGAAAAAAAGCAAAAGCCAAACATGCAGAGGAGCACGTGGTGAAAGCCGGGGAAACTTTATGGGAAATCTCCCAGTTGCACGGCATTCGGCTGAATTCCCTGAAGGCTAAAAACAGAATTTATAAAGACAAGGACTTGAGGCCAGGAATGGTTTTAAAACTTCAGGATTACAGAAAAAGGAATGAGGAAATAGAAATGGCCCGGCCATCAACTCCTAAACCACAAAATCCGCCTGCAAGGCAAGTGGCCCAACAGGAAACACAAACAGCCCCAGCTAGGCAAAATGCGCCAAGCCAGCCTGCTGCGCAGATTTTTCCGGCCAAGCCGGCAGAATCCCGGACGAACACCACTGTGCACAAAGTAAGTCCTGGTGAAACTCTCTATGCCATCAGCAGAAAGTATGAGGTCACGGTGGACGAATTGAGAAACTGGAATAATCTTGGTGTGGAAAGCATTTTGAGTATTGGACAGGATTTAATCATTAGAAAATAATAACTTTGCCCCGCAAACCAACAATTGAACCTTGACGCGAATAGATCATAAGATTATCGGGAAAGCCTTTGGCATATTGGTTTTCTTTATGCTTTTAGGCACTCAAGCTGTGTGGGGCCAGGATATTAAAGCCGACACGGTTTTTATTGATGGGGACACCTTGATTGTTTTGGGTGATTCCTTGATCATTACCCCCGAGGAAAAGCCAATATATTGGCAACAAGGAGGGAATTTCAACCTTTCCATTCAGCAGGTAAGCCTTACCAATTGGGCGGCGGGGGGACAAAGCTCATTGGCTTTAAACACCGGCCTGACCCTATTTGCCAACTATGAAAAGGACAACCGCATTTGGGACACCAAACTGACGATCAATTACGGTTTCATGCGGCAGTCCGACAGGGCATTTGCAACCAGAAAAACAAACGATAACTTTATTTTTATAAGTAAATACGGTCGGGAACTGACCCCCAAACTTTACCTTTCTACCCAGATAGATGCCCGTACCCAGCTTTTAAAGGGTTACCGATATTTCCGGCCAGCTGGCTCTGAAAGAGAGCAAAGAAACGTGATATCCGACCTGCTTAGCCCGGGATACATACAGTCCTCCACCGGTCTTAACTACCAGAAAACCTTCAGGGAAAAAGACAGGTTTTCAGCTATTATCTCTCCCTTTACGGGTCGTTTCACAGTGGTGCTGGATGATTCACTCAGTCGTGCCGGTGCTTTTGGGGTTATTCCTGGGGAGCGGGTCAGAGCTGAGGCCGGTATATCCTTCAGCTCCTCTGCAAATTTGACCCTGATGGAAAACATCAATTGGAAAGCTGACCTCAACCTCTTCTCCAATTATGAAACCTTGGGAAACACCGTGGTAAACTTTAACTCGATCCTTTCCATGAGGGTCAATAGGTATATCACTACCAGAATAGAGACCGTTTTGATCTATGATGAAAATGTATTTATAGAAATGGAGGACGGCACCTCGTCGAGGGCCATTCAGCTACAAAACCTGATTAACTTCGGGATAGGGATTGACTTTTAAGTCATCTTAAAAATCCGTTTCCAGACCGAACCTTTTCTGCAGCTCTTTGAGGGCAGGAGATTTTTCCCGCAGGTAATTAAGCTTGTCCGTAGAGGTATAAAGCTTGGATCCTGAGCTCACGGCGTCTTCCTTGATTACCGAAAACACATCCACTTTATAATTTTCCAGCCTCTTTCTCAAAAGACCAGTCAACTCCGGCTTTACCTTCTGAAAAATGTCATTTTGGAGATCTCCGCTCAGCAAAAAGGTCACTTCCTCATCTACAAGCTCAATGGGCTGCCTGAGCACTGCCACTTCCATGGATTTCCCGCTTTGCTTGAATTCCTCAATGATATCATTGATCACGCCCTGCAAGGTGGGTTTATCAAATGGATTTCGAAGATTTGCAGTCTCTTGGACGGCCGTCTGGGTTTTGGTGGTTTTCACCTCAACGGGTCGGTCTTTGATGGACTTTTTGACAGCCGATAAACTTGTAGGAATGGCAATAGTTTTCTTCACCGGTATTTTGTTACCGGAAGACTGGATTTCTGAAGCAGATTTGGTTGGGGCGCTTGGGGCAGACTTACTCAGTCTTTTTTTTTTGCCTCCTCGTGGGCCACTGCTGCTAGGTTGATCGCCTGTGGCAATTTGGCCAGCTTCATCAAAGCCAGCTCTACGTGCAAGCGTTGGTTTTTACTTGATTTGTAGTTGATATCACATTGGTTCAACACATTCAAGGCAGAAAGAATGAAAGAAAGGNCGCCTGTGGCAATTTGGCCAGCTTCATCAAAGCCAGCTCTACGTGCAAGCGTTGGTTTTTACTTGATTTGTAGTTGATATCACATTGGTTCAACACATTCAAGGCAGAAAGAATGAAAGAAAGGTTTGAAGCCTCACTTTGCTGCACATAGCGCTCTTGGGCACTTTCAGATACTTGGAGTAAGGATACCGTAGCGGGGTCTTTACACACCATCAAATTCCTGAAATGCTCACTCAGCCCCACAATGAAATTGTGTCCATCGAATCCTTTTTTCAAGATCTCATTGAAAATAAGGAGGGTTTCTGAAATGCTCTCATTCAGCAAAGCATCCGTCACCTTGAAATAATAATCGTAATCAAGGATGTGGAGATTGTCGATGGTCTCCTGATAAGTCAGCTTGTTGCCTGCTGAATACGTTACGATCAGGTCAAAAATGGAAAGGGCATCCCTTAATGCTCCATCCGCCTTTGTGGCAATCAGCCTCAAGGCCTCATCTTCATAATCGATGGATTCTTCGGATGCGATGTATTTAAGGTGTTCGCCAATATCTTGTATCTGAATCCTGTTGAAGTCAAAGATTTGGCAACGGGACAGAATGGTAGGGATGATCTTATGCTTTTCCGTAGTAGCCAGAATAAAAATGGCATACTTTGGCGGCTCTTCCAGGGTTTTCAAAAACGCATTGAATGCCGCAGTGGAAAGCATGTGAACCTCATCAATGATGTAGATTTTATAATTCCCTTTTTGGGGTGCGTACCTCACCTGCTCGACAAGGTTACGGATATCCTCCACCGAGTTGTTGGAGGCCGCATCAAGCTCATGAACATTGAACGAGGCGCTGGAATTGAAGGCCTTGCAGGAATCACATTCATTGCAGGCTTCAAAGTCGGAAGTAATGTTTTCGCAGTTGATGGTTTTAGCCAAAATACGGGCACAAGTAGTCTTACCCACCCCTCTAGGGCCACAAAACAAAAAAGCTTGCGCTAAATGGTTGTTTTTAATGGCGTTTTTGAGAGTGGTCGTGATGTGCTGTTGTCCGACTACACTTTTGAAATTGGAAGGCCTATATTTTCTGGCAGAAACTACGAAATTTTCCATCACCGCAAGATATAAAATTATTCTAACACAGGGAGCAAAGAATTTCAAATTCCTTCCCTTTGACTTTTATTTCACTGATTATCTGAGTGTTTAAAAATCCAAAGACAATCCTGTCCTGAAGGAGAAGATCACATTCGTAATGGGAATGATTGGCCGGTCTTCGTAGGAGATATCAAATGAATTGGTGAAGGATAACTTGTCGGTAAATTTTGTATTCAAGATGGTGGAGCTACTCACGCGGTTCCTCAATCGGCTAATCGTCTGGTCATAGCCCACCTGATAGTAATTCACCGTGTTGATGTCAACATATTGATTAATGGTATAGCGCAAGGAAACGTAATTGGAGCTTTTTACAAAATCAACCTCCACAAACTGCTCCGTCTCCGGGTGCTGCCAACGTTCGTATTCATACAGAGCTCCAATCCCGAGCGTTAAGGTTAGCTTATTGGAATCCACCAGCCTGTTTCGGATACCTCCTCCAAACACCCAGCGCGGATCTAGCCTTCGGAAATTATCAAATGAATATTGAGCATAGGTTTCGTAATTCAACTTGCGGTCACGATACCAGTTGACCCGCCCGTGCAGAAACCCAAAATTCAAAAAGTCAGAATCATTAATTCTTAAGTAATCGAATTTTGAAACCAGTATGGTCGCATGCTTCGAGGGGTAATAGATTGCATTAACGTCCAAATTATAACCAAAAAGGTTGACTGGTTCATCAGCGGCGGCACTCCGATTAAAGACATTCAACCCAAAGGTGGTCTTTACCATAAATGAGCGGGCGGTGTCTTTCTCCATCCGCAGTCGTTCGATATTCAATATTTGGGCATTTGCAAAAAGGGGACAAAGAAATAAAAACAGTAAAATGGCTTTCTTCAAAACAGGCTTGGTTTAGTTTAAAGCGAAATTAACAAACATTGACTTGAGAAAAAAGGCAAGTCCACAGTCCTTTTGACCTTTTATGGGAACATTTATTCCCCTATCTTTGTCTATTATATGATTTGGGGCTGACCGGTTTTGACAGTAGGTGTGAAGATTGGGCTCGCATGCAGGGTGGAGTATGTACGCCCTTGAATAATTCATACAAACTATACTTGGCGAATCTAATTACGCCATGGCTGCCTAATTAATCCCTTAAAAGATTGATTTTGGGCTCTAGGGTTGAGCTCAAGAGAGCTCCCCGGCCATCATCTCGCTGCTTTTCGCCTTGTCGGAGCAGTATATGAGGTGTCGATAAGACAAGACTAGCGGCTATGATGCTATTAAATAGTCGCGAAATTCAATAGCTAAGCACTAGGATAGGTGTGTTGCCCAGCGGTCCGGTGTCGAAAATTCAATAGGCAACTAAGCATGTAGACGGTACGGTGTTTCCCTATCTGGACGCGAGTTCGACTCTCGCCAGCTCCACGGAAATGAATATAAAAAACCTTGTAAAGCAATTTACAAGGTTTTTTTTATGGACTAGAACAAAAAAAAGACTACCGAAACGCTCCGGCAGCCTTTTTACTTTCCCTTAACCTACTTTAATCTTTTACCACTTATATATTATTATGGGACAATTACATCGTTGATCACGTGTATCACACCGTTGGTTGCCAAGATATTTAGCATATCAGCGTTCAGGTTTGCTCCACCTACAGTCAATGCGCTCAAGTCGACAGTCAAGGTCGCATCAGAATTCAGAGTTGGCAATTCAGCACCTTGACGAAGGTCTTGCGAGAATGCTCTGGATGGAACTACGTGGGCTGTCAATACTGCCGTAAGTGTTTCTAGAGGAATATCTTCATACCCGTTAACACCTAGTGCATCATATAGTGCCTGGAAAGCTGCATCGGTAGGAGCAAATACAGTGTAGTTAGCTTCACTATCATTAACAGCACCAACCAAATCTGCACGCTGCAATGCTCCCACCAATTGTGTAAACTCAGGGCTGTCCCCCTCAGTTGCATCTACTGCAATTTCTGCAATGGTCTGGCTTGGCGGTACAATCACATAATCCAACACATGAATCACACCGTTGGAAGCCGTAATATCTGCATCGATAATTCTGGTATTGCCGTTGATCCACCAGTTACCCTCTGGATCTTCGCTCAAATAAAGATCGGCTCCATTAACAGTTCCCTGTGCACCGGCAGATAGCTGGCCTGAAGTCACCGCTCCTGACAACACATGGTAAGTAAGCACATCGCCCAACGCAGGGCTGTTCAAAAGATCATTAGCCTCCAAATTGTTATCGCTTAAATATGCTGAAAAAGCTGCGTCGTTAGGTGCAAAAACAGTGAATGGACCTGGTCCCTGCAGTGTCGCTACTAAATCAGCCTGTACTAAGGCCGCCTCCAAAGTATTGAAGTCATTACTTTCCAATACAATGTCTACAATATCCCGCTCTACATCGGGCATCGGGTCTGTCGGTGTGGTATCGTTACATGCCACGAATCCGAAGGTCAGCAAAGGTGCCAACATCAAATTTTTAAAGGTCTGTGCTTTCATGATTTCTTATGTTTAGAAATTGTTTCTGATAGTATAGGTAAAATCACAAACGCGGATATTTTGTTTAAAAGAATACGAAAAAAGTTAAACGTTTTTAAAAATAAATTTTAAAACACCCCTAAAAACACATTCCAGGGCATTTTTTGTAGTGAAAAAAATGAGATTTTTTTTGCTGATTTTAGAGGAGGTCAAAAAAAAATGCCCGGTACCTATATAGATACCGGGCAAGTTTCTCTCGTGACGAAAAATCCAATAATACCGCCTATTAAAAAGTATGGTCAAAAAGTAAAGTTCTTACAATAGCAATGCACTTTTAAGTCCATCAACAAATCTGCTACTCATAGTTTTACCATTAGCCACAGGTTCCACATCAATTGCGCGAATCGCTGTACTCTTTCTAATGGTTTCCCACATAATGTCTTTTGCCTCTCTTTCGTTGGAAGCCTCAGTATTGATTTCAAAATCAACCCCGTTAATCTCAAGTTTAATCACGTATTTCATAGTGTCTGCAATTAATGTTAAACAATTATATATCTTATTAATCAAAGAGAAAAGTTATTTACAAAATACTTTTATCTATATCTGAAATACAGAATTGATATTTCAAAAGTAGAGATTGTTTTTGAATAAACCAAAACTTCTTCAGAATATATTTACTACATATCAAAACATGAGCCACATTTTACAAGATATCACTGGCATTTAATATATTTTTTATTGAAATAATCCTTTTCCACACCTCAAAAAACCGCCTATAGGCACAAAAAAAGGCCTTTCGGCCCTTTTGTAAAAAATCTGAAATAATTTTAAAATTTTTCAGTGGTTGAAATAAGTGTCCAGTTCCTGCCCCATTTCCAATTTGTCCTTCAAGTCTTTTTTCACCTCACCTTTTTCGAGGAGCACTATCCTGTCACAGATCTCGGTCACATGGTTGAGGTCGTGACTGGAAATTAGAAACGTCACTCCATTTTGGCTTTCCTCAAGCACCAACCTTTTCAGCCTATTCTGAGAGGTAGGATCCAGATTTTCGAAGGGCTCATCCAATAAAACCGCCTTAGGCTGGCCGATCAAGGCAGCCGCAATTCCCACTTTCTTAATATTACCCTTTGAAAGGTCTCTAATGTATTTCTTCTTGTCTAAGATCTCATCATTGAAAAAATCAGTAAACTTCCCAAGATGGTTGGCAAGATCAGCATCTGAAAGCCCATATACCTTCCTGAGGGTCTCGAAATATTCATCCGGGGTCAAGTAACCCAGCAGCATGTGCTCGTCCAGAAAGGCACCGACTTCACGTTTCCAGTCCTCGTTTTCGCATACATTGGTTCCTTCATAGAGCACAGCACCCCCAGTAGGACGCACGAGATCAAGAATCATCCTGAAAAACGTGGTTTTACCCGCCCCGTTATTCCCAACCAAGCCGAAACATTCTCCCTGCTGGATCTCCAGACTGGAAATATTCAGCACCACCGCGGTTTTATATTGCTTTATTAAATTCTCTATACGTATCATAATTCTTGTCTAAAAGATGATGAAATCTCATATTTATTTGAAATAATCCTTTGTACCGATATTGCAGCCATCTTATTGAAAGCCAGCATACCCGCAATTCCAATCACGCCAAGCACCGCCAGTCCTACATACGGACCCCATAAAGCCGCAATTGGCAGAAAAAAGATGTAGGGTGCCACCATCATAGGAATAATCATTAGAAATTGCGCCATCCCAACTCCTTCATAGTTGAACATTGCCCCTTTATTCAAATCCATGGGTTTGGGCTTGTACAGGGAAAGCCAGATAACCAAATGCATGATCACCCCGATATTGAACACAAACATCACTAAATGTATTAGCAAAATATCCCATCCAAAATACACGTATGGAACTGACAAAAGCAGGCACAAAGAACAGATACTGGCAAATAGCAAGTATTTACCCTGAACCAACTCCTTAACTCCATTCTTGCGGGAAAGGAAAAAGTCAAAATTGGCCGAGTTCCAACTCAGGAACAGTTGCCCGTACTGCAGCATAAATATCCCCGTAATAAAGGATCCTACAAAAACCCACAAGTAGGGAAACGTTTCGCCAGGCACATAACCAGCATCATTGGTGTAAAAAATAAGACCGTACAGCAAAAAGAACCCCGCAAGATTCAGGTAGGTACGGCTTTTTTTGTGTCGGATTATTAGCTTCCATTCCAGATTGGCGTATTCGCCAGCCATCCCAAACCTATTGAAAAACCCGATAGACTGGTTCCCGAATTTCACCTGCTCCTCAGAAGTCAGGTCCTCCACATAGGTATTTTTCCTGTAAAACTTATAGGCAACCAAATAAGCCGCAATGAAAATCAGCACCCCAATTGCAAATGGCAAGAAATTCACCAACGCAAATTCGTATACGGGCGCAATAACCTGCCCAATATCAAACCAGCCCATATAATTCGCCCCACTACTCAGCACCATCACTACGGCAAGCATTACTATACTCCAGATGCTATCATCAAAAGACTGCTTAAACCAAAGTACCAAATAATGCAGTGACCAACTCAACATGACCAAAAAACCAAACCATTGAAACGCCTGTCCGGCACCATAGGAAGGGGTGATATTCATTACCGTAATGGGTAGAAAGAGTAGAATTGCTACAATATTAAGCGGGGATATAAATGACTTGACAAGAAGAAAATTGATAATAAACCCCTTTTTAACCGGGTGGTGCAGCCAATTTTCAAGATCCAACACAGGCAGGCTTTGGATAAAATACCTGTAAATAATTTCAAATAGGAAGAAGTAAATCAAATAGCGATTAAGAACATTAACCGCTTCTTCTCCTTCAAAGAAATTCTCAATCAAATAGGGCAAACTGATGCCCAGTAAGAAAATGTAACTTAACAGCAGCAAAGCCACTAACCCCAAGAAAAGCGCTACGGCTAAGCTTCTTCCAAAGCTGCTTGACCTGGAAAGCTTCAACATTTCCAGACGTAAAAACTGAAATACCATGGTTACAAAATTTAGGATTGTAATATAAGATTTTCTTAGGATTCAATTCTCCCATCTATAAAAATCTCTTAACAAAATTTAAGAGAGAATCGAAGAATCGGAATGCCTAGCTTACCTCTATATTTGTTTGAAATTACATGCTATTAGCCAGCTAATCATATGATAAGAAAAGCTTTACTGACCCTTACTTTGGGGACGGTAATTTTCGCAGCCCAAGGGCAACAGGATTTGGATTCCTTAAAAATTCTTCGCTTGGAGAGGGAAATTGAATCCCTTCGTAACTATAATGAAAACCTTTCAGGAACCCTAGAAATCACCAATCTCGCGATCAACGACTTGGTGAGGGACAAAAAAGTCTCCGATGAGACCAAATGGCTATCCTTAAAAGCATCAATTCTCCATTCCACC
Organism: Litoribacter ruber; assembly: GCF_018449405.1. Lineage (NCBI taxonomy): Bacteria > Pseudomonadati > Bacteroidota > Cytophagia > Cytophagales > Cyclobacteriaceae > Litoribacter > Litoribacter ruber. Next base: position 171,051 of record NZ_JAHCMY010000007.1, read on the forward strand.
ACTGTTTACAAAAAATTAAGTGATGATATTATCAACCTGAAGTCGAGGGTAACCGACGAGGATTATCAGGGGTTCATCAAAACACTGGGAAGTATTCAAGGGGGACCTTTGGGGTTTTCCTTTCAGGATGTGATCATAGAGACGGCCAAGAAAACCGCCTTCTTCGAAAGCAAAACCAAAATGGACCGCTTCCTTGAAATCACCAACAACATCATCGCCAGCCCCATCACCGCAGGCGTGCCATTTGTTTCTCAGGCTGTCTTTGCTTCCAACTCCTTGCTGAACGTCGCCTACAGTTCCATGCTAGGGGAAAAGAAACCGGATTACGATAGACTTAAGAAATTCGAAAACGAGCTTAATAAATACTTAACCTACTACACCGCCCTCGACAAGGCAAACATTGCCAACCAATCCTCCACGAATGACCGGATCGTGATGCTGGAAAACCTGCAATTGGAATTGCTAGGCAAACTTAAGAAGGAAGCCCCGAAACTAGGCTTTGACATTCCTGACAGAAAAAACAGCGAGACGTTGGATGCCTATTTCAATAGAGTACTCGGTGGGTTTTCAAAGGAAAACGTAGAAAAGCATATTGTATCGCTTGAAAACAAATACCGCAATAATCGAGGAGAAATTCAATATGCAACTCTTCTTCAGCAGGAGCAAAACCTAAAACATTACAATGCCCACATCTTTTCCTTGGTAGACATGTCCAAGAAATTTATCCTCTACTACGATAATTTCTTTGAAATAGCGGACAATTACCACGTGAAGGTTTTGGAGGCCATTGCGCTAGCTCACCGAAATGGAATTATTCAGGGCAACAAGGTGAACGGCCAAATGGAAGACCCTTTGTTTGTTTACGAAAAAATCAATTTCAACCTAAAAGCCAAGAAAACCTCCCGTGACAACGGCATCAAGGACAGCATCAACATCGCCGACCTCAAGCAAAAAATCGAGAAGGTAGAGGAGTTCAGGTTGATGTAGAAAAGCAATGGGACACAGAGTTTTTAAGAGTTCAAAATAGAGTTTCGCAGAACTTGTTCCGAGCATCGGGAAGCTCATTTGCGGCAGCTATTTTATAAAAAAACTCTGTGAAACTCTCCCGATAGCTATCGGGATTAACTCTGTGCAACTCCGTGTCCCTTTTAAACGATCAATACCCGTATTTCTTCCCCCAGAGCTTCTGCAGGTTTCTCCGCAGCTCGTTTTCGCGGGCATTGTTGCCGGGATCATAAAGCTTGGCGCCCTTGAGCTTGTCGGGAAGAAATTCTTGGGCCACGAAGTTGTTTTCGTAGTCATGGGAATATTTGTACTCCTTTCCATAATTGAGATCTTTCATCAGCTTGGTCGGTGCGTTCCTTAAATGCAGGGGTACCGGCAGATCACCCTCCTGCCTCACGATGGCCTGGGCCTTGTTGATGGCCATATAACTGGCGTTGCTTTTGGCGGAGCTGGCCAAATATGTCACGCACTGTGAAAGGACTATCCTAGCCTCGGGGTAACCGATCATCTTGACTGCCTCAAAGCAATTCGTTGCCAAAAGCAGCGCATTCGGATTGGCGTTACCGATATCCTCGGAGGCCAGAATCACCAGCCTCCTGGCGATGAACTTCACATCCTCCCCTCCTTCTATCATCCTTGCCAGCCAATAAACGGCCGCATTGGGGTCGGAGCCACGGATGGATTTGATGAAGGCAGATATTATGTCGTAGTGCTGTTCACCGGACTTGTCATAAAGAGCCACCTTCTGTTGGGCGATTTCCATCACCTTTTTGTCGATTATCACACAAGGGCGCTCATCAATGCCGTTGATGACAATCTCCAGCAGGTTCAGCAGTTTTCTGCCGTCCCCTCCAGAAATACGCAGTAAGGCATCAATTTCCTCCAGCTTCACCTCCACTTTTTTCAAGTCTGTGTCCTTTTCCAAAGCCTGTATGATCATCCGCTCGAGCTCTGGCCTGCCTAAACTGTTTAGGGTGAAGACCTGGCATCTGGAGAGCAAGGCGGCATTGACTTCAAAAGATGGGTTTTCTGTAGTGGCGCCGATTAGGCGGATGGTTCCTTTTTCCACCGCCGCCAGGAGTGCATCTTGCTGGCTTTTATTGAAACGGTGTATCTCGTCGATGAACAAGACGACCCCTTGCTGAAACCTGGCCTTTTCGATCACCTCACGGATGTCCTTCACCCCGGAACTGATGGCGCTGAGGGTGTAGAAAGGCGCCTTCACTTCGTTAGCGATGATATTGGCAATGGTCGTCTTCCCCACCCCCGGAGGTCCCCAAAGGATAATGGAAGGCACATTACCGGACTTGACGGCTCTATAAAGAAAAGAAGTTGGCGAGGAAAGATGCTCCTGCCCGATCAGATCCTCCAACCGGGTCGGCCGCATCCGCTCTGCTAATGGGGTGTTGTTCATGAGTGATTCAAATTTACTCCGTGAAACTCTTTTTCCAAACTCTGTGCTACTCCGCGTCCTTTTGTAGACGAAGGCTCAAAACTTTCTCCTCAAAAGCCTCCAGATGTTCATCCGTAAAATCCAGATGGGTCACAAACCGTACCTGATCTTTGCCAAACTTGACGGCTTTGATCCCCTGCTCTTTCAGCCTTTCCAGCATTTCAGCTGGCGCTACATCATTCAGCCTTGCAATTACAATGTTGGTCTTCACCGGAAACACCTCGCTTACCCATTCCTGCTGCTCCAGAATCTGACCGATCCTTTCTGCACGCTGATGGTCCTCCTTCAATCTTTCCACATGATGGTCGAGGGCGTAGATTCCAGCAGCCGCCAAAAAGCCTGCCTGCCTCATACCTCCCCCCAAAGCTTTTCTTACTTTTCGAGCTTTGTGAATAAATTTTGCATTACCCAAAAGCACAGAGCCAACCGGACATCCCAACCCTTTGCTCAGGCAGATGGAAATGGAATCAAAAGCCTCGCCCCAGTCTTTAGGACTCTCTCCAGTCACCGCCAGTGCATTGAACAGCCTGGCTCCGTCAAGGTGAAGTTTCAATCCATGCTTTTCGCAAAGCTCCTTGATCGGCAATATTTCTTTCAAATTGTAAATGCTTCCCCCACCCTTATTCATGGTGTTTTCCAAAGCCACCAATGTGGTCTCCGGAGCATGGACATCATCGGGATTTATGGCCTCTTCAACATCTTCAGGTGAAATTTTCCCCAAAGGTCCATCCAGCAGCTTCACCGAAGCCTGGCTGTTAGACATGATACCTCCACCTTCGTACAGGTAGATGTGGGAATATTTATGGCAGATGATCTCGGTCTGTGGTCCCGTGTGCAAGCGGATAGCAATCTGGTTTGTCATTGTACCGGATGGGCAATAAAGCCCAGCCTCCATGCCGAACATTTCGGCCAACTTCTGCTCGAGTTTGCTGACCGTGGGATCCTCATTAAATACATCATCCCCGACTTCGGCATTGAACATCGCCTCCATCATGCCTTTGGTGGGTTTGGTAAAAGTATCGCTTCGCAGTTCTATATTCATATTTATCATTCATCATTTCAGTCCATAGCAGATAGTCCATGGTCCATAAAAATTATGTTATATCATTCATTCCTCAACGCCTCCGCAGCCTCGATCGGTCTGTCGGTGGCCAATATATCCGCCCCGTTTTGCACAAACTTCACGTAAAGCTCATCCCCTCCGGCCTCGGCCATCTTGTCAAGGTTACCAAGTACGCCCAGAATAGTAAAAACTCCCCTATCGTGTAATCTTTGATTAAACTCCCGGGTTCTTTCTGATAGCCCCGTAAAAGCAATCACATTTTCCCAGGGAACACCCGTATCCTCAAATCTTTTTATCTCTTCTTCATTTCTAATAGTGACGGAAAGCATAAGGTCAGGATTCAGTTCATGTACCTTCTTTGCATCTTTAAAATTGTAAGTAATTACCGCCGCATTGCCGACAGTTGAAGTGGCCTCAATCTCAGAGACGACCATTTCAAAGGGCACATTTCTTTTCACATCTACGGTGAGAATTGCCTTCCCCTTACTCCATTCCAGCGCCCCTCTCAAGGTTGGCACTTGGTATTCCGTTTCACTCCCTTCATTGTCGACCAGTTTTAACCTTCTGATCTCATCAAAAGTATAATCTGCAACTTTCCCCTTCCCCGTTGTAGTTCTATCTAGGGTATTGTCATGCATTAAAATCATGACAGAGTCCTTAGTCAGCTCAACATCAAACTCTATGATGGCCGGGGTGTTCCGTAAGGTATGGTCAAAGGTTTCAATGGCATTTTCGGGAAAACCCGGGTATGGGCCACCTCGGTGGGCGCTTACCATAGGTGATCGGGATGGGTCCCATGTAAAAAACTCCTTTGCCTCCCGCGCTGATGAAAGGTTGATGTAATTTTCTCCCGTAGTACTTTCCCCTTGCTGGCTTTGGCAGGCAAAGGCGGCAAGCATCAATATATAAAGGGTGACTTTTTTCATGAAATAAATTTAGAGATTTCAGGATTAATAAATCAATGAATTTTTACCAAAGGCGTAAAAACAAAACCCTGCCAAATGATTTGACAGGGTTTGCACTATTTATTATGAAACAGGAAAAAATTTCTTGTCAATAAATTACAGGTGGATCACCTCATCGTAAGCGGCCGCAGCTGCTTCCATCACCGCTTCTGACATAGTCGGGTGCGGGTGAACAGTTTTGATCAATTCATGACCGGTAGTTTCCAGTTTTCTTACAGCCACAATCTCGGCGATCATCTCGGTCACATTGTTTCCGATCATATGCGCACCAAGCAATTCGCCATATTTGGCATCAAAGATCAACTTCACAAAACCATCCTTGGCACCAGCAGCTGAAGCCTTTCCGGATGCTGAGAATGGAAACTTACCAACCTTAACTTCATAACCTGCGTCCTTAGCTGCTTTTTCAGTATATCCCACTGATGAGATTTCAGGATAGCAGTATGTACAGCCAGGGATATTGTTGTAATCCAATGGATCAGGGTTGTGGCCTGCGATTTTCTCCACACAGATGATTCCTTCAGCAGAAGCAACGTGTGCCAAAGCCGGTCCAGGAATCACATCACCGATGGCATAGTAGCCAGGCATATTGGTTTTATAAAACTTATCAACCTTAACTCTTCCTTTATCCACCAAAATCCCAACATCTTCCAAACCACAGTTTTCGATATTGGCGGCAATTCCTACTGCCGAAAGAACCACATCACATTCTAATGTTTCTTCTCCTTTTTTACCTTTTACAGTAACCTTGCAGCCTTCGCCTTTAGTATCAACAGCCGTAACCTCAGAGCTGGTCATGATCTTAATACCAGCCTTTTTGAAGTTTTTCTCCAAAGCTTTGGATACTTCCTCATCCTCTACCGGCACAATTCTGTCCATAAATTCCACTATGGTCACTTCTGTACCCAAGGCATTGTAAAAATAAGCGAACTCCACGCCGATTGCTCCGGAACCAACCACAACCATTTTCTTAGGCTGCTTTTCCAAAGTCATCGCTTTTCTATAACCGATGATCTTCTCATTGTCGATCTTCAATGCAGGAAGCTCTCTGGATCTTGCACCGGTTGCGATGATGATATGATCTGCCGAGTAAGTGGTCTTGTTGCCGTCCTTGGCTTCTACCTCCACTTTTTTGCCTGGCTTCACTTTGCCCCAGCCCAAAAGTTGCTCGATTTTGTTTTTCTTCAAAAGGAACTGGATCCCTTTGCTCATACCGTCGGCAACACCGCGGCTTCTTTTTACCATTCCCTCAAAATCAGCACTTGCCTCGCTTACTTTGATACCATAATCGGCAGCATGGTTGATATATTCAAACACCTGGGCACTTTTCAATAAGGCTTTGGTGGGAATACAACCCCAATTTAAGCAGATCCCACCCAACTCGGCAGCTTCTACCACAGCAGTTTTCAAACCCAATTGGGAAGCACGAATGGCAGCCACATAGCCCCCAGGACCACTTCCTACTACGATTACATCAAATTTTGTTGAAGACATATATGTAAAGTTTTGTTATTTCTAAATAGCTATGCAAAAATAAGCTTTTTGACGGCAGAAAAAAATTAACTTCCGAAGTTCTGCAATTTGATTAGAGATTCAGAATAGGAATTATACAAAACCAAAAAACATGATTGATTATTTCGCTATTTAGGATTTGTTGAAATCTTTGGTTAGCGGTAAAAACAACAATGCTTCTTATCCTCTAAATTATTTGTCTTTTCCCCTCCATACCCTATCTTAATACCGGAATTATCAAAACCCAACATATGAAAAGCAGATTAGGAATTTTTCTCCTGGCGCTCATGTCCACACAGGCATTTGCCCAGGAGGACGCGCTTTGGATGCGCTATCCGGCCATCAGCCCGGATGGAAAAGACATCGCCTTCACCTATAAGGGCGATATTTACAAGGTTCCCTCCTCCGGCGGAAGAGCCATTCCCGTGACCACGCACCCTGGCTACGAATTTCGGCCAACCTGGTCTGAAGACGGCAAAAAGATCGCCTTCGCCTCCGATAGGCATGGCAACTTTGACGTCTTTGTAGCCGATGCGGAATTCGGCCGGCCCGAAAGGCTGACCTACCACTCCACTAACGATTATCCGGCGGCCTTCAATTCTCAAGGTGTCATTTTTACCAGTTCGAGACTTCCCGCACAGGAATCCTCCCATTTCCCATATGGCCGGTTCCAAGAACTCTACTTGGTTAGCCTTGACGGCAAACTCCCCAAACAGCTCCTGTCCATTCCCATGGACGAGGTTCAACCGAACAAGGCCGGCAACAAATACCTTTATCAAGACTTGAAAGGATATGAAGACACTTGGAGAAAAAAACACACCTCAGCCATCACCAGGGACATCTGGCTTTACGATGCTGAAAAAGACTCACATATACAGCTGACCACCTTTGAAGGCGAAGACCGCAGCCCGGTCTGGTCAGCCGACGAAAAAACCGTCTACTACCTTAGCGAGGAAGGCGGCAGTTCCAACGTTTGGAAACTTGATCTGGAAAACCCTGAATCGCGGCAGCAAATAACCGACTTTGAAACCCACCCGGTAAGGTTCTTGTCCATTGCCGGCGACAATACCCTCACCTTTGGCTATAATGGGGAAATCTACACCTTCAAGGAAGGCCATGAACCGCATAAGGTCTCCATACAAATTCCTTTTGACGAAAAATCGGTGGCCATTTCCCCTGAAACGCTTACCAATGGCGCCACTGAGATGGCCGTTTCCCCTGATGGGAAAGAAGTTGCTTTCATTGTGCGCGGGGAGGTTTTTGTAACCAATACAGAATCCAATACCACCAAAAGGATCACCAACACACCTGAACAGGAAAGGTCGGTTACCTTCAGCCCTGACGGCAAAAAACTACTTTATGCCGCTGAAAGGAATGGCAGCTGGAACCTTTATGAAAGCAAAATCCGACGAAGCGGTGAGGAACCATATTTCTATATTTCCACCATACTGGAGGAAACCCCGCTCTTGGAGACAGACAGAGAAACATTCCAACCCAATTATTCACCCGACGGAAAGGAAGTAGCTTTCCTTGAAGACCGCACCACGCTCAAAATACTCAATCTCGACAGCAAGCAAGTTCGCACCGTTTTGCCTGGGGACAAAAATTACTCCTATTCAGATGGTGACCAGTATTTCGAATGGTCACCGGACAGCAAGTGGCTTTTGGTGACTTTTATTGAGAAAGAAAGATGGGTGACGGAAGTTGGCCTGGTAGATGCCTCCGGCAAAGAGCCTGTGGTCAATCTCACCCAAAGCGGATACATCGACGACATGCCCAAATGGGGATATGAGGGAAACGTCATCACCTGGCACACCGACAAAATGGGCTTCCGCTCCCATGGCAGCTGGGGTTCACAAGGAGACATCTTCGCCATGTACCTCAATCAGGAGACTTTTGACCGCTTCAAGCTGAGCAAGGATGAGTTTACCTTGTTGGAAGAAAGGGAGAAAGAAGAAAAGAAGAATGGTGAAAACGATGAAAAAGATAAGCCTGCAAATCCCATCAATATCCAGTTAAAAAATCTTGAGGACAGGGTAGTCCGCATCACGCCAAATAGCAGCAGCTTATCAGATGCGGTCCTTTCCCCAGACGGCAAAAAACTTTATTATCTTTCCTATTATGAAAATGGCCATGACCTTTGGGAAACCGATCTTATCGAAAAGAAGACCAAAGTACTTACCAAGCTGGAAGCCAATGCCTCCGAGCTGTACCTAGACAAAAAAGGCGAAAATGCCTTTATACAAACCAGCAAGGGCATCAAAAAGGTGAAACTCGAGGACGGAACCTCCAAGGACGTTTCCTTTGCCGCCCAAATGGATCTCAACACTCCTGCCGAGCGGGAATACATTTTTGACCACATGTGGCGGCAGGTGAGAGAAAAATTTTATGTGACTGACCTCCATGGGGTGGACTGGGAAAGCATGAAAGAAAATTATGAGCGTTTCCTGCCCCATATCAACAATGATTATGATTTTGCAGAAATGAGTTCCGAACTGCTCGGCGAGCTAAACGCCTCCCATACCGGCATGCGCTATAGCCATAAGGACAGCAAAGGTGATCAAACCGCATCTCTCGGGGCATTCTACGACCCAAACCACAGCGGAAAAGGCCTGAAAATACTTGAAGTGATCGACAAGTCTCCATTGGAAAAAGCAACTGGCAGGATATCAGCAGGAGACATCATCGAAAAAATCGACGGTGTGGAGGTCACCGAAGGCATGAACTACTACTCTTTGCTCAACCGGAAAGCAGACAAGCCGGTTTTGCTGACTGTCAGAACTGGCAATGGCAATTCTCGTGAGGTTGCAGTCCGCCCCATTACCCAGGGTCAGGAAAGCGAACTTTTGTACCAAAGATGGGTGAAAAGCCGTCGTGCTGAAACTGAAAGGCTTTCAGATGGCAGATTGGGCTATGTCCATGTGAGGGGCATGAACAGTCCAAGTTTCAGGGAGGTTTTTGCTGAGCTCATGGGCAGATACTATGATAAAGAAGCAGTGATCGTGGACACCAGATTCAATGGTGGCGGCTGGCTCCATGATGACCTGGCAACGTTGCTGAGCGGGGAAAAATACGTGACCCTCTTCCCTAGGGGTCAAGTAATAGGCTCCGAGCCACAAAACAAATGGGCAAAGCCCTCTGTAGTGTTGATGGGCGAAGGCAATTATTCCGATGCCCACTTCTTCCCGGTCGCCTACAAGGCTTTGAACATCGGCAAAACCATTGGCATGCCGGTACCCGGCACCACCACAGCAGTATGGTGGGAAACCCAAATCAACCCCAACCTAGTTTTTGGCATTCCCCAGGTCGGCGTTCAAGATATGGAAGGTGACCTGCTGGAAAACAAACAGCTCGACCCCGACATCCAAGTCAAAAACGAGCCTGGAATGGTGGACAAGGGCCGAGACCAACAATTGGAAAGGGCTGTGGAGGAACTGTTGAAAGAGGTTAAGGTTGCTGAAAAAAGATGATATTGCTTCATGCAGTCATAAGGCTATTCGGATTATCCGGGTAGCCTTTTTCTATTTCCGATATTAACGCTGCACCTGTTGCGAAAAGCGCTGCGCCCGCCGCGTGAAACTTGTCCGTGAAGTAGCTCTGTGAGACTCCCTTTTGAAACTCCTTTTAACTCTGTGTCCCTTTTTAGTGATATTTCCTTATTTTTGACCTTCATTTGAAACCAACCTAAAAGAAATATGGGATTATTATCAGGAAAAACAGCGCTGATCACCGGCGCATCCAAAGGAATCGGACGTGCCATTGCCATCAGATATGCTCAGGAAGGGGCTAACGTGGCCTTTACTTACCTTTCAAGTGTGGAAAAAGGAGAAGCATTGGAAAAAGAACTCGCTGAATTTGGCGTCAAGGCCAAAGGCTTCCGTTCGGACGCTTCCGATTTTAAGGCAGCCGAAGAGCTTGTCAACAACGTCGTAAGTGAATTTGGCGCATTGGATATCCTGATCAATAATGCCGGCGTGACCCGCGACAACCTCCTGATGAGGATGACCGAGGAGCACTGGGACGAGGTGATCAACATCAACCTAAAGTCCTGCTTCAACACCGTAAAAGCCGCCACCCGCACCATGATGAAAGCCAAAGCCGGCTCAATCATCAACATTACCTCCGTAGTCGGCATCAAAGGCAACGCGGGCCAGGCCAACTATGCCGCTTCCAAAGCGGGCATCATCGGCTTCACCAAATCGGTGGCCTTGGAACTTGGCTCCAGAAACATTCGCAGTAATGCCGTAGCCCCGGGCTTCATCGAAACCGAGATGACCGGCGTATTGGACGAAAAGACTGTTCAGGGCTGGAGAGATGCCATCCCAATGAAAAGAGGCGGACAGCCTGAAGAGGTGGCCAACACCTGCGTATTCTTGGGTTCCGATCTCAGCTCCTACATCTCCGGCCAGGTGATCCAGGTAGATGGCGCGATGTTGACGTAATTACACTTCATTATTCGACATTCATCATTCATCATCCAATATTTTTAAATGTTCCTAATTTAAAAAGCCTTTGGGGATCACTCCTCAAAGGCTTTTTTACTTTTCATCCTGCTCACGTAATAGACTACCATTTTTCAGAGAGTACACATCTTCTGCAGGATCCTTTAGAAAATCAAAAGCAGGATTCCGTGAAGCGGCCTCTAGCCACTCCATATCTTCGTTGAACAATAAAACCATCTTTTTATCAATTGACTGTCTCAGAATTGGATTCCTAATCGAAGAGTCGGTAAGCAAATCGACTTTACGTCCAAAAAACACTTCCATTTGATCCCAAAAATCCATTAATAATCCCCCACGCTCTATTGGATCAGCCTCATCAATTTCTACCAAGAGGTCAATATCACTCCTTTTTTCGTCAAAATAGTCAGTGACCGATGATCCGAAAGCATATAAGCTTTTAACTTGATGCTGTCTGCATAAGTCCAAAAACTCTTTTTTTCGACCATGGATTTCCTTCACAATTCTCATATGAATAAATAACGTTTGTTGGCAGTGATGGGTTTATTTCCTTTAGGATTGACCAGGCTTTTTTTAATTCTCATGAACAACTCTTACTTGACTCTTCCATTTGGAAAACACCAATTAATTAGTTATATTGAATTTTGAACTTTTCTCCAACCTTAATTCTCAGATAATGCAAAGCATCTACATTGGTTTGTTTTTTAAAGCAATTGGAATATTGGTAAGGTTTTTCCCAGGTTTGATTGCCGGCTACAACCAGCTTTCATCTAGAGAAAAAGACAATGCCCTCACCAATGGGTTGCACAAATTCATGTCAACTGTTTTTAGTATAATGGGAGCATTGGCAATATTAGCTCATTTTGTAGCCGAATGGACAGACATGCCTTCATTAAAAAACATTGCCATATTGGTCACCTTGATTGGAGTGGTGGTTATGGTTGTATTTAGTCAAATATTCACCAAAGAGCGCTAATTGCCCGACTGGCCTCCAAACCTCGACAAATCCACCCGATAAAACTCATATTCATCCTCATTGGGCTGCTCGGGCTTACTGAGAAAAAGGCCTTGGCTGGTCAGGAACCAGTTTTCCAAATCCAGCCTCCCCTTATAGTCAAAGAAGTATTCACCCTTTGGCTCCCAATCTCCGGAGTAAATTGAGAGAACATAATGCTTGGTTCGCTGGAATTTGGTTTCACCTGTTCCCGATTCGTTGATTTTTGAAACACGTACCAATAGGTCATGGTGTGGATCATAAAGTAGGAAAATATGCTTTGAAGCTTCCTTAGGAAGTGCCCAAATAGTATTGTTTTGCCCCATAGGTATTACTTCGGATGGCAAATAATTAAAATCGATATTGGATTCTGGCTTTAAAGTTTGAATCAGTTTATGGTTTTGCAATTGGTAAAGTGAGTCTGAGTAGGGAAATGACAAGTAATAAAAATCCCTGTGTGGGTCATGGGCTCCATGAAGGACGGTTGCTGTTAGATCATGCTTGAAATCCTCATAACCCTTGGGAGCCAAAAAATCACTGTGCTTTACCTCACCAGTTTCCATATTGATCCAAGTCAACCAATTGGTAAATTCCAAAGGGAACTAAGAACTCATCAATCTAGCCTTCGGGTCAAAATTCTTCAACACATTGGAGGGGTCCTGACCTACCTGGAGCCAGCCATTCTGATACCCCATCAAACCATGTACACTACTAAAACTTACATAATCGGAAGAATGCGAGGAAAGGTGGAAATCCAACTCCATTTCTAAAACTTTTTTTCCAAGAGAATCATAGGCTCCAACATTTCCATTTTTGCTTAATGCAATGACGCTATTTTTCCCCGTTGGGAACATGGCTGTCGCCCCTCCTTTTAAAGCATCCGGACCTTCCCATGGAATAGCCACTTGATACTTTAACTTGCCTGTATAAACTTCATGGAAATTATAGATCGTAGCCTTTTTAGCAGAAATGGGGTTTTTATAAAAAACCATTTTAACATCATCCTCTTCAATAACCTGAATGTCATAAATGTATTTTGTCTCCAAATCCTTCTCCAGCACAAAATCCCCCACAATTAACTCCTCTAGCTTTCCCTGGTTAATTTCCGTTTCCTCTGGCTTTGGGGAACAGGCAAAACCAAACATTAGAAATCCTAGTAAAAATCGCGTCATGTCTTTTTTTAACTAAAATAGCAATAACTATTGAAAACCCACCGATTTAGTTTAAAAAGTACTTACCCTCTTCACATCATAACTCCTTCTCCTCCTTGGAGTGTCTTATTACTCCTTGGTAAATGGATATTTATAAACTGCTTTTTCCCCGAAAAGTAAACTTTCACAAAAATTACTCGTACATTGTAATGATATCATTTTAACATCATAATAATATGGAAAGAATCATCAAACCCATTTCCGGCTACATCATGGTGGTGGCAGCTTTGGCCCTTCTCGGACTAGCAATTTTACTCTTTGTCAACCAGCTCCATATTTTTGGCTTAATAAGTAGCGTGGCTTTTTTGTTTGTCATCCCGGGTTTCTTCATCGTGGAACCCAACAAATCTATGGTGCTATTACTATTTGGGGCATATAAAGGAACCGTCAAAGCTTTTGGATTCTTTTGGGTCATCCCTTTCATGACCAGAAATAAAATATCTCTTAGGGTCAGAAACTTTGAAAACAAACCACTCAAGGTCAATGACAAAATCGGAAACCCGGTCATGGTGGGTACCATTGTGGTTTGGCAAGTTGAGGACACTTTTAAAGCATCTTTTGACGTGCAAGATTATGAGAACTTTGTACACCTCCAGTCGGATGCCGCTGTGCGTAAAATGGCCGGACTTTACCCTTATGATGATTTTGAAGCCCCTGAGGCTGAAGTCACCCTGAGATCAGGAGTGGAGGAAGTCAACCATTCTCTGGAAGCAGAAATTTCCGATAGGCTTAAACATGCAGGCATAAAGGTAATCGAAGCGAGAATTTCACATTTGGCATATGCTTCAGAAATCGCATCGGCTATGCTGCAAAGGCAACAGGCGACAGCCATCGTAGCAGCCAGAAGAAAAATCGTAGACGGAGCAGTAGGTATGGTAGAAATGGCACTGGAAGACCTAAAGCTAAAAGGCATCATCAACTTTGAGGAGGAAAAACGCGCTGCGATGGTCAGCAACCTCATGGTGGTGCTTTGCTCTGATAAAAGTGCCAATCCAGTATTGAACGTCGGCACGCTTAATCCTTAATAATGGTCGCAAAGGATAAAGTCAGCTTCAGGGGCACCTTTCTGGTTTACGTGGTACCCATATTGGAATTTCCAGTATTAGCCTTGATGACGGTGCTTTATTTCACTGGGCAGCTTGGAGAAGATGGTCATTACGCCTTGTTACTGGTATTTGCGGCCGTTATATTTGCCACTTGGTTGGTTTTTAACCTTAGGCTGGAATTGCGGCTGGACCAATACCATTTGAGCTATAGGTTTCCGCCTTTCATCAACCGAACCCGCAAATTCAAAAGGGAAGACATCGTCTCCCTGCAAATCAAAAGGGACGGGGGACTGCTTGATGAGCAAAAAGATAAATGGAGAGCCCTTTGGACAAAGGACAAGACCTTTAGGTTCCTGACCGACCATATTTTGGTGGTGCACCTCCCCGAACAAAAGCTAGTCTTCAGCATCAATGAAGTTGAAGCATTTCAAAAAATGATAGTCGAATTCGAAGAAGAAAAATTGTCTGCAAATGAAAGCAACCCAATTTGAAGAAACCCAGAGATTCCGACAGCCTTGGATCTGGATGCTATTGGGAGTCCTGACCTTGTATGTAGGATATGAAGTGGCTATTAATTGGGACCAGAATAAGACCTTCACTCAGGCCTACCCACTCCTGGTGGTCATTTCGGTGCTGCTGCTATTTCTAACAATGAGGCTTCAGACCAGAGTGGTCAATGGACAGTTGTTTTACAAGTATACACCCATTATCAACTCCTGGAGAAAATACTCCTTTGACGAAATCGAAACGATGGAGTTAATCACTTACAATTCCCTGCTGCAATTCGGAGGCTGGGGCATCAGGTTCAATGCAGATGCCTGGCTTTACAATGTGGCCGGCAAGCATGGCATAAAAGTGGTAACTGCAAAGCAGAAATTCATCATCGGCACCAGCAAGCCGGAGGAAGCTGCCCTGATTATCGAGCAATTTAAAGCACACAAGCATGCCAAGTAAAAAACCATTTGCCCTTAGATTGAACGAAGACATGATGAAAGCCGTGGAGAAATGGGCTGCAGATGAATTCCGCAGTACCAATGGGCAAATCGAATATTTAATCCACGAAGCCCTAAAAAAAGCTGGGAGGTTGCCAAAGAAAAAAGATTGACCGTCTTTTCCTTAGCAACCTTCCCTATGTTTTTTGTAAAACACTACTCAATCCTCGTCCTGCACATACAATAATTGTCCATTTTCAAAATCATAAAGGGTCAGTTGTCTCAATTGATAGTAAGCCATCCAATATTCCCTGAGCGAGTTGACAAACTCCCTCCTGTTGGCATCTTTTTCCTGCTGTGCAATATTAAGATCAGTGATATTCACCTTACCGCTCAGGTAGCGATTTCGCGCGATTTCATACCGTTTATCCGCCACTTGATCAGACGCCTCGGTGATTTCAAGACGGTCTCTGAGCATGTTGAAATTCTTGACCCTAGTAAAAATCTGCTCCTCAAAATTTATCATGTCCTGTTGAACCGTGTACTCAACCAACCGCTTATTGGCTTTGGAAACCTCCATCCGGGCCCGATTTCTCCCCCAATCCAACACAGGCACACTCAAGGTCATATTCACTAGCGCCTGGGTATTGGGATCTGCATAAATTTCCGCCCAGTTCAAGGCGGCATTGTTGTAACCATAACTGGCCCTCAGATTCATTTGAAACCTTGAGCCCCGAGCTTCCGCCACATTCGCATCGGCCTCTAACACCCTTCTCTCAAAACCAAGTGCATCGGCCCTGTTCTGAAATGCCAAATCTATCGCCCTACCTACATTGACCTCAAAATCGGGAATATCGGTAGGCAAAATAAGCTTAAGGTCCGCGGCTTCATTCATCCCAATAAAAGATTTCAACCCCAAAGCAGAGGTTTCCATATCCAACCTAGCTCGCGCCATAGCCTGCTTGGCCTGAAGGACCTGAAGCTCCACCTGCAAAAGCTTATCCTCAAAGGTAGTCCCGATTTCATATCGACCTTTTTCAATCTTATAGATCTCCTCCGTGTTTTCTAGATTTTTTTCAGCAATTTCCAAATCCACCTGTGCCACCAAATAGTTGAAAAACAGTTGCGCAGCTGTTTGGCTCACTTCCTCCATGCCTTCTACATAATCCCTTTTACTTTCCTCATAGCGCAAGGGGGCAATTTTGCGATTCCACTTAAACCGGTTGAATGCAAAAATGGGTTGTTCGAGTCTAACATTGACTGGAACCCCGCTCCATTGGGTCTGGGGCATTCCTGGAGAAGTGAAGAAATTATCAAACCTACTCGTTGAGGAGTTGACCGAAATCATACCGCCAGTAGGAGCAATCACCTGCTGAAGCCCCAATTCCATATCTACCAAATTTTGCTGAACAGGGCGGAAGGCTATAGAGCCGTCTGGTTGCTCCACTCTGTTGAAGGCTTGTTGATACTGGGGAAAAATCCCGTTGAGCCTCAATTGCGGGTTGTAATCAGCCCTGAAAAGCCTGTATTCCCAATACCTGTTTTCCCGGACTGTCTCTTCGCGCAATGCGGCGGGAGACTGTGCCTTTGCCCTTGCCACGATATCCTCTAGGGAAAAAACGGAAGTCTCTTGTGCAAATAATGAAGTGGGCAATAAAAATGCGGCAAAGCAAAAGCGCCTCACCCAAATAAGTTTACTCATACCTTAACGATGTTATTGGATCTTGTTTAGCAGCTTTTCTTGCAGGTGCTATCCCAAAGGCTAACCCCACCGTAGCGGCCACGCTAAAGGAAATCACAACAGAGCTGAAGCTTACAATCGTTGGAAATTCTCCAAATCTTGCCACAGCATCCGCTAAAACAATTCCCAAGATTACTCCAATCACACCCCCACTAACACTAATCATGACCGCTTCGAATAAAAACTGATTTACAATATCGGATTTTTTTGCTCCCAACGAAAGCCTTAGTCCGATTTCTTTTATTCTTTCCATCACTGAGGCCAGCATGATGTTCATAATGCCAATACCCCCAACTAATAATGATATACCTGCAATGGCTCCAAGTACGATGTTAAAAATGTGCTGGGTACGCTGCTGTTGCTTCAGCAACAGCTCAGGAATCGTGATTTCAAAGTCCACAACCCCATTATGGCGCCTGCTCAGCATCCTGTTGATCACATCGGCGGTCGGAGACAAGGAACGGCTATCCTCAACCTGCACAACCAACCTATCCAATTGATGGTAGTTCGACAGATTCCCCATATTTACGGCAGGACTTTCAGTGCCCGAATACCTTCTTCCCCCTCCCTGGATCAAACCAGATGAAGTGACTAGATCCCGGTTTTTATATCTTACAAACATGGATTGAATAGGTATATACACATCCATATTCAAATCCCGTATCCCTAACTTCCCTATATTATCCTCGGAGACCTTTCTTTCCTCCATCACCCCTACCACAGTAAGCCATTGATTTCCGCATTTGATCTTTTTACCTATAGGATTTTCTTTGCTGAAAAACTTCGTCTGTACCCCCCGGCCAATCAGGCAGACGGGGTCCCCTTTAGTCAGATTGTTTTTAGTGAACATTTTCCCTTCCTGAATTGAAAAGTTATTCACCTCAAAGTAGGATGGCATCACCCCTACCAGCTTCGCAGATCGCCGGTTGCCATCCTTAACGATATAAGTATCAACCATCACTTCTGGACTAACATTCTTTACGCCGGGAATGGCCTCTTGGATAGACTCTACATCCAACATTCTAAGACCGGGCGAAAACTTTTTCTTTTCCTCTCCTTGTGAATTATCGTCTCCAACCTTTTCCTCTATTTGATCAACTATCGGTTCGACGATGATGTTATTCACCCCCACCAGTTTAATTTGCTCCATGATTTCCTGCTGGGCGCCATTGCCGATGGCGAGCATGGCAATGACGGCCGCCACCCCAAAAATAATCCCTAGGGCAGTCAAAAACGACCTCAGCCGATTAGCAATAACGGCCTCAACCGCTATATAGAAATTGGCGAGCAGCCTTTCACGAAA
Source organism: Litoribacter ruber (assembly GCF_018449405.1). Lineage (NCBI taxonomy): Bacteria > Pseudomonadati > Bacteroidota > Cytophagia > Cytophagales > Cyclobacteriaceae > Litoribacter > Litoribacter ruber. The sequence goes on from NZ_JAHCMY010000007.1 coordinate 188,736, forward strand.
TCTAAATGATTCTTGACTCAAAATTTACCGTTTTACTATTTACCGAGATGCGTCACCCCATGCTCCAACACTTCATCCTCCCTTTTTCCATCCAGCTCTTTCAGCAATTTGACCGGCTTGTCGCTATTCCATTTGGGGGTGGAAAGATAAACCCTATCCCCAGAGTTTAACCCTTTTTGGATCACCACTTCATTGGTATTGGATAGGCCTAATTTCACTTCTTGTTTCACGCCATTGTTGAGCAAAACATAATTTATACTATCATTTTCCACATGAACAGCTTCTAGAGGCACATATACCGCCTCGGTCAATTCATCTGCAATAATATTATTGCTGGTGGTCATGGCTGGCCTCATTACTGGATCACTTTCATTGACAAGAATGGTGACCTCAAATACTTTCGCATCGGAATTTGACCTCTGCTGCCCTACATTTGCTACACGTGTCACTCTTCCTGAGAGCCTCTTCTCAGGAAAGGCATCCATTCCCAGTTCCACTTTTTGCCCTACTTTCACTTTCCGGATATCCACCTCGTTGACATAGGTAATGCTCAACATGGACGTCAGGTCTGGCAATGTCGCCACCACGGGATTCCAGGCACTGATACTGGACCCTGGGCCTACTTTGTTGCCATCCCAGCCATTTTCATAAATGACCATTCCATCCTGTGGGGCATAAATGGTAAATTCATCCAGCATCGCCTCCATCTGCTTAAATTCCCTTTCCTCTTTTCTTAAGTTAGCGGCTACTTCGGCCATTTTAGCGACTGCTTGATTGAATTTGATTTTGTAATTTTCTTCGGCTTGTTTTAAATCCCTTTTGGCCTTGGCCAGATTGTACTCATATTGCTTTATTGTAGCAGGAGGCTCATATTGGGACTGGTCCAACACCAGCTGCTGCTCCTCTACTTGGTAGGTAAGGTTTATCAGATTATCCCTATCCTGTCTCAAAGACAGGGCTGTATCCAGTTGGGTTTGCTCATATTGGGACTTGACCTGGTCGAGCTTCCCCTGTGCATCGCTTACTTTTCCGAAAAGATCCGACTTATCTAAGGAAGCTATAAAATCCCCTTCTTTCACCACCGTCCCCTCATCTACAATCTGCTCTATTTTCAGCTGGCTCAATCGGAATTCACGTGCCCTTTGAGGCCCCATGATTTTCACCGACCGTTGCGCACGCAATTCTCCCGTGGTAGTAATCTCCACTTTGAACTTGCCTTTTTTAGCAGCTACAATAAGGTCTGACCCCTCCGTACTTTTTCCTGGAGAAAAGACTTTATACAAAATCATAATGACAACAGCGGTACATCCGAGTACAATCAGGAGATTTTTAGCCATAAGATTTGGTTTGAATACTGTAATTTGTGTGAGATAGGGATCGATAGAGAATACCGAGTCCGGATTTGCCTCAAAGTTAAGCCTTTATCACCTAAATACCATCCCGATGGCACGAGCATTTTGCCATTGAAAGAAATATCAAAGCCTCCATACACAAGCTCTTTTGCCATTTGTTTAGTAACTTGCCCTAAACTTTATTGAACCCATGAAATCAATCATCAGCTTTGTCATCCGCTACGTGCCACGCAAGTACCTCCAACTCGTCAGCCATAAAGTGTTGCGAATAATGGCCGTGGTTTACAAGGGAGACAAGGTTATATGTACGGTTTGCGATAGCGGATTCAAAAAATTCCTTCCTTATGGAAGAAAAGGAAGAGACAATGCACTTTGTCCAAATTGCCTGGCCCTGGAAAGGCACAGGTTGATGTATTTGTTCTTACAGGAAAAAACTCCTTTTTTTAAGAAGCCACTAAAAGTACTCCATGTGGCTCCAGAGCTCTGCTTTATCGACAAGTTTGAGGCTATGGATAACTTGGAATATATCACAGGTGACTTGGAGTCCCCTTTAGCCAAGGTAAAGATGGACATCCACCAAATCCCTTTTGAAGACGAAACTTTTGATGTAGTATTTTGCAACCATGTAATGGAGCATGTGGACGATGATATTGCCGCTTGCCGGGAAATCAACCGTGTGCTCAAAAAAGATGGATGGGGAATAGTACAATCCCCGGTGTACCCACTGCCCGAAACCCTGGAGGATAAAACAATCACCGACCCAGCCGAAAGGGAGCGTTTATTTGGCCAACGTGACCATGTCAGGAAGTACGGTTTGGATTATGCCAGCCGACTGAGCAAATCAGGCTTGAGAGTATCTGAGGACAACTATGTTCAAACACTGCCAAAGGAACTGGTCGAAAAGCACGCCCTTCCAATTAATGAAATCATCTATTATTGCACCAAAGGTTAAACTTAGCCTTTGCTTGCTTTCCGCAGGCTTTCACTGGCCAATCCAGCACCATAAGCCAAAAGCTGCCCAAACGCCACAGGAAGTGACAGCAGGCCGATAAATAAGGATTTGTTTTCGATTGTGGAAGTAATCATCAAACCCAGACTCCAGAGACCTAGTAACCCCACTCCTAGATAAAACAGGTTTTCCCTAAACAAAAACAACCCTGGAAGACTGAAGACTCCCAATAGAAAGAAGAAAGGAAGCAAATGCACGATCTTGATGGCCTCGGGATGAAACCTACTTACATTGACTCTATTTTTCCCAAACGAATAACTTTGCTTAATAAAAGACCAAAAGGTGTTTCGTCTTTTGTGATAAACAAAAGCATCTGCTATTAATTCCAGCTTAAAGCCGAGCTTTTGCAATCGGATACTCAGCTCAATATCTTCCCCTTTATTCGGATCTACAAAACCCTGTGTTTCTTCAAAGGCCTTTCTAGAAAGCCCCATATTATACCCCCTTGCCTGATATTTGGATGGATCCGGCAATTTCCCCCTAATTCCTCCGGTGGTAAAAAGGGAAGTCATACTGAAATTGATGGCCTTTTGCAATGGGGAGAAGTTCTCCTCAGCGGCATCGGGCCCACCAAAAGCATCAAGCTGTCTTAGTTCCAAACTCTCAGCAACAATCTTCAAATAATTTGGAGGCGCAATACAATCGGAATCCAGAAGGACAAAAAAATCTCCGGAAGCTTGCTTCATTCCAAAATTCCGGGCAAAACCTTGACCTGAATTTTTCTGAAAATAATAGGTGATTGGAAAATATTGGGCAAAACTCCCACATATTTCCTTACATGTGACAGAGGAACCATCTTCCACGATGATAACTTCAAAATCTCGAAAAGACTGCTGGTTGAGACTTTCAAGTAATTCTTTTATTTCAAGCGGGCGGTTATAAACAGGTATGATTATGCTGAATAACATCAAGCATCAAAGTTAACCTCTTGTTCTATATTGTAATCTGCTTTCCGCACATTATTGGAAGCCATCATATCAGCCAAAAAACCTGTCAGAAAAAGCTGAACCCCAATAATAAGTGCCACCAAAGCCAGGAAAAATGTGGGTTGCTCGGTGATTTCCCGAACGGGAATCCCCTTCTTAAGTCCATAAATTTTCTCAAAGATCAGCCAAAGGGTGATTATAAATCCGGAAAAAAAGGATAGCGACCCCAATGAGCCGAAAAAGTGCATAGGTTTTCTTTTGTACCTATTTACAAAGGACACAGAAATCAGATCCAAAAACCCGTTAACGAACCTTTCCATTCCAAATTTGGTGTACCCATATTTGCGTGGTCTATGCTCAACGACTTTTTCCCCGATTTTGCTAAACCCATTCCATTTGGCAATTAATGGGATATAGCGGTGCATTTCTCCATACACATGGATGTTTTTCACCACCTTATTCTTATAGGCTTTGAGTCCACAATTGAAGTCATGCAGATCAATTCCTGAAATCATGCTGGTCACACCATTAAAGAATTTGGATGGAATGGTCTTCCCTATTGGATCGTGGCGCTTTTTCTTCCAGCCCGACACAATATCATACCCTTCTTTGGTTACCATATAGTAGAGCCCAGGTATTTCGTCAGGACTGTCCTGTAGGTCGGCATCCATGGTGATTACGACTTCCCCTTTGGCTTTTTGAAAACCGATATCAAGAGCCGCCGATTTACCATAATTCCTGGTAAAACCAACACCTTTCAAGTGCCCGTTTTTTTGAGCCAGCATGCTTATCACTTCCCAGCTATTATCACGGCTTCCGTCATTTACAAAAATTACTTCATAGGAAAATCCGTTCTCCCCCATTACGCGGCCAATCCATTCGGCTAACTCAGGAAGGGATTCCTCTTCATTGTAAACAGGGATAACTACTGATATTTGAAGCATGTATTAATAATCCAATGATTTATCTCTCTTCTTAAGAATGGCACCCAAAATTAAAGCAAGAATCGCAGAAATGATTACAGACACACCCAAACTTTTGATCATTCCTACAATGGTATAGTTATCATAAAACCCTTCCCTCAATTTATCAATTTCTTCACCCCCTATGGCCCCAGCCCCACCAAACCGCTCCATTATAGCCAATGTGCTTTCCATTTGGGCGTCTGCCAAAACAGTTGGAAGGTTTGGGTCAATTATGTGAAATAATAGAACATTTCCGCCAGTGCTAATAAGACTGCTGATCAACAAGGCAATAAACACAAATTGAAAGGCCACACCAAAAGTCATATAGCCCCCCAACTCTTTTCGGTATTCGATCCCGAAAATCATGATCACCCCTACCATGACAGCCACGAGTACCAGCCCTACATACCCTGAAGCCAATAGAGTGGAGTCAATGAAATAAAGGATAAAGTATGCCACCACAGTGATCAGACCCAAAACTATTCCTGTCTTGAAAGCAGCTTGAAAAGGGGCTGCTCCTACTTCGACATCAGAATTTCCATTGTAATTTTCCATAAATTCAGATCTTGGACTGTTTTAAAATCACGGAGATTATAATCGTAGATAATAATCCAAAGATGGTGATTTTTGCCAAATAATCGAAGAAAATGTCCGAGACAGTATTGTCAAGAGAACTTTGATAAAGACTTTCATAGGTTGATAGCCCCATCTCCTCTGTGATTTGATCCTTGCGCTGAACTAAGAAATCCAGATTCATCTGAATATATTCATTGAAAATTTCAGGTTGAAACATCAAAAACATGCTGACCATACTCGCTAAAAACAATCCGAAAATACTGTAGATGAAGAAGCCCACTGTCATTCCTTGGGCAAAGAAAAGCTCTTGATCGTTATGGTAGTCTCTGAAATTTTTTATGCCAAGAAATAGGAATACAGGTATTACCATGTATCCAAATATCAAGGTGAAGCTTACAGGCTCCAAATTAGAAAGCTTCAAAACCCAGAAAGCTAATGCACCCAAAACACCGGCTGCTAATCCGAATTTATAGGAGGATAGTAAATACCTATTCATTAATTTTAATGTACTTGTTTCGGTTAATTAAATACTTAACCTGACCGGTAAGCTCTTTTCCAAACCAAGGTGAATTGTTGGATTTAGAAGTATTAGTTTTGGAATTGAATTCCCATTTCTTTTTAGGATCAAAAATCACCAAAGAGTTATCTTCACTCTCACCAAGAACTTTATTTGGCCCTGAAGTGACCTTTTCAATAAGCAATGGCCATCCCAGTTCTTTTTCCAATTGGATCAGCCCCGGCAAAAATGTCTGAAGCCCTAGCATACCATGTCCAGCAAAATCAAACTCAATATGTTTAGCATCAAAATCATGAGGCCTATGATTGGAAACAATGGCATCGATTGTCCCATCTTTCAACCCTCCGAGTAGGGCCTCCCTCTCACTCTCACCTCTAAAAGGAGGTTTCACTTTCATGTTGGTATCAAACGTAGCCAAATCTTCATCAGAAAATAGCAATTGATAAAGCGATACATCAGCCGTCACAGCCAGTCCTTCTTTCTTAGCCTCTCTGATCAATTCAACTGATTTTATGGTACTAACGGTTTGGAAGTGAAGTCTGCCCCCGGTATATTTTAAAATCTCAATATTCTTCTGAATGGCTACTTCCTCGGCCAATGGCGGAATCCCTTTCATCCCTAACCTTGTACTAGCCTCACCCTCGTGCATCTGACCGAAAATTGCCAGTAAAGGATCATAGCTGTGATCAAACACAATCCCATCAAATTTCTGCAAATATTGGAGAGCTTTCATCAGCCGGTCAGAGTTGGCCAAAGGCTTCAAACCATCCCCAAATACTTTGACACCACTATTGGCCAAATCCAGGATCTCTGTAAAATCCTCCCCTTTAGTATCCTTAGTAAGGGCTCCTTGAATAATTATCTTGGAAAAAAAATCCTTGGTTCTTGTCTTCAAGAACTCAACATCACTTTTAGTCTGAATGGCTGGATCAGTGTTAGGTAACAAAACCGCTTTAACAAAACCGCCTTTGGACAAGCCTTCACCTAATGACTCCAAGTCCTCCTTGTATTCCAAGCCCGGTTCTCCATTGAAACAATTTAAGTCAACCCACCCTTGGGAAGCATACAACCCTTTACAATCAATATTTACCGCATCAGCCGGAATGTTTTCTCCTTTCAGTTCACGTAAGCCGTTCTGCTCATCAAAAATAAAATCGGAGGGATCCTTGATACCCGATGGGTCTATTATCGCTAGAGATTGAAATATAATAGCCATATCAATAATTATTTGGTGCAAAACTGCAACATAATTCCCTAATTAGGAAGTAGCTGGGATATTAATCCAACTAAATGGATATATTTTATAAGGTCGGCAATTTTGGGGATAAATCACTTGACCAAAAAACTCCGTGAATTTCCCCTATGAACTCCGAGAAACCCTGCCCGCCGTCACGTGCATCCCTTTAAAAGCCCTAAACGCAAAAAAGCCTCCAGATCACTCTGAAGGCTTTGCTTAATAAAGGAAGGCGGCGACCTACT
>NZ_JAHCMY010000008.1:0-118088 GCF_018449405.1 Litoribacter ruber
ACAAAGATAATGTTTTATTGAATACCAGTCAAGGAAAAAGTTAATTATTTTTGACAAAGAAAAACCCTACTGGAAGGTAGGGTTTTGAGGTGTGTATGATTAAAATATTTTCTTAGTTTTACTTTTTCAACAGTAAGGGTATGATACACAGTCAACAAGTTTTCAGTAATATCCATTTAAGGACAAAAGTAGAAGAGACTAATCAAATGCTTTCTGCTCTTCAGCAAATTACCAAATCCTTAGAATCACAGATTACTTCAAAAATTGACTTATCTGGGTTGGATGCTTTTCAAAAAGTGATGGCAGAAAATGCCAAGAATTTGAATAACGCTATGGCAATTTGGAATAGGTCGATTTTGGCAAGCGTATCTCCTTTTCATTCCCTTTCAAAGTCAATTGGGATTAATCCCTTTTTAAACAATCCTGGTTTTTCATATAGCAAAATTCTTTTAAACAGTAATTTAGCTAAAATTAATGACCTGCTAAAGGAATCACCTTTTAATAATATTGATTGGGAGAGGATGGTGGTAGAACGGATTTCAGCAGAAGAAAATGGGGAAATCATACTTAAGCAACCTGATGAACTTGAATCGTCACAGTTATCAATAAAACAGGGTGTTGAAAATTTGATTTCTACATTTCTGGGTTTTGATTTTGTGGGCAAATTTAAGGAATTGCCAATTACAGATAAGGTGATGTACATTTTAACATTACTTTCCTTTCTTCAAGGAATGGTTTCGATATTAACTGATGTTAGTAATAAACAAGCTGTGGAAGAAACAAAGGTGTCAATTGAAAATTTGCAAAAAAGCCTTTTTGAAAAGATTGAACAGGAGGTAAGACCAATTTATAGCTCAACATTGGCGAAGGTGGATGTTGATTTAATGTTCGTTCCAAAAGAAGACTCGCAGATAATTGGTTTGGTGTATAAAGGTCAAAAAGTAACTGTAGTGGAAATCTATCATAATTACTTCCATATTACATACCTTGATAAAGATACCTGTGAACCTAAAGCTGGGTATGTTCTTAAAAAGTATTTTGAAATAAATTGAAAGAGCCACCTTTCTACAGTGGCTCATTTCTTTGTTTAGTGTCAAAAAGCACCTACTTTTTAAGCCACCTTAAACAGCTCATTCATTTTATGGATTTCCCTAGCCTTAATGCTGTCTGCTATGTTCACATATTCTGTTAGCTGGTCTAAGGTGGTATGTCCCGTAATGGATTGGATAACATGCAGTGGAATACCTTTAATAATGGCATTGGTAATGAAGGTTCTTCTGAAGGTGTGGCTCCCTACCAGCTCATATTTAAACATTTGGACTGTGACATGTTCCCCATCCTTAAAAATCACATGTTCTGCCTTACTGGTGACCCCTGCTTCTTCCACCAGCGTCTTAAGGTATTTATTGTATTTCTGGTTACTGATTTTCAGAGGTGAGAAATCGTAATTGTATTTTTCAAACAACTGCACTAATGCAGGGTGAAGCGGAATGTAAATGTTTTGGTGTGTTTTGGTGGCTGTAATGTGAAGCTGTTGGTTTATAATATTGGCTTTGTTCACCTTAACTGCATCAGAATACCTTAGCCCTGTAAACAGTTGCAGAAGGGCTAAATCCTTTACCTTTTGAAGGGACTTAGTCGGTGGGTTGAATCCTAGTATCTGCTTTATTTCATCTTCCACAAAAACCATTTTCTTTTGCCTGAAGGTTTTGGGGAAATTCAGGTTCTTAAATTTATCATCAATCAGCCCTGTTTTATGGTAATGGTTCAGAATCTGAATCAGCAACCTAAAGCTCTTGTGGATTGTAGAAGGTGACTGTACCTTTCTTAGCTGTGGGTTTTCATGTTTTGGAAATTCTGTCTGTAGGTATTTAATAAAGGTGTTTACCCACCTTTGATTTATATGGGAGTAATACAGCTTCTTACCCTTGGTGAAATCTTCCATTCTCGTAATAAGATTATTGAACTTCCTTTTCATGGGTTGCTTAAAGTCCATCCTTAAAGAAACATATTCCTTTGAAAGGGTAATCAAATCCTTCACCCCTACCCTCTTCACTTCCTTAGTCATTTTAAGGCTATCGGCTGTCACTTCTTCACCTTTGGCTTTCAGGGTATCAATCAAGCTGAATACTTCCTTAATCTCCCTGTTTAAATGGTCGGTTAGTTCCTTCCTGTTTGGGTGCAGTTTGATTTTACCAGCAGGATTCCAGTACTTCTTTTCAATCTTGATAGGGGTTTTAAAAAACACCTGCTCCCTACTGCTAAGGTTGTAGAAATCAACACCTACATACACTGTACCCACTCCTGTCTTTGCGCTTACATTTTTCAGAATTGGCTTGATGTTCATAATCGCTTTTTTAAGGGTTTAAAATTTAGTCACAGTCCACAGATAAAAAAGGCTAAAAAACCGTCTAAACTAGCTGGAAATGCCGTTTTTACCCATGAAAATCTAGTCGCAATTTAGTCACAAAACATGCAGAAACAAGGATTTTAAACTACGGTCTTAATTATAAAAAGTGGGTTTAGAGCGTTTTTAAGGGGTTTTTTCGGCTCTGAGGGTTGAGGGTTCGAATCCTTCCGGGTACACACCAAAAAGCTTACACTTTCCGTGTAAGCTTTTTTTAGTTTTAAAAGATTTATGACACTTATTATTAAACTTTTAAGTACCTTGGACTAAAATTTTTACACCTGATTTTTTATAAGCCCAATATGACTATTCAACTCAACAATCAATTGGTAAGGAGAGCCCTTGAGCTGACCTTGCATTTCACACCTGAAACCTCCATTCCGGAGTGCTACAAGGCATTTGTGGCCGGCATGAAACCACACCATCGCGACTCGGAGTTCATAGTGAAAGCCTTTGTGGACAAAGTAAGCTCATGGGAACGGACCGTACACAACCTTATTAATAGTGACTTTGATGTCTGCAGACTCGAGCCTGTATTGTTTTTATCTCCCCTAATTTCTGAGGCAAATTGTGAGGATACCGAGGACTACAATTATTTCATGGAATATTTAGAATACAGGAGATATGTGGAGGACTGCTGCGATAGCGAATACGAAAACCTTATGAACCTGGCCGATGAGTACTGTCTGGAATATGACAAGCTGATGAAAAAGGACCGGAAATTAAAAAATCCTTTGGCGCAGGAGCTCATGGAAACGGGAGAGATTGAGCTAAATGGCCATCAGATTATCTTTTGGCGTGGCCACACCCGCGACACAGTACTGGTTCAGCAAGACTGGAACAGAATAGAGTCATTTGCAGCCCTCAATGCCAACACTGGCAATGAGATGGGCAGGGTAGTTTTTTCCGGTATTTTTCAAATCAGGAGAATGGAATTGGCAACTTATGCTTCAAATATGGGCTTCCGTGTGCAAGCAGCCGTCAATGGTAAAACAAATTTATTGGTGTATGGTAGCGAAAATGTCGGTCCCGAAAAGGTAGCCTCTTTTCTTAAGCAAAGAGAGTTAAGGGATGACATACAGCTGATGAGTGAAAATGAGTATTTGGAAATGGTACTGGACAACTGTCTGGTATAAAGAAAAACTCCGCAGCCAGAAGCCGCGGAGTCTTTGATTTTTTATAAAAAATCAATCAATCCCAGTTGAAAAAGTTATCCCTCAATCTCTATATCCTCTTGAATCATCTCCAAGGGAATGGTAATCCGTTTAATATTATATACTCCAGGCCCTACATCGGCTGAATTGTTTATTCTACCTTTATCTGACAGGATATGGTCAAAGCTTACCCTCACATCCTGGTCAACACTTTTTTCCTTGGGATAAATACTTACTACAAGAGTATGTTCCCCAGCCGAAAGATCCTTATCCAAATATACCACTATCTCACCGGTCACTTCATTTAGTGCCGCAATGGGAAGTTTCTGCAATCCTGTGCCACTCTCCACCATTTGGTAAACTCTCAGACTCTGTAATGTATCCTGAGAACTTACATTGAGCTTAACTTCTTTGAGGAAATGGTCCTTGGTAAGGTTAAGCTTCAATTCTGCGATCTCATTGTATTCACCCAAGTGAATGGAGTCTCGCACATTTCTCACATCAAATCGGTCGTTGCTTTCCCCTACCAGCGCTTTTTGCTGGCATGAGGTGGCTAAAAGTAAAGCGCAAAAAATACAGCTTAAATAATAGAATTTCGGGTACATAATCAAAATCAATTTTAAAGAACAAATATTTTTTGTTGAAGAAAGCAAAAAAATAGCCAATCTCCCTCCTTGATCTTCAGTGCTAATATACGGTGATATTTTTGAACTTTCCAATAGTTTGAATAGCTTTTTATAAAAATTTTTAGATTAAAAAATTAACTTTAGAACCCATTTACCCGAAGTATTATCACTTTTCAAAGCATATTTATCCCTATTACACTTTTAAGTTAGTCCTTTTTTGATAATTTCTGGTAAAAATACTTTTATAAGCCACGAATAATCAATATATTAGATTAGCAATTGGTTTACTGCCTTACGCAGTTCCTTTCACCTTTTTTTAAAATAAATTTTTTATCACTCTAAATTCCCCTTTTATGAAGTTCAGAAAAAGAACCAAGTTATTCCCCGGTGTCACTCTCAATTTCAGTAAGACCGGTATTAGCACAACTATAGGCATACCCGGTGCTAGCGTCAATATTGGCCGTAATGGAAGTTTTTTAAATACAGGCATTCCTGGCACTGGGATTTATGACCGAAAAAGAATTGGAAGAAGCAGAAAACCCTCCTCCACCCAAATCCTAACTTCTGAACACATCGCCCTTGAGGAAATAGATGACCTACTGTACGATGCATGTCCAAGCGAATACACTTCTAGCGAGCTGGGAGAATTGGCCCATAACCTTTCAGCCTGCTATGAAGAAAGGGGAAGACTTCAAACAGAACTTCACAAGGCCAAGAAAAACTTAAAGCATAAAAAAATTTCACGCACGATTGGCCGATTGCTTCTTGTAGGCTTTCTCATCAGCAAGTTTGATGAGGAAGTAAAACAGGCTCAAGAGACTGTCAGGGAAATTGAGGAAGATTTGGACGTTTGCCATATTGACCTTTCCCTAGATATGGACAAAAGCATGGAATATGATTACAAAAAGTTAATGGAAGCGTATTTTGGACTTTTGAACGCAGAAAATATCTGGGACATCAGTTCTTGCACACCAAATAAGTTCGACGATAAAAGACAGGCGAATGAAATAAGTCAAAATCGAGAAAGAATACTCTTGAACTATGCAAAATTAGACTTTATTCACGCCACTGCCAATGCCATGCACTTTCACAACAAGAAAGGCGAGGATTTATATATTTATCCCGGTTTTGCTTTGGTGAAGGGGTTAAACGATAGGCTGGGCATACTTCGATTCCAGGATCTGGAATTGGAATATAAGCAACAAATTTGGACAGAATTTGACCTGCCACCCGTAGACGCCACTATCGTAGGGAAGACTTGGGAAAAAGTCAATAAAAACGGCAAAAGAGATCTTCGCTTTAAAGTCAATAACATGGTGCCAGTGCTGGAATACGCCAGAATAAACCTCAAAAGTGAGTCAGGATTGCTCCAGAGCTATCTCGTCAGCAACAGCCCTGCTGCCAAGCAGTTTGTAGAAAGATTTCAGATTTTTAAAGAGAACTTAGTATAAGTAAAAGCCGGGGATCCGGCTTTCTTTTTTAAAAATGGAAAGGTTTTTGAATTACCCAGTTCAAAAAACTTTTGATATGTCACGATTTCTTTTTTACGATGATAAGATAATCAACCTGCTGTTAGAAAATGAAAAACCTACCGGCGGGGCTGCCGTACAGGCTTTAAACTGGGTAAAAGGCTTATTGGAAGAGGGCCATGAAGTGGCGCTGATGACCAATGTTCCAAAAGACAAACTCAAGTCAGAGTACCGAAACCTCAAGCTCATCCCTCTCTATGATGATAAGAAAGGCATGAGATGGATAAGATGGGTGAGTTATAGAATTCCTTTCATCCACGATCAAATCAGGGAATACAATCCTGACTTTTTATATCAAGGCGTACCTGGTTGGCAGTCCATGGTTTTGGCATTGATCTGTAAAAAACTAGGCATTAAATTCCTAATGAGAATATCCAGTGATGCCATGGTAGACGACAGGTTCTTGAGAAAATATTCCAAGCCACACCAAATAGTAGTTCAAAATGCATTTAACCTTGCAGATTGCATCATTTGCCAAAACGAATACCAATTTGGGCAAATGCAGGAAAAATATCCTAATAACAAAATTCTAAAGATCACCAATCCTATAGAATACAAGTCCACAACCAACAGCTATGCCTGGAAAGGTCACATTTTATGGCTGGGTTTATTTAAAGCGGTGAAAAATCTGGGATTGCTTTATGAAATTGCCTCCCTCCTTCCAAACGAAAAGTTTGTTGTGGCCGGTGAGCCTGCTAAAAGCATTGACTCCAAAACCAGGGAATATATCCAAAAGCTTGAAAAGCTTCCGAATGTGAAATTTGTGGGCTTTCTGCAAAAGACCGAAGTAACCGAATATTTGATCAATGCCAAATTCTTGCTCAACACGTCTCTATTTGAAGGCTTTAGCAATACATTCCTGGAAGCCATGCAGGTTCATACGCCCATATTGACCACAAATAAGGTCAATCCTGACCAGATTATTACCAAACACAATTTGGGAATTACGTATGATTCTGCCGAAGAATTAAAAAATAAAATTAATAATCTCACGGAAGAGCAAATTATTGCCAAACGGGAAAGCATCCAAAAATACCTCTATAATTACCACCATCACCGACATTTGGCCAAAAAGCTTGTAGAAGCTCTTACAGAAAATACCAAATCTTATAACAAAGGCATTCTACAGACTTTGACGCTGGGACAGTTCAAACCCTCTATTGCCAAATAGTTGTTTTCAAATGGCACCTAGATTGAGGCCTAGGATTAATCGATCACTATAAGGTTTTGCTAAAACCTTGTAATGACCGATTAATCTTTTGCCTATGAGAATAGCACAAGTATCTCCGCTCTATGAATCTGTGCCCCCAAAAATGTATGGCGGAACGGAGAGAGTTGTCAGCTACCTCACTGAGGAGCTGGTCAACCAAGGCCACCAGGTGACTTTGTTCGCTTCTGGTGACAGTGTGACCAAAGCCCGTTTGATAGCCCATACAAACGAGGCCTTGAGGTTGGGACAGACTTTTGACCCACTTGCCCATCATATTGTGCAAATGCAGGAAGTGATCGACCGGATCGAAGAGTTTGACCTGCTGCATTTCCATACCGATTACCTTCACTTTCCATTTACCTTCAGCAACCCCAAGCCCCACCTGACCACCTTACACGGCAGGCTTGACCTACCCGAACTTCAATACATTTATAAGAAATTTGGCTGCCAACCGGTGGTGTCCATTTCCAACTCCCAGCGTTTGCCAATTAATCGGGCAAACTGGCAAGGGACAATTTATCACGGATTACCCTTTGACCTTTACGAAAAGGGTTCTGGTGAAGGAAATTATGTGGTTTTTATGGGGAGGATTTCCCATGAAAAAAGGCCAGACCGCGCCATCGAGATTGCCAGAAGGGCTGGGATAAATATAAAAATCGCCGCAAAAATCGACAAGGTGGATAAAGAGTACTTTGACACCAAAATATCCCACCTCATGGAGCAACCTCACGTGGAATTTATTGGGGAAGTGGGCGAAGAAAAGAAAGGTGAAATTTTGAAAAATGCCAAAGCACTGCTCTTTCCAATCGAGTGGCCTGAACCATTTGGGATGGTGATGATAGAAGCCATGGCTTGTGGTACGCCTGTAATTGCCTATCACCGAGGATCAGTCCCCGAAGTGATTGACCGAGGAGAGACAGGATTTATAGTAAATAGTTTAGAGGAAGCGGTCAAAGCGCTGGAAAACATTGAGCTGTTGGACCGGGGTCAAATCAGGCGGATTTTTGAGAAGAGATTCAGCGCCAAAGTGATGGCTAGTAATTATGTAAAGGTGTATGAAAAGCTTCTGAATCGGCATAAACCCATACATCCAATTTTCGGTAAGCCCAATACTAAACTCGCCGGTTAAATTTTCTTCAACCTTCAAACCTCAACATCATGGCTCAAGATGCATCAAGTGCAAATTACCTCCATGAATCGGCCTATGCCGATGACAGAGTGCAAATCCTAAATGACTGCAACACCTTTGGGATTTTCAGCCGCAGCGGGGACATTTTCCCGGGCGCACGCAAGGCCCAGGGCATATTTCATGAAGACACCCGGTACATCAACCATTTGGAATTGAGGTTGGAAAACCTTCCATTTATCCTACTCAGTTCCAACATCAAAGAGGAAAACGAAATCCTCTCGGTGGACCTTACTAACCCCAAGTTAAAATTAAAAAGCGGGACTGTAGTTCCGGAGGAGACCCTTCATGTGCGCAGAAGCCAAATCGTGATGGCAGAGAAGTTTCACGAAAGGATTGAGCTGGAAAACTACGGGGATATTACACATACTGTCAAACTTTCCATCCTAATTAACGGAGACTTCTCTGACATTTTCGAAGTTCGAGGGGCCAAAAGGGCCAAAAGAGGGACGCTAAATAAACCTGAAGTGAGGGGCCAAAATCAATTGCTCATCAACTATACAGGTCTGGACAATGTAATGCGAACCACCGTGCTGACTTCGGAGATTGATTTTACCTTTGATAAAAAGGAAAGCATTCTCTATTACGACCTTACCTTGGAGCCACAAAATCCGGTTTACCTTAACTTCAGTATCCATTTTATAAAAGGAGAAGTAGAAAAGGAGATCAAAAAACCAAAGGCATTTCACGTGATAAAAGAGGAATTGATGCCTGATATTGAAAGTACCAAGTCACTTTTTCCTGACATTTTCTCCTCCAATGAGCGATTCACCCATTGGATCAACCGTTCGAAAACCGATTTGGCATCTTTGCTAGCCGAAACACCACACGGCAAATACCCCTATGCCGGGGTGCCTTGGTACAACACCGCCTTTGGACGTGATGGTATCATTACGGCGTTGCAGGTTTTGTGGGTTGCACCTCAGGTGGCCAAGGATGTGTTGAAGTTTTTGGCGGCCCATCAGTCGACCATTGAAGATGCGGAAGCTGATGCGGAGCCAGGCAAAATCCTGCACGAAACACGCGGAGGGGAAATGTCAGCCTTAAATGAAGTACCCTTCAAGAAGTATTATGGAACAATAGACGCCACTCCGCTCTTTGTGATGCTTGCAGGGGCTTATTATTCCCGAACTGGTGATTTACAAACCATACGATCCATCTGGAGCAACATAGAAGCAGCCTTAGAGTGGGTGGATAAATATGGGGACCTGGATGGGGATGGCTTTGTTGAATATAAACACAAGGCCAAGAACGGGCTGACCAACCAAGGTTGGAAAGACAGCTATGATTCCATTTTCTACAAAGATGGTGAGCTGGCCGAGCCGCCCATAGCCCTTTGCGAAGTGCAGGGATATGTATTTGCCGCAAAGATTCAGGCTTCCAAAATGGCGCTGCATTTGGGAAAAAGTGAGTTGTTTTTGAAATGGAAAAAAGAAGCACGCCAGTTAAAGATGGACTTTAACAGAGCATTTTGGGACAAGGAGATGAACTGCTATATTTTGGCTTTGGATGGAAACAAAAAGCCATGCCGTGTAAAGTCTTCTAATGCGGGCCAGGTTCTCTATACCGGCATAGCCGACGACTCTAAAGCAAAGCTGGTGGCCAAATCCATGACGGCAGAAGACATGTATAGCGGCTGGGGCGTGAGGACCATTTCTTCCAAGGAAGCCCGCTATAATCCCCTCTCCTATCACAACGGCTCCGTCTGGCCACACGATGTTGCCATGATAGCCGCCGGGATGGCCAGATATGGATGTAGGCTAGAGGCGGTGAAGCTCCTCACTGGGCTATTCGATGCCAGCCATTTTATCCAGCTGCAGCGGTTGCCTGAGCTTTTTTGCGGACTGGAAAGAAGGGAGCGCGAAGGACCTACCTCCTACCCCGTGGCCTGCTCGCCACAGGCTTGGGCAGTTGGGGCTGTATTTATGCTACTGGAGGCCTTGCTACAGATTAAAATCCGGCCCGAAAAAAAAGAGATATCTTTCTTCAAGCCCATTTTACCTGATTATATAAAATTCATCAATATCAGTGGTCTCGCTGTGCAGAAGTTTAAAATTGATTTGGAGATCACCAATTATGAAGAGGAGGAAATGTTTAGTGTCAATTGGAAAAATCAGCCTCCAGACTGGAAGTTGGTGGTGATAAAGTAAATTATATTGATTATCCTTAATCATGCAAGTAGCCTATTTTTCATTGATTGGCAGGACGGAAGACGGGTGACCGAAGACCGAACAAAAGTTCCATACTAGCATCAGTCCAAGTTTCTGGCAGTTTCAATGATTACCGGATCCTAGTCGGGATATTCATATAAAGAGTAATGGCTTGGTCATATCATAAATTTTGAGCTTCCTTTTGGGAAAAGTAGCGAAGTCGATAGCAGTTCATGGCGGTCTCCCCCAGATGGTTGACCAGGCGGTAGTTGACCACAACCCCTACTCCTGCCCCGATTACGGGGATCAGTTGCGCCAGCTTGGCTAGGTCCAGATAATCTCTATATTCCAATTGAAAAGTTTTCCAGTCAAAATCCTCAATCTTGGAAGGAAGTTTATGGCTGTATTTTTCCCAGTTTTTGATTAAATTCAACACCTCTAGTCTCTTGGCATGCGTGCAGAAGGCCAACTGGAAAACATGCAGTAAAAACAATCTTTCCCTGAAATCGGAAACGTGATAACCATATAAAGAACCAATTTCCATCAGCATCCTAAACTTGATACCCAAGAAAGCCGGAAAATCTACAAATCCCATGATAATCCCACCGGCTCCCGTAATTCCGCCTTCCACAGCGGCGGTTTTCTTATAAAATTTTATTTTATCGCTGACAAGTTTTTCCCGGATGGCGAGGGGTGTGTTTGGCTCAAGACTGGAAGTGAACATGGAAGTACCGAGCTGAATTCCTTTTACCATCTTTTCAACTATGGCTGTAATGGCCTGATGGAATTTTTCGGGTAGCCAGTTGTTGATTTTGTTTTGGACGGCTTTGGGAAGACTGCCTATGATACTGGGTTTTCTGGTTATTTTCCTCTCCCAATAAAGCATATCCCCATAAATCTCCTTTTCGTAATAATCCATAACGTCTCAATTTTCTCTGCTTTACTGTTCACGCAAATCCAATAGGTTTGTTCGGAATGAAAAAGCTTTAAAGCAAAAAAGCAGGAAAAATTTTCCTGCTCTTTATAATGAAAACTAAACCAACTATTATTTAACTACCACAATTAGAACAAATTTAACAACTTTTTCCAAATAGCAAAACAATTCAAGTAAAATCTTTCAGCGTGCTTACTTTTTATTACCAATTTTATACAATAAACCAATTGCTAGCGCCTGGCTATACTGAACATTCGGGTCCTGATCGAAATCATACAGGTTTATACTGGTAAAAGTCACGTTAACCCACTCCGTAATTTTGGCGGTTAAGGTGAGGTCAAATCGGTGATCTATTCTTTGCCATTCCAAGGTTTCGTAATTGGCAAACATCATATACCTAGACCTGATATTGAAATTTTCGGTGATGTCCTTATCCCAAGTAGCGAATAATTGGAAAGCCAACCACTCCGTTCTCATCCTGCTTCCGATTGGTACACCATAATTATCCGGCACATTTAGGAACAATTCCTGATTTCTCATAAATGTAAATCTTGGCGAAAGAGGTGCTATACGCAGGTTAAATTCCTGGTTAGGTTTGTATTCAATCCCCAACCCCGTGGTAAGGTAACCCGGTGAAAGAAAATCAGAGATCATCAATCTTTCGGGAGTATCATAGTCGTAACCCGGAGCGAATTGTGAAATGAAGTTGGCAGAGAAAAAGGCCCCCCAATTTCC
The DNA here is from genome assembly GCF_018449405.1 of Litoribacter ruber. Classification (NCBI taxonomy): domain Bacteria; kingdom Pseudomonadati; phylum Bacteroidota; class Cytophagia; order Cytophagales; family Cyclobacteriaceae; genus Litoribacter; species Litoribacter ruber. The sequence goes on from NZ_JAHCMY010000008.1 coordinate 11,932, forward strand.
CGTCAATTGATACCCGACTTTGGAGTCCATAAAAATCCGGTCATTTTGCTTTCGGGATTGTTCTCCTTGATTGTTGACTATACCGTAGAGCAACTCGACTTCGTTATCCCAGGTCATTTTGCCTTTCATGTAATTGGCTTTTCCAGCCACTATACCACCAAAGGCGATGGAATTGATACCTCCACCTCTCCAGTTTCCGCTGAAAGAAGCCTGATTAAAATTGATCCCAACACTAAAGTCACTAGTCCAAAAACCTTGTTCCAAGGTATTAATAAGTATGGAATCAGCGGGAATTACTTGTGATTTTGAAGGAAAAGCTGCAAATAGCAGAAAAAATACAATTAGTAAATAATTTTTCATATTATTAGTATATTTAATATAGGATATTCAAATATAACCATATAAAGTTAATTTTTAAATGCAATGGCTGAAGAAACTACGCTCATCATTAGGGATTATCTGGCAAGACAAAGAACAAGAATGGCCAATGAAAGAACTTTGCTCTCCTATATCAGGACAAGCTTATATTTTCTGGTAAGTGGCACAGCACTTGTTAAGGTTGAAGATCTAGCCAACATTAGTAGTTTAGGCTATTTTTCCTTTGCCATAAGTATCGTATTAATAATTGTTGGCTTTTTTAACTTCTTCCGTGTAAGGAGAAAGATGCGAAAAGGCTATTACCATAAAATGTAATGACCGGAGAAATCACCGCAGTTTTTGCCATCATCATTTTGGCCATGGTTCTGTTTTTTACAGAGAAATTCTCTATTGATACCGTTTCTGTTCTGGTCATGGCGCTGTTTATGGTCACAGGGATCCTGACTTTTGAAGAAGGGATTTCCGGCTTTAGCAATTCAGCCACCGTTACGGTCGGGGCAATGTTTGTTTTGAGTGCGGCAATCTTTAAATCCGGCTCCTTAAACAATTTAAACAAGGTTTTTCTCAGGATGAGCAAAAAGAATGAATTCTTGTTTATGCTCACCATGATGGCATTTGCTGGAGGACTTTCTGCATTTATTAATGATACAGCCGTAGTAGCCATTCTGATGCCTACTGTAATCAAAATAGCTAAAGACACCGGTATTTCCCCATCCAAACTATTGATGCCCCTTTCCTTCGGCGCCCTCATGGGCGGGGTTTGCACTCTTTTAGGCACCAGTACCAACATTTTGGTCAGTGGAATCGCCGAGAAAAACGGTTTACAGCCCTTCGGGATTTTTGAAATGAGCGGAATGGGCCTGGTTTTCCTTGTATCGGGCCTGGCATACATGCTCACTATCGGCAGATGGCTGAGCCCAGACAGGCCGGCAAAACGGGATTTGACGGAAACTTTCGACCTTGGGGATTACCTTACCGAAATCAGCATACAGGAAGATTTTAAAGACATTGGGACCTCTATCAAAACTTCCCAATTCTTCAGTGAGCATGAAATAGAAGCTCTGCAGATTGTGCGAAAAGACGGAGAAGTTTTAAATGCATATCCTTATTCTGTCATTAAAGAAGGCGATACCATACGGATAAGTTGTGATAAGGAAACCCTTAAAATAATCAAAGATCACCCCGGGGTATCCCTAAAGGTGGACCTGAAATTTACCGATGAGGACTTGGAAACCGGCAACACCAAACTGTATGAGGCCATGGTCACACCGCATTCTTACCTGGTGGACAAAACGCTAAAATCCATCAACTTCAGGGATTTTTATAGTGGCAATACCGTTTTGGGTATCCGTCATCGAAATGACATCAAGTCCACCAAATTGACCCATTCCAGAATGTCGGCGGGAGATGTATTATTGATCAGGTCAGAAGACAAAATGATCAACAAGATCCGAAACAGCTCGGAGGATTTGCTGATCATATCGGAGGAACCAACTTTCAAGTTCAGCTGGAAAAAAATGATCTTGACATTGAGCGTTGTGGCTTTGGTGGTTTTGCTGGCCACTTTCAAAATATTCCCTATAGCGGTGGCTGCCATTACAGGTTGCGTGTTGCTTATACTTTTGAGGTCCCTGACTGCCGAAGAGGCCTATAAGGCGGTTGATTGGAAAGTGATCTTCATGTTGGCTGGAATTTTATCCATGGGAGTGGCTTTGGAAAAGACTGGCGCGGCAGACCTTCTGGCCAAAGGCCTGACCGAATCTCTGGGTCAATTTGGCCCTACAGTTATAATGAGTGTTATTTTTGGCATCACGTTTTTGGCCACCAACATCATGAGCAATAATGCCACGGCGGCCCTTTTGGCGCCTATCGCAATAGCCGTGGCCAGTTCCATGCAGGTGAGCGAAAGGCCATTTTTGATGGCAGTCACCTTTGCGGCATCCTTGAGCTTTATGACGCCCATGGGATACCAAACCAACACCATGATCTACACCCCGGGTAATTACAAATTTGTGGATTACCTTAAAATAGGCACACCGCTTAATTTGTTATACTGGGTATTGGCAACCCTTTTAATGCCTTATTTCTTTCCATTTTAACCAAACATTGGAAAAATAGACCAATTTCATTCTTGAAATCCTGATAGTTTGGTCAATATTTTGCAGTAACCATTATGCACCAAACTTAACCACTATGAAAGTCTTTGGAATGATACTGGTTGTATTGGGGATTATCATGCTGATCATCACAGGATTTTCCTATACTACCGAAGAGACCATAATCGATGCCGGTCCACTCAATGTGACTGCCGAGCAGGAAGAAACAATAAACTGGCCCCCCTATGTGGGCGGTATTGCCTTGATCACAGGTGTGGTATTATTGGCTATGTCAAGGGATAAAAACTAAAAAGGGGGGGGACTCCCCTTTTAGTTTTTATTTTTTCAAATCCATAGGAATTTTAACCTACATTTTTCAATTTGCCAAAATCAAACCGGAACCAAAACCAGACAACGTATTGAAATTAGCTGCCGTAGATATTGGCTCCAATGCCATCCGTTTGCAAATTACCAATGTCATTAACTATCAAGGTAATATAAATTTCAAAAAACTTGAATACCTCCGATTCCCTTTGCGGTTGGGGAATGATGTATTTTACCATAAAAACATCAGCGATAAAAACAGGAGAAAGTTTTTGAAGCTTATGAAGGCCTTTAAAATCCTGATCGACCTGTATGAGGTAGATGATTACATGGTATGCGCCACTTCGGCCATGCGTGAATCCGAAAACGGGCGAAAAATCGTAGAGGAGGTCAAAGAGGATATCGGGCTGAAAATCCATATTATTGACGGCAACAAAGAGGCCGATCTCATCAATAAGGCGCTAGGCGCATACATCGACGACAAGGCTTATCTCCACATTGATGTCGGCGGGGGAAGCACCGAGCTCAATATCTATAAGGATAAAAACAAAATTGCAAGTAAGTCCTTCAAAATCGGTTCTGTCCGCACTATGGACAGCCAGGAAGACCCAAAGGTCTGGAAAAAGATGGACAAATTCATCCAAGAAAACATCTCTGAAAAGCAAAAGATAACCTGTATCGGCACTGGAGGCAACATCAATAAGATATTTGAGCTTTCAAAACCTTCAAAAAACAAGCGCTATCTCCATATAGAAAAAATACAGGAGATCCAGCATTACCTCGAAGGTTTTACCTTTGAGGAAAGAGTCAACGTGTTGAATTTGAACAATGACCGGGCCGACGTAATTATCCCAGCCTCGAAAATATACCTCCACGCCATGAAAGCCGCCAAATCCAAACGCATGATTGTCCCTGATGTGGGGTTGAAAGACGGGGTGATGAACTTGCTGTATGAGCGGAATAAATAAAAAGACCGGAGATGCAAAAACAAACTGGCCTTTCAAGCTAAATAGACTTGAAAGGCCAGTTTTTTAATCGATCAGTTTGACTTCTCTGACTTTGTTGATGTCCAGGTGGAAAAACTCCCGGTGGATATTGAAGGGTTCCTCGCCTTCTGCAGGACACTTAGGCACATAACTTCCATCTTCCTGCATGACATAACTGTTGACATTGTCTCTTAAATTGAAGGATAGAATATTCATCAATTGTTTTTGAAGCATTGGGGACTCCACACGAAACAGCGACTCTAACCTGCGGTCAAAGCTCCTCACCATCATGTCGGCACTGCCTACATAGGTGCGGAAATCGCCGTTGTTATGGAAATGGTAGATTCTGGAATGCTCCAAAAAGTCACCCACTATGGATATCACCTCAATATTTTCACTCAGATCCACTCTTCCAGGTCTTAAACAACAAATACCCCTTACCACCAATTTAATGGGGACTCCAGCTTGTGAGGCTCGATAAAGGGCATAAATGGTCTCGCTATCTTCCAGAGAATTGACCTTGATGAATATGCCACATTTCAGACCATTTCTGGCATTTTCAGCTTCATTTTCTATAAAATTGATCAGCTGATTTCGCATATCGCGAGGTGCGGTGATCAGGTTTTTATAGGTAGTAGGCATGCTGTGTCCGGTGATTACATTAAAGAATTCTGATACATCATTGGCCAAGATTTCATTGGTAGTCAACAGACCTATATCCGTGTACAGCCTTGAAGTATCTTCATTGTAATTCCCTGATCCTAGGTGGACATACCGGGTCACTCTATCCTCATCCTTTTTCACGATCAAAAGAAGCTTAGTATGGGTTTTCAAGTTACTCACCCCATATATCACAAAGCAGCCGGCTTTTTGGAGTTTTTTAGCCTCCCGCATGTTGTTTTCTTCGTCAAATCTTGCCTTGACTTCAAAAAGAACCGAGATATGCTTACCATTCTCCACTGCCCGCAACAAAGCAGAAGTGATCCTGGAATCCTTCGCCAAACGATAGATGGTCATCTTAATGGCCATCACATTGGGATCATCTGCGGCTTTCTCCAGCAAATCCAAAATCGGGTCAATGTTGTTGTAAGGATGGTGCAAAAGCACATCTTGGTGCTTTAACACTTGGAACACATCCTCCGTGCTGGCATCAGGATAAGAAAGCGGCGGAACCGGATCGGGTATTGGCGGGATTTTATCCTTAAAACGCTTGTTGCCTATCACTTGCCACAACCCTGTAAAATCGAGCATACTGGTTTTGGCTACGGTAAAAATACTGTCGTCCTTTATTACCCAACGCTCCTTCAGCAGGTTGACCATCCATTGGCTGTAGCCATCCTCAATTTCGATCCGGACCACGCGCCCGGTTTTTCTGGCGTTAAGTTTCCTTTTCACCTCCTCCAGGAAGTTGTTGTCCATGTCCTCACTTTCCTCCAAGGTGAAATCACCGTTTCTGGTAATCCTGAAAAGGTTAATGGATTCGATGTCAACATTCCTAAACAAGGACACAATATGCACTCTGATAACCTCTTCAATAGGGACATAAATCACCAGATCCTCCCTTTCGATTTCGAAAAACCTCGGGATATTGGATGGAATCTGAACAAATGAAAGTTTGCGGTTATCCTTTTTGTCTCCCGGACTGATTGTTACCACTCCAAATATCAGGAGCTTGTTCATCAATATGGGAAAGGTATGGTATCCATCAAAAACCATGGGAGTCAACATGGGGTAAACCGCCTTAAAATAATATTCTTTGATATATTCTTGCTCTTCGGGCAGGAGGTTTCGCACATTGCTTAGCATGAAACCGGAGTCTATGAGACTCGGCAACAAGCTGTTTTGAAAGTGATCTTGGATTTTGGCATGAAAATCCTGACATTCCTGCATCAGTTTCATTTTGAAGGGCTCTTCCCGAAGACCGGAATAATCGACCCTTTCTTTATCATAATCCAAGTAATTATATAGGGACCCTACCCTAATCATGAAAAACTCATCCAAATTGGAAGCGGCAATGGCCAGAAACTTCAGCTTTTCAAAAACCGAACGGGTCTCCTTGGTGGATTGATCATATACACGATCATTAAATTTGAGCCAACTCAAATCCCTGCTGATCAGGTCACTGCTATAAATTAACTGTTCTATTTTATCTTGCTGAGCTACTTTCATTTCCATATCAGTTTGGCAAAATCCTTTCTGAATCTGTCTCAAATTCTGCCTTATAAATATAAGGTATTTGTATAAAAAAAGGGGCCCATGGCCCCTTTTCTGCTATCTTTCGACAAACGCTTATCAAGTATCGATTTTGGCGTACTTGGCATTTTTCTCGATAAAATCTCTTCGGGGTGCTACCTCGTCTCCCATCAGCATACTGAATAAATGGTCAGCCTCTGCTGCGGATTCAATGGTAACCTGTTTCAAGGTACGCGTGTTTGGATCCATGGTGGTACTCCAAAGCTGCTCAGGGTTCATTTCCCCAAGACCTTTATATCGCTGAATCGAAACACTTTCCTCTTTCCCATCTTTGGCCAATTCCTTGATCATTTCCTTTCTTTCTTCCTCTGTCCAGCAATAGCGTTCCTCTTTTCCTCTTTTTAACAAATAAAACGGAGGAAGTGCAATGTAGACATATCCCTTTTCAATCAAAGGTCGCATGTATCTAAAGAACAGGGTCAAAATAAGGGTACGGATGTGGGAACCGTCAATATCGGCATCCGTCATGATTATTATTTTGTGATAACGAAGGCTGGTGACATCCAGCTCACGTTCGTCGTTCACCGTACCAAACTTAACCCCAAGGGCAGTCAGTATGTTTTTAATTTCGTCATTGTCATAAATTTTATGCTCATGGGCTTTCTCCACGTTAAGGATTTTACCTTTAAGAGGCAGAATAGCCTGAAAATCACGATCACGGCCCTGCTTGGCAGATCCACCCGCAGAGTCTCCCTCGACAAGGTATAATTCACAGACAGTCGGGTCACTGTTGGCGCAATCGGCGAGCTTTCCTGGAAGTCCCCCTCCACCGAGCACGTTCTTTCTCTGCACCATCTCACGGGCTTTTTTTGCCGCGTGACGTGCCTGAGCGGCCAATACGACCTTACCAACGATGATTTTCGCCTCTTTTGGATGCTCCTCAAGCCAAATCTGCAAAACTTCTGACACAGCCTGATCCACAGCCCCCACCACATCGGAGTTACCCAATTTGGTTTTGGTCTGTCCTTCAAATTGTGGCTCGGCTACTTTTACTGAAATCACCGCCGTAAGACCTTCTCTAAAATCATCACCTGAAATGTCAAACTTGAGCTTGTCAAGCATACCAGATTTATCGGCATAGCTTTTTAGTGTTCTGGTAAGGGCTCTTCTGAAACCGGATACGTGTGAACCACCTTCATAGGTATTGATGGTGTTGACATAAGAAACCACATTTTCAGAATACGAGGAATTATAACTCATGGCCACCTGTACGGGCACACTGTTTTTCTCAGATTCAATGTAGATAGGCTCCGCTATGATCTTTTCCTTGGTTTCATCAAGGTATTGAACAAATTCAACCAATCCGCCTTCGGAAAAGAACTCCTCAGACTTAGGCTGCCCATCCTCTTCTATTTCACGAAGGTCAGTAAGGGTAAGGCGTATACCGGCATTAAGAAATGCCATTTCTCTCAATCGAGTGGCAATGGTTTCGTACTTGTATTCCGTATGTTGAAAAATTTCCCCATCGGGTTTAAAGTGGATGATGGTACCTCTTTTCTCGGTAGTCCCAATTTCGGTCACTTCTGTTTGGGGAATACCTTTGGAGTATTCCTGTTCGAAAATTTTCCCGTTTCTATGAACCGTAGCCCTTAAATGGGTGGAAAGTGCGTTCACACAGGAAACCCCCACACCGTGTAAACCACCGGAAACTTTATAGGTATCCTTGTCAAACTTACCACCGGCGTGGAGCACGGTCATCACGACCTCAAGTGCCGATTTATTTTCTTTTTTGTGCAGGTCGGTAGGAATCCCCCTACCGTTGTCCTCCACCTTGATGGAATTGTCTTCTAAAACTGTAACATGAATGGTGTCACAATGGCCGGCCAAAGCCTCATCAATTGAGTTATCTACAACTTCCCAAATGAGGTGGTGAAGCCCTTTTACACCAACATCGCCAATATACATGGCGGGCCTTTTTCTTACGGCCTCTAATCCTTCTAAGACTTGAATATTACTCGCGCCGTAATCCGCGCGGTTTTCATTTTCTTGACTCATAGTAATCTCAATAACATTCTCAAAGGAGGCATGGGGCCTCAGTTATTCAAAGTTTTTCAATCTTTAATAATACGGCTTTTTTGGCGAAAAACCGCCAAATTAGAGGAAATTTCCTCATTTGGAAGGTAAAATCCGAAGGCGGTGAAAATTAGAACTGATCGGACCTCAGCATGACCAGGGTGCAGCCAAAAACAGTTTCCACACCCTGCTCTTTGGCTTTGTTCATAAGCGACTGATCCTCAGTACCCGGATTGAATATTATTCTTTTGGGATGTAGAGATAAAATGTAATCGTGCCACTCAGGCAAATTTCTGGCTCCAATATATAGCGTGACCGTATGCACATCTGGTACCTCAGGCTTTTGCCTTAGGTCAAGAATTTCCTTTCCGTTAACCTTTCCTGTTTTTATGCCCACAGGGATGTATTCCATCCCATATTCCTCCAACATGTTGGCTGCTACAAATGCGTAGCGGCTGGAGTTGGTCGTTGCCCCAAGTATTACCGTTTTTTTTGGTGTCATCATGTCATTATTTAGTGCGGTGGTATTGTTCGATGAGCTTTTCTGCACATCTTTCCCCATCCATAGCAGCTGAAACTATGCCACCTGCATATCCTGCGCCTTCTCCACAGGGATAAAGTCTTTTTAATTGGGGATGCTCAAAAGTATCCTTGTCCCGCGGAACCCTCACAGGGGATGAGGTACGGCTTTCCACACCGATTATTTGGGCCTCATTGGTCAGATAACCCCTCATTTTTTTCCCAAATGCCAGAAAAGCATCCTTCAACCTGCTCGCCACAAAATCTGGCAAGACTTCGTGCATATTCACAGAAGCCAAGCCCGGCTGATAGGAAGTGCTCAGCAGGGAGTTGCTGACTTTTCCATTGACAAAATCCTGCATGCGTTGGGCAGGTGCCACTTGTGTTTTGCCGCCATAAACCCAGGCATTTCTTTCCACTTCTGCCTGAAACTCCATGGCTGCCAAAGGCCCGTATTTTTGATATTGAGGCAGGTCCTCCAGCTCCACAGCCACGACCATACCGGAATTGGCAAACTTGCTATCTCTCCGGCTGGGGCTCATCCCGTTTACCACCAATTCCTCCTGTGCGGTGGCGGCAGGCACGATAAATCCACCCGGACACATGCAAAAGGAAAATACCCCCCGCTGCTTACCTTTAAACATAGTCTGCTCCACTAAGCTGTAGGAAGAAGCTGGCAGGTATGGCCCGCGGTCAATCTCGCAATGATATTGGATTTGGTCGATTAGATTTTGGGAATGTTCTATCCTGACTCCCAAAGCAAAAGGTTTCGCTTCGATCAGGACTTTATGTTCATGCAATAGGTGAAATATATCCCGCGCAGAGTGGCCTGTTGCCAGAACTACTCCCATACCGGTTATTTTTTCGCCATCCTGAGTCACGACACCCTTGAGTTCATTTCCCTCAATAACAAGGTCGGTGACTTTGGTATCGAAAAGTACCTGCCCCCCAGCATTGCGGATGGTTTCTCTCCATTCCTCTACTAGCTTGGGTAGCTTGTTGGTCCCGATATGCGGATGGGCGTCTACCAGAATCTCTTCGGTGGCCCCATGGGCAACCATAATTTCGAGAATTCTTCTGATGTCTCCTCTTTTCTTGGAGCGGGTATAAAGCTTACCATCGGAATAGGTTCCTGCGCCCCCTTCGCCAAAGCAATAATTGGATTCGGGGTTTACCTTATGCTCTTTGTTGATGGCGGCAAGGTCTCGGCGCCTGGCCCTTACATCCTTGCCCCTTTCAATCACAACGGGTTTAACCCCCAACTCAATAGCCCGCAAAGCGGCAAAAAGTCCCGCCGGACCAGCACCAACGATGATCATTTGCTGGGCATTGCTGACATTGGGATAATCAAAAGTGTTGGTCAGGCGTGATGGAGGTGTTTCTTTGACAAACACCTCAGCCTGTATATTCACCTTGACCTGGCGCCGGCTTCTCGCATCAATGGAGCGCTTCAAAACGCGGACATCCGCGCTTTTTTCCTGCGGTGAAACCCCTGCCTGCCTGAGCAGGATATCACGCAAAACCTGCTCCTGAAACGCCTCTTCCGGCTTCAGTACTAATTTCAGTTCTTTTCTCATATCAGTAAGGTATTTATCCTTAAAAATTTTCAATTCTAATCTTAAGGCAAATAGGCCTTGGTGCAACTTCTTTTAAAACTTTGTGCCCATTGTGCCCATTTCCTTTTGCACTTTCCTTCCTAAAGCTCTTCTTTTCCGAAAACCTCTTTCACAACCCAGCCTTTCCCCCACTCAGCTATCTCCTCCTCAGTCCAAAGTTCGGGATAGAAAATTACCTTTTGGAAACGCGGTGGCAAATACTTTTGCCAATTGGTACCGCCTGTCGCCGCAATGTCAACCGGATCGCGTTGCAAATAGCGCACGGCCGACTTGTAGTGCGAAAGCGGCCAATACACGTTGGCTTTCAGGTCAAAGGTCTTCATCAGCCCCTTCAGCTCCTCATCCTTGTCTTCACAAAGCAGATACTGCTGCCAAAGATTGCTGTGCTTATATTTATCGATCAGTTCCTTGATCTCCTTGCCATATTTTTGCTCAAAGGACTTTAGGGTCAACGTTTTTTCTCCCGTCGCAAGTTCAGTTGCCCCAAACTGCCAGTAAAGCTTATCAAACAGCTCCTGGGTTTGGCTTTCGGGGCTTAGCTCTTTTCTGAATTTCATGGCAGCCAGGGTGTGCGTATCAGTGGCCAGCAACTCGATAAATCTATACTGGGCACTTTGGAAACCACTGGATGGCAGAAGCGACATCCTGAATTTGAGGAATTGCTCTTTCTCCATCCCCTTCCACATCACTGCAAAAGATGAAATCAAATGGTCAAAATACATGATTACCCGCTCCAATCTTTGCTTGAAAAATTCAGCTTTGATATTTTTCTCTTCCGAGAGTTGCTCCATTTCCCAAAGGCATAATTTAAAGTACAGTTCGGTAATCTGGTGGTAGATGATGAAAATCTTCTCATCCTTGAAAGAGGTCTTTGGCTGCTGAAGCGTCAAAAGGGTATCAAGATTGATGTAGTCCCAGTAGGTTAAGTAATCCGCATAGAGTAGGCCCTCCAAATAAGAGGACAAATCCTGTCCGGAAGCCTTGAATTTCTGCTCTAAAAGCTCAATCTTTTGGGTAATGTCATTGTTGGGTTTATGCTTTTCCATAAGGAATAATTTCTGCAGGCAAGGTAGCTTTTTAAGAAAGTTCTTGCTTACTTGAGTTAATCTTAAAGCTGAGCATTTGATCAGCATTCGAAATGTAAAATTCTATTTTAAAAACCAATTAAGCAAAATTAATTATGGAGGCAGCCGAGGCAAAACACAAATCTCAAAAGCAGGACGCATTCGAGGGGGTGGATTTTTACAACTTGGACGATCTATTGACCGAGGAGCACAAGCTGATCCGGAATTCCATCCGGGACTTTGTCAAAAAGGAAATTTATCCGAATATAGAAAACTGGTGTCAGGACGCTTACTTCCCCTATGACATTGTGAAGAAATTTGGTGATGTGGGTGCCTTTGGACCTCAAATACCAGAAAACTACGGGGGCGGAGGATTGGACTATATTTCCTATGGCCTCATCATGCAGGAAATCGAGCGAGGCGACTCGGGCATGAGGTCCACCGCCTCTGTCCAGGGTTCATTGGTGATGTATCCCATCTATAAGTTTGGCTCCGAGGATCAGCGCAACAAATACCTGCCCAAACTGGCTTCCGGTGAAATGCTGGGCTGCTTTGGCCTTACCGAACCTGACCACGGGTCCAACCCAAGCGGTATGGTGACCAACTTCAAGGACATGGGCGACCACTACTTGCTCAATGGAGCGAAAATGTGGATCTCCAACTCTCCAAAGGCTGACATTGCGGTGGTTTGGGCCAAAAATGAGGAAGGCAGAATCCATGGCTTAATCGTAGAAAGAGGTATGGAAGGCTTCACCACTCCAGAAACCCACAACAAGTGGTCACTCCGCGCTTCCTGCACGGGTGAATTGGTTTTCCACGATGTGAAAGTTCCAAAGGAGAACCTGCTTCCTGGCAAATCCGGGCTTGGTGCACCCCTTATGTGCTTGGATTCCGCCCGCTACGGGATAGCCTGGGGAGCAATTGGCGCTGCTATGGACTGCTATGACTCCGCTAGAAGGTATTCGCTCGAAAGGCAGCAGTTTGGCAAGCCAATCGGAGGCTTCCAGCTGATCCAAAAGAAACTTGCCGAGATGCTGACGGAAATCACCAAAGCACAACTCCTCACCCACCGACTGGGCCAATTAATGAACGAGGGAAAGGCAACTACCTCCCAAATCTCCATGGCCAAGCGAAATAATGTCAACATGGCCTTGGAAATAGCGCGTGAAGCACGTCAGATTCATGGCGGCATGGGCATTACCGGAGAGTATCCGATTATGCGCCACATGATGAATTTGGAGTCTGTGATTACTTATGAAGGAACACACGATATTCACCTTCTGATATTAGGAAATGAAATCACCGGGATTCCGGCATTCAAATAAAGTAAAAAGGGAGCTACTCGCTCCCTTTTTTGATTTCCGATGGATTTATGATCACTTTCAGCCGGTTTTTCATGATCCCAATTTTTGCCTTTCTCACATCCCGCTCGACGTCTCCGTCAATTTGAAAAGTTGCCCCATCCGGGTTCTGGATGGTGGCCTCGGTACACTTCCAGGTTTTCACAAAATCGCAGCTTTTCAGCTCGCCTCTCATCAGGTGGTAAAAAAAATTTACAATTTCATCGATACCGTCTGGATTAAATGCCAAGATTTCAAACATTCCATCGTCAATCCTGCCAGCGGGGTTGATAATAGCTCCAGTCCCATATTGATTCCCATTGGCTATTAACAGCATTCTCGCCATCACTTGGATTTCCTTTCCATTTATCTGAAGATTAAATTGGTATGGCTTATTTTCAAACAGCTCTGATAACGCACCTTTTAAATAGGTGATCATTCCCCTACCCTCAATCTGCTCATATTTTGCCACCAAGCCCGCGTTGAATCCAAAATCACTGAGATGGAGACAGATGTTATCGTTGATGGTTAGGATATCCATTTCCGTGGAATCATTGGCAGCCATGGCCTCTAGGGCTTCCTCCAATTCTGACATGCCCAAGCAGGTGGCCAAGCCATTTGCTGATCCCAAAGGAAGAATGCCAAGTGGATAGCTATAATTATCTTTTATAAAAACCTCCACAATTCTCCGTACCGTACCATCTCCCCCTGCCACAATGACCAAATCCCATTGGAATAAATCCAGACTTTTTTTGATGCTCTCAGGTGATTTGTTTTCACCTTTGAGAATGTGGCTGTGCAAATTTTCCAATGCAGGAAAGGTGAGGTTAATCCTGGATAATAAAAACTCTTCCGCCACCTGGGTTCTTCCAGCAGTGGGGTTAAAAAAAAGCAAGATTTTCTTCATATTGTATTGGGCTTGATAAAGCCATTTTCAAGTGCATGGTCAATTGCTTCATGGGTGTTTTTGACGTAAGCAATCACCACCTTATTTTTAAATCTGTCGAGCAATCCCCGGCGTTCATCGTCCATGGGTTTGATGATCCGAATATACACGGCGATGACTTTGTCGGGAAACTCTTCGATGGCTTCAGCGTAAAGTTCCGGATCATGCTGCCCACTATCCCCTACAAGGATAAACTTCATGCTCCGATAAAGTTTAAAAAGTAGGATGATTTTATCTTTCTTGTGCTGATGGCTTCCCCCTCCCGATTTCCAGATGTTTCTGATGTTGACGTGCAGATCCTGCAACAAAAGAGGGCCTCTGGGTATATGTCGGTATTCCAAAAAGTCTTTGATCAATTCATTTAAATTCCAATCACTGCTAGAGACATAGAAAACCGGGTTTTCCTCATGGTTGGTAAGCCCTTTGTAAAACTTGCTAATACCGGGAAAGGGCCTACGGGTGTAGGCATTTTTGGAAATGGACAGCCATAATTTTTCGCCAAGCTGTGTAGCTTTTGACACCAAAATGGTGTCATCGATGTCCGATATGATGCCCAAAGGGTGATCGGATGAATAGCGGCTTACTGGAAATAGCACCTCTTTCTGCTGGTAGGAAAGGTCTCCATTCTCAATAAAGGTAAAGCTTACGAGTTCTTGCTTGGCGGTTTTTGGAGTTTTAAACTTCCCTTCCAAAATCCCCTCTTCATCACTCACCATTACAATTTCCTTATCCCCCAGTCGAGCAGCAACCTCCACATCGGAAACACTGCTACCGGAATACCTTCTCACAGCGGCCAGCATATTTTTTGGCGCTGACTTCCGCTCCGAGGGTACGCTTTGCTTGTAGGATTCTACCACCCGTGCTTTTATATAGACTTTCCTTTCATTGCCAAACGCATACAGAGGTTCAATTTGGATCATGTCCAACTTTCCCACGGCTCTTTTGAGCTTTGAAAACCCATAGCGAAAAGGTAATGTCAAAAGCCTAGCTATCATATGTTTTAGAAAACTGGTAGAACTAAACTTAGAGCAAAAAGAAAGCCTCAAAAAACTTTGAGGCTTAAAACTTATTTGATGCTGCTTTTTATCAGAATTGTTCTGGTGGGGCTAAGCGGGTCGTTACTGAAAATTGTAATGGTTTTATGGTCCAGCCCCTGTCTGCCCCGAGGGTCAAAGGTAAACCTCAGTTGCTCTTTGTCACCAGGCGCGATATCATAATTTCTAAGCTCCACTTGCAAACATTCACAATTGGAAACCACCTTGCGGATGTTGACAGGCTGCCCGCCCATGCTGCTCAAGGTCACGGCATTGCTAACCGGTCTGTTACTGGAAACATTACTCAGATTCACATTCACGTCGGATATTCCCAGCTTAGGCTGATCGTTTACCTCAGACTTTTTTACCGGAGGAAAATACTCATGCACTGTAGTCAAAAGGCGGACTTCCATTTCGGTAGTCCCCCTGTCTTCAATGAAAAACTGTATCCTCTCATCGAAAAAGCCCAGATCCCCCTTTTGTTCCCCATCATAGGTGATTTCCAAAATCCCTCTGGATTTGGCTGGCACAATTGTCGGGCTCATTTTCAGCTTGATATGGTCTGGCAGTACGGTTTTGGAATCGTTGAGCGTCACAGACATATCCTTGAAGTTAAAAAAGTCCACGTATTTGGTCTTGGGCTCATTATTAATTACATCCCCAACATTTACACTGGTAAATTTGAACCCCATATCGCCCACCCGGTGCGAATAATGCACATCCACATTTTCGGGGTAAGGCAGGTTATAACCTTCCAGAAAAAGTGTATCCCCGTCGGAATCAATGTTGGTTTTGACGATTACCATCTTACTGAACTGCCCTCCCCTATTGGTAGGGTCGTATGCCACCTTGATCTCACCGATTTTGTCTTGGTACAGGGTATCAGTAGTGTAGGAGGCCACTGTACAGCCGCAGTCGGTTTCTACATTTTGAATAAAAACTGGAAAATCAGCTCTATTCACAAAATAGAAATCGCTGGTGACCATCCCCGATTCTTCCATCACCATGCCGAGGTCTACCCGTTGTTTTTCCCAAATAATTGGCCGGTCAGCAATCGACTGAGCAGCAAGACCATGGGCAAATCCCAAATAGAAAATCACACCTAAAAGACTGAATACTGAATTTCTCATAATGGCAAATAACGGTAAAAAAACAGGGATTTGTGTGCACATTTCTTTAATTTGCGCCAAAAATTTTATCGATGGCGAGAGTATTAACAGGAATTCAAAGTTCAGGTAGGCCCCACTTGGGCAATTTGTTAGGAGCAATCGAACCTGCGATTGCCTTGACGAAAAAAAACAACAACGAATCTTTCATTTTTATTGCCGATTTTCATTCTTTGACCACTATCAAAGATGCTTCCACCCGAAGGGAAAACGTGCAGGCTGTGGCTGCTGCCTGGCTTGCTTTTGGGCTGGACATCAACAAAAGTGTATTCTACCGACAGTCCAGAATACCAGAGGTAGCCGAATTGACTTGGTATCTCAGCTGCTACACCCCTTTTCCAATGCTTGCCAATGCGCACAGTTTTAAGGACAAAGCGGACCGTTTATCTGATGTTAACGCGGGGCTTTTCACATACCCAGTGTTGATGGCTGCTGATATTTTGCTTTATCAAGCGGATATCGTCCCTGTCGGGAAAGACCAACTGCAACATTTGGAAATGACCCGTGATATCGCCAGTTCATTTAACCACAAGCTGGGAGAGGACTTCTTCACCCTTCCGGAGGCCCGAGTAAACGAAGAGGTGATGATCATTCCGGGTACCGATGGACAAAAGATGAGCAAATCATACAACAACTATATCGACATCTTCCTACCGGAAAAGCAGCTTAAGAAAAATATCAACAGCATAGTCACCGACAGTACCCCATTGGAAGACCCCAAGGACCCGGACGCCTGCAATGTGTTTAAACTATTTAAACTTATAGGTACAGCTGAGGAAACCCAGGTGCTTAGAGAAAAATACGAAGCGGGTAATTTCGGATATGGCCATGCCAAGAAAGAATTTATGGGCTTAATTCTGGACAAATACGCGGAGCAACGCAAGGAATTTGATTTCTATATGAGCCACTTGGAAGAGCTGGATTTGAAACTTTCAGAAGGTGAGGCCAAGGCTAGGGAAATTGCCAGTGAGCTGATGAGAGACATTCGGTTCAAGTTAGGCTTTTAAATAAAAAGGCGCGACGGGGAAATCCAGTTGCGCCTTTTTAATTGTTTTACTTCATTTATCTTGATCTCCAGAGGTCTTTTAAAGAGACCCCGTTGATTTGCATCACAAATCTCGTTGGATTGGGTACAAGGATAATTCTCACATCCTGTCCGTCAAATTGCTCAGATTCCACCGGCACACCTTCCATGCCTTTTACCTCATAGCTCACTACACCTCTTGCATCGGGAAGCATCGGGGTGTATTTGTTTGCCAAATAGGCGGAAGGCAATAAGACATCATTGTCTGGACAAAGCTTGTCATATATATTTTCCAACTGCGTTTCCAGATATGGTCCAAATTCCTCATTTAGATCATCTTCCAAATCGTGAAGCTCTTCTTCAATATCATCATAGTCCGGATCGGCATAGGTTTTCTTGCTCAGTGAGATTCTCTTTTCCACAATCGCCGTCAAATCCCTGTCGAGTTTGTCTAAATCCATAAATAAAGGTTTGTAGTTTTCAATGTAAATATGAAGGTAAAGAATAAGGAAAAAGTTTCCAAAAAGGGCTGAATTTAAAGTTTTCCCCTCATTTGGGCATAGTTCAACTATTGCGGGAATGTATTGCCGAAATTGGCTAGAAAATTTTATCTTTGTCTACACCAAAAATGAATATAAACCCAAAACTATAGATTATGCAAGAAGATTTTCTGCCTATAAACGGCACAGATCACGTTGAAATGTATGTGGGGAATGCAAAGCAGTCTTCACTTTTTTATCAGTACGCATTCGGTTTTGAGCAAATCGCTTATGCCGGGCCCGAAACCGGAGTAAAGGATCGCGCCTCGTATGTTCTTAAGCAGGGGAAAATCAGATTGGTGCTCACTACCCCTCTACAGCAGGATCACCCCATCGCCGACCATATCAAAAAACATGGTGATGGCGTGAAGGTTTTGGCCCTATGGGTGGATGATGCTGAAAAAGCCTATCAGGAAACCACTTCCAGAGGCGCTGAATCCTATGAGGCCCCAAAGGTGCTTTCTGACGAAAACGGCGAGGTGAAGGTAGCATCCATCAGAACATACGGAGAGACAATCCACACCTTTGTGGAAAGAAGTAAATACAATGGTCCTTTCCTTCCAGGTTTCATTGAAAAGAAAAGCTTGTACAAATCCACTCCGGTAGGTTTCAAGTTCATAGACCACTGCGTAGGTAATGTCGGATGGGGCGAAATGAACAAATGGGTAGAGTTTTATGAAAAAGTAATGGGCTTCAATTTGCTGGTTACTTTTGATGACAAGGATATTTCCACAGAATATACCGCCTTGATGTCCAAGGTTGTTTCCAACGGAAACGGCTACATCAAGTTCCCAATCAACGAACCTGCAGAAGGAAAGAAAAAAAGCCAAATCGAGGAGTACTTGGACTTCTACAATGGCGCGGGCGTTCAGCACATGGCTATTGCTACTGACAATATTATCGAGACCGTGACTGAGTTGAGAAATCGCGGTGTGGAGTTTTTGGAAGTGCCTGGCACGTATTATGATGACTTGCTAGACCGAGTTGGGGCGATCGAAGAGGACCTGGAGCCGTTGAAGAAGCTGAACATATTGGTGGATAGAGACAATGAGGGCTACCTGTTGCAGATTTTCACCAAGCCGGTTCAAGACAGACCTACCCTGTTTTTTGAAATCATCCAGAGAAAAGGTGCAAAATCCTTTGGAAAAGGCAATTTCAAAGCTCTTTTTGAAGCAATCGAAAGGGAGCAGGCGCTTAGGGGCAATCTGTAAGCTAAGATAAACAAATTAAACAAGTCCCAAGTTTTTAAAGCACCGAACAATCAAAAATGGTTTTTGGTCTTAGACTTGGGGCTTTTTTATTCCTTTAGCAAAACGTATTTTATTTATATATAACTTTTTATCAGAAAATGACAGATACACTTATCACCCAAAAAGCTGAAAAATGGCTTAAAAGTAACATTGATGAGGCAAGCAGGTTGGAAATCACCCGAATGATGGCCGCAGAAGACCAGTCTGAGCTGGTGGATTGTTTTTACAAAGACCTAGAATTCGGTACCGGCGGCCTTCGTGGAGTTATGGGCGTGGGCTCAAACCGGATGAACGTATATACCGTAGGCATGGCCACACAAGGCTTGGCCAATTACTTATTGGCATCCTTTCCAGGCCAGGAGATTAAAGTGGCTATCACCCATGACAACCGCATCAACAACACGCTTTTTGCCGAAACTACGGCCAATGTTTTAACCGCCAACGGCATCCATGTTCTTTACTTTAGGGAATTGAGACCAACCCCCATGTTGTCTTTTGCAATCAGGCATTTTGGCTGTAAAAGCGGTGTGATGGTTACCGCCTCACACAATCCAAAGGAATACAATGGATACAAGGCTTATTGGGAGGATGGTGCACAGATAGTGGCCCCTCACGATAAAAGTATTATCATGGAGGTCCAGAAGATCGACTCTTTTGACAAGGTAAAATGGGAGAAAAATGAATCCCTCATCACCTATATCGAGGAGGACTTTGACTTGATCTACTTGAATGAAGTGAAAAAACTAAGCCTTTCGCCGGAGGCTATTCTTACCCAAAAAGACATGCCCATTGTTTTTTCCCCAATCCACGGGGCAAGTGGCAAAATGGTGCCGGCTGCCTTGAAGGTATTTGGCTTCGAAAACGTTCATGTGGTAAAAGAACAGGCTGAGCCCGACGGAAATTTCCCTACGGTGGTATATCCTAACCCAGAGGAGCCAGAGGCTTTGGACATGGCCCTCCAATTGGGCGGAAATGTGAACGCAGCTTTGGTTTTGGCTTGTGACCCTGACGGGGACAGATATGCTGCGGCCATATTGAATGAAACGGGTGCCTATGAATTGCTGAATGGCAACCAGGCTGGCGTAATCCTCACAGAGTATTTACTCTCTAAAATGCAGGAGCAAGGCAGATTGACCGGGGAACACTTTATGGTGAGTACCATCGTGACCACCGACCTGATCCACGAAATTGCCAAAGCTTACCGCACTAAATATTATAGCACCCTTACCGGCTTTAAAAACATTGCGATGGTGATCCGGGAAAAAGAAGGTAAAGAAATCTACATTGCCGGCGGGGAAGAAAGTTTTGGATTTTTGATCGGGGATTTTGTGAGAGACAAAGATGGCGTGTCTGCATGCGCTTTGACTGCTGAAGCAGTTGCCTATTATAGATCCAAGGGTAAAAGCCTTATTGATGTACTCGCTGACATCTACATGAAGCATGGTTTCTACAAAGAGGCCCTCATATCCGTGACTAAAAAAGGAAAAGACGGTGCAGAGCAGATCCAACAACTGATGCATGGCTTCAGAACAGCCCGACCAACCCACATTAATGGAATCAAAGTAGTAAAAATTGTGGATGTTCAGGAAAGCATTGAATACGATGTAGTGAACAATGCTGAAACACCATTATTGCTTGACAAGTCTAATGTGCTGCAATTCTACTTAGAGGATGGCAGTAAGATTTCGGCTAGACCTTCGGGCACAGAGCCAAAAATAAAATATTACATTTCTGTACATGAACGGCTTCCAAATCGCGAAGCCTACAGGAAAGTAGAAGAGTCCTTGAATAGAAAAATTGAAGCGCTAAAAACTTTCTTTGAGTAAAGAAAAAAGCCTTGCAATGATTTTGCAAGGCTTTTTTTATTTTTAACCCCTATTCACAGACTCTTGACCTTTCACCTGTCGGTGGGTCAACCAAGTAAAAACAAATCCCAATTGTGGTATGAGGAACAATAAAATTGCTGGCGTCAGATTTTCGGCAGCAAGGCCAAATTCAATCTCCAGGGTTCTTCCTGCCATCAACATAATGATGGTAGCAAATAAAGCAAATATATTAGCAGCGATTAATTTATTTCGATTAGACATGGCAGTTTGCGGTATAAGGTTATACAATTAATTAAAACAATCTTTCCATAAGAAAGCAAACACTCTTCCAAAAATTATAATTAATAATTTTTTAATTACAAAAAATGGTTAAAGCATCCAATTTTGTTTATAAACGACCGTGAGGTGTAAAATAAAAAGCATTTCCTTTTCAAAGGAAATGCTTTATAAAAGATTATAACTGATTGATTTATTGAAATTTAGGATTTCACCCAGAGGCTATCCGAGAAAAAAGCTTCGTCATCCATAAAATTCTTCTCTACTTTAAACCCTTTTTCCTGGCTTAAGGCGTCAATATCATGAAGCCCATATTTTTTGGAAACTTCGGTGAAAATTGGTTCTGCATGGGTAAATTGAAAGGTTTTATTGAGAGCCTCAATGAAAACCTGCTGTTCTTCCAAACTCACCAAGAAACTTTTGCATTCCCCACTTACCGGATCGTAAATGGGCCAATGCTTGAATTTATCAAGCTCAAAATTTCCTCCCAATTCCCTATTGATTCTTTCCAATAGATTTAAATTAAAATCCCTGGTCACTCCCTGAGCATCATTGTATGCCGCCAAAATAAGTTCAGGGTCTTTTTTCAAGTCAAAACCCATCAAGAGTCCATCATTTATCCTAAGCGAATCTGAAATCCTGTCTAATAGCTCTTTGGCGTCTTCTTCCAGAAAATTGCCATAATTGGATCCCAAAAACAGCATAAGGGTTGGGCTGCCGTTATCCCATTCGCGGTCCTTCAAAGCGTGTCTGTAGGTCCCTGTGATTGGATGGACTTTTACTTGGGGACATATCTCTTTAAGGTCCTCTTCCAGCTCCTTCAATACGTAACCCGAGATATCAATGGGAAAATAGGTAAACTCCACTTTCTGATCACATAAATATTGAATAAGTATTTTGGTTTTTAAGCCATTCCCGGCACCGAGCTCCACCAGGTTAAAAGGCTTTCCCGATTTTGCAAACCTGTCCAGGATTTGGGCCTTATAGGTTTCCAAAATTGCATATTCGGTGCGTGTAAGGTAATATTCCGGCAATGCCATAATAGCCTGAAAGAGCTTGTCGCCCTTCTCATCATAGAAATACTTGGAGGGGAGTGTTTTGAGCGGGGATGAAAGCCCCTGAAGCACATCCTGGGCAAAAATTTGGTCGTAAGTGGTAGTGTGGTTCATATAGTTATTTAGCTAATCTAATTCCTGAAAATTGCCATCTGGATGGCGTACTGAAAAAATTCCTATAGGTTTTTCTGGAGTGATTTGGAGAAGTGGCAATTGACGCCCCTCTCAAAACCATCTGGTTCACCATAAATTTCCCGTTATACTCCCCTATCGCCCCGGGAGCCTTGGCGTATCTGGGGTAGGGCAAATAGGCCGAACTGGTCCACTCCCACCGCTGTCCCCAGTCAAATTGGTCGGAGGCAGCCTCCCATTCGAATTCGGTGGGAAGCCTACAGCCTTTCCAAGCGGCATAAGCAGCAGCCTCGTAAAACGAAATATGGGCTACCGGGGCATCCCACTCAATCGGTTTTAGTCCATTAAGAGTATAATAAAAAAATTGATCGTTTTGTTTGTGCCAGTAAAGGGGTTTGTCGAATTCATGCTTATTTAACCAATCCCAGCCCTCCGAGTGCCAAAAGTTGTGATCTTCATAGCCACCGGCCTCCATAAATTCTAGAAACTCTCTATTGGTCACCAAGCTTTTGGAGATCTCAAAGGGCTCCAAAAAAACTTTGTGACGGCCATGTTCATTGTCATAAGAAAAGCCGTCTCCCTCAAACCCTATTTCATACAGTCCTTCTGTCATCTTAACCCAACCTTCTGCGTCTTGAACCTTATATTCATTGCAGTCCAATACTACCGGAAATAAGGGATTGAGGGAAAGGTTGTATTTTAAATCTGTAAGCAATAGCTCCTGATGCTGCTGTTCATGATTGAGCCCCAACACCATCAAATCGTGGATTTTTTGGTTGATTTCTGTTTTTTGGAAAAAGCGCTCAACACCCCGATTCACATGGTCTCTATATGCAAAGACCTCCCTCACGGTAGGCCTCGTCATCAGGCCACGATGATCCCGTTGGGTTCGGTCTCCCTTACCATTGTAGTAACTATTAAAAAGAAAATTGAAGTCTGGATGAAATTCCGAATACTCTGGGTCGAGCTCCTTCAATACAAAAGTCTCAAAAAACCAGGTTGTATGGGCAAGGTGCCATTTGGTCGGGCTAACTTCTTCGCTGGCTTGGATTACAAAATCTTCTGTTTCGAGGTTTTCGCTGAGTTCTTCAGTTAAACCTCTAACAGATTTGAATTGCTCAAAATTAATCATTTCAAAGTTTTAAAAGGTGAAACGATTCAATTTAGCAATTTTTTTATTAAAATTTAAATATTTATTATCACTAAACCCGACCTATGTGGACGAGCGCATCGCCTGCATTTACAACTGGCTGATTGTTAAGACCTACCACATAGCCGTTTGACGTACTTTTCACAGGGACCTTCACCTGTCCATAAGGATCAGATATCTTGGCTAACATTTGCCCCTTCTTTACTTGCTCGCCCAACTTGACGGTGGGTACAAAAATCCCTGAAATCTTGGCCCTGAGCCAAGAGCTTTCTGTTACCACCAGAGACTCCCGCAGCTTCAGGTCTCCTTCTATCATCCCCAAATATTGCAACATCCTCTTGGTACCGGCTATGGCCTCTTCCACAGATAAATCATCCAGCCTCATCGATTCCCCGCCTTCATATACCAAGATATGCTTATTGTTTTTGAAAGCTTCTTTTCGGAATGATTTGTCAATATGGGGAGAATTAATAATGAAGTAAGAGCCAAATGCTTTCGCAAGATCCAAACCCATTTTGTCCTTAAAATCCACCCGGATTTGGGGATAATTGCTGAGCATCCTGCCACCCGTATGGATATCAATACCGTAATCGATGTGAGGGATGATTTCCGTGGTCAAGATATTGGCAATTTGCGAGGCCAGAGAACCTTTGTTGCTTCCTGGGAAGCTTCTATTCAGGTCCCTTCCATCGGGAAATGTACGGCTGTTGCTCAAAAATCCATACACATTTACCAAAGGAATAAAAATCAGGGTCCCCTTGATCGGGTCAAACATTTCCTCCTCAAGCATCTTTTTCACCGTCACGATCCCATTGATTTCATCCCCGTGCACTCCCCCGCTAATTAAAACCACCGGACCTTCCTGTTTGGAACGTTTTATGA
Organism: Litoribacter ruber; assembly: GCF_018449405.1. Lineage (NCBI taxonomy): Bacteria > Pseudomonadati > Bacteroidota > Cytophagia > Cytophagales > Cyclobacteriaceae > Litoribacter > Litoribacter ruber. The sequence continues at coordinate 35,801 of NZ_JAHCMY010000008.1, forward strand.
ATACCGGCAGATCAATCAAAGTATGCGTAGGAAGTCGCGCAATCGCTATGTCTATATTGATGGATTGTCCGGGCCTGATATTGACGCCATTGATGATAATTTCCTTATTTTCCTTCATCTAGTTCTGGTTTGGGTTGAGGTGAAAATCGGAAGGCAAAAAAGCCAATTCCTTTCTTATTGGCCAAAAACTTATTTAATTCGCAATAATAAACAAGGCATGAATATACAAGAAAACATTTCTTTAAAAGAATACAATACCTTCGGAATTGACAAAAAAGCGCGTTTTTTCACAGAGGCCCATAATATTGAGGATATTTTGGAAGCACAGCAGTTTGCCAGAGATAAAGGGCTGGAGCTTTTTGTTCTTGGCGGAGGCAGCAATATACTTCTCACCCAAGATCTAAATGCGGTAGTTTTAAAAATAAATCTATGCGGAATTGAGCTACTAGAAGAGAATGAGGACTCGGTTTTGGTGAAGGTCGGAGCCGGCGAGGTATGGCATGATTTTGTACTTGAGGCGATATCAAGAAATTGGGCCGGGGTGGAAAACCTAAGCCTTATCCCCGGAACGGTTGGCGCTTCCCCAATGCAAAACATTGGGGCCTATGGGGTAGAGATCAAAGAAATATTCCACAGCTTGGAAGCTGTGGAAAGGTCCACTGGCAAAGTCAAAACATTCACCCAGCAAGAGTGCCAGTTTGGATATAGGGAGAGCATTTTCAAAACCACAGAGAAAGGGAAATTCATCATCACCTCGGTTACTTTCCAGCTCAGCAAACAACCGGTTTTCAACACCAGTTATGGAGCTATTTCTGATACGTTGAAAGCCATGAAAGTGACAGATCTGAATCTAAAGGCCATTAGTGACGCGGTAATCCAAATCAGACAAAGTAAACTTCCAGACCCCAAAAAAATTGGTAATGCCGGCAGCTTTTTTAAAAACCCAACCATCGCTGAAGGGCAATACCAAGAATTGAAAGCAACGCACCCATCTATCCCAGGGTATCCTAACGACGAAGGAGTAAAAGTACCTGCTGCTTGGCTGATTGAGCAGGCCGGCTGGAAAGGCAAGCGTTTTGGCCAAATTGGCGTACATGAATTGCAGCCATTGGTACTGGTTAATTATGGGGATGGTGAGGGTGCGGATATCAAAGCTCTAAGCCGTAAAATCCAAGAAGATGTGAAAAGCAAATTCGGGATTGACCTACACCCGGAGGTCAATTTCATTTAGATCAATACGTCCTGGAATTCTATTTCCTTTTCGTATTTCTCCACTTCCACTCCAAATTTCCTCAGAAAAGCCAACCCCTCATCTTCCTTCAAACCTTTGTATTCCGCATAGCTAAAAAGGAAGACGACTTTGGCTATGCCCATGCTGAATATAATCCGTGCACAAGCCAAGCAAGGCGCCAATGTCACATACAGCGTTGAACCTTCCACAGAGGCATTATTTTTTACCGCATATAATATGGCATTCTGCTCCGCATGAAGGGCAAGTGAGCAACTCCCCTTGCTGTCCCTGCTGCAGCCGTGCTCAGGGAATTCTTCATCGCAATTGTGCGTGCCTGGAGGTGGCCCATTATACCCAATGGAGATGATCCTGGTTTCTTTGGTCAATACCGCACCCACATGCTTTTTAATACAGTGCGAACGCTTGGCCAGATTGACGGCCAGCTCCATAAAAATATCATCAAAATCCGGCTTTGCCATTTTTGTCTCAAATATTTGATTGCCACAAATGTAAGGAATGGCGGCAATTTAGGCTATTCCCTTTAATATTATTTAAAGTTTCCAGCACAACCTGTCCATTTTCTGGCCGTTAATTACCTTGAAAATGGAAAGTCTGAAGGTGCAATACCTTCCCTAAACATATATTACCAGAAGTTTATCATGAAATCAAATATTAAATTAATCCCAGTCATCGCTTTGATGGCCATCGTTTCTTTGGCTTGCAGTCCTGTGAAGGTATATACGGAGAAAAGCGATTTTGTCGAAGCCAAGCAGTACCAGACCTTTGCCATACTCAGTGAGGTAAAAGGCAAGCCCGCTTTCAACTCACCCATAGTAGAGGAAAGACTCCAGCAACATTTGGTGGAAGGGATGGAGCAGAGAGGTTTTTCCTATAATGCAGACCAGCCCGACCTGATCATCCGCTACAATACCGATGTGACGCCCAATCAGCGCATCATTTACCCCAACCCCTATGACATGTGGTGGCCCATGTGGGGACCTCCTACTACCCGGACACAAAAGTATGACCAGGGTGAGGTTATCATAGATTTCATCGATCCGCAGGCCGACCGCGTGATCATGAGGGCAACAGCTGTGGGCACGGTGAACAATCCGGATGAAAAGCAAAAAAAGGTAAAAGCAGCAGTTGACAAGATTCTAAAAGAATTCTCTACCAAACTAGTCAACGTCAATTCTTGACCTCCCCGATAAACATATATTGGGCATCCTAGTGAATCCAAAGCTAACCCGCTGATTCACTAGGATTAAAAATGTATTTTAAGTACAAAAAATTTGCTTTCGAATAAAATATTTTGCAATTTGTATTGCGTGATAATATTTAATAACTACTTTTACATCATTATTTATGCTATTCGACACCCATATTTTGTACTTCAATGGTTAAGATTGTTCTGATTGATGACGACCCTATCAGTACTTTTGTGACGGAAAAACTGATTTCCAAGAACATAAAAGAACCTTGCGAGATTTTTAAATTTGATAAGGCCACTGATGCTCTAGAGCGCATTACCAATATAAATCCCAATTATTTGTTTCTGGATTTGAATATGCCTGAAATGAACGGTTGGGAATTTTTAGATGCCTTTACCTCCAGAGAAACTCATTACCCTGAAATCTACATCCTGAGCAGCTCCGTAGATGAAAGCGACATCAATAAAGCCATGAATTATTCGGTGGTGAAGCGCTATTTGTCCAAACCGCTGGTAAAAAAATACATACGCACCATTTTCAATTGACAAAAATTTGGCCCTGATCATTTCAGGGCTTTTTTCTTACCCCTCCACACCACACCCCTCATACAAACCACTGAAAACCAAATTCTTATATAGATATTTTTTTTTTGATAATTTTTTATTTACACAAATAGTTAATTCTTTTTCAATTAATATATTTGTATCAAACAAACCATTATCCTTATGTTTGACGATTTTGATGACGACATGGATGAGCTCAATGACATTGATGATGATGTCAACGAGTTCGAGGCCGAATTCCGCGAAGAAGTTTACGATTTAGATGAAGAAAATGAATTCGTAGACGACAGTTATGTTGATTTCGATGATGACCTCAGCGAAGACGATGGGGACTTCGAAGATTTTGACGATGAGATCGATTAAAAACACCCTTTAAAAGAACGTAAGCCAACCTGATAGAGGTTGGTTTTGTTTTTAGGTACATATTCCTTTGTCTTAAGGTGAGTCTGTATTAAATTGCGCAAAATTTGAAACTATAAATCCACTTTCATATGCTATTGGAAATTTTCAGCGCTCCGATCATGCCAGGAGCCCAGACGTTTTTACTAATCGTCAGTATTTTAGTAGGCCTAGGAGCCGGTATCACTGCCATCGATTTTAGAAAGTCTGTCAGCAAAGACAAAAACGAACATTAATAATAGCAAAAAGGGCCGTTTCATCAGAAACGACCCTTTTTGTTTAGTGGACTTCCTTCATCCATTTATTCATAAACGGCGAGAGGATCAACACGATAACCGCCCCTGCCATGGCATACTGCGCAATAAGCACAAAACCATCCGCATATACATCCAAAGTTGCCAATCCGGCTGTAGCCCTACCTTCGGTGTTTTCCACGGATAGTTGCTTGGCGATGAATCCTACGATCTGAAATGCATAAGCCGAGGACAAAAACCAAACCCCCATCATAAAGGCCACCAACCGGGCCGGTGAAAGGGACGTAATCTTCGACAGACCTACCGGGGACATAAACAATTCACCAGAGGAAATCAACAGATACATTAATATCAAATAAATAAAGGGTACGTACCCTTGCGCATCAGCAAATACCCTACTGAATCCGAGGATATAAAACCCAACCGCCATAAGTCCCAGCCCGAAAGAAAACTTATAAGGAGTCCTTGGGTTGAGTTTGGCTTTGTCAAGACCAGTCCACATCTTAGAGACAGGTATGGAAAGCAAGATGATGAATATCGGGTTTATGGCATTCGTTTCGGCGGCCCCAATCGACCAGTTTCCTTCCACAAACGGAAGCCATCCAAAGCTGATGTTGGGCAGGATGACATTCCTATCGGCAAAAAGCGTGATCACACTTCCACTAAGCTCATGGAACCCCCAGAACAGGGTCATGAAAATGGTCAGCAAAATAGCCACGAAGAGCTTGCCTCTTTCAGCAGCGGAGGCCCTGTAAATTTCATACCCCAAGTAAACCAAGATGGCCAAACTTATGCCATAAAACAATACGTTGACAATAGTCACTTCTCCTAGAAACGTATTTCCCCCACCAATATAATTGTAGGAAGAAATCAGAAAAGCGATAAAGGGTACCGCAAGTACAGCGAGTATAGGAATCAAGGTCCCCAATGGAATCCCCATCACTTTTTCCTTTAATTTTTCTGGATTTGGAGGAAGGCCTTTGTCCATAAATACACCTTTTCTCATCCCATTCCAAAAGAAAAACAGGCCTAAAAGCATCCCTACACCCGCCAAGCCGAAACCGTAATGCCAACCATAATAGGTGGCAAGAAGTCCGCAGAGAATCGGTGAGGCAGCTGCACCGATATTGATCCCCATATAGAATATGGTAAATCCGGAATCCTTGCGGGGATCAGTAGCCCGATAAAGGGAGCCTACAAAGGTGGAAATGTTGGGTTTGAAGAACCCATTACCCACTACGATTAGGGCGAGGGCTAGGAAAAATGCCACATTGTTTTCAATGGCCAACACAAAATGCCCTACGGACATCAAAAGACCTCCAAGCATAATGGATTTTCGGAATCCCAAGTAAGAATCGGAAATTTTCCCTCCAATGACCGGGGAAGCATATACTAGGGATCCATAAGCAGAATAAATTACTGCGGACACTGCATCTCTGTTGGCCAATGCCTGAAAGATCTCATTTACCATGTAGAGCATCAACAGGGCCCTCATCCCGTAAAATGAAAATCTTTCCCAAAGCTCAGCAAAGAACAGATAAAATAACCCTTTCGGGTGGCCAAACAACTCCGGTTCGGTCAGGTTTTCAGGCGCATGGTGCTTGCCCTGATACATTTCTTCGTTTTCCAACTCTATATATTTAGGTTCAAATTCAATTTCGCACCTGCAATGATAACAGATTTTTTCGAATTGAAGGAAATTGCCCGAAGGGAACTCTAAAACCGATTGCGATATTTTGAAAATTAAGGGTAGATAAACAGTAATATTTTGTGTATTTTTTGTTATTTTTAATTATTGTTTAAAATCTAACCAATGGGTTATGAAAACGATTGAATTGCGAATAAATCCACTTTTTTGGCATACTACTTGTCAATTATATCTATCTTTACGCAACAAATTAACAATCCTTTTTAATACCCAAAATTATGCAAGATCTTATGCTCAAGTCTGCTGAAAAAACACTGTCTTCAATAGGAATCGAAAAGGTCAACAAGGCCTTTTGGAACTTGTCTCCGGCAGAACTAGTAGAACATGCCCTTCAAAACAAGGAAGGCAAACTCACTAATGACGGAGCCTTGATGGCTGACACTGGTAAATTTACCGGAAGATCCCCGAAGGACAGATTTGTAGTCAAAGACGACAAAACCGCAGAAAGCGTATGGTGGGGAGATATCAACATCCCGATCAGCCAAGAAAACTTTGACGGCCTACACCAGAAAATGGTGAAATTTTTGGCAGACAAAAACGTCTATGTGAGAGACGCCTATGCCGGTGCCGACCCAAATTACCGTTTGAACCTTCGTGTAGTCAACACCCACGCTTGGCAAAACCTATTTTGCCACAACATGTTTCTCCGCCCTACTGCAGAGGAATTGGAAGATTTCGATCCAAATTTCACCATCATCTGTGCCCCGGAATTTGAGGCAGACCCTGAGGTGGATGGAACGAGACAGAAAAACTTTGCTATCCTCAACCTTTCCAAGAGAATGATTTTGATTGGAGGCACTGGATACGCCGGAGAGATGAAGAAAGGAATTTTCTCTGTACTAAACTATATCCTTCCTCACGAGCATGAAGTGCTTTCTATGCACTGCTCAGCCAACATAGGCAATGAAGGCGATACCGCTATCTTCTTTGGTCTATCGGGTACCGGAAAGACCACTTTGTCAGCAGATCCTGAGAGAGGCCTAATTGGCGACGATGAGCACGGCTGGACTGAGAATGCGATCTTTAACTTTGAAGGGGGGTGCTATGCCAAGGTGATTGACTTGACAAGAGAAAAAGAGCCGGATATTTGGGATGCCATCAAATTTGGGGCGATCGTAGAAAACACGAGATTCTACCCAAATTCCAGAACTGTAGACTATTCAAACAGCGAAGTAACTGAAAACACACGGACTGCATACCCAATTCACCATATTTCCAATGCAGTATCTCCTTCAGTGGGAAATATTCCTAAAAACATCTTCTTCTTGACAGCGGATGCATTTGGGGTGATCCCTCCGATCTCCAAGCTGAACACCAGTCAGGCCATGTACCACTTTATCTCTGGATACACTGCCAAAGTAGCCGGTACTGAAGTAGGCATCACGGAGCCTCAAACCACCTTCTCTGCCTGTTTTGGAGCAGCCTTCCTTCCTTTGCACCCAACGCAGTATGCGACACTTTTTGGCAAAAAGATGGAAGAAAATGATGTAAACGTATGGTTGATCAACACAGGCTGGACTGGTGGTCCTTACGGAATCGGCAGCAGAATGAAGCTAAAATACACCAGAGCCATGATCACTGCGGCATTGGAAAATCAGCTGGACAATGTGGAATTCAAGAAGCATGACATCTTTGGCGTAGAAGTGCCTCAGACTTGTCCTAACGTTCCGGATGAAGTATTGAATCCAAGAGAAACTTGGTCTGACAAGGCTGCTTATGACGCAAAAGCGCAAGAGCTGGCTAAGTCATTCGTGAAAAACTTCGAAAAATATGCTGACTATGCCAGCGAAGAGATCCTATCTGGAGCTCCTAAGGTATAAACACCTATATATTATATAAACCCAAATATAAAACGGGCCAACCTCAGTGGTGGCCCGTTTTTATTATTACTCCTCTTCCTTATCCAAGCCGTGCTCCTGTTCAAATTGGTTTCTGCGGATTTCAAACCGTTCAAGTTCCTCATTCAGCATATCCAGAGATTCATTATACCTGGAATAGAGATCCCCCATATTTTTCTCCATGTTCGTAAAACTGAATTCCATGGCGTCCAATTGTAACTGGCTGGCTTTCTCAATCAAGGCCACCTGACTGTTTTTTAGATCCTCAAGTAGTCGGAGAGCCCGATCCATTTTCTCTAATTTTTCTCTATTGTTCATAATGCTATACAAGTTGGTAGTCTTAATTTAATCAAATTCTTTATCCTAATGTTTAAATTAATTTGACCTCCCCATGAGAATCAGTATTTTTGCAAAAATCAAAATCAAATATGAGAACAGGAGAAATACATACCGCCAAAGGAGTCATGAAGGTTTCCTTCTACGACGAAGACGCCCCAAAGACCGTTGATAACTTTGTAAAACTATCCAAAGAGGGTTTCTATGACGGACTTACTTTTCACCGAGTAATCCCTAATTTCGTAATCCAGGGAGGTTGCCCTAATGGAACGGGTGCCGGTGGCCCAGGATATACCATAGACTGCGAACTTAACGGCGATAACCAACACCACGAAAAAGGCGTGCTAAGCATGGCTCATGCAGGAAGAAACACAGGCGGAAGCCAATTCTTCATTTGCCATAATAGAGATAATACTCGCCATTTGGATAGAAACCACACTTGCTTTGGAAAAGTAACTGAAGGTTTGGACATTATCGACCAAATCAAAGCTGGTGATAAAATCGAGAAAATTGTTATCAACGACTAATCAAAAGTAAAACTATTAAAAAAGCCATGGAGTTAATTCCATGGCTTTTTTTAATGTCTTTATCTTATCAGCTAAACAATGCCCCAGCAATGGTTGCAGTCATCAAGCAGGCCAATGTGGCTGCCAACAATGCCCTCATCCCCAATTTTGAAAGGTTACCCTGCTGGTTGGGCGCAATTGATCCGATACCACCTACTTGGATGGCAATGGAGCTAAAATTAGAGAACCCACAGAGGGCGTAGGTAGCAATTACCACTGACTTGGCAGTAAGCGTACCTGCCTGCTTCATATCAGCAAGACCTAAATAGGCTACAAACTCATTGATTACGGTTTTTTGTCCCAACAAAGAGCCCACCTGAAGAGAATCGGACCATTCTACTCCAATAATAAAGGCAAAAATCCTAAATACTTGTCCCAGAATATATTCTAAGGAAAAGCCGCTGAATTGCCCATTGGTGGATGCAACCACAAAAGAATTCAATCCGGTAACTTCCCCAATCAAACCGGTGAGAATGTAGTTTACGGCTGCAATTACCGCAATAAAGGCCAGAAGCATCCCGGCCACATTCACTGCCAGTCTCAAACCATCAGAGGCCCCTCTAGACATGGCGTCAATCAGATTGACTCCCATGTTTTCTTGGCTAACTTCTAGTTCATCGTTCAGGTTTTCCCGGTTGGTTTCTGGGATAATGATTTTGGACATAACAATCGCGGCAGGGGCATTCATGATACTTGCTCCCAAAAGATAAGCCGCAAACCTGCTTTGTTCCTCCAGACTATCACCTCCCAAGAAGGCCACATATCCTGCCAGCACCCCTCCTGCAATAGTAGCCATCCCCCCAGTCATCAAACACATGAGCTCAGAACGTGTCATGGTGGGCACAAATGGCCTAACCAGCAATGGGGCTTCCGTTTGCCCGAGAAAGATGTTGCCGGCTGCCGACAAGCTCTCCGCTCCAGACAGCCTCATGGTACGCGACATCACCCAGGCGATGGCAAAAACAACCTTTTGCAAAACACCCAAATAATAAAGCCCAGCTGAAACGGTGGAAAAGAAAATGATGGTGGGCAGTACCTGAAAGGCAAAAATAAACCCGAAGGAGTTGGTGGCCAAGTCCCCGAATAAAAATATCGCTCCATCACTGGAGAAGCTTAGAAACTTTACAAAACCACGGCTAACTGCGGAAAATATTTGGGCGACAAAGTCCACTTTGGTGATCAAAAACCCAAATACACACTGAAGAATTACCCCAATGCCTACCAAGCGCCAATCCACCGATCGCTTATTGGATGAAAAAATCAGCGCAAACGCAAGCAGGGCGACAATCCCTATAATACCTCTTATGTAATCCATTTATATCTTGACGAATTGCCCCTTGAACAGGACAATACATTATTTTTCAAGGCGGTAAAGATAATGGATTTTGGCTGGAATTTGTATACAAAAAACAAAAGCCTGAATAATCTTCAGGCTCTGTTTTCTATTTATCAATTACGTCTGTTTATCTCGTCCCGTATTCGGGCTGCTCGCTCATAATCCTCACTGTTAATGGCCTTGTCAAGCATCTGATTCAATTTCTCTAAACTGAAATCCTTCAGATTGCCCTCTGAAGAAGTGGCTTTGGCTGCTGGCTTTGGGGCTTTCTCCCCTCTGGCAGCGCTTTTATCCTCTTCTTCCTCCTCCGTAAACTCAATGGCAGCTTCAGACATCACCTTCTGCGTGCAATAAATCGGGGCGTCAAAACGCACCGCTATGGCAATAGCATCAGAGGGTCTGGCATCAATCTCCACGTTTTTCACCGAACTTTGGCACACGATCTTGGCGTAAAACACCCCTTCGCGCATGTCAGAGATCAGTATATGGTCAATGGAAAAGTTGAAGTTGGCCGCAAATGATTTAAAAAGATCATGGGTCATAGGCCTATTAGGAATAATCTTCTCAATCTCTATAGCAATGGCTTGGGCTTCAAACATACCGATCACAATCGGCAGTCGCCTACTCCCATCCTGCTCACCCATCACCAAGGTAAAAGACCCCGATTGGGAATGATTGGAAGACAATCCTAATATTTCTAATTCTACAGTGTTATCCACAGCAAGTTATTTTAACGCTTTAACAGCTTCTGTAAGTTTTGGCAACACCTCAAATGCATCGCCGACAATTCCGTAGTCAGCTGCCTTGAAGAAAGGAGCTTCCGGATCTTTATTTATAACTACAATATACTTGGAAGAATTGACTCCTGCAAGATGTTGAATGGCTCCCGAGATACCCACAGCCACGTACAAGGTTGGCGCTACTTTCACACCTGTTTGCCCCACGTGCTCATGGTGAGGTCTCCATCCAATGTCTGACACCGGCTTGGAACAACCTGTGGCCGCTCCCAACTCCTTGGCTAAATCTTCGATAAGGTTCCAGTTTTCAGGCCCTTTCATACCCCTTCCTCCAGACACAACGATATCTGCTTCAGGCAAAAGAATATCACCGGTAGCCTGATCTGTAGAAGTAATTTTGGCAGCAAATACAGATTCATCAAGGCTCACCTCGAAATTTTCAACAGCGGCATCAGCACCATCCGTTTTCAGATCAATCGCGTTTTTCTTAACAGCCAAGATCTTGTTGTCGGTAGAAAGCTCAGTTTCAGCGAAAGCTTTTCCTGTATAAATGCTTCTTTTCACTTTGTAGCCTGAACCTGTATCGGGAAGGTCGGTGACGTTAGAGACCAACCCAGCATTCAGTTTGATCGCCAATCTGGCAGCCACTGCATCCCCAAGGGAACTTTTGGCAAGCACCAAAGTTTTGGCTCCTACTTTTTCAAACGCCTGTGCTACGGCAGCGGCATGCGCTTGGATCACGCCAGCGTTAAGTTTTTCGTCGTTAACATGAAGAACTTTGGCAGCGCCTGCCGAACCGGTCTTTGCAAGCTCACCTTGATCGATACTACCTAACGCAACCGCCGTTACGTCACCACCTTCTTTATCAGCCAAAGCCTTGGCAAAAGAGATGGCCTCCAATGATGTTTTTTTGATGGCTCCGTCAGCCTGTTCTATATAAACTAAAATAGACATATTTTTCAATTTTGAATTCAAACAATAAATTAAAGGACCTTGGCTTCGTTTTTCAAAAGCCTCACCAGCTCTTCCACATTGTCCTTATCGATAAGTTTCACATCACCTTTTGCAGGTGGTAGCTGAAACTCAACCACACTAGTGGCGGTCTCGTCAGATACGGCATCCACTATATTCAATGGCTTGGTTCTGGCAGACATGATTCCTCTCATGTTTGGGATTTTCCATTCGGCGATCGGCTCTTGGCATCCGGCAATAAAAGGAAGGCTGACCTCCAAATATTCCTTACCACCTTCAATCTCTCTGGCCATTTTAGCAGTGCTGCCTTCAATGTCCAGCTTCATTACCGGCGAAATCGAAGGCATACCCAATAGCTCTCCCACCATTCCGTGAACCATACCTCCATTGAAGTCAATAGATTCTCTGCCCATAAGGATCAAATCATAACCACCCTCTTTGGCATAGTGGGCAATTTGCTTGGCTACAAAAAGTGAATCTTTTGGAAAGGCATTTACCCTAATGGCATCGTCAGCACCAATAGCCAAAGCTTTTCTGATGGTCGGCTCAGTTTCAGCCTCACCCACATTGAGTACGGTCAAACTTCCACCGGTCTGTTCTTTCAATTCCACAGCCCTTGCCAATGCATAATCATCGTAAGGACCTATAATAAACTGAACACCAGACTTGTCGAATTTGGTGTTGTTATCTGTAAATTGAATTTTGGATGTTGTATCCGGCACGTGAGTGATGCATACAAGAATTTTCATATATTTTATTATTTTATTTTTCTTTAATTTGTCGTGAATTTAATGAATACAATGTTAATTAAAAAACGTAATCATGAGCAATTTAGGCCGTATTGAGCAACTACTGGACTTTGCAAAGGAAGAACCTGACAACCCATTCAACTTTTATGCTTTAGCTCTTGAATACCAGAACACCAACACTGAAAAAGGCGTCCATTATTTTAATTTGCTGCTTGAGAAGTTTCCGGAGTATCTCCCTACCTACTATCATGCGGGTCTGTTTTTTGAAAAAAAGAATGAGTTGGAAAAAGCAAAATCAATATTTGAACAGGGAATCTCCCTGGCAAAGGCTAAAAATGATAACCATGCCCAAAGGGAGCTGCAAAATGCTTACCAAAATTTTCTTTTTGAAAACGACCTTGATTAATCCATGCTGATAACAATCTTTCCGATCTGATCCCCGGCTTTCATCCTGTCAAATGCCTCGACAGCTTCTTCTAGCTTATAAACCTTGTCAATCACAGGCAAAATTTGTTTTTCCTGGACAAAGGCCAACATTTCCTTAAAATCGGCATCACTCCCCATAGTGCTTCCCTGGATGGTCAACTGATTCCAAAAAACCCTGCGCATATCCAGCTCCTTGGGATTGCCCAACGTGGCCCCATAAAAAACAAGCTTGGCACCTGGATTCATCACTTTGAGCAGTTTGCCCCAAGTATCCCCTACCGCGCTGTCAATGACCAAGTCAAAGCCACCGGTTTCTTTTTTTGCTTGCTCGGTCCATGCCTCCTCTTTATAATTAAACCCTCCTTTGGCACCTTGCTTTTTGGCCACCTCTATCTTTTGGTCATGTCCGCTGCTTACATACACTTCTCCACCTGCCGCTATGGCAAACTGAGCTGCATACTGGGCCACTCCCCCACCAAAACCAGTAACCAGCACTTTTTGGCCTTTCTCCACTTTTCCATGAAAGAAAACTGCCCGATACGCCGTGAGCCCCCCCAAGGGCAATGCACCAGCCTGTTCCCAATTAAAATGCTCTGGCTTTTCATGCAGCCTGTCTGCTTTGACAATGACATATTGGGCAAAAGTCCCATGAGAAGGCATGCCTAAGATCTCAAAATCCTTGGATTGGGCTTTTTGGTCTTCCCCCCAGTTCATGGCCGAATTGATAACCACTTCTGTCTCAAGCCACTTGGAGTCAACATTTTTGCCCACCTTGCTCACCACTCCAGCCCCATCGGAACCCAAAACCACACCATTGCGGATGTTTGGATATCGGCCTTCACGGCACCACTGATCCCGGTGATTTAAGGCTGCAGCCTTGACCTCAACCAGCACCTCATCATCTTTCAATTCTGGTAATTCTACCTCCCTGACCTCAATTTTGGAGGGATTTTTATCATTTAAGATTAGTCCTTTCATTTAAAAAACTGGATTAAAACCTTTTGCGAATATAACTTTAACCATTAAACCTTAACTAAAAACACAAAAAAGAGGCTGCGATACCACAGCCTCTTTAAAGGTTATTTAAAACTCAATCTTTTTTGTGACACACCGTAAAGATTGCACATTCTGTACAATACTCTAGCACCCACATTGCCGTCCCATTCATCCTCACCTGGCCCCGGTGCCACTTCCACAAGGTCAAAACCGACAATCTCCTTCCCGGCTCTCACTACTTGCTTCATCAGGTACAGCACTTCCTCCAATTCAAAACCGCCAGCAACTGGCGTTCCTGTGTTTGGACAAAGTTTTGGGTCCAGACCATCAATATCGATGGTGATATAAACTTTATCCGGCAATTCCCGGATGATATCATCACAGATTGACCTCCAGTTTTTTCCTTCATACAATGCCTCCTTGATGGATTTGTCATAGAAAGTACTGATTTTCTTATTACTTTGAGCCAATTCAGCTTCTGCTTCACAATAATCTCTGATCCCAACCTGCACCAATTTGCTGACTTGGGAATATTTTAAAGCATTGTAAGAAATGGAAGCATGGCTGTACTCAAAGTTTTCATACGCCACCCTCAAATCAGCATGGGCATCGATCTGGAGAATACCAAAGGAGTCATGCTCCTCAGATAGCGCCTTGATCATGCCAAGCGGGGTGCTATGATCACCTCCCAGAAGAGCGACCAACTTACCTTGGGACTTGTATTTTTTAACGGTGTCGTAAACCCAGGCATTCATTTCTTCACAGGCTGTATTTATTAGGTCTGGAACTGCAGAGAATCTTTCCTGATCCTGCTCAGGTGATCCTTCTTCCAAAAACTTAATATAGTTGGATGACAGGATTCTAAAATTGTTGCTTGAAACTTTAATATGGTCAGGAATCGGAATCATATGGATCCCCATCTTCCAGGCATCATTAATGTCATCTTGGTAGAGATCCAACTGAGGCGAGGCTGCCAATACCGCTTCCGGACCATCAGCAGTACCTGGGTTGTAGGACACTGTCACCTCCCAAGGCACAGGAACCACGATTAATTCGGCTGTATTTTCATCAAAAGGCAACCCAAAAAGAGTTCCCCCTTCTCCAACCCCATTAGGATCAAAACTGTCAATTATTTGAGATTTTGCAGACATAGACTAGGATTTTGGCTGTATCATTTTCTGAACAAAGTTAGGCAGCACAAATGCGGCCTGGTGGATTTCAGGATTGTAGTAATTCAAGTCAAAGGAAGGAAGCAACGCCTGTGCCTTTTCCTGAACTTGTTTTGGAGAGCAGTCGCCTTTGGCACTGTAAGAGAAAGACCACATACCTGTAGGATAAGTAGGGATGTGTACTAAGTAACAATGTACATTCTCCTTTCCGAAAATTCCTCTATAGCAATCGTAAATTTCCACAAAGACTTTCTCGTTGAAACGTGGGGACTCTGACTGGGTCACCATGATGCCGTCTTTTTTAAGAATTCTGTGCACTTGGGTGTAAAATTCAGCGGTGAACAAGCCTTCTCCAGGACCCACTGGGTCAGTACTGTCCACCAACACTATATCGAAAGACTCGTCAGCAGCTTCATTCACATACTTGATTCCGTCTTCGATCTTAAGGTTCAATTTGGGATGGTCAAAGGATGCTGCGATGCTAGGCAAAAACTCTTTGGAAGCCTCCACTACTTTTTCGTCGATTTCCACCATCACCACTTCCTCAAGTTGTTCATATTTCAGGATTTCTCTGGCCGTTCCACCATCTCCTCCACCGATAATCAATACCCGCTTAGGATCTGGATGCGTTTGCATCGGCACGTGAGAAATCATCTCGTGATACACATATTCGTCTTTTTCTGTGGTCATCACCATGCCGTCAAGCGTCAGCATGTTTCCGTAAGCAAATGTTTTGTAAACCTCCACTTTTTGAAATTCAGATTCCTGTTCGTACAATTTACCGTCATGCTTCAAAGACAAAGCAATGTTGTCGTTTCTTTCGGTAAACCACACGTTTTTGGTTCTCATCGGACCGCCTTCTTCAGAGGATTTTTCATCACGCATCTGGTTGATGTCAAAATCCTTGTGTGTAAGCAATGCCATTTCTCCTCTTCTTAGCTCGACAGCCGATCCGTGGGCTGCTTCAAAAGCTTTTTTCAAATAGTTATAAGAAACCCATGGGTTAACTGTTTCCCCGCAGGTAAACAAATCCACGGATGCATATCCAAACTCTGGCCAGGTGTGAATCGCCAAGTGGCTTTCCTGGATCACTACTACCCCCGACACTCCATAAGGCGAGAAGTGGTGGAAAGTGGAGTTAATTATTGTGGCGCTTGCCTCCTCGGCCGCCTCTTCCATACTGTTCTGAATATGTACCACATCATTGAGAATTTCCGGATTACAGTCGTAAAATTCTACAATGATATGCCGTCCTAATGCGCTCATAACTGCTATTTTATATTTTTTCTAAAGTTTTAACCTCGCAAAAAAAATAAAATTTTGCGTCTAATTAAAGAATTATATTCTTTCCTTGGCAAATTATCTATTGGACCACCTCCAATACGGACCCGCAATTACCTGATATATAGGACCATTTTTCAATTTGCAGCTCCATTATCACACAGGTGCCCGGCTGCAGGTAATATAAGGGCTGGTCGGTGAGGTAATTGACTAATTCCATCAGGCCGGGATTGTGCCCCACCAGCATCAGCCTGGATACATCGTCCCCCACGGATTGTACTACCTTGATTAGATTGGACAAGGAACTTTCATAGACACTTTCCTTTTTAATAATCGATGAAGCCGAAAAATGTTCCTGTATAATTTGAGCGGTCTGGGTCGTCCGGACAGCCGGACTATGGATCAAAAGTTCAGGCTTGGAATATTGTACGCTCAGAGATTTTCCCACCCGTTGAATATCCATTTGACCATTTGGAGTAAGATTTCTCTTGAAATCCTCGGAAAAACTTCCCCCATGTTCTGCTTCTCCGTGTCTTAAAATATAAATTAACTTTGTCATTGGTGTTTAAATAATTCATCTTTGCACATTATAGCAAATAATTGTGCCACAAAAAAGACCAAGGTCTGGGATTTGGACATGAAAAATATCAGGTCTAATTTTACATTTTTATTGTGGCCTCCCAAAAGACCAGTAATTAAACCATAAACTTATGCCAAAAAATCTAGTCATAGTCGAGTCACCTGCCAAAGCCAAAACCATTGAAGGCTATCTGGGCAAGGACTTCAAAGTAGCCTCAAGCTACGGTCACGTCCGTGATCTCCCCAAAGGTGATAAGGCCATTGATATAAAGAATAAGTTCAAGCCCACCTATGAGGTCACTCCGGACAAGAAGGAAGTGATCAAACAGCTTAAAGGCTTGGTCAAGGATGCAGAGACCATCTACCTAGCGAGTGACGACGACCGCGAAGGAGAAGCTATCAGCTGGCATTTGAAAGAAGTATTGAAACTTAAGGATGAGGCTACCAAAAGAATTGTCTTTAGGGAGATCACCAAAAACGCCATCTCAAAGGCGATAGAAAATCCACGCACCATTGATATTGACTTGGTGAATGCACAGCAGGCAAGGAGAATACTCGATAGGCTGGTGGGGTTTGAGCTTTCCCCTGTATTGTGGAAAAAAATCAAAGCAGGCCTTTCCGCCGGCCGGGTGCAGTCCGTAGCCGTGAGGTTCATAGTGGAAAGGGAGCGGGAAATCGACAAGTTCAAGGCAAAAGCCGCCTATAGAATCACCGCTCAGTTTTTAGTGGATGGCAAACCACTTTCTGCTGAATTACCCAAGAAATTTGACACCGAGGAGGAGGCTGAGCAATTTTTGCAAACCTGCCTCAACGCAGAGTTTTCCATCAAAAACCTGGAGAAAAAACCTGCCAAAAAGACCCCGGCACCCCCTTTTACCACCTCCACCCTTCAGCAGGAAGCGAGTAGAAAAATGGGTTTCTCGGTAGCACAGACCATGAGCGTGGCCCAAAAGCTATATGAATCAGGTAAGATCACCTATATGCGTACCGATAGCGTGAACCTTTCCGAAGAAGCCATGCAGAAGGCTCAGAATGAGATCCAAAGTGCCTATGGAAAAGAATTCCATAAAGCCAGAAAATACAGCAGCAAGTCGGAAGGGGCCCAAGAGGCCCACGAAGCCATCAGGCCGACTAATTTTACCGAGCATGATGCCGGAAACGACCGGAATGAGCAGAGACTTTACGAATTGATCTGGAAAAGAGCAATTGCCTCCCAGATGGCCGATGCCCAATTGGAAAAAACCAATGTCACCATTGGCATCTCCAATGCCGAACAGACCCTTTCCGCAAGCGGTGAGGTGATCAAGTTTGAGGGTTTCCTGAAAGTGTACCTAGAAAGTACCGATGATGAGCCTGAAGAAGAGGAAAGCACCAACAAGGGTCTTTTGCCTCCATTAGCGATCGGCCAGCAGCTTGACTTGGTGGAAATGAAGGCAAAGCAGACCTTTACAAGGCCACCGGCCAGATATACGGAAGCTTCCTTGGTAAAGAAACTGGAAGAAATGGGTATTGGGCGACCATCTACATATGCCCCGACCATTTCCACCATACAGAAAAGAAACTATGTAATCAAGGAGTCCAGAGATGGTACGCCAAGGGATTATGTAGAAATGAAAATCAGTAACGGCAAGTTTGCAAAAGCCACCAAGACCGAAAACGCAGGCTCCGACAAAAACAAACTGTTCCCTACCAATATTGCTATGGTGGTAAATGACTTCTTGGTAGAGCATTTCCCCAATGTAATTGATTACACTTTCACCGCAAGGGTGGAAAAAGAGTTTGACGACATTGCCCAAGGCAAGCAGGAGTGGGAAGAGATGATCGAAAACTTCTACTCAGTCTTCCACAGCAAAGTAGAGCAAACTGAAAATGTAAGCCGAGCGGATGTCAATTCCAGTAGGGAACTGGGTACCGACCCCAAGACCGGAAAACCTATCATTGCCAGACTTGGAAAATTCGGACCTCTTGTTCAGATTGGAGATCAAGAAGATGAAGAGAAACAATTTGCCAGTTTAAAAAAGGGACAGTTTATCGAAAACATCACACTTGAAGATGCGCTTGAACTATTCAAGTTGCCGAGAGATGTTGGTCATTTTGAAGATAAAAAAATTGTTGCGGCAATTGGACGCTTTGGCCCATATATCAGACACGACGGTAAGTTTGTTTCATTAGGCAAAGAATTGGATCCGTTGAGCATCACCGAGGATGAGGCCATTGAGCTCATCAAAGATAAGAGAGAGGCGGATGCTAAAAAACATATCAAAACCTTCGAGGAAAATCCCGAAATACAGATATTAAATGGCCGTTGGGGACCTTATATAAAGTTTAACAAGAATAATTATAAGATCCCGAAGGATAAGGAAGCTGAAAACCTAACCTATGAGGAAACCCTTCACATCATAGAAAACCAGCCTGAAAAGAAAAAAGGGCGTTTTGCAAAAAAGAAAAAATAATCAAAGCTTCCCCGATTGGGGAAGCTTTTTTCATATTAGCGCTTTGTTGGAATGCCTATTGCTTTTTATAAAATTTAATTTTGACTTTTTCCAATACACTTATGCAACTCTACTATATAATCATTCTTATTTGCTCGCTTGCCGGTTTGGGGTGGACTTTTATGGCTTATAAAAAAAGGGACCGGGTAGAAGTTAAAGAAGATGACCCGAGAGACCACATTAGAGGGATGTACTTTTTAAAAATCCCCTATGAGAAAATCATTATAGGTTTCTTTGCCTTCACAGCTTTGGTTTACACCGTCAAACTTTTTGTGCAGGCCTTTATAAATCACCTGGATTTGGCCATGTTTATGGTTTCAATGGCTATTGTATTGCTCTTGGTTTACAAGATCCTGATGAGTTTTACAGCGGTGGCAGAGTTTCAATGGAGCTCGGTCGGAATGCTGGTGTTAAATGGGGTTATAAGCTTTTTCATTTATCAGCAGATGACCGGAGTGATCGAGCTTTTTCAGGAAGCGAGGGAATATACCCTCACAGTACATTTGCTGGGCATGGTGCTTGGTCTGGGCGGAACCACAGTTATAGACATCATGATTTTCCATTTCCTGCGAAATTTCAAAATCAATAATCAAGAGGCGGTAATCATGCACCTCATCAGCCAAATCATCATCATTGGCTTGATTTTGCTTATCGTAAGTGGGGTCGCATTGTTCTTAACCGATATTGAGGGATATTTATCCAATGACAGGTTCATGATGAAAATGACCGTTATGGTTGTGGTGATATTAAATGGGGGTGTCCTAAACCTATATATTACGCCAGCCTTGGAGGAAATCAGCTTGCTTAAAAAAGACCTTCAGAAAAATAATACCTTGAAGAAAACCTCCTTCGCCGTAGGGGCCATCAGCATGCTGTCCTGGTATTCGGCATTCTTTTTTGCCATGATCAAAGATTTAAGCTATTTTTCCTATGTGGCGCTGTTAATCCCCTACCTGCTCTTTCTGGGCCTGGCCATAGGGATCAGCCAGTTTGCCAAAAAACAGATGGAGAAAAAAGTCTTGAACCAATCATGAAAAAACTAGTAGTACTGACAGGGGCAGGGATTTCGGCAGAGAGCGGAATCCAGACTTTTAGGGATTCCAACGGCCTCTGGGAAGGCCATGACGTCATGGAGGTGGCCACACCTGAAGGCTGGAAAAAGAATCCTGAATTGGTATTGGAATTTTATAACCAAAGAAGGAGGCAGGCATCCACTGTCAAACCCAATGCGGCGCATTACCACCTGGCAGAATTAGAGAAACATTTTGATGTGACCATTGTTACTCAGAATATTGATCCGCTTCATGAAATGGCCGGATCCAAAAAGGTGGTTCACCTGCATGGCGAGTTGTTCAAAAGCCAAAGCTCATTGGATCCTAGCCTTGTTTATGATATTGAGGGCTGGGAACTGAAGAAGGGCGACAAGTGTGAGAAAGGCTCACAACTTAGGCCCTTTGTGGTGTGGTTTGGGGAACCTGTCTTGAAAATGGAAGAAGCAATTGAGATCGCCGCTGAGGCCGATATTTTTGCCATCATTGGAACGAGTCTGGTCGTTTATCCTGCCGCCAGCCTGATTGGGTATACCAAACCAGAAATAAGCAAATACATTGTCGACATCAAGGTCCCACATGTTGGCTTTGTGGAAAATTTGACAGCCATCGAAAGTACCGCAAGTCAGGGTACGGGAAAATTAAAGGAAATTTTAATCAACAACGAACTATAAAACCACTCAAATTCTATGAAAAGAAAAGCAACATCCATTTGGAAAGGCAACGGCTTGGAAGGAAAAGGTCACCTCTCCTCCCCCAGCGGATTTTTCGACAATACACCCTATACCACCAAATCACGTTTTGAAAACGAGGATGGCAAGTTGGGCACGAACCCTGAAGAACTATTGGCTGCAGCCCATGCTGGGTGCTTTAACATGGCCTTGAGTTTTCAGGTAGCCAACAAAGGCTTTGACGCAGACGAACTGCACACGGTCGCCACAGTCACCATTGACAAGGAGCAGGGAAGCGATGATTTTGGCATTCAGGAAATTCATTTAAAGCTCAAAGGCAAAGTGAAAGGTATGAGCAAGGAGGATTTTGAAGTTGTAGCCAGAGTAGCAAAGGACAACTGCCCCATTAGCAAAGCTCTAAAAGCGGTGCCTATATCCCTTGATATTGAATTTGAAGGTTAAAAATAATAAAGGCCAGTCCCATAATCATGGAACTGGCCTTTTCAATTATCTCACCACTTTCTCCAAAGTAGCAAGATAGACCCATTTTTGATCTCTGGATTGAAGTCCTCTCTCCACTGCTTGCTTATCTTCCTCGGAAGCCTCTAAATCCTCATATTCCATAGAATTGAAAAACTGCAGGTAATCCCTGTAAAAATTCATTGTCATATGCGTTGACTTGGCTTCACTTCCAAAGGGAAGTGCGGTACGAAGCAGACGCCAGCCCCCCATCAAATCATTATCAATTCTTTTTTGGTGAAAAGGCTGAAAAACCTCCTTCTCGGCCGCCTCGTATTCTTCAAACCTTCCTTCTACGGCCTTCATCAAATCGAAGGAGGCCAACACCCCAGGCTTCATCTCAAATTCCGTATCCGTGCGGGCTATTTCTTCCATATAGGACCTCACCGCCAAGTCTCTACTGGTTTCGGCATCCTTTAGCATCTTGGTCAGTTGTTGCTCATTCAAGGTATCATACACCTCTTTACCGTACTCCACCAATTTATTCAGGGGGATACCGTTCATCATTTTGACTGGATCCTCATAATAGGTCACCGTGACATACTGGAATTCACCACTGTCGGTGCCGGATTTGAGAGACCAGAAATCCCATCCCGAGATATCGCCTTTTTCCACGGCTTTCTTATAGATGCGTTCCAAGAAATCCTTATGATCCATGTAATTGATCGTGTTTCCAGTTTCTACTTTCATAAACTCAAACACCATATACTTCTTCTCCTGTCCAAATACCAGAGCAGTATTGAAGCACAGGGCCAACAATAATAGGGTTAACTTTCTCATAGACGTATCCTTTAAAACACAAAACTTCTTAAAAACATACCTTTAATATAAGTATTTATTCGGTTTATGTAAAATTTAACAGAATAAATAATATTTATTTTTACATGAACAAACCAAATAACCTGCCAAAACCATTAAACACAATCCTAAGCAGACTCCATTTCTGATTATAAATTGGCTTATTAATTCCAAAAATTAATTTTTGGCATAAATTTTATAATTATTTAAGGCTAGAATATGAGAAGTGAAAAATCAAAAGCCGATTAAAACTTGGTGCAACCGAGCATAGTGTATCATCCGTTTAAAAATTTGATTCTCAGGGTAGACAAACCGGATTCGGGAATTTAGAAAGAAAAAAAGGTATCATCCTATATTTTTGAGATTAAGAATAAAAGAAAAACCTTTTTATAGAAACGAATAGTTCTTATTTTAGCGAATTAATATAAATTTTCAAATTTTATATTTGATTATTGCAATAAAGATATTTCATAAAGATAGGACTTGGGAAGCAATTCAAAACCCTCTGATTATCAATTATATAATTCTGAAATGACCCATAATAATATTAACGAAACTGAAAGGTTGGAAACCCTCAAATCCTATGATGTGCTAGATTCACATTCAGAGAGTGAGTTTGATAGGCTGACCACAATAGCTTCTTTAACATGCCAAACCCCTATGGCGGTCATTTCTCTTATTGGAGAAAACAAGCAGATTTTTAGATCCACGGTTGGTGTCGAAATAAAGGAAACCGATATCCAGTGTATTTTTTGTTTAGAATGCATTAAACAAAAAGAACTCGTCATCTCTGAAGATGCTAGCAAGGATGAGCGCTTCAAAGACAATTCCCTAGTTACTGGACCTCCCCATATCCGTTTTTACACAGGCGTGCCCCTATTATCCCCAGAAGGCCATGTCCTGGGGACATTAAGCGTGATGGATGACAAGCCCAACAGCCTGGACGATAATCAAATCAAGGTTTTAAAACTTTTAGCCCAACAAGTTATCACGGCCATCCTGGATAACAGGAAGAGAAAACAACTCCAGCAATATGAGGCGCTTTTTAAGTCCTCGTTGGATATAATGACCATTGTAGATAAAGATGGCAAAAACCAAATAATCAACCAGGCCTATATGGACATCACTGGTTGGGATGAGGAGAAAATCAAAACTAAAGGTGAAACTATCGTTCACCCCGACGATGTGCCTAGAGCTTACAAGGAGTATGAGAAAATCCTAAAAGGCAAAAAAACTATTAACTACCTTCAGCGGACGCTTACTAAATCCGGAGAATATAAGACTATTCAATGGCATGCCAACAAAAACCCTGAGACAGGGGACGTTGTAGCTGTAGGCCGCGATGTAACTGAAGACCTTAAAACCAAAGCAGAACTTCAGCAACAGAAAGACTTTCTCAATTCAATTGTAGAAGGAATGTTGGAAGGCTTTGCCATGGCTGATAGAAGCGGCAAGAAAGTTCGGGTCAACAAAGCACTATGCCAGATGACTGGCTTCTCGGAAGAGGAACTTCTGGGCCAGACTCCGCCTTACAGCTATTGGCCTAAGGATATGCAGAAGAAAAATAGCTACTACTTCACCAAGGCCATAAAAGGCGAGCTGGATGAAAATGTATTTGAGCTTGTTTACCAAAAAAAGAACGGTGAAAGATTCCCTGTATTGGTAAATACCTCTGTTATCCAAGACCCCTCTACCAAGGAAAAATTTGTTTTTGCTACGGTACAAAACATATCGGCTACCAAAAGGACCGAGCAGAAACTTCTGGTGACTCAAAAAATGATGGAGCAGACCAATCGTGTCGCTCATGTCGGGGGCTGGGACGTGGATTTAGAAACCAACACCACCTATTGGTCAGATATTACCAGAGAAATTCATGAGGTCCCTGATGACTTCAACGTGACTCTTGAGGCTGGACTCAACTTTTACAGACCGGGACGCTCACTGGAAACGATTAAGGAACATTGGAAAAAAGCAGAAGAAGAAGGGGTTCCTTTTGATTTGGAGCTCGAAATTATCACCTATAAAGGAAAATATAAATGGATACGGACCAAATGCCAGTGTGAGAAATTGCATGGGAAAGTGACCCGTATTTATGGGACTTTCCAGGATATCACCGGTAAGAAAAAGTCGGAGTTTGAAATTGAAAACAAGGAAAAGATGCTTAAAGGTATCTCCTTGGCTACCGACCAGCTATTATCCAACCGAAAATTTGAGGATGCTATAGAACGTTCTCTTAAGATTTTGGGGCAAACCGTGGAAGTTGGCAGAGTTTATCTTTTTGAAAACTCAAAAAATGAAAACGGGGAATTGGTAGCCTCCCAAACTTTTGAATATGCTGCGGATGACTGTTCCCCTCAATTTGAAAATCAGGATCTACAGGACATTTACCACAAGGACTTCGAGGATTTTTTCCAGCCCTTGAGTCAAAATAAAGTCTTTTTAGCGAAAATAAGTGATATTCAGGACAAGCCGCAATTGAAGGAATTTTTGGATATGCAGGAAATCAAATCTATCCTTGTTATTCCGATTTTCTATAGCGATAATTTCTGGGGCTTTATCGGATATGATGAATGTTATGAAGAAAGAGACTGGTCAGATGCGGAAATCTCACTTCTGAAGAGTTTTGCCAAGACCATTGCCAACGCTATTGAACGTAAAAACATGGACCTTTCCATGGAAAGAGCCATTGATCAGGCAAAATCTGCCAATATAGCCAAATCCGAATTTTTGGCCAACATGAGCCATGAAATCCGCACACCCCTGAATGGTATTATCGGGTTTACTGACTTGGTGATGAAAACCAATCTGGACCCAACCCAGTCCCAATATCTGGGAATCGTCAACAATTCTGCTAATGCACTATTGAGTATCATCAATGATATTTTGGATTTCTCTAAAATTGAAGCGGGTAAACTTGAATTGGACATCGAACGGTTTGATGTATATGAAATGGCCAGCCAAACGGCTGACATTATCAGTTACCAGGCCCAAAGCAAGTATTTAGAAATGCTATTGAACATTTCTCTGGATGTTCCAAGGTTTATTCATACAGACGAGGTGCGCATTAGGCAAGTACTCATCAACCTGCTTAGCAATGCCGTGAAATTCACGGAAGTAGGTGAAGTGGAATTGAAGATAGAGGTAATTGAATATCAAGATGAAGAATGTGTGCTCCGCTTTTTGGTAAGGGATACCGGAATTGGTATCAAAAGAGAAATGCAGGAAAAAATATTCGAGGCTTTCTCCCAGGAGGATGGCTCCACCACTAAAAAATACGGCGGTACAGGTCTGGGGCTTGCGATTTCAAACCAGCTTTTGGGACTGATGAGCAGCCATCTCAACTTGGAAAGTGAACATGGAAAAGGAAGTACATTCTACTTTGATTTAAGAGTAAAGGCAGATCAAGGTGAAAGCATTGAGTTTGAAGAGGTGGAAAACATTCAAAAAGCATTGGTCGTTGACGATAATGACAACAACAGAACCATCATTCACGAAATGTTGAGGCTGAAAGGTATTGACATCGAGGAGGCCTCCAGCGGATATGAGGCGTTACAGATGATGGGCACCAGGAATGACTTTGACGTCATTTTGATGGATTATCACATGCCTTATATGGATGGTCTGGAAACAATCCGCAAAATAAGAAGCAATTTCGGAACCCAAGCTGATGAGCAGCCTATTATTCTCTTATATAGTAGTTCTGACGATGAGCGCGTAATCAGAGAGTGTGAGGAACTACATGTCACCCAACGCTTGGTGAAGCCTATTAAGATGCACGACTTGTACAATTCCTTGGCAAAGCTTCACAAATCCGATGTCAAAAAGAAGAAGGAAATTGAAGAGTCTACTGCCGAGGCGAGCTTTGAGTCCAAATACAATGTTTTGATTGCCGAGGATAATCAGATCAACATGTTCTTAGCCAAAACCATCATTCAAAGGATTTTGCCTAACAGTACCATATTCGAAGCACCAAACGGCCAAATCGCCTTTGAACTCTACAAAACCAAGCAGCCGGATCTAATTATCCTGGATATTCAGATGCCAATCATGAACGGCTATGAAGTCACCGAAGCAATACGTAAGGCAGAATCAGGGACCAGGACTCCAATATTGGCACTTACTGCGGGCAATGTGAAGGGAGAAAAAGAAAAATGCCTCAATATTGGCATGGATGACTTTATTGCCAAGCCTGTAGTGGAAGAAACCTTGGAAATGGCCCTCCATAAATGGTTACCTTTGAATAAGGACAAAAAAGAAGAACCTGAACAGGTAACAGAAACAGAAGATATGAATAGCGAGCGATTTGATATTAAAGTGTTGGAGGGTTATGTGAAAAACAATCCAGACTTAATGCAGGCTTTTATGGATATTACCATTAAAGAGCTCGAAAATGCCAAAGTAGAGTTGAACGAAAGTCTTTCTCTACAAAATCTAGCTGATATCAATTCGGCCGGCCACAAACTGAAAGGTACAGCATCCTCTGCAGGTCTAAATTGGCTGTTTGAAATCGGACTGGAGCTTGAGGGACTCGACGAGTTTGATTACAGAAAGATCAAAATCCTGATTACAAAGGCTCAAAATGAGATTGATGAAGTCCTCACGCTATTGAAAGCAAAAAAAGAAGAATAGATAAAATTTGAGATTGAGAAGGGGAATTGTTAAATTAAAAACAAATCCTTAATCATGAAATTCAACAGAAGACAATGGTTAAGAAGCGCTGCCCTCACAGGTGGTGCTTCTTTAATTTCCGGCCTAGGCATTATCCCCAAACTTTCGGCCGAAGAGATAGCCAAATTCAACCCTCGCCCCTTAGAAGATCTCGCCCGACTGAGTTCAAATGAAAACCCCTATGGCCCTTCAAAAAAAGTCAGGGATAGGTTGTTCAAATCATTTGATGACGGGTGCCGGTACCCTTATAGCTACCAAAACGAACTTTTAGATAAACTAGCCGAAAGGGAAGGTGTGCCCAAAGACCATATCGTGATTACCGGAGGCTCTACTGAGGCTCTCAAAGTAGCCGGGATTACATTTACCCGCAATGGTGGAGAAATCATTGCCAGTAAACCCACCTTTCTTGCCATGATGAGTTATGCGCAGATGTGGGGTGCCGAAGTCAATTGGGTGGATGTGGATGAGAACCTGCAACATGATCTTGATGGTATGCAGAAAGCCATAAACCCTTCCACTAAAATGGTTTTTCTCTGCAACCCCAACAATCCAACGGGAACGCTTCTTTCCGCTGATGACTTTGAAAAATTCTGCAGGGAAACCTCCAAGCATACGACTGTATTTTCCGATGAAGCCTATTTTGAATTTATAGACGAGCCTAATTATCCCTCCATGGTCAAGTTGGTCAAAGAAGGCGAAAACATCATCGTAAGCCGTACCTTTTCCAAGGTTTTCGGCCTGGCTGGGCTAAGAATTGGCTACATAGTGGCCCGACCCGATTTGGCGCATAAAATTAGGGAAAATGTAGTGGCCTTCACCAATGTACTGGCGCTGGAAGCCGCAAAAGAAGCCTTGGATGATAAAGAGTTTTTTGAATTCAGCTTAAATAAAAACAAGGAAGCCAAGAGCACTATTTATCATACCCTAGATGATTTGGGGCTTCGCCATTTGGAAAGCCACACCAATTTTGTCTTTTTCGAAAGTGGGATGCATATAGACAAGCTGGTCGATCAAATGAAGGACAAAGGGGTTTTGATTGGCAGGGAATTCCCACCTTTCTCCAATTGGTGCAGAATTAGTACGGGGACGCCAGAGGAAATGGAAAGGTTTGACAAAGCATTGAGAAGTGTTTATACCTAGATCACCACCATATCCAACTTCTCCCTACTCAAAAATGACCTGAGGATCAGACCCGTTTCCAAAACGGGCTTGACCGGTGTAAGGTAATCCAAAATCGACTCTGCCTGCACCTCCATTTCTTGACTGATGAATCCATAGGCTTTTAGAATACCATTATCAAAAACAATGGCCGCATGTTCATCTCTGGTCCTACCGGCAGACTTAATGAGAAGCTGTTTCGACACTACTGTTCCTTGGTTGAGCCATTCTTCCATTTTGAGATTATAGGTCTCAGGGCTTTCTTTTCCAAGGCATGCCCCTTCGCATTTGCCAAGAGGATAGTCATAGCACTCATGGGCTGACTTCTGGATTCCCGCCAATTTGGGGCAAAAACCAAATGCCCTCACACCACTCTGAACTTCTGCCCAAGCCTCGGCATGGGAATAGAATGTCATAATTGGTTTTAAGGCCTTTTGGACCTTCCCTACCTGTATACGCTGATAGCCGTTTCCATCCTCATAGGTATAAATACCCCATGAATGGCTAGGACGTTTCTGGGCACGATTATATTTAGGCCACAGCCTTTTGATCTCCAAGGCTTCCAATAGCAAAGCCAAAAACTCACTGCCTGTTTCGGAGAAGCTCACATCATGAATTTCACTTTTGAGGTCATTTCGGCTTTTGCCGCCAAAATGCCCCTTAAACCTGGATTGAATATTATTGGCTTTGCCTACGTAGATAACTTCATTGGTCTGGTTGAAAAAATAATAAACTCCCGGCCGCTGGGGCAAGGCATCAAATTTCTCTTTGCTGATATGTGGAGGCAAAAAAGCTTCCCCAGAGTTTCTTTTCAGGGATTTATCGATAATGCTGCGATCCAATGAAAAAACCTGTTGAAAGAGAATGGCCGTAGCCGCAGCGTCGCCATAGGCCCGGTGCCTATCCGTGATCCGAATGCCTCTTGATTCGCAAAGCCTGCCCAGACTGTATGAAGAATATCCAGGAAATGCTTTTCTGCTCAAGCGTACCGTGCAAAGTTTTGGCCTCCGGAAGTTTAGGCCCACCTTTCCAAATTCATGGTGGAGAAAATTGTAATCAAAATTGACATTATGGGCCACAAAGATTTTATCCTCCAGAAGCTCATAAAGCTCCTCGGCAATTTCTGCAAAAGTCGGCGCATCCTGCACCATTTCATTATCTATACCTGTAAGGCCAGTGATAAAACCAGGCACTATCCGCAAGGGGTTGACCAAGGTCTGGTAGGTATCCAAAACCTGCTTACCATCATGCACGATCACAGCCACTTCAGTAATCCCTCCACGTTGGGCTGTGCCGCCTGTCGTCTCAATATCTACTATCGCAAAAACCATCTTCGAAAGTAACGTCAAGTATTTGTTAATCATTCGAAATGAGATAAGTTTTTTGATTCCAGTGACAGCAGTTGTCCATTTAAAAATTTTTGAACCGAATTTTGTAACTTTAGGCAACTAACCGAATAAACCAATGAGCCAAAAACCAACCGAATGGGTAGCGGAAATAGATCGCATTACTGCTAAGTTTGAAAGAGAATTTGCGGAAATGAGCCTAGAGCAAATTTATTGGAAACCCCACCCGGAAGTCTGGTCAATCGGGGAAAACATCCAGCACTTGATACAATTGAATTCTTCCTACTTCCCAATGTTTCAGGAGTTGAAGGATGGGAAATATCAGAAGCCCTGGTCGGGAAATTTCAGCTTTATTTATAACCTAATAGGAAATTCCATTTACAAATCGGTTTCGGATGGCAGAAAAAAGAAAATCAAAACTTTTGCCTCTTGGGAACCCAAAATAGGCGGTACCCATCAGGACATTGTCCAAAAATTCACCAAGCATCAGCAGGAATTAAAAAGTTGGATAACCAAATTGGCTCCACAGTTTGGCAAAAACGTGGTGATCAATTCTCCCATTAACAAGCTCTTGCCTTACACCTTGGATAAAGCCATGGATATCATAGTGGCCCACGAAGACAGGCATTTCCAACAAGCCCTAGAGGTAAAAGAAGCCATAAAAAAAGCCCCATGACGGGGCTTTTTATTTTTAGGATTTGCCTTCGTGCATTTCCTTTATTTTTCTTCTAAGAATCTTTCCAACATTTGATTTCGGGAGTTCATTTACAAAATAAACCTCCTTTGGCACTTTGTAATTGGTCAGATGCTGCTTGGAATGGGCGATGACTTCTTTATCAGTTAGGCCGTTATCTTTTGGCACTACATAGGCCACCACCTTCTCGGTGGATTTATCATCGGCAATTCCTATGACACCTACCTCCAAAACTTTGTCATGGGCAGCAATTACATCTTCCACTTCATTAGGATACACGTTGAAACCGGAGACAAGAATCATTTCCTTTTTTCTGTCCACTATCTTCACGAAGCCGTCTGCCTCAATGATCCCGATGTCACCAGTTTTGAACCAGTCTCCGTCGAAAACCTGCTTGGTTTCCTCAGGCTTGTTCCAATAGCCGCGCATCACTTGAGGTCCTTTGATGCAAAGTTCCCCCTTCTCCCCTATTGGCACCTCATTGCCATCATCATCAATGGCCTTGATTTGCGTATTAGGAAGCGGAACCCCGATAGACCCAATGCGCTCGGTCCCATCGATTGGGTTACAGGTCGCGACTGGCGAAGTTTCAGTCAGTCCATACCCTTCGGCAATTGGCACTCCGGTCACTTTTTTCCATTTTTCAGCCACAGCTTTCTGCACGGCCATCCCGCCACCTACAGCAACACGCAATGAGCTGAAGTCCAGGTTTCGGAAAGCCTCCTGATTCAAAAGACCGTTATAGAGCGTATTCACGCCTGTAATTACACTGAATTTGTGCTTGCTCATTTCCTTGATAAAGGCCGGCATGTCTCGTGGGTTGGTGATCAACACGTTGTGTGCACCTATTTTGAGCATGGCCAGACAGTTAACCGTCAAGGCGAAAATATGGTAAAGGGGAAGGGCAGTGATGACCGTTTCCCGGTTTTCCTTCAGCTTTGGTGTCATCCATGCCGAAATTTGCTGCATATTGGCAATGATGTTGGCATGGGTCAGTTCAGCTCCCTTAGACACACCTGTCGTCCCGCCGGTATACTGCAGAAATGCCGCGTCACTTGCCACCATTTCCTCATGGCGGAAAGACATCGAGGCACCTTTGCTGAAAGCATCCTTCAAATTCAAGGCACCGTCAATCTGATAGGGTGGCACCATTTTCTTGATATGCTTGACCACAAAGTTTACGATGCCTCCCTTAAGCCCACCTAGCATATCCCCAATCTGGGAAATGATAATGTGCTTGGCCTTGATTTCACCTCTGATTTTCTGAAGATTGGAGGCAAAGTTTGCCAAAATCACGATGGTATCCACTTGGGCATCATTAAACTGATGCTTCATTTCACTCGGGGTGTAAAGCGGGTTGGTGTTTACCACAATCATCCCCGCCCGGAGGGCTCCGAACATCACGATGGGATATTGCAGCAAGTTGGGCATTTGGATGGCTATCCTATCCCCTTTTTTCATTTTGAGCTCATTCTGAAGATAGGCTGCGAAATTTTTGGAGAGTTCGTCTACCTGCTTAAAAGTGAGCGTTTTGCCCATACATTCATAGGCTATTCCATTTCCATATTTTTTGACGCTTTCCTCAAAAAGGTCGACCAAACTGTTGTAAGCATTTACATCTACTTCTTTGGCCACGGAGGGTGGGTATTGCTTAAACCATGGGAAATCTTGCATATTTGTAGTTATTTGGATTTACTTAATTTAAGTTCAGTTTTATTATTTTATACTAATATAAAATAAAACTTGTGTTAAAAAAAAGAAAACCACTTTTCCTACTACAGAAAAGTGGTTTTGAAACACTCTATGGTTTTTCAAGTTACGCCAGTATTTTTCTGGCTATCAGCTCTTTCATTATTTCATTTGTACCGGCATAAATCCGCTGCACACGGGCATCGGCATAGGCCCGCGCTACAGGGTATTCCCACATGTATCCATAGCCGCCGTGAAGCTGCACGCATTCATCCGCCACTTGACATTGAAGGTCGGTCATCATCATTTTGGCGGCAGAAGACATGGCCGCATCCACTTTCTTATCATTGTGCAACACCACCAATTGATCGCAATAAATCCTTGCCTGTTCTAGCTTGGCTGCCATCTCGGCAAGTTTAAACCTGGTATTTTGAAAATCAGCAACGGTTTTGCCAAAAGCAGGACGGCTTTTCACATACTCAATAGTTGAATTGAGGGTAAATTCAGCCAAAGACAATGCTGCAAGGGCCACAATTAGCCTTTCTTGTGCAAGTTCGGTCATCAGGTATTTGAAACCTTCACCGGTTTTTCCCATAAGGTTTTCTTTGGGCACCTTCACATCTTCGAAGAATAGTTCGCAGGTATCCTGAGCGTGTAGCCCCACTTTTTCAAAGGGAACCCCCTTGGTAAAACCTTGCATATCTTTGTCCACTAAAAACAGACTAATTCCCTTGGCTCCTAGTGTAGGGTCAGTTTTGGCCGCCACTACTACCACATCGGCCAAATAGCCATTTGTGATAAAAGTTTTGGTGCCGTTGATCAAGTAATGATCGCCTTTATCCTCGGCAGTAGCCCGGATGCTCTGAAGGTCACTTCCCGCGCCTGGCTCTGTCATGGCCACAGCCGAAATGTATTCCCCAGAGATCATCTTTGGGACATATTTCTCCTTGGCTTCTTGAGTGGCGTAGTGAAGCACATAGGGGAAAACAATATCATTGTGCAGCGGATAGCCAATCGCCGGCCCCGCACAGCCGCTCAATCCCAGTTCTTCGGTAAAGATGGCGTTGTACCTAAAATCCTGGATGTCCAATCCACCAAATTCCTCCGGAGCCTGGATACATAGAAATCCGTTTTCCCCAAGTTTCAACCAAGACTCCCGGGAAACCATTTTATTGTTTTCCCAATCCAAATTGTTGGGCGTAATTTCCTTGGCAATAAAATCTCTCAAAGACTGTCGGAACATGTCATGCTCCTCATTGAAAATAGTTCTAGGCAATTTTTGCATTATATTTCGGGTTTATCTTTATCTAAACAGAATAATATTCAAATCAACAATATGATTTTCACCATTGACTTTGTAATATAGTAGAATTATATAAAATTTAAAAAATTAATTTGGATCATGGGCATCAAAGGAGTCATTTTTGACATGGACGGGGTAATACTGAACAACCACCAATTTCACGTGGATGCATGGAAGCAGTTTATCGCAGACCACGGCAAGACAATCACCGATGAGGAGTTTTCAGCAAACTTCAATGGTCGGACTACCGGGCAGGCCTTAAAATACCTTTTCCCAGACATTACTTCGGAAGAAATCGAAACCTTAAAAGAGGAAAAAGAAAGTCTATACAGGAACTTGATTTTACCTACACTCAAAGAAACCGAGGGGCTGACTGATTTTTTGAAACAGTTGAAAGAAAAGGGATACAAAACGGCTGTTGCCACCTCTGCTTATCCCGCCAATGTGGAGTTCACACTTTCGAAACTGGGCCTTCACTCCTATTTTGACTCCATTTTGGATGAGACCTTTGTGAAGCACGGTAAGCCAGACCCGGAAATTTACTCCAAAACCATTGCAGCATTGGGCCTTGAGCCCGGGGAATGCGTGGTGTTTGAGGACAGTTTTTCCGGAATAGAATCAGGCCAGCGTGCAGGGACGGAAGTGATCGGCGTGGTGGGCACCGAAACTGAGGAGAACCTGAAAAAAGTGGTCAAAAGCACTGTCCTAAATTTTGTTAACTTTGAATTTTCCCTTTTGAATAAAGATTAAATCAATAAATTGGGATTAACTTAAAGCTTACTAGATTAAAACTAATGATTAGATTTTTACTCGGAATTGTAGTCACCTTAATAATTGGTTTGGGCGTTTTGTTTTTTATCAACAAAAACGAAAAACAGGAGCAAACGGAGATCAATTCCTCTATGATCCAGGAACAGATAAAAAATGTGGGCAAGCTGGTCGTGGTGGAAGGGCACTTCAGCCAAGTGATGGATTATAAAAACACCCGCCAAAATTTCTTCAGGATTTTTCCCTCCAATAAAAAGGTATTGGTGGTGGTCAATGCTAAAGTGACGGTTGAGTATGACCTAAGCCAACTTCAAACCCATATCGATGAGGAAAACAGAATGGTTTACCTCAATTACATCCCAGACGCTAACATCAACATCTACCCTGATTTGGAGTACTACGATGTGACTCAGGATTATTGGAACCCACTAAAGGCTGAAGACCTGAATAAAATCCGCAAAACGGTCGACAATGTGATCCATGATAAAATCGACAAAAGCGACCTGAAAAAGCGGGCACATCAGAATTTAATTTCCGAGCTGCAGAAAATCTATATCCTGACCAATTCTATGGGCTGGACTCTGGTGTATGATGAGCAGCCTGTGGAGTCACCGGACATGCTCATGAATATCCGTCTCAGATAAGCTTACTGCTGAAGCTTCAGCTTTATGGCCTTTACCCTATCCTTCAATTCCATTTTCGAAATATCCAGATTCTCAGAAGTGGCTTTCAAATAATCAACGACTGCCCCCTCATGCGTCGTCAGCTTTCCTTCTTTTATGGTCACATATTTTAAGGTGGTCCACAGCACGGTTTTCAGTTCCTTTCGAGTATCATCGGTCATATAGTACTCGACCAGCACCGTGTTGTGGTCATACCACAATATCCGGGTCATAATTCTCACCCACTCCCCCACTTTGGCAGGCCGCACATAGCTAATATTGTGATTGTACACCACCCAGGCAGCTTTGTATTTCTTGATAAAATCAATCATTTCTACACCGTACAACTTGGGCACCTGATCTTCCCGGGCATTGAAGAAATAATCAAAATATTTGGCATTGTTGAGATGCTGCAGCGGGTCACAATCTTGAAATCTGATGACTACCCTGCTTTCGGTTTCTTTTGGATAATGCTTTTCCGGATTATATTCAAACATGTCTGGTATACCTCTCTTTTAAAATGTTCATATGATGGATAAAATGCCCGGCCAAAATATTGACAATCGCCCTTGGAGAAATGTTTTTCCCATTTGCCGAACCTACTCTTTGCCAGTCCTGTTCCGAAAAACTGTGCCCCAAAAGCAGAATTGATTTTCTGGTCTGCTTAAAATCCTCCACCAGGTAATCAATAGACAACACATTGCCGTGAGAATGACTTGCGTAATCATCCTCATCAAAACCTGGCAAATTTTGCAGATCCCCTCTGCCAATACACAAAGCTCTATAAGCCATCACCCGCTCCGTATCGGTGATGTGCAAGAGCAATTCCTTTGGGGACCATTTGCCCTCCTGATAAGGAGTCCGCAGCCACTTTTCATCCATTTCCAAAAACTCCTCCTCCACCGTCTCCATTTGCTTGACCAGCAAATCCATCAGGATGGTATCTTCTGGAATCAGTTTCAGGTAGCGGACAAAATATGGATCATATTCACCTTCTTTGGGTACTATGCGCTCATTCATATAAGAAAACTTTCATGCCATGATCAAAAGGTTAAATTTAGCCTTTATTTCCAAACTAATTATTGAAACCATGAAGCAATTAATTGCGCTAGCACTATTTCTCTTAGCCTGGGACCTTTCGGCACAGACCAGGATGATCAACCGAAACCCGGAAATTGAAAAAATGGTAAACGAGGTGAAAGCCGAAAACCTGGAACAATACGTAAGGGACCTGGTGGATTTTGGCACCCGCCATACGCTAAGCGGCACTCAAGATGGAAACAGGGGAATTGTACCCGCTCAGCAATATGTACTGGAAAAATTCCGATCCTTTGAGGCAGATGCAGGCGGAAGACTTTCTTCCGAGATCGACATGTTCGACATCCCAGGTGATGGAAGAAGGATTCCAGAGGATGCAGAAATCGGAAACGTAGTAGCCACACTTAAAGGAACCGACCCAAATGACGACCGGATATTCCTAATCAGTGGCCACTTGGACAGTAGAGCCTCAGATGTCATGGACGCAGAAATTGACGCCCCAGGTGCCAATGATGACGGTTCCGGAGTCGCTGCCGTGATCGAAGCCGCAAGAATATTAAGCAAAATGGAATTTCCCGCCACCATTATCTTCATGGCGGTGTCAGGCGAAGAGCAGGGCCTAATCGGTGCTGCGCATATGGCCAAAAAGGCAAAGGAAGAAGATTGGAATATCGTAGCCATGCTCAACAACGATATGGTGGGCAACAGCTACTCAAGTGAGACCCACATCAAAGACAACACCAGAGTGAGGGTGTTCAGTGAAAGCATTCCTTTACTTGAAACCGAAGAAATGGGCAATATGAGAAGATACACCAATGGTGAAAATGACAGCAAATCCCGCCAACTCGCCAGGTACATCAAGGAAATCGGTGACCGCTATGTAGACCAGTTGGAAGTGAAACTGATTTATCGCAACGACAGGTTCCTGAGAGGCGGTGACCACACTCCATTTGCAAGAGAAGGCTTCACAGCTATCAGAATGACCGAGTACAATGAGAACTACCATTATCACCACCAGGATGTGCGGGTGGAAGACGGACAGCAATACGGGGACCTTCCTGAATTGGTAGACTATGAGTACCTGAGAAAGATCACCGCAGTGAACTTGGCCACTTTAGCTAGTTTGGCGGCAGCCCCATCTGCCCCCGAAAATGTGGGAATCGATGTAAGCAGACTTGTCAATACCAGCACCCTAAAATGGGAAAAACCAGCTACCGGAAATCCAAAAGGTTATTATGTCCTGATGAGAGAAACAGATCAATCCATGTGGGAAAAGAAGTTTTACACAGAAGACCTTGAGTTGACCGTCCCCTACTCCAAGGACAACTATTTCTTTGCCGTGCAGGCAGTGGATGAGAAGGGAAATGAAAGTTTGGCTGTATTTCCAAGGCCCTTGAGAAGGTAAACCCAAAAGCTGTCTCCCATCAGGAGGCAGCTTTTTCATTTTTAAGCCTACTCCTATTTTTTCTCCCCCTATTTGAACACCGAGGTTATTCAAGAGTTTTGTATTTTTACAAACAGACAAAGACACACAAACCAATTAATATATGAATCCATTGTTGGAAAAATTTGACACTCCATTTGAAACCCCACCTTTTGAGAAAATAAAAACTGAGGACTTTTTGCCGGCGATAAAAGAAGCCATTGAGCTTTCCAAAGCAGAAATTGAAAAAATAAAGGCAAACGAAAACCCGACTTTTGAAAACACCATTGAGGCAATGGACAACGCCGGAGAGAAACTAAACGTAATTTCCTCCATCTTTTTCAACCTCAACTCTGCCGAGACAAACGACGATATCCAGAAATTGGCCAGAGAAATCTCCCCTTTGCTCACCGCTTACAGCAATGATATCCTATTGGACAAGGAGTTATTTGATAAAGTGGATGCCGTACACCAGCTAAAGGACAAGCTGTCCCTGGACGAGGAGCAGCAGATGCTTTTGACCAAAACCTACAAGTCCTTTGTGAGAAATGGCGCAAACCTTAATGAGGAAGACAAAACCAAGCTGAGGGAGATAGACAAGGAGCTTTCCCAGCTTAGCCTTCAGTTTGGTGAAAATGTGCTGGCCGAAACCAATAAATACGAAATGGTAATCGAGCAGGAAGAACAACTCGAAGGACTCCCTGATTCCATAAAAGAAGCGGCCGCCCATACAGCCACCGAAAAAGGGCATGATGGCAAGTGGGTCTTTGACCTTTCATTTCCGAGCTATGTCCCATTTATGACTTATGCCAAAAACAGAGAGCTGAGAAAAGAGCTTTTCATAGCCTATAACACCAAAGCCTCCAAAGGCGACAACCTGGACAATAAAGAGATTATCAAAAAGCTTTTAAAGCTTAAAAATGACCGCATCAAGCTCTTGGGTTATGAGAAATATGCCAGCTTCATTTTGGAGGAAAGAATGGCCAAAAGCCCTGAGAGCGTGTTGAACTTCTTAAATGACCTGATGGTAAAAGCCAAGCCTTTTGCAGAGAAAGAGGTGAAAGAGTTGACTGAGTTTGCCAAAAAACTTGACGGGCTGGAAAAGCTTGAAAAGTGGGACTTTGGCTATTATGCAGAGAAACTCAAAAAGGAGAAGTATGCCGTAGATGACGAGTTGTTGAGACCTTATTTTGAATTAAAAAGCACAGTAAACGGTGTATTTACCACAGCTGAAAAGCTTTTTGGAATCACATTTAAAGAGAATATAGATATCCAGGTCTATCACCCTGATGTAACCGCCTATGAGGTATTGGACAACCAGGGCAACCACCTTGCAGTATTTTACGCTGATTTCTTCCCTAGAGCAGGCAAGAGAAACGGAGCCTGGATGACCAGCTATAGAGGGCAAAAAATCAAGGACGGCAAAAACCAAAGACCGCATGTGAGCATTGTGTGCAATTTCACCAAGCCCACCAAAACCAAGCCTTCCCTGCTCACATTCAATGAGGTGACCACCTTGTTTCATGAGTTTGGCCATGCCCTTCACGGCATGCTTGCCAACACAAAATATGAGTCCCTTTCTGGCACCAGCGTGTATTGGGATTTTGTGGAGCTACCTTCGCAGATCTTCGAAAACTGGTGTTATGAGAAAGAATGCCTGGACCTTTTCGCCAAGCACTATGAGACCGGTGAAAAGATTCCAGAGGAGCTAATCGAGAAAATCAAGGCTTCAAGCAACTTCCACCAAGGCTACCAGACCATCCGCCAGATCAGCTTCGGGTTACTGGACATGGCCTACCATAGCACGGACCCCGACAAGATTGCTGATATTCCTACTTTCGAAAAGCAGGCTATGAGCCAAACGGAACTGTTGCAACCGGTGGAAGGTACGTTGATGAGCACCTCCTTTTCCCACATCTTCCAGGGCGGGTATGCAGCAGGTTATTACAGTTATAAATGGGCTGAAGTGCTGGATGCAGATGCCTTTGAACTATTTCTGGAAAAGGGGATTTTCAATGAACAGGTAGCAAAGTCCTTTCAGGAGAACATTCTATCCAAAGGTGGAAGCAGACACCCTTTGGAGCTTTACAAAAATTTTAGGGGCAGGGAGCCCAAGCCAGATGCCTTGTTGAAACGGGCCGGATTGGTATAAAATAACAAAAGGGGATGATAGATCATCCCCTTTTGTTTTAACTAAAGTAAATTTTTATACCATATCTAAAAAGTAAGGTTTGAAAATTAAATTACTACGATGAATCCGATGATAACGGCCCATGCAATCGCTGAAAGGGTTAAAAACACCTTGAATTTTTTGTCCTCGTTCATGATAATATAGTTATTTGGTTAATTGATTTCTTTAATATGTACGCAAGGTACATTAAAGATTGTTCAAAATCAACTTTTATAGGTACAAAATACACTTTTACGTAGTTAATTTTACAAAAGATGGCCGTAAACGTCTACGTGGCAGATTTTATTATAAAAAAAATATTTTTTATTCTTTGGAAATTTATCGAATGGGCTAATTTTCTTTGCTTTTGGATCAATGTTAGGAATCATGGTCGGCCAGGAGAAAGAAGGATCTGAGGACAGTATATTTACTAATTCCCTTTCCTGAAAAAACGAAAGGGATGCTTTCGCATCCCTTTCATAGTGTGTAATTTTCTACCATATTAAAAAGTTTTAATGTGGAAACTGCATGGTGACAGTACAAGTGAACAAACGATAGCTCCTAAATCACAATTATGAAGCCGATTATGATAGCCCAAATAATTGCGGATAAAGCTATAAATACCTTGAATTGCTTTTCCTCGTTCATGACCTTTTTGCGTTTTATAGATTCTTGACCAGTTACTTAATACATATGCAAGATACATAATTTCAGGTTTTAAATCAATATTTTTAGGCATCAAACACAAAATATTTATTTGATTTTAACGATCCTTTCCAAACATAGCCCAAATATTATAAAATTTTCAATTCAAAATATAACTTAACCTTTTGGATTTAATTTTTTTAGAAATCAATAGACATAGGGTTTACTAAACATTTTATCCCAAAACCTGTTAAGCCGGACAATGAATTGATTCCCAATTTTTTAAGGAAAATTTGACAGAATTTTATCGCTTGGTAAGATCGTGGTAGTGCTTTTGGTTCTTGGCCATATTTACGGCATTCCACCTCACCCTTTTGATCATCTCATATTCCCGAACTTTGCAATCTGTAATTTGGCAGTAATGACAGCACTTAAACGGCACACACGGGTCCACATGAACGAACACCTCAATATAACCCGGCAAGTTTTCCTTCAGCACATCTTCAACCTCCTCTACCTCGTCATGGACTTTCTTGAGATCGTAGTAGTATGGAAGAGTCAGGTGAAGGTCAATATGCTTATCAGGGCCATATTGCTGAACCCGCATATTATGAATATCAATCCAATTGTTTTTCCTGCTCAAGTTTAGGACTTTCACCGCATCAGCCATGGCTATCGGGTTGGTTTCATCCATCAACCCCGCTACTGATTTCCTTACCAAGAGATACCCATTGTAAAGGATGTAGCCTGCGAAAAACAAAGAAAACACGCTGTCCAACATATACAGACCCGTCCAGTAGATCACCCCAACACCTACCAGCAACACCAAACTCGACACCGCGTCGGTTTGTAGGTGGCGCCCGTCGGCCTCTAAAGTTAAGCTATGTAGCGCCTTGCCTTTTTTATAAAGCACTAATCCCAGCAGGCCGTTTATCAAGCCACTTATTCCTACTAGGAACATGCCGGTAGGAAGATGCTCCAGAGGTTCTATGACAAATAAGCCGTAAATGGCCCTGTAAATTATAAAAACCCCAGCGAGCATGATCAAGGTCCCTTCTATCCCCGCACTAAAGAACTCGATTTTCCCGTGTCCATAGGGATGGTTTTCATCCTTTGGCTGGGCAGAAAGGTAAATACTGTAAAAGGCAAATCCCGAGGCAATTACATTCACTATGCTCTCGAGGGCATCCGTGAGTATTGCTGTTGAATTGGTAATGTAGTAGGCATAGAATTTCACCATAAGCAAAACTACGCTTACAATAACCGAAAGCACGATCCATTTTTTTCTCTCAGAATACACCTTGACACTCAACTAGGATGGGACATGTTACCAAAAAAAATCCCTCAAAAAGAGGGCAAATTAAATAAGGCTTTTTACATTTTCAGGTGGCCTGCCAATGACCGCTTTATCACCTTTTATGATTACTGGCCTTTCCATCAGGATAGGATTTTCTGCCATGGCCCTGATCACCTCTTCGGCAGTAAGGTTTTTATCTTTGAAATTTTCCTTCCACACTTTTTCGTTCTTTCTTACCAAGTCTATCGGTTCCACCCCCAGCTTTCCGACCAGTGACTTCAGATCTTCTGCATTCAGTGGGGAATCAAGATATTTGACCACCTCAGGATTAAGGTTGTTATCCTGCAAAATTTTCAAAGCCTCTCTGCTCTTTCCACAGCGGGGATTATGCAATATTTTCATGTGATAAGGTTTTTGATGGAAAATAAAGGTACAAAAAAAGCCGGATAAACCGGCTTTAGATATTTAATCATCAAAAAGGGTCTTTTTGAGATTGTCTTTGGTTTCTCCAGTCTTTTTCTGAAGCTTGCCCAATAGCTCATCCTCTTTTCCTTCGATATAGGTTAGATCATCATCGGTCAAGTTACCGTATTGTTGTTTTAACTTGCCCTTGAGCTCATTCCAGGTTCCTTTCAATTTCAAATTGGCCATAGTGGTTATATTTATGTTTATGATACGTTCCACTATCCAAAAACTATTCCACGTTCCTAAGCCATTTTGAGAAATTGCCAGCATGATTGCAAACCTTTCCTTAACTTTGCACCAGCTTCAAAAAAATCCCTATTATGAAATTCCATTACCTGCATTTATTTCTTTTATTTGCCTTGACTACCGTTTCATCCTGCGACAGTCCAGAGGACAAAAAGGGGAGATTTTTACTCAAAGGAAACAACCAGATACAGGAAAATGACTACGCAGGCGCCATACGTTTTTATGACGAGGCGTTGAGAATTGATGAGAATTTTGCCGAGGCACACCACAACCGCGGCATTGCCAATTATAAATCGGCCAACCTTGCCGCCGCAATCCAGGATTTTACAAACGCTATCCAAATAAACCCTGATTACACCGATGCCATCCATCAACGAGGGCTCGCCTACCTGGATCAGGGGGAGTATTACAAATCGCTGGAGGACGCTAACCGCCTGATTAAATCCGAGCAAGAGGACAGCAGGGGGTATTTTCTAAGGGGATTGGCAAATGAGGCAGTAAAAAGACATGAAGAAGCCCTAAACGATTTTGAAACGGCTTTGGGCCTCAATCCCAACAACCCGGATCTGTTGGTCAACAGGGCTACTATTTATTTTTACTTGGACAGATTTGACCTTGCGGAAAATGACCTTCAACAGGCCCTTGACCATGCGCCTAGAGAGTCCAACATTTTCAACCTGCAATCCATGATTGAATTTGAGCGGGGCGAGTATCAAAAAGCACTGGAGTCGGTAGAAAAAGCAATTGCGCTAAATTCTCGGCAGCCATTCTTTTACAACAATAGGGGCTTGTATAGAATCAAAACCGGAGAAATGGAAAAAGGGCTGGAAGACATTAATTTCAGCCTTAAGCAAAATCCACGCAACCTATATGCCCTGAGAAACAAAGGCATCTATTACTACTATGCAGGCCAGAAAACGCAGGCGCTTCAATATCTGGAAGAAGTCTACCAAAAGGACGCTTCCATCCCCTTGACCGCTGAATACCTGGAAAAATCCAAAAACCTTAATTGACCCTGATCAGGTGCTTAATCTCTGTTAACAAAGCCTTGGCATTAATAGGTTTGGAAACAAACCCGTCAAAACCATTCATTGCAATTTGGTCCTGAATTTCGGTTCTATTGGCTGCCGTCAAGGCAATTACCGGCACGCTGGAAATTGACTTAATGGTTTCGGTGGCCAAAAACCCATTCATTACCGGCATTTGTATATCCATCAGCACGATATCGTAGTGCTTTTTACCCACCGCATCCACGGCTTCCAAGCCATTGCTTACCCGGTCAAACTGGTAGCCCCATTTCTTTATGATCTTGCCCAACACCAAAGCATTAACTTCATTGTCCTCGGCTACTAGAATTTCAAGTTTCTGAGAAGGGATATTGGGATTAAATTCGGCGGATTGATCCATTTCGCTATCTTTTTTGGTTTCGTGGTTATTGGCTAAGGGTAAACTCAACATGAAATAAAACCTGCTCCCCTCCCCGACTTTGGAGTCAAGATGGATCTGGCTTCCCATTTTGTCGAGCAGCTTTTTGGTGATGGAAAGACCAAGGCCCGTCCCACCATATTTGCGGCTAAACGAACTGCTCACCTGTTCAAAGTCGTCGAAGATTTTGGAATGAAACTCTTGGGGAATCCCAACCCCGGTATCGACTACCTCAAAGTTAAAGTCTGCTCTCCCATCCCTAAATCCGGCAAACCCAACATTCACATCCACCTGCCCTTTTTTGGTAAACTTCAGGGCATTGGTCAACAGGTTATTTAAAATCTGTCCTATTCTGACCTTGTCACCCATTACTTCAAAATCCATATTGCCGATAAAGCTCATATTCAACTCATTACCGGTATCTGTGGCGTGAAAGCTCAAACCGTTCACCACCATCTCAACCAAATTCTGGATTTTGATGGGAGCTGATTCCAGTTTGATTTTCCCAAACTCTATTTTCTGAAAATCCAACAAGTCATTGATGATAGTAATTAAGTTTTCTGTAGCGAAATTGATGGTCTTCAAGGAGGATTCTAACCCATTTGGCAGGTTTTCCTGCAACAGGGAATATACCGATCCGGAGATCGCATTGAGCGGAGTGCGGATCTCATGGCTGATCATGGACAGGAATTCCGACTTGGTTTTGCTGGCCTGTTCGGCGGCTGATTTGGCCTGCTCCAGCTTGGACTCGGTCTGCTTGATTTCCGTGATATCGGTGAAGTAACCATACCAGGTAATCTCGCCGTTGGAAAGTTTCTCAGGAATGGAGCTGGCCTGGACCCATTTGTAATTCTCCCCATTTTCGGAAAGTATCCTAAACTGCCCATGCCAAGGCTTGAAACTTTGGGCTGATTGCAATATCCCTTCCACAA
The DNA here is from genome assembly GCF_018449405.1 of Litoribacter ruber. Taxonomy (NCBI): domain Bacteria; kingdom Pseudomonadati; phylum Bacteroidota; class Cytophagia; order Cytophagales; family Cyclobacteriaceae; genus Litoribacter; species Litoribacter ruber. The sequence goes on from NZ_JAHCMY010000008.1 coordinate 79,610, forward strand.
ACTCTTCCACATCCTTGGGATGGATCCTGTTTAGGACCGCCTCAAATCCTCCATGCTGGTCAAATTCCTCCTCGCTGATCCCAAAAATCCTATTGATACCACTGCTGATGTAAGGAAATTGCAGCTTGCCATCCTCACCGCAAACCAACTGGTAAAGTACTCCGGGCATCTGATCCGTTACTCTTTGCAAAAACTGGTGGGATTCTTTCAGCGAAGCTTCCAACATGATCCTATCAGAAATATCTCTGGACATAGCCAAAACATATTCCTTGCCGCCCAATTTCACGAGCTTGGTATTCAGCTCCACGGGCACGCTTTCTTTTCCTATGATATGATGCTCACTTAGCGAAAGAAGGGACTTCTGCTTTCTCAGATTCTCCAAATGCTTTTCCCAACTTCCAGGTTTTCTAAATGCCGGCTCAAGCACCCTTAAATTCATCGGGCTCTTTTCCTCCCCTTCCTTCAGAATCCTTTCCTTGGCCTCCTCATTTTGGAAAATAATATTTCCATCCAGCTCCGCCACCTGCACAGCGTCTGGTGTAAGGTTGAATATTTCTTTGAACAACCCAAGGTTGACCATCACCTCTTCTTCTTGGGTGATGTCCTGAAGGGTACCAAAGGCTTTCTTCAAAACCCCATTTTCGGTCTCGCCTTTTCCAATGATCTTTACCCATTTGAAATTGTTTTCCTGGGTGGAAATCTGAACCTTGGTTTCAAATGACTTCCCGCTCTCGAGCAGTTCGCCAAAAGCAGCTTTTAATTTGGTCCTACATTCAGGCACACAAAGCTGAATCCATTCGAATATATCATAGCGGTTACCAGCAGGGAATTCATAAATATCATAAATCTCTTGGCTCCAAAAGGTGCGGTAAGTCAACAAATCCACTTCCCAAACCCCAAACTTGGCAGCCAGCTCTCCCATTTTGAAGAGTTGGTTTTGGGAATCCAAGGCCAACTGTTGGGACTTGAGGTTGTCTATGTCCCTGCCCACAGCGTGGAGCTTATCATGCTTATAGGAAACATTCCACTGCAACCATTTATAAGACCCTGACTTGGATTTAAACCTGAAGGAAAAGGATGTGGACCCGTTTTGAAGCTTAGCCTCCTGAAGAGCTGTTCTGAATGCCTCCCGGTCTTCGGGATGCACAAATAGGATCAAACTGGTGTTGGCAAATTCAGAGGGTAGATACCCTAGTAAATTGGTAATTGAATTACTGACCCAATGAAAAGAGGTCCCCTCCCCTATACCAAAAATATCTAGGCTGTTTTCAAAAAGTGGCAATGGAGAGGCATTGATCGGCTCGGGACTGCTGCTTATTTTCTTGCCTTTATGGAAGAGTAAGTAGTTCTCCCCCAGCCCTTTATTTCTTTCAAACTCAAATGAGAAAAGGCGCTCATTCAACTGAAAAGTAACCCGGTCGTTATTCTCAAAACTGGTAATATCTACACCTAAGCCTAACAGTGATTCTTTTTCAAGATTATACCCTACTGCTTCCTTAAAGGCTGCATTGACATAAAAAATCGTAAAAGGCGTTTCTCCATCTGCCATAAAAATCAGATCCGATGAGGCATCGATGATTTTTTTAAAAGTAGAATGGATCCCTCTGTTTTCCATCTGTTTATTTGTAGTTCAAAAACTGATTTTTGTATTTCATACAAATTTGATTAAATAATTGAATAAAACAAACCTTATATACAAAATAATTTACACACAGTTACAGGTGAATTACAATGGTTTACCGCCCTTTTATATATAAAGATTGGTGCCAATTGGCCTATAGGTACATTTTACCAAAAAACTAACCTAAAAAAGGCCGCTCAATTTGAGCGGCCTTTCAGCAATTTATTCAATTTCCGTTCCTCGGCTTTCGGTCTTCCGTCTTCGGTCTCCCGTCTTCCGTCTTCGGTCTCCCGTCTCCCGTCTTCGGTCTCCCGTCTCCCGTCTTCGGTCTCCCGTCTCCCGTCTTACTTATTCTTCTCCTTGATCAAGTTCAAAGCAGAACCGGCTTTAAACCAACCGATCTGACCTTGGTTGTAAGTATGCAACACCTCGATCTCATTCTTGGAACCATCAGCATGGTTAAGAACCACCGTCAAAGATTTGCCCGGAGCAAAGCTTTCCAAGCCAACGATGTCGATGTTGTCATCTTCCTGGATCAAATCATAATCTGCAGGATTGGCAAATGTCAAAGCCAACATTCCTTGCTTCTTCAGATTGGTTTCGTGGATCCTGGCAAATGACTTCACCAAGATAGCTCTAACGCCCAAGAACCTTGGCTCCATGGCCGCATGCTCTCTAGAAGAACCCTCTCCGTAATTTTCATCACCTACCACGATAGAACCGATGTTGTGCTGCTTGTAATGTCTCTGCACAGCTGGAACCTCTCCGTACTCACCAGTCAATTGGTTTTTTACAGAGTTGGTCTCCTCATTGTAAGCATTCACAGCTCCTATGAGCATGTTGTTGGAAATGTTATCCAAGTGGCCTCTGAATCTCAACCATGGACCAGCCATAGAGATGTGGTCAGTGGTACACTTGCCTTTTGCTTTGATCAAAAGCTTCAACCCATTCAGGTCAGTACCTTCCCAAGGCTGGAATGGCTCAAGCAACTGCAATCTTTCTGACTGTGGATCAACAATTACGTTGACACTGCTACCCTCTTCGGCTGGAGCCTGGTATCCTGCATCCTCAACTGCAAAACCTTTGGTTGGAAGTTCCAAACCAGTTGGTTCATCAAGTTTCACCTGCTCACCGTTCTCATTGGTCAAGGTATCTGTCAATGGATTGAAGGTCAAGTCACCTGCAATAGCCATAGCAGTCACAATTTCCGGAGACGCTACAAATGAGTGCGTATTTGGGTTACCATCAGCTCTTTTTGCAAAGTTACGGTTGAATGAAGTGATGATGGAGTTCTTCTCCTTCTTCTCAGCACCGTGACGCGCCCACTGTCCGATACATGGACCACAAGCGTTGGCCAAAACCACTCCGCCCATAGAACCAAATGTATCCAGGAAACCGTCTCTTTCTACGGTAAATCTTACCTGCTCAGAACCAGGTGTGATGGTATATTCAGATTTCGCTTTCAAGTTCTTGTCAACGGCCTGCTGGGCCAAAGAAGCTGCGCGAGAAATATCCTCGTAAGAAGAGTTGGTACAAGAACCGATCAAACCTACCTCTAACTTGGCTGGCCAGTCGTGCTTCTTCACCGCTTCAGCAAACTTGCTGATCGGCCACGCCAAGTCCGGAGTGAAAGGACCGTTGATGTGTGGCTCCAACTCAGAAAGGTTGATTTCTATCACCTGATCGAAATACTGCTCTGGATTATTGTACACTTCATCATCACCAGTAAGATGTTCTTTCACCCCATTGGCCAAGTCAGCTACGTCAGCTCTGTCAGTACCTCTTAAGTAGGCTTCAGATTTTTCATCGTAACCAAAGATGGAAGTTGTAGCACCGATTTCCGCTCCCATGTTACAGATGGTACCTTTACCGGTTGCGGAAAGGTTTCTGGCACCTTCACCGAAATATTCAACTACAGCACCGGTTCCACCTTTTACCGTAAGGATACCGGCCACTTTTAGGATTACATCCTTTGCAGAAGCCCAACCAGAAAGTTTACCTGTCAATTTAACCCCGATAAGCTTTGGAAACTTCAGTTCCCAAGGCAAACCAGCCATTACGTCGCAGGCATCAGCACCACCGACACCGATAGCAACCATACCTAGACCACCGGCGTTTGGGGTGTGGGAATCGGTACCGATCATCATACCCCCTGGGAAAGCATAGTTCTCCAATACTACCTGGTGGATGATACCCGCACCCGGCTTCCAGAAGCCAAGTCCGTATTTATTAGAAACAGAGCTAAGGAAATCATATACCTCTCTGTTTTTGTCTTTAGCTTTGTCCAAATCAGCCGTGGCTCCAACCTCAGCTTGGATCAAGTGATCACAGTGAACTGTGGAAGGCACAGCAACCTGGTCTCTTCCTGCTTGCATAAACTGCAATAGAGCCATTTGCGCAGTTGCATCCTGCATGGCTACTCTATCAGGCTGGAAATCCACGTAAGACGCTCCTCTTTCGAAGGCCTCAGAAGCTTCCCCCTGCGATAGGTGGGCATAAAGAATCTTTTCAGTTAAAGTCAGTGGCTTACCCACCGCTTTTCTTGCAGCCTCTATACGCTCTGGAAATTTAGCGTATACTGCCTTGATCATTTCTATATCAAATGCCATTTTGAAATGAATTATTTAAAGAATTTATTTAGTTTCAAATTAATCTCAGGCAAAGATAAAAAAATAGAGGTAAAATTGAAGGATTAAATGCTTGCCATTCTTATTTAGAAAATGTATAAAAGAGCGCCAATCCTGCTAAAACATCAGGTAAACCCCTACTCCTAAGACCATGGCAGCTACAATGAACACCAAGGCTGTGTACTTGATCACTTCCTTTGCTGACACGCCGGTGATGGCCAAAAGCGGCAAAGCCCAAAAGGGCTGCAGCATATTGGACAGCTGGTCCCCATAGGCCAAAGCCATGATCACTTTGGCATACGGCAACCCAAAAGCCCGGGCGGCCTCCATCACTACTGGCCCCTGCACGGCCCACTGCCCTCCTCCCGAGGGAACAAACAAATTAATAAGGGCGGCGCTGAAAAAGGTCCAAACCGGAAATGTGGACGGGGACGAATTTTCCACAAAGAAGCCTGCCACCAAAACCAACAGTCCAGAATACTTTAAAACACCCAAAATCCCAGCGTAAAACGGAAACTGCAACACAATGCCAGTAGCGCCCCCGATGGCATTTTGAATAGCTTTTACATAATTATTGAGATCAAGATGCAGGCATAGCCCCAAACCCAACAGGAAAAAGTTGACAAAATTAAGGGTGATAAAACCCAGGCCTTTTTCCGGTATGTTGAAGAAATCGAAAAGGCTCAAACCCAAAATCACCAATCCCACTATTAAGCCCAAATAGTTCTTGGGGGTAGCCAGTTTTAAAAAGTCAACTTGAGGGGGAGGGTATGATCCGGTATTATTTCTTTTGGATAAAATGACAAAAGTCATCAGTATAGCCACCACCAAAATGGCGTTGATGACAAAATTGAATTGGCTCAACAGGGTTTCTTCCACTCCTATCACCCCGATCTTGTCTACCAGGAAATGATTAGGTTCGGCTACTTTCAAAGGAGCCGAGCCCGAAAAACCCCCATGCCATACCAACATGCCCACATAACCTGCTGCAGCCACAAGTGGATAATTGATGCTAATGCTATCCCGCTGGCATTGTTCGCCGATTTTCCTGGCCAGCACAGCGCCCAGTATCAAGCCAAAACCCCAGTTGATGTATCCGGCAAGAAGTGTAACCGCTGCCGTGAGGATCACAGCGGCCGTATTGCTTTTGGCCTTTTGGGCCAAAGCAGCCAATCCCTTGTCTACTATTGGAGAAATGGCCAAGGCGTGACCAAAGATCAGGATCAGCACCATCTGAAGGGTGAATTCCAACAGCTCCCAAAAACCCATTTTCCAAAACTCCAACACCTCAAAAGCATAGGCCCCAAGGCCCACATTTTCCGGTCTGGTAAATAAAATTGCCCCAGCCAAACAGAAAACTGTCAGCAACAGGGCAATCTCAAAAGGTGATGGAAAAGTAAGCTTCAGGCTGGATTTCATTTCAGGTCAATCAAAAAAGCCATGGTATCCACATTGTCGGCATAATCTTCCAATCCCGGACACTGCGCATCCCCAAATGGCAAACTATTTTTCAACTGCCCTTCCTTGCTTACCACGCATTGAATTTTATCAGTATAGGAGGAAAGCTTGCTCTCCAATTCCTGTTGGTCCTCATAAATCTCATAATAAAGTACTGAAATCGGCGAAACCAAACCCTCCCCTTTTGTCAATAGCAAAAACCCATTGTCCAAATGCGGCTGCTGATTGACCAGGTAAATGGACTTGTTGTAATCGTAATTATTACGGTACTTATGGTGGTTGATCACCGATTCAAAGGGCTGTATAGCCTTGAGGAAGTCCTGCAACTGCTCCTCATTGGGAAGAAACACTTTAGAAATATTCCTGCAGCCCAAGCCATAATATTGAAAAATATCATGGCCCAAAGCCAGGTAATCCTTTTCCCCTTCCTCACCTGTGAACACAGCCACTGAACTGCGGTTTTTCCGGATGATGTTAGGATATTTGCCAAAGTAATACTCAAAATAACGGGCCGAATTATCACTGCCCGTAGCAATATAAGCATCCATTCCCTTGAGCATGGACTCAAAATAGATGTAATCCGCAAATCGGGGCTCCGCTGCCACCAACTCCTCAGCAAGCCATTTCATGAGAACCTCATCGTTGGAACTGAGTTTACCGTGAAACTCATGACCGCTCAAAAGCACGGTCATAAAATCATGAAAACCAACCGCAGGCACGTTTCCAGCCATCAACACCCCTATTTTTCTTGGGCTCTCAATGCTTACAAGGTCATATTTCCCCAGCCAATCGGCCAAAGCTTTTTCCTGCAAAAAGACCTGCAAGCCTTCCAGCGCTGACCGGGTCTGCTCCTGAGTAAACCAATTATTGTTGTTTTCTACTCTTCTGGACAAGGTTTCAAACTCTTCTTCAGAGAGGTTTTCAAGGGTTTTACCTAGATTTACAAAGGCCTGTATTCTTTCTTGGAGGGTCATCATCGTACTAATTTAGGGAAGCAAAGATAAAAATTAAAGCCCTAAACCATACAGGGCATTTGTAAATCATTAAGAACGATTATAAATTAGTTAGCACACTAACATTATTATTGGGAGATTGTTAATTGCTTATTAGATTTGAAAAAAAATTAGAGAATAATGGCCATAATGATAACCGACGAATGCATCAACTGTGGTGCATGCGAACCTGAATGCCCAAACACTGCCATCTATGAAGGCGGGATAGAATGGACTTGGGGCGGAGGAACCAACCTGAAAGAGGTAGTGCTGCCGGATGGCACCGTAGTGGATGCCAACGAAAAGCAGGAGCCTTTATCGGATGAATTTTATTATATAGTGTCGGACAAATGTACCGAATGTATAGGTTTCCATGAGGAACCACAGTGTGCGGCTGTATGTCCGGTAGACTGCTGTGTGGATGATCCAGACCGCAGAGAAACCGAAGAAGAGCTGCTGGCGAAAAAGAAATTCATGCACGGTGAATGAGGTCCTAAAGAGTGGTAAATTCCACTCTTTTTTTATTTTGGAGCTGTAAAACACTTAAATTAAACCATTTATAATTACACAGCACCTTGTTTTTCAAAAAAAATACCTAAATGGTTTGATTTTAATAAGTATAATGATTTAAATTGTCTCGAATTTAATTCATTTCGATTATAAAACAATTTTGGACAGTGGAAGAGAATAACGGAAATGCCAGAGAGGAGATCTTCTCAAAAAAAGTAAAAGCAGGAAAAAGAACTTACTTTTTTGACGTGAAGTCAACCCGTGCTAATGATTACTACCTCACGATCACAGAAAGTAAGAGAAAGACAAGAGATGACCAATTTGTATTCGAAAAGCATAAGATTTTTCTTTACAAAGAAGATTTCGGCAAGTTTGTAGACGCTCTTCAGGATGCGGTAGAGCACGTGAAAAATGATTTGATGCCAGAAATTGACTTTTCTCAATTTGATGAGCAGCCGGAGGAAGTAACCTCTAACGAATTTGGTGAAGAGCTTAAGTGGGATTAATCTCCCCTTTACATAAATTCTAAAATAAGGCCATATCCTGGGTATCACCATTTGGATAGGCCTTTTTTTTGTGTTATCCGTTTAAGAATTTATAACTTCACGTCATGATAAACAGGCTGCTGCTCTCCATATTAATAATCCTGTTGATTTTTATCCTTTTGGGTTGGTATTTTTCCAATATCACCCTTTATTTTTTATTCTCCTTGGTACTGGCGGCCACTCTGCGACCATTGACCAACCGGATCAACAATATCCATGTCTTTGGACAGCAAATCCCCAGGTGGACAGCCATCCTATTTTCCTATCTGTCCATCCTATTGGTCATTTTCCTGATCAGTTTGTTATTTATCCCCTTGATTCGGGCACAGATCGGCATTATCACTGAACTTGACATTGACTTCCTTTACGACCAAATACAGCGCCCCGTTGGCAGGATAGAGGAGATCCTGATCCGCTGGGATTTGGTCAAAAACGAACCGGGTTTTCTGATCACCATGGTGAGAAACAACCTGATGATGAGTTTCAGCGAGATAAATATCCAGGGATTTATTAATGGGGTGATCAATACTACTTCGAGCTTTCTGATTAGCCTTTTGGCCATCGCCTTCATATCCTTTTTCCTGCTGCTGGAAAATGGGCTGTTAAGAAGGAACCTGATCCAGTTGGTTCCCAATAAATACTTCGAAATTTCAGTTTCCACTTTTCATCAGGTGGAGCAATTATTGTCAAATTACTTGATAGGACTGCTTTTGCAGATGACCGCCATTTTCTCACTGGCTTCGTTAGGATTAAGCATTTTACGGGTGGAATATGCCTTTACCATTGCAATTTTTGCCGCTGTGGCAAACCTCATCCCCTATGCGGGACCGCTTCTGGGCGGGATTTTTGGGATTCTGGTTGGTCTATCCACAGGTGATTTTAATAGCGGAGCCGAGGTTTCCTGGTTTGTTTTAAAAATCATTTCCGTGTTTGCCCTGGTGCAAATGACAGATAATATTCTCCTTCAGCCGCTTATTTTCTCTAAATCTGTAAAAGCGCATCCACTTGAAATATTTGTTATTATCTTTGCGGGTGCAAAAATTGCAGGTGTTCTTGGAATGATTTTCGCAATCCCAGTCTATACTATATTCCGGGTATCTTTCAAAGAGTTCTATAAAGGTTACAAAGAGTACCAGATATTTAAAATTTAATAGTAAAAAGATCCATGGCATTACAATGTGGAATCGTGGGCTTGCCAAACGTTGGCAAATCGACATTATTTAATGCATTATCCAGTGCAAAGGCTGAGGCAGCCAATTTCCCTTTCTGTACCATTGAGCCAAATGTTGGCGTGGTAACAGTTCCCGACAGAAGATTGCAGATTTTGGAATCTTTGGTCAACCCTCAACGAGTAATGCCGACCGTGATTGAATTTGTCGATATTGCAGGCCTTGTGAAAGGCGCAAGCAAAGGTGAAGGTTTGGGAAATAAATTTTTGGCCAATATCCGGGAGGTGGATGCCATCGTACACGTGATCCGTTGCTTCCAAGATGACAACGTGGTCCACGTAGCAGGATCTGTGGATCCTATTTTTGACAAAGAAGTAATTGACACCGAGCTCCAGCTGAAAGATTTGGAATCGGTGGAGAAAAAAATCCAGCGTTTGGAAAAAATCGCCAAATCCGGTGATGCCAAAGCTAGAAAAGAATTGGAAACCCTTCAGTTATTCAAAAAAGGTCTTCAGGAAGGCAAAAACGCCAGGGCCATTGAAGTAGAAAAAGAAGATTTAGAGGCAGTTAGAGATTTACATCTTTTAACTATCAAGCCAGTTTTATATGTAGCCAACGTAGATGAAGGCAGCATCTTGACTGGAAATGAGTTTGTAGACAGGCTGAAGGAGAATGTAAAAGATGAAAATGCTGAGGTAATTGTGTTATGTGCGGCAATAGAGTCACAGATTGCTGAATTTGATGACGCAGAAGAGAAACAGATGTTTCTTGAAGAATACGGTTTGGATGAAAGCGGATTAAACAAACTTATTGCAGGTGCGTATAGTTTACTTAATCTGATCACCTACTTTACAGCAGGCGTTCAGGAAGTGCGTGCATGGACCATAAAGCGGGGCTGGAAGGCTCCACAGGCCGCTGGAGTAATTCATACCGACTTTGAGAGAGGCTTCATTAAGGCCGAAGTTATTAAATTAAATGACTACGAACAGTATAAATCTGAAGCTTCCTGCCGTGAAAATGGCAAAATCTCCATAGAAGGCAAGGAATATGTGGTACAAGATGGAGATATAATGCATTTTAGGTTTAACGTTTAATGGATTTCAGGATTTTATTGCTAATTTTGAATCGACTATATTGACTAATCCTTATTTAATTAGTAAAATTTAATTATTGTTTAACTTTTCATTTTTATAATCGTGAGAATAAGACTTATATTTTCGTTGAAAAACAAAGGAGCTTATTTACCCTTTCATCACCAGTACATTTTGGCCCAATTTCTTAAAGGCCTCATTGTAAAAGGTGGACGAGAAGAGTTTTTTAACTACAATTACTTCAATTTCTCTGGTCTAAAAGGACAGACCAAAGTAAGTAGAAGCGGCTTACACTATTACTCAAGCTTAGTTACCCTCGTGCTTTCATCACCCAATGAAGACTTTATGGATTATCTGCTGGAGCAAGTGTTCAACACGCCTAAAATTGAGTTAGGAAATCTTATCATTTCACCCGAGTACACTGAGCAGGAAATCGAACCTACTTTGGAGACCTCAAACAAATTCGTTTGTATCTCTCCTCTAGTATTGTTGACTCCTTCCTTTAATGACGACTCAGGGAAAAGATTCATCAACCCAGATACCGACGAATTCTCGGATCTGCTTTATGAATCCACCCTAACCAGAATGGAAAGGTCAGGCTGGTATTCCCAGGAACAAATGGAATCTTTCTATAAATTCCAGGTGGTACCAGATATGAATTATGTAAACAAGCTTCGCGAGCAGCAGAAGAAATTCGCAAGAATCTATTCTGTGTATGACATGGATGTGAAATATGAAGTAAGAGGATACACCCTTCCTTTCACTTTGTATGCAGCACCTGAGGTACAGGATTTCGTATTCAAATGCGGTCTTGGAGCATTTACCCACAAAGGGTTTGGTATGCTAGACCTTGCTAACAATGCGCCTAGCCAAAGGACAGAGCCTTACAAATTCAAGCGTGAAGGCTTCGTGCCTTACAAATCGCAGGATTCCAGCAGGCCTCCTAGAACCTCCCCTACAGAAGAGGAAAAAAATCAGGAAGATTAAAAATTGAAAAGTCCCGGCGCTTAGTGCTGGGGCTTTTTTTTTGCTCTTAACGTACTTGGCGTACTTACGTATGGGTACAAAGTACTAGGTACCAAGTACCAAGTACACCGCAGGACATGGCGCTTTGTGGAGCAATTTAGAGGCTTTTTTGTTATCCAACCTTCTTACTCTCGTGTCCCTCCCTCAGAGCTTCGCTCTTCGGATGGGGCATCAATGAAACGAGAATTTACTTCATTATTCATCATTCGACATTCATCATTCATCATTCCAACCCGTGACTGTCCCGAATCCTCCTTCGTCCCTCGTACTTCTAATTTCGTACTTGCGTATGGGTACAAAGTACTAGGTACCAAGTACCAAGTACACCGCAGGACATGGTGCTTTGTGGTACCATTTTAAGGCTTTCCTGATATTAACCGTTCTTATTCTCATGACCCTCCCTCAGAGCTTCGCTCTTCGGATGGGGTATCAGTGTAACGAGAACTTACTTCATTATTCATCATTCGACATTCATCATTCATTATTACCCAAACGTGGCTGCACATTGAACTCCTTCGTACTTCGTACTTCTAATTTCGTTCTTACGTATGGGTACAAAGTACTAGGTACCAAGTACAAAGAGTACACCGCAGGACATGGCGCTTTGAGGAGCACTTTTGAGGCTTTTTTGTTATCCAACGTTCTTACTCTCGTGTCCCTTCCTCAGAGCTTCACTCTTCGGATGGGGCATCAGTGTTACGAGAACTTACTTCATTATTCCCGCCCCGGCGGGCAAGCATCATTCATCATTCTCCATTCATTATTCCGGTTACTCCTCTCCGGTCTTCCGTCTTCCGTCTTAACCTTCGTACTTCGCTAAATCCTCCTCTTATTCGGATTCACCACCGTGTACCCTATAAGCTCATCATACCTTGACCCCATGTCACGGTAATAAATGAAAACCTCGTACTCGTTCTCTGTCTGAAAATGGTTGCCTTCGATGGACTCCATGTCATACCCTTTGCCTGTCGGAATGCCATATTGATAATCGTACCAGCCTTGCTTAAGCAATAGAGTGGCCTGATAGGTATTGGTCTTGGTATTCAACTCCATCTGTGCCTCTGGCTCCTGCCCCCAATTGCTCAGGGCGCCAAGGATCACGGGTGGTGTAGGAAGTCCGTCAGCAGCCAAATTAAATGTGACCAACATGTATTCACTTTCTAGGTGGTGGTTTTGGCGCTCCACATTGATGATTCCAAACTGCCCATTGATATCCATGTACTCCACATAGGCCAAGCCTTTTCTCTTCTTGTCTACCCCCGCCTCGGCAAAAACCACATCCTCTTCCATTTCAACTTTGGCGACATTTTGCCCCCGCGTCCGCACATACCTCAAGTCAATGAACCTAAATTCATTCCCAGCTTCAAAAACATTGCTCCCGTCAAACAGCTGGTATTCAATCATCTTCTGATCTTCTCTGATGAAGGTCGGAGTCAAACCATAAATAGCATTATCCCATCGCTGGTTTTGGCGGATCACCACTTTAATATTGGACCTTGGGTCTACCAGTTCACGGTTATTGAAATTTACATTGATGTTGAGTTGCTGTCCCTCTCTCCTATCCTCTGTCCGGCTTGGAGGCACGATGCTGGCACCTACTGGCAGCTGGTTATTGAAAACCATGAAACGCTTGGTCAATATGGCCTCCTTTTCATTTCGCCCACGGTAAACCTTCAAGACATAATTTCCCGAACGTTTTAATCTTGGGACCTGGAAGGTGTAATGAATGTAGGGGATCCTGGTATTGATGGAATACTCGTAATCGTTGACGTTAAACTCATTGTACTGGTCAAGATAGTCATTGTCTCTTAAGTTGGACGGCGTCCAATCTGCATCGCAATGGATGATCTTGGCCGAATACATATCCGCATCATAGGCCAAATCATCAAACTCCAAGACCAGAGGAACAGGGTTGTTCATGGAAATTACGGTTGAATTGAATTGGCTGGAAAAATCCTGGGTTCTGGGATAAAGCCTCACGGACTGTATGTTCTCCTCAAATACCCGATCCTCCAGCTGCTGGCCGAAAGCTGCGCTACTAAAAAGGAAGAGGAATAGTAGTATGTAGTTTTTGATCATTATTTATTTTTTAAAGACCGAAGACCTGAGACCGAGAACCAAGATTTCCAAAAATTTTCGCTGCGAAGAGGCCTCCCGATACGCAAAAGCTACTCGGGACAAGTTCTGCGAAACTCCATTTGAACTCTGTGAAACTCTGCGTCTATTTTTGTCGGCATCGCGGTTATACCTGATCCTGAAGCTGCTCAATTTTCTCGGCGAGATTTTCCCACTCGGTGTTTAATATGGTTTCCTTTTCCACCACGGCGTGATATTCTTTATTCACCTTTTCCATCTCCTCAGGGCGTTCGTATAGGCTTTGATCTGCCAAAACATCCTCCAAACTGGCCTTTTGGATTTCTATTTCAGCGATCTGGGCCTCCACATGTTCAAGCTCTTTCTCCAGTTGACGGACGATTTTCTTGATTTCGTTTTGCTCAAAGGTGGACGCTGATTTTTTCTTTGGGGCAGGTTTTTCCTTTTGCGCAGCAGGGACAGTTTGAACAGTCTGCTTTTCTACCTGGGTTGATTTCCACTGCACATATTCCTCATAAGTACCTAGATACTCTTTGATTTGATGATTTTCGATATACCAGATCTTGTTAGCCACCCCTCTGATAAAATGCCTGTCGTGAGAAACTGTGATAAAGGTACCCTCATACTGCTGCAGGGCTTGTATTAAGATATTTACGGATTGCATGTCCAAATGGTTGGTCGGCTCATCCAAAAGCAAAAAGTTGGCTTCTGAGATCAGGGTTTTGGCCAAGGCCACCCGGCTTTTTTCCCCACCCGACAACACCTTGATTTTCTTAAAAACATCATCATTGGTAAAAAGAAAACAGCCAAGCACATTCCTCAACTCCATTTCCGTTTTCTTGCTGCCGGCCTGAAGCATTTCCTGCAAAATCTCATTATTCACATTCAGGGCTTCCAATTGGTGCTGCGCAAAAAAGGACTTGATCACATTGAATCCTTCTTTTCTTTCCCCTTGGATGGGTTCTGTGCCATCGATGATTCTTAGCAAAGTAGATTTACCTTTTCCATTGGCTCCTATCAGGGCAATTTTATCCCCTCTCTCGATTCTAGCTGTAGTGTTTTTCAAAATCTGAATGTCACCATAGGCCTTTGACACTTCCTCAAGAACCACAACATCCCTACCCGACTGTTGGGAAAACTTAAATTTAAAATTGACCGCCAGATTATCATCTATCACCTCATGAACCTTATCCATTCTTTCCAAGGCTTTTACCCTGGACTGCACCTGGTTGGATTTGGAGGCTTTTGCACGGAAGCGCTCGATAAAGCGCTCCGCCTGCTTGATCATCTGCTGCTGATTTTCGTATGCGTTCTGCTGGATTTCCTGCCTTTCCTTTTTCTCAGATTTGTAGAACGAATAATTCCCTGCATAGGCTGTCAATGTGTGCTGCGACACCTCCACAGTAGTTTCAATACAATTATCCAAAAAATCTTGGTCGTGGCTGACTACAATCACGGCACCTTCATAAGTCTTGAGGTAATTTTCCACCCATTGGATGGAAGGTAAGTCCAAGTGGTTGGTAGGCTCATCGAGCATCAGCAAAGAAGGTTTTTCCAAAAGCAGTTTTGCCAGCATTACCCTCATTCTCCAGCCCCCTGAAAATGTCTTCAATGGCCTGCTTAGGTCTTTTGTAGAAAACCCAATCCCCTCGAGCACCTCTTCCGCTTTTGCCTTGATGGTATAGCCTTCATTGGCTTCAAACCTATCCTGCAGATGGGCAAGTTTATTGATGATTTCCTCAGAATAATCCGTTTCCATCTGTTTCAGCACCCCATCAATCTCAGCCTGCAAAGCCAAAGTTTCCTTAAAAGCTTCCAAAGCAACCTCCAAAATACTGTCTTCGGACTGATAGCTGAGCAAATCCTGATTTAGGAAGCCTATGGTACAGTCCTTCGACTTTTGAATTTCACCACTGGAAGGCTGGTAATCTCCGGAAATGATTTTGAGCAAAGTAGACTTGCCCGTTCCGTTGAGACCTACCAGGCCTATCTTGTCCTTAGGCTTGATATGGAGAGAGGCATTTTCATAAAGGGCACGACCGCCGATGAAATAAGATAAATTGTTAATTGAAATCATAATGTAAAAATAAGGATTCTTCCGCTTATAAAGGAAAGCCGCCAAGTTTTTCGCTTTTTTCTTATATTGAACCTTCAATCAGAAAAGAAAAAACCATGATCAAACCAAAACTATGGCTCGCATCGCTGTTGATAGCCGGTGTGGCTGTAAGTTGTGATAGCCCTCAAAAGTCTACCCGAGTGACTGCAGATGAAGGAGATAATCGGGTGACTATTACTGATGCAGAAGCTGAAGTTTATCTTGACAAGATAAAGCTTCCTGAAAATTTCAA
Source organism: Litoribacter ruber (assembly GCF_018449405.1). Classification (NCBI taxonomy): domain Bacteria; kingdom Pseudomonadati; phylum Bacteroidota; class Cytophagia; order Cytophagales; family Cyclobacteriaceae; genus Litoribacter; species Litoribacter ruber. The sequence goes on from NZ_JAHCMY010000008.1 coordinate 95,091, forward strand.
AATTGAAGTATGGGCTGCAGACGTACCCAATGCCCGTTCTTTGGCCAAGAGTGACAATGGCGTCATCTTCGTAGGTAACCGACAGGGAGACAAAGTATTTGCGCTTTTGGATGAGGATGGTGATGGAAAGGCAGACTACCGCTATACCTTGGCTGAAGACCTCAACATGCCCAACGGCGTGGCATTCAAAAACGGGGATCTTTATGTCGCTGAAGTAAGCAGGGTATTACGCTTTAGGGATATTGAAAATACACTCGCAAACCCCTCGTTTGAAGTGCTTTTTGATCAATATCCTACAGATAAGCACCATGGCTGGAAGTTTATAGCCTTTGGCCCTGATGACAAACTCTACATTCCAGTAGGCGCTCCTTGTAACATTTGTAATCCTGAGAAAGAGATCTATGCCTCTATAACCCGGATTGATGTAGATGCGGAAAATATAGAACCGGAGGTTTTTGCCCATGGGGTAAGAAATACCGTTGGGTTTGACTGGCACCCTGAAAGCGAGGAATTGTGGTTTACTGACAATGGCCGTGACATGATGGGGGATGATATTCCGGATTGCGAGTTAAACCACGCTCCTCAGAAAGGCATGCATTTCGGTTATCCTTTCTGGCATGCCGGGGATGTGAAAGACCCTGAATTTGGCAGTGAGGGAAAGGGCAAAGAAGATTATACCAAGCCCAAGGTAAACTTGGGTGCCCATGTGGCTCCATTGGGAATGCGATTCTATACAGGAGATATGTTCCCGAGCGAATTCAACAACACCATTTTCCTGGCCAAGCACGGTTCCTGGAACCGAAGTAAAAAGGTTGGTTACAACGTAACTACTGTATCCCTTAATGGAACAGATCAAATAGATAGCCATGAGGTTTTTGCAGAGGGTTGGCTGGATGATGCTACCCAGGAAGTATGGGGCCGTCCTGTAGATGTGCTTCAGCTAGAGGATGGCAGTCTGCTGGTTTCTGATGACATGGCCAATTGCATCTATCGAATCAGTTATCAGAATTAGATTTAAACAACGCTAACTAAAAGCCTGTTCTGTAATGGAACAGGCTTTGTTATTTTATGCCTACCACTAAACCACACATTTATGCAAAAAAGTCATTTAATTGTCACCCTATTTCTCCTATTGACCTTGGGGTCTTGTAGAACGGCCACAGAAGTTACCGCTTCGTGGAGAGATACCGACCGACCTACCCAGCAATACAACAGTATATTTTTGGCCGCAATCGTGGACGACCTTTCCTTAAGACAGAATCTGGAAGGAGAATTTGCCAATCGACTTGCAGGACGAAATGTGAATACCACCAAAAGCATTGACACCTTCAAGCCAACATTTTTTGACGAGGGTCAGCCAGAAAGAGAGCAACTCGTCGAAATCATCAGGGAAACGGAGTGTGAAAGTATTCTGACCATCACTTTGATAGATGTGGATGAGGAAGAAAGGTTCGTGCCAGGCGGTGCGGGCGGCCGCATGTATCATCCCGGAGGGACATTCAGGCATTACGGTTCCTTTCCCGGCTATTTTGATCACTGGTATGGCACTGCCTGGAATCAGGGATATTATCAGACTGACAGGAATTATTTTATTGAAACCAATCTCTACGACGCGGCTTCCCTAGAACTGGTATGGAGCGCACAATCCAAAACCTTGAACCCCTCCACCGATGCCCGCTTCGCCCGTGAATATGTGGATGCTATAAAGGCTCAACTTAGAGAGGAAGGTTTGGTGCAGTAATGGAAAAAGTACCCTTCACCATAATCCTGAAGGGTACTTTTTTTCATTTAAAGTCTTCTACGCTCATCCTCTGATCCGGATTTAATGTTTACTTCTTTAAGCTTCTTGTTTCCAAAACTCTTGGTATAATTTAACCTGATAGCCTGCGCATGATAATCAAATTTAAAACTACTATAAAGGTTTGATTCTGGAATATGTGAATCCATTCTCCAAACGAACGTATAGAATACATCATCCACTGATAATCTCAGCGTACCGCCGTTATTGGGCATTTTTTTCTGTAATCCAGCACTTATTCCTCCAAAGGGTCTGGACTCTAGAATCCCATATAATGTATTTGACTCATAATAGCCCAACAGCTCTAAAGTATAATCCTTCGGGAACTTGATAGTATTTATGAAGTTCACATTATAATTATAAATATTTCGAATATTGTTAATTTCCAAATGGGAAGTTTGGAGCTCTCTATAATAACCTTCATTATTGATTTGAATATCCCACCAATCGGTAAAAATCCAGGGCAAGGTTAATGCTACACTATACACTTTTTCAAAATTTAAATTCTGCGAACGGATCATTTGCCTTCCGCTAATAGGATCCACTTCAGGTTGCCAGTTTGCTATTTCATTTTTCGAATTGCTATAATTAAAAGCCAATACAGCTCTTTTAATACTCAGGTCCAACCTATACCCATCCAGTATGGCTGGTCTAAGTGCAGGATTTCCCGAAAAGTAGGTGATCGGATCCAAGATGTAAACAAAGGGAGCCAAATCCCAGAAAGTCGGCCGCGTAATCCTTCTGGCGTAGCTTAGGTTTATATTAAAATGATCATTAAATTTCCTGTTGTAATAAAATGTCGGGAAAAAATTCCCGAAATCCCTATCTACGACCCCAACTTCTCCCAAGGTGCTAATGTACGTCTTGGTATGTTCGTACCTGATTCCAGCTTTTATTTGGTTGGTTTCATTGATGTTCCAATCAGCAGAAAGGTATGCTGCATAAATGGTTTCATCCAAATCAGCAACATCTGTTAAGGTCGGATCCATTCTTACTGCCCCATTTTCTATAAAAGCAACCCCTACATCATTGATGAAATTAGATTGAGAAGCTTTTACTCCTGATTCCAAGGAAAAAGAATCTTTGGGTTTAAGAGTGTAGTCCATTGAAGCCACTATAATATCCAAGGGGGTCTCCTTGCGGATATCTATCCGTTCATTCCTATTTTGTCCAGTCTCTGGAAAATAAAACTCATTCAAATAGCTGGAGGGGTTATGATTGTGGATTTTTAAATAGTCAAGGTCAAGTCTAAGTTTTGACTTTTCATTAACCTCATACCTAAAATGGACATTACCTGTAAGATGCCTCCAATTATTGGTTTCTCGAATAATTGTAGTGACAAGGGCAGTTGAGTCTTGGGAGACTATATTGCTTGAGACTGTATTGGCATCCAAGCCCCAATTTCTTAGCGCAAAAGTAAACATTGCTCCCACCGCGGATTTTTTGCTTATTTGATATTCTCCACCGGTTCTAAAGTTTTGTGTAGTGGTAATACTATACCGGTCTGTATGCGAATTCAACTCCGAAACAAAATCTGGCTGGATCACACGGATTTGGTTAGTCCATATCTCTATATTTTTATCATAATGTATAGAATAATCGAGAAAGTAAGATACCTTATTTTTACGATGATTGATATTGAAATTTGCTCCAAGGGTTTCCCTTGCATTTCTCCCAGCAGTCAATCCCCAATTCCCATTTGTGCCAATGTCTTCATGATCAACGGTGACAATATGAATTATTCCTCCTGTCCCCTCGGACTCATATTTTGAAGGAGGGTTGGTGATCAGCTCAATCTTTTCCACATTGGCGGCACTCATTCCCTCCAGCAGCTGGAAAACAGCCTCCATGGGTAGCCTGGTAAGCTTGTCATTGATCATGATCATTACCCCACTTTTTCCATTTAACGTAAAAGAATTAGATTGCCTATTTACGGTCACCCCGGGGGATTTTTGCAGAACCTCCAATACCGTATTTCCAGCTGAGGTGATACTGGTCTGCACATTAATCACCATCCGGTCAATTTTTCTCTCATAAAGGGGTTTTGAAGCAGTGACGGTCACCTCTTCTAACTCTTCGTCTGACTCTTCCAAAACAATCTGGGGAATACGAACCGCTTGGTTTGCTGCTATTTCCAATAATTGCGTATGGTTTGCAAACCCCACCATGGAAACTGATAACAGATAAGTATCATGGACCACTTCTGCAAATTGGAAGTCACCATTTTCTTCAGAAACACCACCCCTTACCAAACTCGAATCTTGAGCGGAAAGAAGCAGAATGTTGGCAAAAGAAATTGGTTCTCCGGAAGCATTCAAAATTTTCCCGGAAACTTGTGATTGGGCAAATAGCGGATTATAAATTTCTGAAATTAGCAATCCAAAAAATAGAAATATTAGTAAGGTAAAGGTTGGCGTTTTCATGGCAGTTGAGGCAGAAGTGGTCCTAAACAGGTGGTTTCTAAACTTCCTTTTCCCTGAGAGTGGGTAAAAAAGGCACCATGGGTATCTACTACCAAAAAAGAAAAAAGATTAAAGAATGGAGCTATTTACCTCTTGGAAAACATCCAAACTTTGCGCTTTCCCGCATATAACAAAGATAAGGAGGTATGATTTGAGGAAATTGTAAAAATGCGAACAACAAGTTAAATCACTCAAAAAACCATGTTTGGTCTTGTTGCTGATGATGGTATTGAGATGGCTTGATAAAATTGAATTTTTTAAAATCCTTCACAAAATGTGACTGATCATGAAATCCGTTTTCTAAAACTATTTCTTGCCAGTCCACTTTCTGCATTCTTGAAACTCTGTCGGTTACTGTACTGAACCGCTTGATTCGTGAATATAATTTGGGAGTAACTCCCACTTTCTCCAAAAACTTTTTTTCTAAATACCTTGAACTGAATTTGTACTTGGTTACAATTTCCTGTATTGTCACCACTCCCCTTCTGTCGTTAATAAAATCGATTGCTTCGTCAATAATCGACAGGCGGGATTTGGCGGTTTCATAATAGGAATTCAAAAAGTCCTCTATCTTAATTATTTTAGACTCAATAGAAGGGGAATTGGCTAGGTCATCATAAATAATATTTCCTGTTTTACCCACCATCAAATCTAGCGGCCTTCTTTGATTTACTAAGTCTTTCATGTAAAAACTAAATAAATTATGGAGGCCTGATGCCGCAAATACAATCCCTGTCACTATAACTTTTTGCACAAATCGCATCCGGTATATCGAGGTGTTTTGTCCAGAAACATAGGACTTCGAAATTTTGATTATTGGGCCATAAATCGATTTGACATTAAAAGGCATACCAAAGTTAAAAACCATAGTTGGGAAACCTTCAGGCAAACATTTATACTCTAAAGGCCTATCAATATCTCCCTCCAAAAAGTAATAATACTTCACATATGGCCGAAGATACTCAGAACAAGGAACTTCCAAGTAAAGCATTTTTTACAAATATTTTATTTTACAAATTTAAATCATTACGAAATATAAAAACAGTTCTTTAACATTTCACTTCACAAAAAAAGGCGGAAATCCCGCCCCTTGTTTGAGTATATACTTCGGTCGTCCAAATCACATCCAAATTTTACTTGACACTTTTCCAAATCAGTTTTGCGTCGAAGTGGCTTTGTCCATGATGACCTATTTTTATCTTCTTCTGACCTGCCTTGCCGAATCAGACAGTGTCTTCGGTCTCCCGTCTTCAAACTACTTCACCAACCACTCCGGCTTGGTGGTTTTGATATTAGCTCCCAGCTGGTGTAGCAGGTTATAAATCCCAAAGTAAGTCCGGTTGATATACAACCCGTGACGGGACCCGCGGGCCTGCCGGGATTTCTTGAACATCTTGTCGTTGCCGATTCTGTCGCCCATCTCAAAGATCTCCATGAAGTAGCTTTCGTCAGCAAAATCAAAGCTCTCCGAATGAAAAGGGCGTCCCAACAGGGAAATCATGGCTCTAAATACCCCTTTGAAATACTTTTGCTCATCTTCGGTATCCTTGTCGCTGATAAAGCCCAAATCAAAGAAGATTTTATCCAGTTCCTCTTCTTTAATCAACAGGTCGCTTTTGATCAAAGAAAAATAACCTTGATAGAAATCCTCTGGAATTACTTTCACACAGCCAAAGTCAATGATGCCTAACTTTCCATCCTTTTGAATGATGAAATTACCTGGATGCGGGTCGGCATGCACTTTTTTGAGATTATGGATCTGATGGTTATAGAAATCCCATAGCGCCTGACCTATCCGGTCCCTTTCCTCTTGGGAAGGGTTGGTGAGCATCCATTCCTTGATGTGCTTGCCATCAATCCAATCCATGGTGATGATCCGGTCGCTGCTCCATTCGGGATAATAATTGGGAAAGTATAGATCTGGAATATGGCTGCAGGCCTGACTGATCTCCTCGGAACGCTGTACCTCAAGCACATAATCCGTTTCTTCAAGCAGCCTTTCCTCCACCTCTTCCATATAGTGGTCGAGCTCCTTTTCATTCATGTTCAGCAGCCGGTAGGCAAATGGCCTAACCATTTTCAGGTCTGAACTCACGCTTTCGGCCACACCCGGGTACTGAATTTTGACCGCATATCTCTTCCCTTCTTTTTCAGCCTGATGCACCTGCCCCATGGAGGCGGCGTTTACCGCTGATTTGGTAAAGGATTCGAAAAGAGCCTCTGGGGTGGTTCCCAAACTTTTCTGAAAAGTTCTTACCACCAAGGGATAGGATAATGGCGGCGCACTATACTGGGCCATCATAAATTTATCCTGATAGGCTCTAGGAAGGATGTTTTTGTCCATAGACATCATCTGCGCCACTTTCAGCGCACTTCCCTTAAGTTCGCTCAAGGAACTGTAGATATCCTCGGCATTGCTGGCATGAAGGTCTTCCTTGGTGAGATTTGGGTTGACCATTTTTTTTGCGTAATGCTTCACATAGTTTCCTCCTACCTTGGCGCCTGTTTTGAAAAACTTGGTCGCCCGTTGCACCTTGGAAGTGGGAATATGTTCTTGTTCTCTGTAATTCTCGCTTTTATCGCTCATCTTTATTTGGACTGGTAAATAAACTTGGCCAGATCCAAAAAGGAATCCAGCGCACTTTTGCCCATCAGGTCAAAAGCCAGGCTCACCGACTTCTCGATGGCCACATCGGTTTTTTCAAAACCCGGTGAAGTATCCTTCAACCAATATTGCAAGATAAACAGGGTTTCAAGCCACAAGGCATCTTCATAGCGGTCTGAAATAAATGAACGGTCTGCTATCTCCTCATTTTCTTTCCCCTCCAAGATCACATCTGCGGAAAACGCCTTGAACTTCTCCTTAAAGCCCTTCAGCTCCATAGGCACATTTCTTTTGAAACTCAAATGCCCCTCATACATGCTTAGCAGGTAACTTCGGTGTTTTTTAAGCTCCTCCACTAGGGTAAAGTAAAAAGATAGCATTTTCTCTCTGGCGGAATATTCCTGATACACCTCCTGAGACTCCATTCCCCGCACCGTGTCATCAATTATCTTTTCCCAAACGGCTGATTTGATGGAAGCAAAGGAGGTAAAGTATTCATAAAACTCTTCCTCTTTCATTCCGAGACTTTTGACAAACTTGAAAACCGAAACAGGTTCGCGGCCATGCTCAAGCACATAATGCACATAGGCCTCCACGATCTCAGTTCTTCTGTCCCTTAATTCAACTTTATTCTCTTCTTGATTTTCCATAAGTGTTTGATTCTTCACATGCTAAACAGGATTTTCCAGCCAGAAGTTTGTGGTGTGAAGGAATAAATGTGGTTATAGATGTTATCGTTAGTTAATCCCCACCGTTTTCTATCTCCCGTCTCCTGCCTCCCTCCCGTCTTCGGTCTTCGGTCTTCAATCTCTATACCCCAAAGTTTATTTTACAACAGCAACTAATCATATTTTTTTCATACATTTAATGACTTTATTCGTTAAGAATATCAACCCCATTATTTTCTTTTGAAATAGTATGAAAACATGGATAAATAAATGGAAGTTCTTCCTACCAATCATCTTTTTGGTAGCTTCCTGTACGCCCGAAGTAGATGATCCCCAGATGATGGAGGACAGGGTCAAAACGGCTTTATTCAGAAGTATGCAGGAATGGTACTTTTGGAACGACAAATTGCCCCAGGGGACAAACCCAACCCAGTTTTCTTCCAATGAGGACCTTTTATCCTCCATCATCCATGCACCCTTGGACCGCTGGTCCTATCTGACCACACCCGATGCCTTCACCCGCGCCTTTACGGGACAAAATGCCGGACATGGCTTTGGTTGGGGCTTTGATGAAAACGAGCATCTTTACCTACTTTTTGTTTACAAGGAAGCACCTGCCGGAAAAGACAACTGGCAAAGAGGCTGGCGGGTGCTGGAGGTCAACGGGAAACCAATTTCTTCCTATAAGCAATCCAATGGAAGCTATAATTTCCAGTTGGGGCCAAACGAAACGGGCATCACCAACACCTTCAAATTTTTGCTTCCTGATGGTACGGAAGTTGTCAAAACTCTGGGAAAGGCAGAATACCAAAGCAACTCAGTCCTTCACCGATCCGTGGTTTCACTGGATGGAAAAAATATAGGCTACTGGGTCTACAACAGCTTTAGGGCTACCGCTGGCACCACGCCAGCTTCCAGCGTGGAAGTGGATCAAACCCTCAACTATTTCATCAGCCAAAATGTGGATGAACTTGTCCTCGACCTCCGGTACAACGGAGGCGGGTCCGTGGGCGTGACCGAACAGATTCTTAATTACCTGGTGCCCTCCCATGCCAATGGCCAAACCATGTACACCAACACCCTGAACAATTCAAAAAGCAGTCAAAACAGCAGTAAAAAATTTGAGAAAAAGGGCAACCTGAATCTGAACCGGCTAATTGTGCTTACATCACGCAGCTCGGCCTCAGCCAGTGAGTTGCTGATCAACTGTCTGACGCCCTATATGGAGGTAGTACTAATTGGGGCCAATACCTATGGTAAACCTGTGGGATCTTTCCCCCTATCAAGCTACAACAAAACACTAAAAGACAACAACGTGGAATTAGTCCCCATCACCTTTGCTTCGGCAAATGCGAATGGAAGGGCGGAATATTTTGACGGTTTCCCGGTAGACTTCCAAGTGGCAGATGATCCCTCAAGGGATTGGGGCAACCCGCAGGAAAGAAGGTACAAGGCAGCCATAGACTACATCCGCACAGGCAGTGTGCATTCCCCTGGGGCCAGGATCATCACCTACCAGCCAACATGGGAAATGATAGACTCCTTCACCGGCCTTCAAAAAGAATTCCCAGCTTATTAAACTCGCTCTAAAACCAAACACCCTGGCGCTATTGCCAGGGTGTTTTCATAACATCAACTCTTATGCCTCGCCATCAGCACCTCCATTACCTCATCAAGGCTGTAGCCTTTAGCTTCCAGCAAAATCAGGTAGTGAAAAAGTAAATCCGCTGCCTCACCCATGAACAGCTCCTTATTATCATCCTTGGCCTCAATCACAATCTCTACGGCTTCCTCCCCTACTTTTTGGGCCACTTTGTTGATGCCTTTTTCAAACAGGGAAGAGGTGTAGCTTTTGTCGTTTGGGTTTTCCTTGCGGTCTTTGATTACCGTTCTTAGGTGATCGATAAAAGCCGTTTTGGACCGGTTTTCTTCCTTGAAGCAGGTATCATCTCCCGTATGGCATACGGGTCCCACGGGATCCACCTTGATAAGCAGGGCATCCTGATCACAATCCACCTCCATACTTACAAGGTTGAGAAAATTCCCAGAGGTCTCCCCTTTGGTCCAAAGCCGTCCTTTTGTCCGGCTAAAGAAAGTCACCTTTCCCGTTTCCACCGTCTTGTCAATGGCCTCCTGGTTCATGTATCCCAACATCAGCACCTTGTTGCTGAAAGCATCCTGGATTATCGCCGGCACCAGCCCGTTTACTTTTTCGAAATCTATGTTTAGTTTCATTTTTATCGGTTATTTCATTATTCATTATTCATCATTCTTTATTCATTATTCTATCCTATATGACAGCATCATTAAATAATAATGAATGGTGAATAGCGAATGATGAATGATGAAGTAGCTTTCGTTAAAATGTAGTCCTCACACTCACCCCTCTACCACTCAAATACTCCTTCAATTCCGGGATCCCTATCTCCTTAAAGTGAAATATGCTAGCCGCCAGGGCCGCATCAGCTTTGCCAGCGGTGAAGGTATCCCAAAAATGCACCATTTTCCCCGCTCCGCCTGAAGCAATAATTGGAATCGGCAGCATAGAGGAAAGTTCACTGGTGATTTCATTTGCAAAGCCGTTTTTTGTCCCGTCATGATCCATGGAGGTCAGAAGAATCTCACCCGCTCCTCTATCGGAAACCTCCTTGGCCCAGGATTGAGTTTTCAAAATCGTCGGCTTTCTACCGCCGTGGGTATGCACAAAATCAATCCCATCGATATTCTTGGTGTCGATCGCCACGATAATACATTGGCTACCGAACTCTGCCGCCATTTCATCAATAATTGCAGGGTTTTTAACAGCTGCTGAATTGATGCTTATCTTGTCGGCACCAGCTCCCAACAGCATTTTTACGTCCTCCACCGTACTCACTCCCCCACCAACAGTAAAAGGAATATTAATCGCCTTGGCCACCTTTTCCACCAGCTCCAACAAGGTCTTGCGCTTGTCCACGGTGGCGGTGATGTCTAAAAAAACCAGCTCATCGGCTCCCTCATCAGAATATATTTTTGCAAGCTCCACCGGATCCCCGGCATCTTTTAACTCCACAAAATTCACCCCCTTTACCGTCCTGCCTTCTTTGATATCCAGGCACGGTATTATTCTCTTAGTCAACATGTAACTTCATTATTCATCATTTACCATTCATTATTCATCATTTCGAAAAGACAGTCTGAAAATGGGTACTAAGTACCAGGTACCAAGTAATACCATCAGCTGAGGTTAATCTTAGCCAATCTACTCGGCAAAAGTAATTGAACTAACTACAACCAGCTGACATCGGTCAGTCCACAGTCCACTGTTTCAAAATGGTTACTAGATTTCCGTTTTCGCCCCCCACCCCCCTAAAGGGGGAGCTTAACTGACTTTAAGTACGCTAGTTAGTCCCCCCTTTAGAGGGCGGAGGGGGCAAATTTCGCAAAAAAGCCTTTGTGCTCTTCTTTTTCTTTGTGTCCATTGTGACCGTTTTCCGCGAAGAGAAACTCTGTGTCCCTTTTCAAAACGTTACTCCATCCGTCATCCTTACTTCCCGAAAGCTGCCAGCTCCTCCAACGTCACCTTTCCTTCATAATAGGCCTTTCCTACAATAGCCCCATAAACGCCGACTTTCTCCAGGTCTTCCAGGTCTTTCATGGAGGAAACACCGCCGCTGGCGATCAGCTTGACCCCGGGCACTTCTTCCATAATTTCTTCATAAAGTTCCAAGGAGGAGCCCTGAAGAAGACCGTCCTTGGCTACATCTGTACAAATGACGTAGCGCAGTCCTTTTTTCATATATGATGAAATAAATTCCACTACATCCAATTCGGTACTTTCTTCCCAGCCGCCGATGGCTATTTTTCGGTTCTTGGCATCTGCCCCCAAGATGATTTTTTCAGTCCCATATTCACGGATCCAACGGTCAAAAAGGTCAGGTTTTCTTATGGCCACACTTCCACCGGTCACCTGGCTCGCCCCTAAACGGAAAGCCAATGCGATATCCTCATCAGACTGTACGCCTCCCCCAAAATCAACTTTCAGGGAAGTGTTTTGGGCAATATCTTCCAAGACCTGTTTGTTGACAATCTGCTTTTGCTTGGCCCCGTCAAGGTCTACCAAATGCAGCCTCTTCACCCCGGCCTGCTCAAAGCGTTTGGCCATTTCCAAGGGGGAATCGTGATAGGTTTTCTGTTGGCTATAATCACCTTGGGTTAGGCGCACGCACTTGCCCCCGATGATATCAATTGCGGGAATGATTTCCATTATAATAAATTAGAGTGCTAAGAAGTTTTTCAAGATCGTTTCGCCCACCTTACCGCTTTTCTCGGGATGGGCCTGCATGGCATAGAAGTTATCCTTATGGATCAAAGCCGTAAAATCATGCATATAATGGGTAGTAGCAATAGTATAGGGAGAAAGCTCCGCATAATAACTATGCACATAATAAGTATAGGGATCCTCTTCCAGATCTTTGAATAGGGGTGAATCCATGTTTTCCAGAGAATTCCAGCCCACATGTGGGACCTTGTCAAAGGCCGGGAATTTTTTCACTTTTATGGGAAAGATGCCCAGACATTCGGTATCATTTTCCTCGGTATGTTCGCAGAGCAACTGCTGGCCAAGACAAACCCCAAAAAAGGGCTGCCTGAGGTCTTTGATTAGCCGGTCGAGATTCCTTTGCTTGAGATACTTCATTGCCGAGCTGGCTTCCCCCTGACCGGGAAAAATTACCTTGTCGGCCTTTTGGATGGTTTCAAAATCATCCGTCAGAACAGCCTCCACCCCCAGCCTTTCCAACGCATACAGCACCGACCTCACATTGCCGGCGTTGTATTTTATTATTGCTACTTGCATTTATTTACGTTATTTTTTGGGTACAAAGTACCAGGTACCATGTACCAAGTTGATCTAGATTTTACCGCCTTTTTATACCCACTTTACCTTATTGCTTAATTAAGCGGATTTTGCTTTAATTGTTTTCTAAGATTCAAGGCTAAAATTTTATTCAAAAGCACCCTTATCTTCCTATACTAGTAAATACTTCACCCATCACCCTATTTGCGCCTCTCTGTGTCTTTGCGGTTAATTCCCTTACTAAAAGAACCTCGAAGTTGCCATCACCTCGAGGTTCCTTTTGAGCCAAGTGCCTAAAACTTCCTTTCTTCTTCAGGTGTTTCGGCGAGCATTTTTTCGAGTACCCGCTCGATTTCCGGCAGGGATTCATAGAGTTGCTCGTAACCTTCAATGATAAAGTATTTGTCCTGGAATTTATCTTTCCAATAAGCGGTGCTCATGATTTTCTCCACATCGTATTCGTAGTGGGCTGGCTCATCGGAAAGGCTGAATTTGGTCTCACCTGCTGAACTCAGGATACCCGCACCATAGATTCTCAACTCCCCGTTTTCACGGATCAAACCAAACTCGATGGTAAACCAGTAAATTCTGGAAAGCAGTTGTATGGCCCAGGGGTTGTCAATATGCTTTAGCGCTATTCCGCTTAGTTTTTCCAAAAAGTCCACATACGGCTGGTTGGTCAACAGCGGCATATGGGCAAAGGCATCATGGAACATATCTGGCTCTTCCAAATAGTCAAGTTGCTCCATTTTTCTCAACCAGGTGGAAGAGGGAAAACGTCGGTTGTTCAAAAGCCCAAAAAAAAGATCGTCGTCGATCAGCCCCGGCACCACCTGTATGGCCCAGCCGGTGGATTTAGCAAGTCTTTGATTGGCCTCCTCAAAGTTGGCAATCTTGTCAGCCGTAAAGTTGATTTCCTTGATACCCTCCAGATATGCTTTGGAAGCAGCCTGGGGTAGGTTGACGATCTGTCTATCATAAAGAATCTTCCAGACCTTAAAATCCTCCTCGGTGTAGGCATCGTAATCCTGCCTCATGTCTTTTAACCTTGAGTCAGTAAAGACCCAGTCTTTCGGTTTTGCAGTCATTTCTTAATTGGGTTTATGTTCATATTAATTCAACGTTCATCCAATAGCTAAGTTTAAATAAAAAAAGCCCAATCCATACAAAGAGGGATTAGGCTTGATATTTTCACTCACAGGCAATAGCAAACATTCATCCCCAAAAGGAAGTATGATAATGGCTATAGCTGTGATAGGTCTGATTCATGTCCCTAAAGTAAGAAGTTATTGCAATTAATGCAAACTTTTGAGTATCGGAGATTACGTATTTCGGTCAAAAGCGACGTGGTTGTCCGCCCGAATGCGCCTCCTGGGGGAGGCGCATTCGGGATGTTGTCCCGGCCTGCTGCGCAGACCTGGGTTGTCATGGTTGTCATTGTTCTATTCTCGCGCCCAAGTACGAAAGTGTTCTCGTTGATCGGCCTTCATCCCCGCCCGTGATAACCCGTACATAGAACAATGACAACTCCGACAACCGAGCCGGCGAGGCGAAGCCGAACCACGGCGGGACAACCCTGACAACCACGCTGCACTTTCGTAAGCAACCTCCTGCCGGGCGCGAGAACCTGTCACGTCCTAAATTTACTTGACACTTTTTTCTCAAACTTTTAAATTTTTCTCCGCGAAGTGGCCTTTGTGAAACTTCGTGAAAACTTGGTGGCCTTTGTGGCTTTTTTCAGCCCGTGTACCTTGTACTTGGTACCTAGTACCTCGTACTTCTATATAAACGATTTCCTCAACTCAAACGCATCCTTGATCTGCTTGACCAGCTTGGNTTTTTTCAGCCCGTGTACCTTGTACTTGGTACCTAGTACCTCGTACTTCTATATAAACGATTTCCTCAACTCAAACGCATCCTTGATCTGCTTGACCAGCTTGGTGCTTTGATCAAAATCCAGGGTCTGCTGCCCATCCGAGTAAGCCAGGTCAGGCGTCTCGTGGGTTTCGAAAATGATCCCGTCGGCACCGCACATCACCCCGGCCAAAGCCATCTGAGGCACAAACTGGCGAATACCAATCCCGTGAGATGGATCCACCACCACTGGAAGATGGGATTTATGCTTGAGTATCGGCACCGCATTCAGATCCAAGGTATTCCGGCTGGCTTTCTCATAGGTTCGGATGCCACGCTCACACAGGATAAGCTTTTCATTCCCTCCTGAAAAAACATATTCTGCCGACTGTAAAAGCTCCTCAATTGTCCCTGAAATCCCCCTTTTGATCATCACCGCCTTGTCCACTCGTCCAAGTTCATCCAACAAGTTAAAATTTTGGGTATTTCTTGCCCCTACCTGATAAATATCCACATAGTCATACATTTCCTCAATTTGGGATACCTGCATTACTTCGGTCACTATCTTGATTCCTGCCGCCTTGGCATGTTGATACCACAGCTTGAGGCCATCAATACCTAACCCCCTAAAGGCATACGGACTGCTTCTTGGCTTGTAAACCCCTCCACGCATGATCTGGATTCCCGTAGCTTTTAAGTGTTCAATGGTTTTGACGATCTGTTCTTCGGTCTCGATCGAGCAAGGTCCGGCCATTAGCGCCATATCGCCATCCTTTATTCTGACCCCATCCCCGAGGTCAATCGAGGTAGGCTTGGCTTTCCATTTTTTGGAAACCAGCTTGTAATCATCCGACACAATATGGATATCCTGAATCCCTTCCTGCAGTCCGAGTTTCCTGATGTCAAAATTTGCTTTGCCGATACCGATTAGGTAGGTGGAAAGCTGGGTTTTGACTTCCGTAATCTTATATCCACTCTGGTTTGCCTCCTGAATGATCCGATCTTTCTGAGAGTCAGAAATATCAGGCTTTACTTGTATAATCATATTCTCCGTTCTTAATTCCTTTGATAAAAATTCCTATGTCGTTATTTAGACTCTCTGGGCTGGCATTGTTTAAAACCTTGATAAAAGCACTTCCGATAATCGCCCCATGGGCATGTTTGGAAGCCTTTGTAAAGGATTCGTGGTCGCTTATCCCAAATCCAATAAGCCTTGGGTTCTGGATGCCCAATTGCCCTACCCTTTCAAAATACCTCTCCTGCTCCTGGGTGATGCCGGATTTGGCACCCGTGATGCTGTGGGAAGAAACCATATAGATGAAGCTATCAGAATGCTCATCTATGGCTTTAATCCGCTCATCGCTGGTTTGGGGTGAGATCAAAAAGGTGTTTCTCAGGCCATACCTTGAAAAAACCTCCTTGAATTCATCCAGAAACTGTTGCATGGGCAAGTCGGGCAAAATCAGCCCGTCCACGCCCACTTCCTGACATTTTTGGCAGAACTTTTCTACCCCAAACTGTATAATGGGATTCAGATAGCCCATCAGGATTACCGGAAGGCTCACCGTTTTTCTCATCTCGGCCAATTGGGCAAAAAGCTTCTTCAGGGACATGCCGTTATCCAATGCTATTTTATTGCTCTCCTGAATGGTCGGTCCATCGGCCACGGGATCCGAAAAAGGCATCCCTACCTCAATGATATCCGCTCCCCCAGCCTCTATGGCCTCCATCACCGGCACCGTATCCTCCAGCTTCGGGTATCCGGCCGTAAAGTATATGGAAAGGACGTTCTTTTGCTTGTTTCTAAATAGTGTATCTATGCGGTTCTTCGTTTTCATAATTCATCATTTTGGGTACTAGGTACCAAGATACCAGGTACAAGGTACAAACACACACATCAATTACAGGTGCCTTGATTGCACAGCAATCAAGCACCTCCCTCATCTCGCCGCGAAGCAGCTACTTTATACTTTGTACTTAGTACTTAGTACTTAATATTCCCCCCACTTAATATACGTCTCCAAATCCTTATCTCCCCTGCCGGAAAGGTTGATCACAATTACGTCATCGGGTTTGTATTCGATCTGGTTCAAGGCATGGAGGGCGTGGGCGGATTCGATCGCGGGGATGATCCCCTCCAGCTTACTCAACTCCACACCGGCCTTCATGGCATCCTTGTCTTCCACTGCCACAAATTCTCCCCTACCCACATCAAACAAATGGGCATGAACTGGCCCTATACCTGGATAGTCAAGTCCTGCGGAAATGGAATGGGGCTCCACCACCTGTCCATCCTCCGTCTGCATCAGCAAAGTCCTGCTGCCGTGTAGGATGCCAAGCTTGCCTAGCGCTGTAGTGGCCGCTGACTTGCCACTGCTGACTCCCAAGCCCGCTGCCTCGGCAGCTACAAGTCTCACCCCAGGGGTGTTGTAGTAATGATAAAATGCACCCGCTGCATTGCTGCCACCACCAACACAGGCAATGACAATATCCGGATTTTCACGTCCTTCTTTTTCCTGCAGCTGTTTTTTGATTTCTGCGCTGATCACCGACTGGAATTTGGCTACCATCTCAGGGTAAGGGTGCGGGCCGACCACAGAACCTATTATATAATGCGTGTCCACAGGGTTGTTGATCCACTGCCGCATGGCCTCGTTGGTGGCGTCTTTGAGCGTCTTGCTGCCGGATGTGGCGGGCACCACCGTGGCACCGAGCAGCTTCATCCGCTCCACATTGGGCTTTTGCCTCTCCATATCGACCTCGCCCATGTAAACCGTGCACTCCATTCCCATCAAGGCGCAAACAGTTGCTGTCGCTACCCCATGCTGCCCGGCACCGGTTTCGGCGATGATCCTTTTCTTGCCCAGCTTTTGGGCCAGGAGGATTTGACCAATGGTGTTGTTCACCTTATGGGCACCTGTATGGCAGAGGTCCTCGCGCTTGAGGTAGATTTTGGCTTTGTATTTTTCAGATAGCCTGGCGGCAAAATATAAAGGAGTAGGCCTTCCCACGTAATCTTTGAGCAGGTCATAAAACTTCTTCTGAAAATCCTCATCTTCAATGATGCCCAGATAGCTATCCCTCAACTCTTCTATATTGGGATACAGCATTTCGGGGATGTAAGCCCCACCAAATTTGCCGTAAAACCCATTCTTATCTATTTCAATTTTCATTTTCTTGTGCTCTAAGTTTTTCTACAAAAGTCTTTACCAGCTCCACATCCTTGATACCCGGCTCCAGCTCAAACTTGGAATTGATGTCAATCCCTGCCATTTTGGGATGCTTTTTCTGCAGTTTAACCAGTTCACCCACATCATCGGAGGCTATTCCGCCGCTCAGGAGATAGGGAGTCTGAAGGTCATAGGCTTCTAAAAGCTGCCAATCAAACCTTCTTCCCGAACCTCCAAAAGAGCTCGTTTCGGTATCAAAAAGGAAGTAATCAGCCAAGCCATCAAACGGCCTCAAATCCTCCATGCGCAGCTCTTTGCCGATTCTGAAAACCTTGATCACCTTTACGTCCAATGCCTCTTTGATATTTTTGACAAAATCGGCATCTTCATTCCCATGGAGCTGAATGACATCCAATTGAAATTCCTGAACAGTTTTCAGGATCTCAGAAAAGGCACTGTCCACAAATACCCCCACTCTATCCTGCCCTTGGGAACTGAAAAAATTGCTTTCATGAACACTTTCACCGATAAACCTTGGTGATTTGGAATAAAAAATCATTCCCAACATATCCGGACTGCAATTCTGCAGGAGGCTATTTACATTTTCAGTGTCTTTTAATCCACAGACTTTTATGATCATTTTGTTATGGTTTGGTTTTTAAGTAAACGTCTGTATTGTTTCATAAACTGGTAAGCAGCTTCCTGCGGGTTGGAGGCCTTCATGAAGTTTTCCCCGATCAGAAACCCATCAAACCCTGCCTTTTTCAGCTGTAGCATTACCTCAGGGTCAGAAATGCCGCTTTCGGAGATCTTGACAAATTTATCCGGAATGACATCCACTAGGGAAAGAGAGTTTTCCACTGACACCTCAAAGGTTTTCAAGCTCCTGTTATTCACCCCCACCAAGTCCAGGTCATCGCAAATTGACCTTTCCAGCTCCTCGGCATCGTGAACCTCCATCAGCACTTCCAGCCCCAATGATTTGGCGGTTGCTGCTAAGCTCTTCAACCTATTTGGCTCCAATGCCGCTGCTATTAGCAACACACAGTCAGCCCCAATGGCCTTTGCCTCTACCAACTGATATTCATCAATCACAAAATCTTTTCTCAGAATAGGGCAAAAGTTGAATTTCCTGGCCATGGTCAGGTCATCATTCTTTCCACCAAAAAACTCCGTATCCGTCAGGATGGATAATCCCGAGGCTCCGGCTTGCATATAGCCAATGCTCGTGGCCTCCACCTTAGCAGAATCATTGATTATTCCTTTGGAAGGAGATTTCCTTTTGAACTCAGCGATTATGCCCGTTTTTTCGGGATTGCACACGTACTTTTTCATGGAAACCACCTGGTTGGGGAAAAAGATGCTTTGTTCCAAAAACTTCACGGGAACAAGACTCTTGCGCTCCTCAACTTCCTTTATTTTGTGTGATATTATTTTGTCTAAAATATTCATAGGTAATAGGTTTATGCTAAAGAGATACTTGTTTTGGGGTTGATGAGACTTTTGAATGCCGTCAGGGCCTTTCCGCTCTTTAGGGCTTCAGATGCTTGGCTTACTGCTTCCTCACGGGAAAGTTCTGGTCTGCCTGTCATTAAGGCTAAGGATGAATTGGCTATAACAACCGCATTTTGTTCCTTTGTTCCTTTTCCTTTTAAAATGCTTTCGAAAATCTTGGCAGACTCCTCAATCGTTTCTCCTCCTTTGATGCTGGAAGCTTCCAGCTTTTCAAAGCCCAAATCCTCGGGAGTCAGCACTTCCTCTCCCCGATTGGAAATCACCTTGAAATCCCCCGTGAGGGAAACTTCATCGTAGCCATCCAAGGCATGTAGCACACTGAACTGCACTTGGTTGTTTTGATAGAGGTAGCCATAAAGCCTGGCCAGTTCAAGGCTAAATACGCCTACCAGTTGCTTTTTAGGAAAACTGGGGTTCACCATGGGGCCCAGCATGTTGAAGAATGTTTTCACCCCCAGTTCCTTTCGGATTGGTCCCACATTTCTCATGGCTGGATGAAACAAGGGCGCATGTAAAAAACAGATACCGGCCTCGTCCAGATTTTTTCTCAAAAGCCCCTGATCTGCCGTAAATTCATACCCAAAATAGGCCAGCAGATTGGACGAACCGCAAATGGAGCTCACCCCGGTGTTGCCATGCTTGGCAACTGGCTGCCCACAAGCCGCCACGATAAAGGAGGAAAGGGTGGAAATATTGAAGGTATCCTTCCCGTCACCCCCCGTGCCGCAAAGGTCTATGGCATCATATCCGTCCAAGTCCACGGGATTGCATAGCTCCAACATGGCCTCACGGAAACCCATGAGCTCTTCCACGGTGATGCTTCTCATCAGATAAACGGTCATGAAAGCGGCCATCTGGCTGGGATTATACACCCCACTGGTAATGTTTTTCAATACATCCCTGGCCTGCTCCTTGGATAGGGTCCGGTGCTCAAAAAGTTGATTCAGTATTTGTTTCATTTTTTTTAAATATTGTACAAAGTACTGGGTACTATGTATTAAGTATATAATTGCGTTTTTGACCGGTCCTACTTGGTACCTGGTACTTGGTACTTGGTACTCTGAATCCAATTTTCCATCACCTCTCTCCCCCACTCCGTCATAATGCTTTCTGGGTGAAACTGGACGCCGCGCAGCCTATATTCTTTATGCCTGATGGCCATCACCTGGCCGTCCGGGGTCTTGGCAATTACTTCCAGTTCAGCGGGCAATGTGGATTCATCGATCACCCAGCTATGATATCTCCCTATCTTGAATCGCTGAGGCAAACCAATAAACAAACTGTCTTCCTGAACTTTAACTTCAGAAGCCACCCCATGTACTACTTCAGAAAGATTGGTTAGGGAGGCGCCGAAAGCCTCGCCGATGGCCTGATGGCCGAGGCACACCCCTAGAATATCTTTTGTTGAAGCATATTGTTTAATGAGCTCGGGCATGATGCCGGCTTCAGAAGGAATGCCCGGACCTGGAGACAAAAGGATCTTATCATAAGCCTCCACATCGGCAAGGCTGATTTTGTCATTTCTATACACATCCATCTTCGGTCCCAAACCCAGTTCACGGAGGATGTAGACCAAGTTGTAGGTGAAGGAATCGTAATTATCTAATACGAGTAGTTTCATAGTTTATACTTCTTCAGCCATTTTAAGAGCCGTTCTCAAGGCTTCCAATTTATTGTTCACTTCCTGCAATTCGCTTTCAATAGAGGATTTGGCAACCACGCCCGCCCCAGCCTGATAGCGGAGGTGGTTGTTTTCCGATACAAAGGACCGGATCAGGATGGCGTGGTTGAAATCTCCATTGAATCCCAGATATCCGATGGCACCCCCGTAGAATTTCCGGCTGGTGTTTTCCAGTTCATCAATGAGCTGCATGGCTTTGTATTTTGGTGCCCCCGACAAGGTGCCGGCGGGAAAGGTGTCTGCTACCAACTGAAGCGGGTTGGCACCTTGGGGCAGCCTTCCGGTAACTTTTGACACCAAATGGATCACATGGCTGTAGTATTGGATTTCCTTGAAAACCTCCACCTTGACCTCTTCGGAACTTCTGCTCAGGTCATTTCTGGCAAGGTCAACCAACATCACGTGCTCCGAATTTTCCTTGGGATCATCGTAAAGCTTACGGGCCAATTCCGCATCTGCCAAATCATTCCCTGTCCTCTTGAAGGTTCCGGCAATTGGGTAGATGGTGGCCGTGCGACCGTTGACCACGATCTGGGCTTCGGGAGAACTGCCAAAAACCTTGTAGGAGCCATAGTCGAAATAGAAAAGGTATGGAGAGGGATTTATGGAGCGAAGCGCCCTATACACGTTGAATTCGTCACCCTTAAAGGCTGATTTGAACATCCTGGAGAGCACGATCTGAAACACATCCCCCCTAAAACAATGCTCCTGGCCACTTTTGAGAATCTCCAAAAATTCCGCATCAGTATAGTTGCTGCTCTCCTCGCCTTCCAGCCTGAAGCTGTAAGAGGGAATGTTGCGGCTTTCGAGAAGCCTTTCGATCTCCGGTATCCGGCTTTCCTGCCCATTAACGGAATGCTCGAAGATGTAAAGTTCGTTTTTAAAATGGTTGACCACAATCACAAAGCGGTACACCGCATAATGCAAGGTAGGTATGCTGGAGGGCTGTGGGTTTTCAAGTTGGATGTCCTCAAACTGGCTCACCGCGTCATATTGGGAATAGCCAAAAAGGCCGTTGCTGATAAATTTGAAGTCCAATTTTTCAGCTTCAAATTTCCCGGAAAACTCCCTGAGCTTGTCCATCAGCTTTTCGCCCTTGGAAAGTTCATACACCACCTTTTCATCTTTGGGAAGCCTTTCGGTGACCTTTCCACCCGAGAAGGAAAAGGAGGCCAAGGGGTCAAAGCAGATGTAGGAATAACTATTTTCCTGACCATGGTAATCCGAGCTTTCCAACAAGATGGGATTGGAATACCTGTCCCTTACCTGCAGGTAGAGGCTCACCGGTGTCAGGGTGTCGGCAAGCAGTTTTTTAAAACGGGTATGGATGTGTATTTTTTTCATATTGGATTAAAACAAAATAAAAAAGGGCTTACTGTTAGCCAGCAAGCCCTTAATGGTAAATATCATTAATCACTCAAATACTATTGGGTATAGCATGCCGGTCTCCTTCTTTAGAAAGCAGATGATGCCACCACCAATATTGAGTTTGATTTAAAAACATATGAACAATAGTTAAGGCAAATGTAAAAAACCTTTTAATTTTACTAAAATAATTTACATAAAAATTTCAAATAAAATGTCACAACCTATTTCTCAGTACTTTAAAAGAACTTTTGAAGATTACAAGGTCTTGGTTAAAGTCAATCCTGCTGACTGGACCGGCACCGAGCTCATCATCCACCCTGACGGCAAAGTTGAAAAAACCGAAATGGAGTTTGACGATGAAGTGCTCGAAGATCTTGCCGAGGACGAGTTTGAAAGCTGCAGCCCGCTGGAATTTAACCTCCATTTGAAAGGCCTGGCTTAACCATTATTGGTCGGGCTGCTCATTGTTGCGGTGCCATAATGGGGCTACTTCTCTTTCTTCCACGTTGGTCAGTTCCTGATTTACAAAAGTGGCCAACACATAAAAGCGCTCATCCCGCTGCACCCTGTACACTTTCGTTTCGCCGTCAAGTTGGCTGATGACGGCATGTGGGTTTCTTCTTAGGAATTGGTTTTCCGACATTCCCAACCGGTATTCATCGCGTTGGGCAAAAATAGCACAGGAGCTTACAAGGGTTACAAAGCTGAGGAGAATGAGTAGTTTTTTCATAAATGCATTTATAACAATTTTATTGCCATTTTTTGGCCTTGATTTATAATACGTTAGTTGTTTACCTGAAGTTATTTTCGCCCTTGCGTTTGGAATAGAAGGCTTTTTATCTACCTTTGTACTCAAGCGGCACGACCAGCTCCCGCTGAATCCCCCAGGTCCGGAAGGAAGCAAGGGTAGGCGGTCGTAGCGGTGCGATGCCGCTTACTTTTTTGTTTATAGTTTATTCGGCCTTCGGCCTGGTTTATGGTTTACTTGCCATTTTTTTCACTTCACCATTCATCATTTAATTCCGTGACTGACCCGAAAT
>NZ_JAHCMY010000009.1:0-117890 GCF_018449405.1 Litoribacter ruber
GGACAAAATGGCTATCAACAGCCTCTGTTGCTAGAATACGTTGTACATGGTACCTGGTACTTGGTACCCCTCCTAAGTATGAAGTGGTTCACAGTTCAGCCACGTTTGGTAAAAAAATAATGAATGTAGAATATCGAATGATGCTTGCCCACCGTGGCGGGAATAATGAAGTACACTTTTGTTACAGTCACGCAACTTAGTGCCTAGTACAACAAAAAAACCGCCCTACATATGCAGAACGGTTTTTGTATGAAAAATAAGCTTAGTGCTCGCTTATTTAACTTTTTCAACTACAGCTTTGAATGCCTCTGGGTGGTTCATGGCAAGGTCAGCAAGAACTTTTCTGTTAAGATCGATTTCTGCTTTCTTCAACATGCCCATCAATTGGGAATACGAAACGCCGTGCTCTCTGGCACCTGCGTTGATACGCTGGATCCATAGGGCTCTGAATTCTCTCTTCTTCGCTTTTCTGTCTCTGTATGCGTACTGTAAACCTTTTTCGTACTTGTTTTTGGCTACGGTCCAAACGTTGCTACCTCTTCCGAAGTAACCTCTGGTAGCTTTTAATACTTTTTTTCTTCTTGCTCTTGACGCTACCGCGTTGACTGATCTAGGCATAATTTTTAATTTTTGACTCTTGGTGCCCGAAGGGTCTTTAAACCAAGCATCTGGTGAATAATAACCTTAATTAATTTGTTTTGTCAGAAGTTAAGAATCTGATCAGATTCTCAACATATCTTTTACTCTTCCTTCGTCTGACTCGTGGACGTTGCCCATTTTGGTAAGATTTCTCTTCTGCTTGGTCGTCTTCTTAGTCAGAATGTGGCTTTTGTAAGCATGCTTTCTTCTGATTTTGCCGGTTCCTGACAATTTGAACCGCTTCTTTGCACTTGATTTGGTTTTTACTTTAGGCATTTTTGCTGTATTTATTTAGTTGAAATTATTTCTTGTTACCTGCTTTGGGAGAAACGAAGATGTTCATGCGCTTACCTTCCATCTTGGGAAGCTGCTCCACCTGACCGTACTCTTCCAGTGCCTGTGCAAATTTCAATAAAAGCATCTCGCCTCTCTCTTTAAACACGATCGTCCTACCCACAAAGTGCACATAGGCCTTCACCTTGGCACCCTCTTTCAGGAAGTTGATCGCATGCTTGAGCTTGAAGTCAAAATCGTGATCGTCCGTGTTGGGTCCGAATCGGATTTCTTTGACTACTGTTTTTGCTGCGTTGGCTTTTATCTCCTTTTGCTTTTTCTTCTGCTCGTACTTAAACTTCGCATAGTCAATCACCTTACATACGGGCGGGTTGGCGCTGGGAGAAATCTCAACAAGATCAAGGTCATTTTCCTGGGCCAGCCTTACTGCTGCATCTGTAGCCATCACGGCATTGCCGCCTTCTACAAAATCCCCCACTACCCTGACCTCGCGGGCCCTGATCTTGGAATTTACCTTATATGGTTCTTCTTGTCTCGGTTTAAACGGTTTTCTTCCTCTCAAAATAGTTATGGTTGTTTAATGAATTTGACTGCAAATATCGCAATAATTTTTATTTTATAAAAATCAAAGAATTAATTCCTTAATTTATTTAAAGATGGAGGATGTCGGATGCCCTTTCTGCAGGGGTTAAAATTTTTTCACCCCTATAGAAAGGATTACCGTCTTCTTTAATTCAAACTCTCCGTGATGATGTTTTTGAAATAGGCTACAAATTCCTCTACTGTGAAGCTTCCGAGGTCGCCCTGACCGTGTTTGCGGACAGAAAGCTTGCCTTCGGCCTGCTCTTTTTCACCCACGATGATCATGAATGGCACTTTCTTCATTTCTGAATCCCGGATCTTGCGGCCGATCTTCTCATCCCGGTTGTCCAGGTTGCCACTGATGTCGGCATCCTCAAGCTGCTGCTTGATCTGCTCGGCGTAATCGGCAAATTTTTCGGAAATCGGCAGGATGTTGATCTGCTCGGGAGAAAGCCAAAGGGGGAAATTGCCTGCACAGTGCTCAATAAGCACGGCCACAAATCTTTCCAAGGAACCAAATGGTGCCCTATGGATCATCACAGGCCTGTGGCGCTGGTTATCAGAACCCACATATTCGAGTTCAAATCTATTAGGTAAGTTATAATCTACCTGTATAGTTCCAAGCTGCCAGCTTCTACCCAAGGCATCCTTGACCATAAAATCAAGTTTAGGCCCGTAAAACGCTGCTTCTCCAAGCTCGGTCACGGTATCCAAACCCTTCTCCTTGGCCGCCTCAATGATATCAGACTCAGCCTTGTCCCACAGAGCATCCTCTCCAATATATTTCTCCTTATCCTCAGGATCTCTCAGGGAGATTTGCGCGGTATAATTCTCAAAACCCAAGGCTTTGAACACATACAACACGAGGTCAATCACCTTGATAAACTCTTCTTTCACCTGGTCAGGACGGCAGAAAATATGCGCATCATCCTGGGTAAAGCCCCTCACGCGGGTCAATCCGTGCAGCTCACCGCTCTGCTCATATCTATAGACGGTCCCGAACTCGGCATAGCGAATAGGAAGGTCCTTATAAGACCTTGGCTTATGTTTGTAGATCTCGCAGTGGTGCGGACAGTTCATCGGCTTAAGCAAGAACTCCTCCCCCTCATGCGGTGTGGCAATGGGCTGGAAGGAATCTTTTCCATATTTGGCGTAGTGGCCAGATGTCTCATAAAGTGCCTTATGGCCGATATGAGGTGTCGCAACCTGCTGATAACCGGATTTGTCCTGAGCCTTCTTCATGAAGTTAACCAAGCGCTCGCGCAATAGGGTGCCTTTTGGCAACCAAAGTGGCAAGCCCTGTCCCACCTTTTCGGAGAAGGTAAACAGCTCAAGTTCGCGGCCCAACTTACGGTGGTCACGCTTTTTTGCTTCCTCAAGCAATACCAGGTATTCCTGAAGTTCCTTTGCTTTTGGAAAAGTAACCCCATAAATTCTGGTAAGCATTTTATTTTTCTCATCCCCTCTCCAGTAGGCACCGGCAACATTCAATAGCTTAACAGCCTTGATGAAACCTGTATTTGGAATATGGGGTCCACGGCAGAGGTCGGTAAAATTGCCCTGCTCGTAGAACGTGATGGTACCGTCCTCGAGGCCTTCGAGAAGGTCCAGTTTATATTCGTCCCCCTTTTGCTCGTAGTAGGCAACGGCTTCTGATTTGCTGATTTCCTTGCGGGAGTATTCGTTTTTCTGCTTGGCCAGCTCGATCATTTTCTTCTCGATCTTTTCCAGCTCGGCCCCGTCGAAGGTCCTGTCCCCAAAATCAACATCATAGTAAAAGCCGGTTTCAATGTTTGGTCCAATCCCAAACTTCACCCCTGGGTAGAGGGCTTCCAGTGCCTCTGCCAGCAAGTGCGCCGAACTGTGCCAGAAGGTTCCTTTCCCCTCTTTGTCGTTCCATGTCAAAAGTTGCACCTCGGCATCCTGGTTGATCGCACGGGTGGCATCCCATACCTCACCATTCACTTTGGCTGCAAGAACGTTTCGGGCCAATCCTTCGCTGATACTAAGGGCGACTTGGTGGCCGGTGATTCCTTTGTCAAACTGCCTGACAGAACCGTCGGGCAGGGTAATGTTGATTTGTTGTTCAGACATTTTTAAAATATACAGTGTAAAACATGGCACCTTTACAAACAGGTGCGCTATTATCTTACAAATATGACCAAGATATGGTTAAATGTAAAATTGTTTGAGGTTTATTGTCCGCTGCGCGGACGCTTATGGTTTATTAGTACATAGTTTATAGACCATAGTCCATAAAACTAGAAAAGTCCGTGTGGATCTCTCCACACGGACTTTCAGTTGTCAAACGCCTTAAGCTTTAAACTATAAACTTCAAACCCTAAACATTTTAAAATAACCCCAACTGTTCCTCGTCATCATCTTCATCGACACTTAGGTCTACGCTGTCTCCGACGGTGAGATCGGCTGGGTTTTCTTCTTTTTTGGGTTTGACGGGAGCCAGAAGGGATATGCTTTTGACCGTGTGCGAGGTTAGTTTGTTCCCCATGGCTTTCCAGCCCTTCACGTCGATCAGCATGTCCACGTCGTAGATTACCTCTTCGGTTTCCTTGCCTTTTTGAAGCTTCACCTTCACCTGAGGCTGCTCCTCAGTGCTGACTACCTCCAGCTGGCTGTTTCTGTGGTCAGATATGAAGTTGAATTTCTTGTTCACGGTAGAAGTTTCCACCATAAAGCGCTTGACAAAATATGTCTTGGAGGTGCCGTCAAAGTAGATGGCTGAAATCACCTTTTTGGGGTCAAATTTCTCCAAAAGCAATAGGTCCTTGGACTCATATCTATTCGTCACCTCAAAAGAGGTTAGCTCGTATTCCCCGTTTCGGTACACGGCAATGATCTTGTCATCCCCCAGGAAGTTGTCCACCAATCGGCCCCTTCCATCTGTGTTCAGCCTGCCGATATGTTCATCGTAGTAGATATCCAAACCGCCAAGGGTAGAGACGCCTTCCATTTTCAATTGGATCTTGCGAACCGGGTATTTGGTCAGGATATTTCCTCCTGCACCCCTACCCTTGATTTCAATGGTGGAGAAGTCAAAGTCAAAAACCTTCACCCTAGCCTTACTTCCTTGGGTGAGGTAAACGGTCACAATTTCCGCCTCACCATTGGGATTTGCTGTGAAGTACATCACCTTGGAACCTTTGGTGCCTTTGGTAAGCACATATTCCCTGTCACGGGTGACGCTGAGCACCTGGAATCTTTTGACCATGGCCCTACCCGAGCCGCCGTCGAGATAGATCAAGTTATAAACCATGCGCTCATCCCCTTTGCGGTAAACCGCTACGTGGATGATGTCTTTGCCTACAAATACCTTGTCCTGGATTTTGGTCACCTGGGCCGTGCCGTCACGTTTGAAGACAATAATGTCATCCAAGTCGGAACAGTCGCAGACAAACTCATCCTTTTTCAAACCGTAACCGATAAAACCATCGGCTCTGTTTACATACAGTTTGGCATTGTTGGCTGCCACCACGGTGGCCTGAATGTTTTCGAAAGCACGGATTTCGGTTTTTCTTTCCCTTCCCTTGCCATATTTATCCAGCAGGCCTTTATAATACTTGATGGCATATTGGGTCAGGTGGTTGAGGTTGTAATTCACCTCTTTCAGCTCTTCCTCCAATTTGCGCATCAGCTCATCGGCCTTGAAAGCATCAAATCTGGAAATCCGCTTGATCTTGATTTCAGTCAGCCTTACAATATCCTCAGTGGTGATCTCCCGATAAAAATCAGGTTTGTAGGGTTCCAATCCCCTGTCGATGGTTTCGATCACCGCATCCCAGGTTTCACACTCCTCAATGTCGCGGTAGATCCTGTTTTCGATAAAGATTTTCTCCAAAGAAGAGAAAAGCAGTTTCTCCATCAACTCCGCCTTACGGATCTCAAGCTCCCTTTTGAGCAGCTCCTTGGTCTGTTTGGTGTTGTAGGAGAGAATATCGTTGACGGTGAGAAAGACAGGCTTGTCTTCTATAATCACACAGGCATTTGGCGAAATGGAAACCTCACAATCGGTGAAGGCATACAGGGCGTCGATGGTCATGTCCGGAGACTGTCCAGGTGCCAGCTGTATCTGGATTTCCACTTCAGCAGCCGTGTTGTCGGTTACTTTTTTGATCTTGATCTTACCCTTATCATTGGCTTTGATAATGGACTCGATCAAAGAGTTGGTGGTGGTACCATATGGTATCTCCTTGATCAAAAGAGTTTTGTTGTCCTCTTCCTCGATTTTTGCGCGAACCTTTATCTTTCCTCCTCTGATCCCCTCGTTGTATTCGGAAAAATCCCCCAATCCCCCGGTAGGGAAATCTGGAAGCAGGGTTGGACGTCCGCCTTTTAGGACTTCTATCGAACCTTCGATCAGCTCGATAAAGTTGTGGGGCAATATTTTGGTAGAAAGGCCTACAGCGATCCCCTCCACTCCTTGTGCCAAAAGCAATGGAAACTTGACCGGCAAAGTAACCGGCTCCTTTTTCCTTCCGTCATATGACAGTTGCCATTCGGTTGTCTGTGGGTTAAAGACCACATCCAGGGCAAACTTAGAAAGTCGCGCCTCGATATATCTGGCCGCTGCCGCGCCGTCGCCGGTACGGATATCGCCCCAGTTGCCCTGGGTTTCGATCAAAAGGTCTTTTTGGCCAAGATTTACTATGGCATCGCTGATCGAAGCATCCCCGTGGGGGTGGTACTGCATGGTCTGCCCGATGATGTTGGCCACTTTGTTGAAGCGCCCATCATCCATTTCCTTCATGGCGTGCATGATCCTACGCTGCACGGGCTTGAAACCATCCTCAATGGCCGGCACCGCCCTTTCCAAAATCACATAGGATGCATAATCAAGGAACCAGTCCTTGTACATGCCCGTCACGGGAATCGACTCGTGCAATTCCTCGTCGTTGTCCAATGGTCCGTTGTTTTCTAAATCACTCATTTAAAACAAATATTTCGCGATACTGTAATTTTTATAACCCAAGCCTCAAAATATGAAAAGCATCAAAAAATTTCATCAATAATGCAATCTCTAGCATTTTTGCATTATTACTGCAATAATTTAGGCCGTTATTTTTTCTTCCTCCTTAGCTTTCCTTTTAGCTTCCTCTTCCTCCTTTACCAAATCCTTTTCAATCTTGAGGTTGTCAATGATGAAATTTTGGCGGTTAGGGGTGTTTTTGCCCATGTAGAAAGTCAACAGGTCGGCAATCTTGGTGTCTTTGCCCAAAATGATCGGCTCCAAACGGATATCCTCACCTATAAAGCCGCCAAATTCATTTGGGGAAATTTCACCCAGCCCCTTAAATCGTGTGATCTCCGGTTTGCTACCCAGCTTCATGATCGCCCGCTGCCTTTCCTCATCGGTGTAACAATAGATCGTTTCCTTCTTGTTTCTTACTCTGAAAAGCGGGGTTTCCAAAATATAAAGATGGCCGTTTTTCACCAAATCGGGGAAGAACTGAAGGAAGTAGGTCATGATCAGCAACCTGATGTGCATTCCGTCCACATCGGCATCGGTAGCGATCACAATTTTCCTGTATCGCAGGTTTTCAATCCCGTCTTCAATGTTTAAGGCATGCTGAAGGAGGTTGAATTCCTCATTTTCATACACCACCTTTTTGGTCATCCCAAAGCAGTTGAGCGGTTTTCCCCTCAAGGAGAATACGGCCTGGGTCTGCACATTCCGGGATTTGGTGATGGAACCTGATGCAGAGTCCCCCTCGGTGAGGAAAAGCATGGTTTCATTTTTCTTCTCATCGCTGGCTTTGGGGTCATCATAATGCACGCGGCAGTCCCTGAGCTTCTTGTTGTGCAGGTTTGCCTTTTTGGCTCTTTCGTTTGCCAGTTTCTTGATGCCGGAAATTTCCTTGCGCTCACGTTCGGACTGCAGGATTCTTTTCAGCAGGTTATTGGCCGCATCGGGATTCTTGTGCAGGTAGTTGTCCAGCTCGGTTTTGATGAAATCATTGACAAACGTCCTCAAAGTGGGCCCGTCCGGCCCGATGCTCTGGGAGCCGAGCTTGGTCTTGGTCTGAGATTCAAAAACAGGTTCCTGGACCCTCACCGCGATGGATGCCACGATACTTTGTCTGATATCAGAAGCATCGTAATCTTTTTTGTAAAACTCCCTGACGGCCTTGACGATCGCTTCCCTGAAAGCGGTCAGGTGCGTACCTCCCTGGGTAGTGAACTGTCCGTTAACAAAGGAGTAATACTCCTCCCCATACTGGTTGCTATGGGTCATGGCCATTTCAATGTCATTGCCTTTCAGGTGAATGATGGGATACCTGCGGCTGTCCTCATCCACTTTTCTGTCCAAAAGGTCATGAAGTCCTCTTTCGGAAAAATACTTCTTGCCGTTATAATTGATGGTAAGACCGGCGTTCAGGAAGGCATAGTTCCAGATCTGGTTTTCCAGGTATTCGGGAATGAAATGGTAGTTTTTGAAAACGCTGCTATCCGGGGAAAAAGTGATTTTGGTCCCGTTTCGGTCGGAGCTTTTCACTATGGGCTTATCCTCTTTCAGAACGCCCTTCTCAAATTCCGCGACCTTGGTTTCCCCGTCGCGGTAGGATTGCACGCGGAAGTATTCCGACAAGGCGTTTACCGCTTTGGTACCGACCCCGTTTAGCCCGACAGATTTCTGGAAGGCCCCCGAGTCGTATTTACCACCGGTGTTGATCTTGGACACACAGTCGATGACTTTCCCCAATGGGATGCCCCTACCGTAGTCCCTTACCTCCACCTTGTGTTCACTGATCTTGATATCGATGGTGCGGCCGTGGCCCATCATGTGTTCATCGATACTGTTATCGAGAATTTCCTTTACCAAAACGTAAATCCCGTCATCCTGGGCGCTCCCGTCCCCAAGCTTCCCGATATACATACCGGGTCTGAGGCGGATGTGCTCCCTCCAATCCAGGGATTTGATACTGTCTTCTGTATATTGAACGTTTGACGCCATAATATGCTTGATTCAGATGAATGTTAAATTAATCAGGACCTAACCTGGCTTAACTTTTTGCCTAAAATAGCAAAAAGCAGGATAATCCAAACTACCATGAACACAGGAATCATGTAGAAAAATGGACTGAACTCCTCTGTCTTGATCTCATATTGGTTGTTGATGCTATGGATAAAGAAGGCAATGATCACCATGGAAACGTTTAGAATTCCCGCAAATGAATAGATCCAGCCCAACATTTTGTCGCTAAATGGGTCTCCTGTGGGGAAAAGCTTTCTTAGGTTGGTGGTGGCTTGCTTTTCTACCATTTTCCCTGAAAATACAACAATCAGGTTGATGATAATGAAAGCTCCGATTCCAAAATAGAAGAAGGTATCCCTGGCGACCGACTTGACCGGCATGCCTGAAGCATCTAGCTGGTAGGCGACATTTTCGGGAAGTGCCGCGTAGATGTACATGAAAAGGATGATAAAGAGCAGAATAGAAAGGAAATGAAAGGCTTTGGCAAATCTTCTGTACATAATCAGTATTTAATTAAGCCGCTAATATAGAATTTTTATGGGAATCAAAACGGCCTGTGCGAGGGAACACCTTGCCTATAAGTCTTATTGGGCCAAATTAATTCCCTGAGTCAAAGTATAATATCCTTATAAATATATTTTTGCTTACTTTTGTGGCCAGAAATCCCAATCATTATGTCCAGAATCCCCCAAGTTCTCCTTACCCTATTGGTTTTTGCCACACTTTCCTGCACCGGCCCGCTTGACACCGGGATTATCGATACGGAGGAGTGGAAAAAGGACCGATACGGCTGTCTGGGACTGCGACTGGCCTATGAAAGCGAAATAAGAAGTATCAAAAATTCCTTCTTGGGCAAAAACAACCAGGAGCTGATCAAAACCTTTGGCAGGCCTGACCGTGTGGAGCTGGTGGACAAAAGCCAAACCTTCTTTTTCTACTTTCTGGAACCTTCCTCCAACTGCGAAGGGGTGGAAACAGAAAAAGAACCTCTAAAGGTTCTTTTCCGCTTAAATTCTATAAACAAGGTCAGCGAGGTGACCGTGACTACACTCAATCCATAAAACATAAAGCTGCAGCCCCCAAGGTTCCGGCATTGTTTTCCAATGTCGCCTTTTCCATCCTCAGGTCGGAAAGGTAATATTTGGTCAGGTACTGGCGCACTGTTTTTTCCAAAGAAGGCATCATAAACTCCAAGCCTGCGGAGATGCCGCCGCCGAAGTAAATTTCATTCACGTCCAGGATTCTCACCGTAGACACGATGGCCTCCCCCATGATGCGGCCCACTTCCTCAAAAACCATCAGGGATACCTGATTGCCGGCCTTGGCAGTGTCCACCAGCAAGTGGGTACCCAATTCCTTGTCCAGGAGTTCGCCTGC
The DNA here is from genome assembly GCF_018449405.1 of Litoribacter ruber. Classification (NCBI taxonomy): domain Bacteria; kingdom Pseudomonadati; phylum Bacteroidota; class Cytophagia; order Cytophagales; family Cyclobacteriaceae; genus Litoribacter; species Litoribacter ruber. Next base: position 9,884 of record NZ_JAHCMY010000009.1, read on the forward strand.
TTTTTCGGGATAGGCTTCTATCATTCGCTGCATGATGCGGAGTATCCCGTTTCGGCCGATGAGTTTTTCCAGCCCCTCGTTGCCTCGGGAAAGCATATGGCCCATTTCCATGGCATTGCCCCTGGCTCCTTTGAAAATCTCACCATTCATGACCATGGCACTCCCGATCCCGGTACCCATGGTGATAAAAAGAAAGTTGGGAGAGGTTTGTGACACCCCAAATTTGAGTTCCCCGAATGCCGCGGCAGCCGCGTCATTTTCGAGGTAAAAGTTGATGTCTTTATAAAGCTTCTGAAGAGATCCTTTGAGGTCAAATCCGTTGAGCGCCGGGATGGCGGGGATTTCCAGGGTGGTGGTTCTTTCTTTATTGACCAGACCTGGCAGGCCTATGCCGACATTTTTGACTTCCGGAAACATGTCCAGGTATTTGCCGATTACTCTAAGGAAACAAAGATTAAACCCGTCGGGGTGTTCTTTATATGGTCTGGTATCCTCTTTAAAAAAGGAGACGATTTTACCTTGCCTGCTTACCAAGCCAATTTTCAAATGGGTACCGCCAACATCCACCCCCAAAAAATGCTCTTCTTGTTGATTCATATCTAATTTTAATAGGTTTAATTGCCCTAAGATAGCAAAGAGAATGATTTACTTCCTAAATTCCCGGGAAAAGACTTGAAAAATACGTAAAACTGCAGGACATACCAAAGTGTTGCGCAGGGTCAAGGCCAATATGCCTGTCATGTTTTTGCGGTCGGTATGGGGGTATTCCCGGCAGGCCTTTGGACGGTCTTCATAAATCAGACAGGTGTTGTCGTCCAAAAGAAAGGAACAGGGGCTTTTTTGCAGCACATAGTCCCCCTCTTCGTCCATCCGCAGATAGGTATCGATAAACTCCCCCGTTTTCATCTTCAGGGTTTTGCTTATCCTTTCAATGTCAGTGGAAATGAAGATGGGGCTGGTGGTTTTGCAGCAGTTTGCACAACTCAGGCAGTCAATCTCCCTAAAGGAATTCTCATGCTCCCGGTGAAACATCTGATCCAGCTCCTTGGGCTTGACCTTGCGCAGCTTATCCTTCAGCTTCTTATTGGAAGAATATTCGCTTCTGCTTATATTTTCAAAACCTTCAGTCAACTACCACTAATTAATATTACCCTTTATTTTAAATATTAAATATTTTACCTTCTTTTATTTGCATTTGAATTGATTTTATTCTAATTTCAAATACACTTAAAGCCACATAATATGAAGATGCATCCAAATGAATTGTTCTTCTACTATACCCCCGATCACTCTATAGACAAGAAGGCCAGAGCTTATGCCCGATCCGTATCCCGATATGTGAATGAAATCAACATAGAAAAGGAAAAAATCACCACTACCGGTTGGCGCACCATTTTGGACAAGCTGGACCTGCGGCCCAAAGACCTGCTCAACCGTGCCCATCCCGATTACCAGGCGCACATAGCAGGCAAAACCTGGGATGATGAGAGCTGGCTGCAGATCTTGGTGAAATACCCTCACCTGATCAAAGCACCCATTGCCATCAAAAGGGAGAAAGCGGTGCTTTGCCTTAAGCCTAACGACATTCTTAAACTTAATTAAGTAAGATGGATGCCATCTGGCTCAATGGTGATTTTTTTATCCTTGTATAGCTGACCGATTGACTGTTTAAAATGTTTTTTACTCATACCCAGCACTTTTTGGATTTCTTCGGGGGATGATTTATCATGGAGGGGCAAAGATTTGCGGACTTTTAGAATCTCGAGAATTTTTTCCGCCCCTTTTTCATATTTTTCTCTGGTAGGCGCCTCAAGCATGAGGTCGACCTTTCCGTCTTGCCTTACCTTTTTGACAAATGGGCTGACCTTGTCCCCTACGGCCAAGTTGCGGAAAACCTCATTCTTGTAAAGAAGCCCCTCAAACTTACCTTCGATAAGCACTTTGAATCCCAGCTCCGATTCATCGAACACCACTCCTTCGACTTGCTGCCCGGGTTCGTAACCCTGCGTATCAGTCAAAATGAAATCCTCGTATTTGGACACGCCGATCAGTCTGTTGGTTTTGTGATCCACACAGACCATGACCAGATACTTCTCGCCCTCTACCATATCCTTGCCCATTTCGGACTTGGGTACAAAAAGGTCCTTCTGCAGGCCCCAATCCATGAAGGCTCCAAACTTGGTGATTTCCTTGGCTTCCATCACCGCAAACTCATCCACAATAGCATTTGGCCTGTTGGTCACGGCTACGGGGCGGTCCTCGCTGTCGGTATAGACAAACACTTCTATTTCTTCCCCTTCTTTTTCATCACCTTTCAGGTATGATTTGGGAAGCAAAACTTCCTCTCCGTCTCTTAAGGCCAAATAGGCACCGTTGGGTGTGAAGCGGTTAATCAATAGGCTGCTGATCTTTCCAAGTTCTTTCATAATTCGGATATAGGGTTTTTAGAATCCACAAAATTACGCATTAATCCCAAAGGAATGGAACAAACCCTTCTTTTTCATCTTCAAAGCCTTCCTTATGCACCAAACAATATTTTGAAATTTTTGTCCCAAATTGGAAAACGCCAAATATCCCTGTATTTTAGGCCTTGCAAAAAAGCAAAACAAATCGGGCCGATTGGGCCTTTTTTAACCATAAACTCAAATATCAAATTTTATGAAGCATATTTCTGTGATCGGATCAGGGACCATGGGCAACGGTATCGCCCACGTTTTTGCCCAGAAGGGTTATCAGGTATCCTTAATCGACCTCAACCAAGACGCCCTAGAGCGCGCGATCGGCACGATCAGCAAAAACCTTGACCGGCAGGTTAGTAAGGAGCTTATCTCCGAAGAGGAGAAAAACCAGGCTTTGGCCAATATCAAAACTTTCACCAAATTAAACGACGGGGTGGCTGATGCTGACCTGGTGGTAGAAGCTGCCACTGAAAACGTGAAAGTCAAGCTGGACATCTTCAGAGAGCTGGATTCCATCTGTGCTGAAAAAACCATTTTGGCCACCAACACCTCCTCGATTTCCATCACCAAGATCGGCGCGGTGACCAGCAGACCCAACAAGGTGATCGGCATGCACTTCATGAACCCAGTACCGGTAATGAAACTGGTAGAGGTAATCAGAGGTTATGCCACTTCCGATGAGGTTACCAGCCGTATCATGGAGCTTTCCAGCAACTTGGGCAAATCTCCGGTGGAAGTAAACGACTACCCTGGCTTTGTGGCCAACAGAATCTTGATGCCTATGATCAACGAGGCCATCTATACCTTGTATGAAGGCGTGGCTGGCATTGAGGAAATTGACACGGTAATGAAACTGGGCATGGCTCACCCAATGGGTCCCTTGCAGTTGGCGGATTTTATCGGGCTGGATGTCTGCCTTTCCATTCTTAGGGTATTGCATGACGGTTTTGGAAACCCAAAATACGCCCCATGCCCACTTTTGATCAACATGGTGGAAGCTGGCTACATGGGTGCAAAGTCCGGTGAAGGTTTCTACAAATATGTCAAAGGAAGCAAGGAGCTGGTGGTTTCCGAGAGGTTCAAAAAGTAACTCTCTTAGCTTCAAAAAGATAGCCTGTCTCCCCTAGAGGCGGGCTCTTTTTTGCCCTATTGGCTGTTATTTTTTTATATTTTTGCAAACCCTTATACAAAATGAAAAAACAACCCATGCATATCGCCGTATCCGGAAACATCGGTAGTGGAAAAACTACCCTTACTGAAAAACTGTCCAAACATTATGGCTGGAAGGCTGAATTTGAGGCAGTGGAGAACAATCCGTATCTGGCGGACTTCTACGAGGATATGCAGCGCTGGTCCTTTCACCTGCAGGTTTACTTTTTGAACAGCCGCTTCAACCAGATCCAGAAGATCCGGGAGAGTGAAATCTCCATCATCCAGGACCGGACGATCTATGAGGATGCCTATATATTTGCGGCCAACCTACACAAGTCCCAGCTGATTTCCGAGCGGGATTACCACAACTACCTCAACCTGTTTCACAGCATGATCGATTACGTGAAGGCTCCAGACTTGTTGATCTACCTCAAGGCGGACATCCCAAAGCTGGTCGGGCAGATAGAGAAAAGAGGAAGGGATTATGAAAATGCCATCCGAATCGATTATTTGAAAAATTTGAATTCCCATTACGAGGAATGGATTGGCAGCTATGACAAAGGCAATTTGTTGGTGGTGGATGTCAACAACCTTGACTTTGTGGCCAACCCCGAGGATTTTTCCAACATAGTGGGAAAAATCGACAGGGAAATCAACGGTTTGTTTTAAAGTTCGGCCTTACGCTGCAGCCACTTGGCCAGCCCCAGCTTCACTTGGGGGTCTGGTGAGAGGATGAGTTGCTCCACCGATTTCAGTCCACCGCCGAGCATGATGTTTTCATACTTGGCAATACGCACCAATCTGTAGCCGTAAAGTCTGCTGAAAAGGTCAATCTGTGCGTCATTGTAAGCATTCAGTTTCCACCCGCTGGAGCCGTTGCCTGTCAAATCACCCGGATCTTCAGATTTGCCAAAATGGGTTTTGGCCACAGGGGGGCCGTTCCATATCCTATCCTGCATCCCCGACTGGAGACAGTCTTTCTCGTAAGTTCGGCAAAGCCGCAAATAGGCGTCTTTCCAGCCAAAAGCAAATAGGTCATACAGCTCAGTTTTGAGGGTTTTCAGCCGGTAGCGGTTGAAATGGTTTTCATTGTCGTAGAAAAACAGGGTGTTGCCCACCTTGAAATCCGCCCGGACTTTGGGCAAAATGATCAGCCCGTTGTTCCCGCCAAGTTCATTATAGACCTCCTTGATCAGAGCTTTTCCCTTGTCATCCAAAATGGATGGGGAAACATGAAAATCAAATTGGGGATATACTTCTATATCCTGATCCAGAAGGGTCTGGATGAGGTAATTAATCTTGATGTTGTGCACTAGTCTTTATTTTTTGCGCCTTTTCGGATAATTTCCCAAGTGTGGTCGGCCAATAGTTTTACTTCGGCCAAAAATGTGGCATTATTTTTTCTGCCCCATTCTTCGGGAGCAACCATACTCAGAAAATCACCATCATTTTGCTTTTCATATAAAAAATAATGATGGTTGATTAAGGGTTCAAAAGACATGGATGCCTGATAAATGCGGTGCGAAATCTCCTTGCGGGCCTGTAGGGCTTTGGCCTGGTCAGCTAGGAGTTGCATCTGCTGGTAGATTTGGGCCATCTGCATATCCGTTTGCGTTTCCATTGCAGAAAGGGCCCTTCCGGTGATCTTGCCTTTGTCTTCGGGTTTGATCACGGCACTGCCAGTATGGTGGGCATGGTCTAAGGTGCCAGGTGAATCGGTAGTCTTTTCCTTGAGTTCGTCAAGGTCAATTTTACTGATGTCTATCTTGTTTTTCCCCATGGGTATTGAGTGTATCGCTTGGAGCCATTCGTTCTTTTAAATTTCCCTTTGAACCGGGAAAAGTAGTCCTGGTGGAAATATCGATTCCAATCAGGAGCATAATAAGCAGGAAAATGACTCCTATGATGATGAATAGTTTCTTGTTCTTGTTCATGTAAGCTTCCCTATAATAATGGACAAAGGGCATTGGAGGTTCAAATTTAAGTAAAAAGAGTTGGATGGGCGATAATTAAATGGGCCACTAAGAGCACAAAATTTAAGGAAGGGCACTAAGGCTTCTTCGCGGCTATCAACTCGTCACCTCGACTGAAGCGAAGCGAAATGGAGAGGTCTAGAACGGATAGTGAGCGTAAATAAAATGGGCCACTAAGAGCACAAAATATAAGGAAGGGCACTAAGGCTTCTTCGCGGCTATCAACTCGTCACCTCGACTGAAGCGAAGCGAAATGGAGAGGTCTAGAACGGATATTGAGCGTAAATAAAATGGGCCACTAAGGACACACCGTATATGAAAGGACACGAAGGCTTCTTCGCGCATAACAGCGATTGATGCTGAAAGACTTGGCACATGGTACCAAGTATCTGGTACCCAAGATGAGCTTTAAATAATTATTAAAAAATATCCAAGAGGTTTAACAAATTTTAAAATACATTTTACTATCTTTATAATGCATTTTTTAATTGAATAACTTTTTGGAAACATCGTGACGGATTTTATGTATACAATCATTCATAAGGGCACAATTTTTCATTATTTTGGAGAGGACGATGAGATGGCCAACCAAATGGTGGAAGTCATACTCAATACCAACCTCAAAGACCTCATGGAGCTACCAGAGCTTTATGAGCAAAAAGAATGGGCTAAAATCAAAGTGAGGTGCCACAAGGGCAAATCCACCATGAGTTACATCGGTGCCCTACAGGTGAGGAAAATGCTCGAGGAAATAGAATCCGATCCGGAAACCATCTATCCCCAACACCGGGATCAACTCATGCAGGATCTCCAAACCGTAGACGAGGAATTGCGTTTTTTTTTGAATGAACAATTCGGCTAACCACCCTTAGCCACAACCACTCACAAAAGAAATATTGTAGATAGTCCAATTTTAACACAAATTGGACTATTATTTTGCCCTTTTGCCAAGTGGCAACGAGATTTAGCAAAGGAAAACAAACGCTGAACATCATTACCTATGAAAAAACATTTCATTTTAGGCCTGTTTGCTGCTCTAAGTTTGCAGTATGCATCAGCCCAAACTAGTGACCTGTCGGTTCCCAAGATCATGCAAGACCCCAAATGGATGGGGACCTTTCCATCCAAAGTGCAATGGGACCAGCAAGGGGAAACGGTATATTTTGAGTACAACAAAGAGGGTGACCCTGCCGACTCCCTCTACAAAATCCAGATAGCCTCCCCTACCCAAATCGAAAAGGTAAGTCTGCAGGAGAAAAAGTCACTTCATCCTGGCGGAGGAGTTTACAATCAGGACAGAAGTAAGAAGTTATATGTAAAGGACGGTGCCCTGATGCTTTTTGAGGTTTCCAAAAATGAAAGTCAAACCCTGGTTGACCTTGGTAACCGTATAAGCAACCCGATGTTTGTGGGCGAGCACATAGCCTTTGAATCCGGGCAGAACCTATATACGGTTGACATTTCCACTGGGCGCTTGAAAAAGATCACCAACATTAATTCTGGCTCAAAGCCTAAGGAAAAAAACGGTGAAAAGTCTGAAAAAGAGCAATGGTTGAAAGAGGATAACCTAGAACTCCTGCAGGTAATCAAAGAGCGTGAGGAGAAGAAGGAGAAGTCAGATGAGTATAAAAAACAGACTGCCGACAAGGAAAAGTTTACATTCTATGCGGACAATAAAGGTGTAAGCAGCCTTTCCCTTTCTCCAGATTTGAAATATGCAACCTTTACTCTAGTAGAGCGCATTAGTCCTAAAAGCACTGACGTCCCTGATTATGCGGATGCCACAGGATATACCATCAACCTACCTGCAAGGCCTAAGGTAGGTCAGGATGCATCTAAAATGCAACTGGCCATCTATGACCTGGAGCGGGATACGGTAATCATTGCAGACATGAGCGGACTAGAGGGGATCCAGGACTTACCTGATTATACTTCAGACTATCCGGATAAAGAATGGAAAAAAGAAGATCGCGAAGTGATACCTGCTAAAGTCCATTTTTCTGACAACAGCGAACACGCAGTATTGAGCATCAGATCGCAAGACAACAAAGATCGTTGGATTGCCAAGGTTGATTTGGACAATGCGACCGTCAGCACCCTTGACCGCCAGCGTGATGAGGCATGGATTGCGGGGCCCGGCATAGGGTACGCTTTCGGGGGCGGTACTTTTGGCTGGTTGCCGGACAACCAACACATTTATTTCCAATCCGAGGAATCGGGATATTCCCATCTCTATCTTTTGGACATCAATTCGGGGCAGAAGAAAGCCTTGACTCAGGGCGAGTATGAGGTATTCAATCCCCAGCTTTCCAATGACAAGAGCCACTGGTATCTTTCCACTTCTGAGGTTCATCCAGGTGAAAGACATTTCTACAGAATGCCTGTGATGGGCGGGGAAATGGAAAAGTTGACCCATATGGAGGGTAATAATGATGTGTCTCTATCACCGGATGAAAAACACATGGCCATCCTTCATTCCTACAGCAACAAGCCTTGGGAACTGTATCTGCAGCCTATAGGCGAATCGGATGCCCAGCAGATTACGGATGGAAAATCCGAGGATTTTAAAGCCTATGACTGGAGAGATCCCGAATTGGTGCAGTTTCAGGCTGAGGATGGCGAAATGGTTTGGGCAAGATTGTATAAGCCTGAGGAAGGAAAAAGCAACGGTGCAGGTGTAATATTTGTACATGGTGCCGGATATCTTCAGAATGTCCATAAATGGTGGTCCAATTATTTCAGAGAATACATGTTTCATAACCTCCTGACAGATTTGGGCTACACGGTGCTGGACATAGATTATAGAGGCAGTGCCGGATATGGCAGGGATTGGAGAACGGGCATCTACCGCCACATGGGAGGCAAAGACCTTTCTGACCAAGTGGACGGTGCCAAATACTTAGCTGAGCAACACGGCGTTGATGCTGAGAGGATGGGGATTTATGGTGGAAGCTATGGAGGTTTTATTACCTTAATGGCCCTATTTAACGAGCCGGAGTATTTCCATGCCGGTGCGGCATTGAGGTCGGTTACCGACTGGGCGCACTACAACCATGGCTACACTTCCAACATTTTGAATGAGCCGTTCAATGATCCTATTGCTTATAGAAGGTCGTCTCCTATTTATTTTGCAGAAGGCCTGAAGGGTCACCTTTTGATCGCCCACGGTATCGTGGATGTCAACGTACACTTTCAGGATGTGGTAAGGCTTGCCCAGCGCTTGATTGAGTTGGAAAAGGATAATTGGGAAATGGCTGTGTACCCGGTGGAAGACCACGGTTTTGTGGAGCCCAGCAGCTGGACAGATGAATACAAGAGAATCTTGAAACTCTTTAACGATAACTTATTGAAATGATTAAAAGCTTAAACTTAAGAGGGCTGCCAGTAATGGCGGCCCTTCTATTGATCTTATTTTCCTGCAACCAACCGGGCACCCAGCCTGGGGGGCGCGGGGTAGAAGGCTCATCGGAAATTGGGGTGCTGGCCGACAGCGCCATGGTGGTATCTGCCCATCCACTGGCCTCTGAGGTCGGGGTGGAGATTCTCAAGAAAGGTGGGAATGCGGTAGATGCGGCTATTGCTGTACAATTTGCTTTGGCAGTGGTTTTTCCCGAGGCCGGCAATATCGGTGGCGGGGGATTCTTTGTGATCAGAGATGCTGAAAGGAATTATGAAACGCTGGACTTTAGGGAAAAATCTCCTATCAACTCCTCCAGAGATATGTTTTTGGATGAGGATGGTGAGGCCCAGGCCCAGAAAAGCCAAAGGGGCCATTTGGCCTCGGGCATTCCCGGTTCGGTAGACGGCATGGTCAAGGCTTACGAGCGCCATGGAACCTTACCTTGGGCGGAACTGGTACAGCCGGCTATAGACTTGGCCAACGGCTTTGTATTGACTGAAAGAGAAGCCAAAAAATTCAAAAACGCCTCCCCTACTTTCAAAGAGTTCTCTACTGTGGACCCGGTACAGTTTACCGGCAAAGACTGGCAGGAGGGCGACACGTTGGTGCAGGCACAGTTGGCACAGACACTTACCTATATCCGTGACAATGGCAGGGATGGTTTTTATAAAGGTCCAGTGGCCAAGGCCATGCTGGATGAAATGCAGAGAGGTGGTGGCGTATTCACTCAGGAGGATTTTGATCAATATGAAAGTGTATGGAGAGCCCCTTTGATTGGTAACTACAAGGATTACAAACTCATCACCATGGGTCCGCCTAGCAGCGGAGGGATAATTATTTTGCAGATGCTAGGCTTATTGGAGAAATATGAGCTGGATCCCAATCCGGATAATTTTGCAGATTACCTTCACCTGAAAACTGAGCTTGAAAGAAGGACTTACGCTGACAGGGCTGCTTATATGGCTGATGCCGATTATTACCCAGTCCCGGTGAAAACGTTGATTTCAGAAGAGTACCTCGATCAGCGCTTCCAGGATTATGATTCAAATAAAGCGACACCTTCCAGTGAAATATTTGAGGGAGAAATTCCCCAGGAATCTGAAGAAACAACCCATTTTTCCATAATTGACAGTAAGGGGAATGCGGTTTCGGCCACGACCACCATCAATGGTTCCATGGGCTCTTATGTAGTCGTGGATGGTGCTGGCTTTCTGCTGAACAATGAAATGGATGATTTCTCGATCAAACCTGGTTTCCCAAATATGTTTGGCGTACTTGGCGGCGAAGCCAACAAGATTGAGCCTGGAAAAAGGATGTTAAGCTCCATGACTCCGGTGATCATGGAAAAGAACGAAGAATTGTACATGGTCGTGGGTACTCCCGGCGGCTCCACTATTCCTACTTCAGTTTTCCAGACCATCGTCAATGTCACTGATTTCGGAATGGGCATGCAGCAGGCTGTAAGCGCCAGAAGGTTTCACAGCCAATGGCAGCCTGACCACATCTACTTCGAAAGAGGCAAGCTGGATGAAGAGCTGAAATCCAAAATGGAAGCTAAAGGCCACAAATTTGAAGAAAGAGGGCCTATTGGAAGAGTTGACGCCATCCTGGTAAGAGAGGACGGCAAACTAGAAGGCGGCGCGGATCCTAGGGGTATGGATACGGCAGTGGGGTATTGATTGCGGAAGCAAGACACTACTTCGCAGAGGCAAATGGGCCACGAAGTACCACAAACCTGCCTAGACGGCAGTCAGGGTTTAAAAGAAGTTACATCAAGACTTCTTCGCTGACAAAGTTTTAGAGCAAAACAGGAAAAAAATAACCGCAGTAGCGCGGAATTCGCAGAGAATTAAATCTCCCTGTGTCCTCCGCGCCTCTGCGGTTTTCTTTAATGTAATTTTAGCGGTTAAGGAAAATCAATCCAAAATAACCAACTCAACCCTTCTATTCATATTCCTCCCCTCTTCGGTTTGGTTTTCGGAAATGGGTTTGGTACCGCCCCAGCCGGATACACGGATTCTTTCAAATTTGACCCCTTCATCAATAAGCAGGTTCCTGATCATACTGGCTCTACTCATTGAAAGTTCCTTGTTGAGTTGGGGATCACCCAGGTTATCGGTATGTCCTTCGATTCGGACCTTTAACTCAGGATTATCCTTGAGGAAGGAAGCCAGTTTTTTGATGTTTTCCAAAGAGCTTATATCAGTCAAGTCAGCCGTTCCCCTCTTGAACAGCACGTTATCCAAAACGATACTATTACCCTTGGCCGCAGGCGTAAGCATCACCGGATCGCGAAGTTCTGTTAAGGTGTTTTTTAAAAATGTCTGCGGGAAATATCCTTTTGCAAATATGGTCAGCCTGCGATCGCCACTCAATTCTTCAATTTCTTTCTTGGTAAGCACCGTTTCTTCCCCTGCCTTCACTTCCCTGATCTGATAATCTACCTCTTTTAGGGTCTGAATATCCAGCACCTTAATGGAAAGGGTTTTGGGCATAGAAGGCTGTGAGGCAGACCCCGTTACCTTGCGGGGCTGAACCTCGTCCAAGATTACCTTTTCAGCTTTTCTTGGCGATTCCGGGGCAGGCACTTTTGCTGGAAGTACCGTATTATTGACGGTTTCAATTTTTGTGGGTTTTTTTTCCACCTCTGGAAGTTGCTCTTCGATCACAGCCTCTGCCATCTGCTTTTGCATAATGTCAGCAATCATGAGGTCCCCAAATCCCTCACTGTTTTGGGTAGAAGTATAAATAGCCAGATTATCAGCATTGGCCATAAGATAGCCCAATTCCACGCCTTCGGTGTTGATTTCCCCAACTGGGGCCGGAGTGGTCCAGTTTTCCCATGACTCATCCAAACGGGTGGCATAGAAAACGTTTCTTCCCCCCTGCCCACCGTGGCCATTGGAAGAGAAGTACAAGGTTTTGGTATCTTCCGATAGGGATGGTGTCATTTCCTGTCGGTAAGTATTAATCTGAGGTCCCAGGTTTTGTGGAGTGCTCCATTTTCCATTTTCGAAGAAACTCACATATATATCCTCATTCCCGTAGGAGCTGAAGGATTCCAAGGTCATCACCATGATTTTGCCATTGGCATGCAGCCTCCCGCTAAAGTGGTCTGAATTGGTTCGGAATCCCAAAATCTTCACCATTTCCCCATACTGCCAACCTTGGTCACCCTTGTGGTAGCGATGGATCCCCTTAAACATCTCCCTGCCATCGTGATAGACCAAGGCCTCATTTTCGGAAGGAAAACCTATGAGTACATCATTCCCTTTGGATGAAAGGGCATGCACCTGCTGGGGTTCGGAGAATTGGCCAGAGGCATTTGGGCGGCTCATCCAGATATCCCCTGCATCCTGCACGCCTCCTTTGTTTTTGGGGTGAAATCCCACAGAAAAATATAAATCCCCACTAGGCGCCAATACGGGATGCTGTTCATCATATTCTGTATTGACCGCGCTTAGATCTATCTGCTGCGCTTGGGCGGTGCCCAAAGCAGAAAAAGCAAGCATTGTAAAAATGCCTGCTTTTTGAAAAGGTTTTGTGATTTGAATCATGCTTTGTTATTATTGTCCTAGTACGATCGCAAATACCAATGGAGCAACAATTGTAGCGTCTGATTCGATGACATATTTCGGGGTTTCTAGCCCGAGTTTCCCCCAAGTGATTTTCTCATTTGGAACGGCTCCGGAATAGGAGCCATAGGAAGTCGTAGAATCAGAAATCTGACAGAAGTAGCCCCACAATGGCACATTGTCGCGTTGCAAATCCTGGTGCAACATTGGTACCACACAGATCGGGAAGTCTCCTGCAATGCCTCCTCCAATCTGGAAGAAACCTACCTTGCTGTCCTCGGTCGCATTTTCGGTGTACCAATCTGCCAAAAACATCATGTACTGGATTCCGCTTTTTACGGTGTGCACATTTTTGATGTCTCCGGAAATGCAATGCCCTGCGTACATATTACCCAACGTGCTATCTTCCCATCCTGGTACGATGATAGGAAGATTTTTCTTGGCCGCTTCGAGTAACCAGCTGTCTTTGGGGTCAATCTGGAAAGATTCGTCCAGCTTGCCGGAGAGCAAAATCTTATAGAAAAACTCGTGGGGAAAATAGGATTCCCCAGCCTTATCTGCATTTTCCCATTCTTCCAAGATCACGTTTTCAATCCTTCTCATGGCTTCCATTTCCGGGATACAGGTATCCGTCACCCTATTCATATGGCGATCCAAAAGATCCTGTTCCTGCTCTGGAGAAAGCTCTCTATAATTAGGAATGCGCTCATAATAATCGTGGGCCACCAAGTTGAAAACATCCTCCTCCAGGTTGGCTCCCGTGCAGGTGATGATCTGAACTTTGTCCTGACGGATCATTTCTGCCAAGGAGATTCCCAGCTCGGCAGTGGACATGGCTCCCGCCAAAGTCACCATCATTTTGCCGTTTTGGTCAAGGTGGGTTTTGTATCCTTCCGCAGCATCGATCAGCGCAGCGGCATTGAAGTGTCTGAAATTATGTTTTAAAAACGTTGTTACATTCATAGATAAAATGGTTTTATATCCAGTAAAATTACCAAAATTAACACTAACAAAAAAAGCCCGGTTAAGAACCGAGCTTTTATATCCCTATTAATAAGGAGTTAATTACTTTTTCTCAGTTGTGTCTTTTTTCTGCTTGTAATGGCTGTTCATACCATCAATTACAGAAGTGGTTACGTCCAAACTGTTTTTAGCATACCATACGCCACCGCCTCTTGTATAAGACAAGATCATTTCAAGATTGTTTTCCTCGGCGTAAGTGGTTAGATAATCCTGAATCTGGTCATAAACTTCATTGTAAAGTTGGGCCTCATCAGCAGAAAGTTCCTGCATCAGGTTATCTCTGTAAGTAACCAGGTTTCTCTCTTTGGTCATCAATTCCTCCTGCTTGGCTCTTGACTGGTTTGGAGTCATGTTGTTGGCAGTTTGCTGGAAATTGGCAACCTCTTGCTCAAAACCTCTTGCGCGGTTAGAAAGCTCGCTTTCAAATTTCTTTCCCTTATCAGCGATCTCAGCACTTTTCTCCTTGAAGAACGTGAAGTTATTGATCACACTGTCGGTGTGGATATAAGCCACTTTAAGATCTGAAATTGATACTTCTGTGTCGTTACCTGCAGCGGCAGACGTGTTAGTGTTGGCAGTATTGCCCTGATTGTCACAGGCAGTGAAAGCCATGGCCGTTACGCCTAAAATTCCCAGTACTTTACCTAGTTTTCTCACTTTAATCTTTCATTTATTCAACTAGGGGCAAATATAAACAAACTATTCTTTTCCCAAATTTTAAACTTTATTAAAGTTGTTAATATAAGTTAAGAATTATCTAAGTGCTTATTTTCCAAGGGATAATTTTAGCAGCAGAGGATTAACCGAAGAAAAACCTAGAAGAAGATCTCTTGGGCCAACCTATAGGTATTGGCATGGGCTTCCAAAATCTGACTCAGTTTTTCTGAATATCCACCCCCCATACAGCACATGATGGGGACATGGTTTTTCTCTGCCAGAGTAAGTACAAACTTGTCCCTGTTTTTACATCCTTCCAAGGAGAGCCCCAATCTACCCAGCTTATCACTTTCGAGCACGTCCACCCCACACTGGTATATGAGGAAATCCGGCTGCACCTGATCCAGCAAGGGCGACAAGTAGCTGTCCAGAATTTCCAGATATCTATCATCCCCCACGCCATCGGGCAGGTCTATGTCCAGGTCTGATTTCTCCTTTTGCAAGGGATAATTGGAAGCCCCATGCATGCTGAAGGTGAAAACCTCGGGTTTATTCCTGAAGATCTCGGCTGTACCGTTGCCCTGATGCACATCCAGGTCTATCACCAATACTTGCTTGGCAAATCCCCTGTCCAATAAATAATTGGCTGAAATCGCGATGTCGTTGAGTAGGCAGAAGCCTTCTCCCCTATCGGTAAAAGCATGGTGAGTACCGCCGGCGATGTTCATCGCCACTCGGAACTCCAGTGCATACATGCAGGCCTCCACCGAGCCATCCATAATATGGATTTCCCGGTCCACAAGCTCTTTGCTTAATGGAAAGCCTGTCCTTCTGATTTCTGATTTGGACAATTCGAGCCCTTTGAGCTTGTCGACATAGGCGGGGTCATGGGTATTAAGCAGCCATTTGTCATCGAGCATCAGGGGCTTGAACAAATTTTCCTCCCGGATGGTACCCTCATAAATAAGCTGTTCGGGCAGGAGGTTATATTTTTCCATAGGAAACCTATGACCCTTGGGCAAAGGGTGTGCATATAGGGGTGACCAAGCTATTTTAAGCATTGAAATTCAAAGACACCGTGGGCCACATAACGACTTAACTTTCCTCCTCGTCAAAATCCTCCTCTTCAGCAGACTGAAAAGAATAAAGGGTTTCGTCAAGCACAAGGGTATCCTCTTTGAAATCCCTGATGAACTTGTCTATCACGGCATCGTCTATTGATTCCACATTAATTGCTGCATCAAGGCCTATACCGTAGTCATGGTTGGTATCCAGGTCCACAAATTCAGAAACCTTCACGGCTTCCTCATCTTCAATGTCCATAATAATTTCGGTGATGTACCAGCCAATTTCTTCCTCGTGGCTGGATAAAGGCTTCAGGTTACCGTTTTCGTCTTCTTCATAATGGATGCCCTCAAAATTGGGGAATTTCTGGGCGGCCTTGTGTTCGGCAAGCTCATATACTTCACTGGCATGGTGCAATCTTAGGGTGAAAAGCACGGAATCATAGATCACCTCCTTATTTTCATAGAGGCCTATAAAACGAAAATGGACATACTCATCGGAATTATCATCACTTGGTATGATTTTGAATGATTTACCGGTAGCCTTGAGTTCTTGCTTAAGGCCTTCTATCGACTCGGGCTTCATCCCGTCGTTTTCATGTTTTGTGAGCATTGTTTGAAATGTTTTCAATTTAAATTGGTGGTTAATGTGAGCAAATTTATTAAAACACCGTAATACTTTAAAAAGATATAGGTCAAGTAAAGCATACGATTCTCATTCAATTAATTAAATTACAACATATTATATAAAAATAAAATGATTTCTATAAAAAAAGATAACGATTTCATTAAGGAAATATTGAAATCCCAAGAAGGAATCCACCTGGACTTCAAACAGGGCATTTCCAATCAATCCAAGATTGCCAAAACTATTGCTGCTTTTGCCAATACCAAAGGTGGCAAACTGGTCATTGGCATCTCCGACAAAAAGCAACTTATAGGCATTGATGCAGAGGAAGAAATGTTTATGATCGATCAGGCCAACCAAAAACACCTACTGCCTCCGGCAGCATTAAGCTTTGAAATATTTGAAGTGGATTACATCGATGACGAAAAACTTCTCGAGGAAAAGTTTGTGCTCGTGGTCACTATTCCGGAGAGCAGCCAGAAGCCGCACCTCCATACTGAAAATGAAATCAACACCTTATATATAAGGGATAAGGACAGGTCCATACCCTCGGCTTAAAAACACAAATCACTTCCCTCCTAGAGACACGCCCAACAGAGAGTTGATTAAAGATAAAATAAAGCTGAACAGGAGTGCCCACCAAAATCCGGCTACTGCAAAACCCGGGATAATTTCAGCAGCTATCAGGATCATCAGCGCATTAATCACCAATAAAAACAGGCCTAAAGTCATCACCGTAATGGGAATGGTCAGCAATATAAATATAGGCTTGATGGTAATGTTCAGCAGAGACAAGAACGCCGCCACCACAATGGCTGTCAGGTAGCCATCCACACTTACTCCTGGCAATAAAAAGGCCGTGATCACTACCGCCAAGGCAGCCACGATTAACTGGACTAAAATCCCCATTGCTTCTTTTGATTTACTCATAAAGGTAGTTCTAATTTTTAAATATGGAAAGACTGTAAAAGAAAGCTTGCCACCCTCTCTAGAAGTAGGGACAACGTAGAGCATCAAGCCAGATTTACCAGGACCAACCACCGATTTTTCAATAAATTTAATAGAAAAGGAATTATTTCCGAGAAAAAGATCGTTAATAACTACTCGTTCGACTCCTAAAAAACATGATTCTTATCATGTTTAAGAAAAATTAGCCCCCCTTGGTTTATCTTTCTGGCAATTTGAAAGTATCTTTGTAATTCGTGTTAATTTAAATTCAGTATAAGTGATCCTAATCGTCTTCTTCTTACTCCACTGGTATTTCTCCTTGTTTTGCCAGAGCTTCTTCCTTCACCGTTATGCAGCCCACCAGATGTTTGTCATGAACAAATTCTGGGAAAGATTCTTCTATATCTTCACGTGGGTATGCCAAGGAAGCAGCTACCTGTCCCCTAGAGCCTATGCTGTCCTGCACAGAATGCACCATGCTTACAGCGACACTCCAAAAGACCCACACAGCCCACATCACACAGAAAATTTGTTCACCATGATGTGGAAGACTAAAAACATTTACAACGATTATTTCTCTTTCCGACTGAAGCCGGAAGAAAGGTTTTCAAAGGACGTTCCGGACTGGAACAAATTTGACCTTTTGGCGGATTCCATGATGGCTCGTGTAGGCTGGGGAGTTTTGTACATATTAATATATGTATTGAGCATTAGTGTATTTGAATTGCCTGGCACACACTGGGCAATGTACCTGTTGCTTCCAATCCACTTCATGATGGGACCTGTTCACGGAGCCATTGTAAACTGGAGCGGACACAAGTATGGCTACGCCAACTTTGACAACAATGACAAATCAAAAAATTCACTTCTACTGGATTTCCTTATGTTGGGCGAGTTGTTCCAGAACAACCACCACAAATTACCTAAAAGAGTAAACTTTGCGGTAAAGTGGTATGAGTTTGACCCGACTTATCCAATAGTTAAGTTGCTGCATGCCACAAGGATAATAAAGTTGAAGACAGCATAACCGAGAGCCGCTAGGAATAGCGGCTTTTTTGCGTCCAATTTACCGAACTGTTTAATTTTTAAACTAAATAATTTGTTTAAAAGAGAGGTTTTTACTATTTTTACAGTGCCGATAGAAAGATTTAGCCAAAAAATTTGCTTTAAAAAAACTAACTGATTAAGTTACAAAAAAAAACCATACGAACATGAGAGAATTAACACGCGCAGAAGAGCAGGTTATGCAGATTCTATGGGATATCGAGAAAGGTTTTGTCAAAGATATCCTCGCAAAAATGAATGAGCCGAAGCCGGCTTACAACACTGTGTCCACAATCATCAGGATTTTGGAGCGCAAAGGCTTTGTAAAGCACAAGGCTTACGGTAAATCCCACGAGTACTATCCAATAGTCTCCAAGGATTCATACAGAAGTTTCTCTATCAAAAACCTGTTGACAGGTTACTTTGGAGGGTCATTCACCAAACTGACCTCATTCTTTGCCAAAGATGAGAATCTTGATGTAAAGGAATTGGAGAAATTGATGGACGAGGTTAAGTCAGATGTAATCAACAAATAACATGGCCGGGGCTATCAATTATATTTGGCAGAGCACCTTTTGTCTGTTCTTTTTTTACGGAATATACTGGTGCTTTATCAAAAATGAGAAAGCCTTTACACTAGCTAGGATTTACATCTTAATTACCCCCCTCCTAGCCCTGCTTTTTCCCATAATTGAGATCCCGGTAGACTTTAACAAACCCAGCATTTCTCTGGAAAACACAAATTTCTATCAGGTGCTCGCTTCACAGCAAGCACCTGAAGAAATTGCTGGCTCATTTGGCCTCCCCGAGGTCACGGTAAGCAGTTCGCGGCTGCCCGTACTCTGGGAGATTACCGATTATCTTTTCATTGCTTATTTAATTATCACCCTATTATTGGCCGCCCGGCTGATAGCCCAATTTTATCAACTTCAGGCCCTTTTCAGGAAAGGCTGGTATGAGTCCTCCTACCACATCACGGACAAGTACCTTAAGATCCCCACCTTTGGCCTGGCCCCCATTTTTTCTTATTTCAACCGTCTCTTTTGGGATGACACAGAGAAATTGAATGAATCTGAAAAAGCGCAGATCATCAATCACGAAATTGAACACATCCGCCAGGGTCATACCTATGATGTGATCTATTATCAAATATTGAGTTTATTGTTTTGGTTTAACCCGGCCATACACCTCATGCGCACAGCGCTCATCGATACCCATGAATACCTGGCCGATGAAAAGGTGCTCGCCAAGGTTCCCAATAAAGAGAATTACAAGAAATTAATCATTAGAATAGCTTTTAAAGGCTTAGATCTTCCTATCGGCAACTATTTCATTAGATCTACAACCTTAAAAAGAATATTAATGATGAAAAAGTCGCCTAAAATCAACTGGTATAAAATGGTGATGGTACTTCCCTTGACAGCTATGTTGCTCGGGCTGGTGTCCATGAAAACCTATCAACCATCCTTCCTTACCGAAAGCATCAACAGAAGTGGCCTTTCCGAACTGGAAAACAAGCTGATAAATGCAAAAGACACCTTAGAGGTGGGCATCAAAGTGGTCAAAATCAAGCAGCCCAAACATTACGAGCTGATCAGCCCCTTAAAAGACGGCACCCTTACCGCGCAGATTGGAGAGTTGCAGTATACCTTTACCAATATCCAAGATGACCAGGAGTATATCAAGGTGTTGGGCATGATTGATAACCTTAGCATACAATCCATCACTACCAAGAAGTATGGCAAAATGTATGAGAAGAACGTGGATCAAGAAGCCAGGCCCAAGGGCGGAAAAGAAACCTGGAATCAATTCCTGAAAAACGCCATCTCCATGCCTGAAAAGGAAAGGATGCTGAATCTGCAAAGAGAACTGGAAATTGAATTTGTGGTGGATGAGAGTGGCAACATTACCAATCCCGTAGTCAAGAGAAGCTTTGGCGGAGGTTTGGATGAAAAGGTAATTGCTATTCTATCTGGTCCTGATGCTCCTAAGTGGGAACCTGCCAAAAAAGACGGCAAGCCTGTACCCACTGTGCATACGATCCGACACTTGCTTACCAGCCAAGGAGACCATACTGCAAGCCATGATTTCTTTCCAAAAGCACCCCGCCCCAAAACTGAAAGTCCAAGGACGGTCAGACCAGTAATTGGCGAAAGTGAGGTTTACGATGTGGTAGAAAATCCGCCTATGCCTGCTGGGGGAATGGAGGCTTGGAACAAGTACCTATCCAAAAATATCACCTACCCACAAAGAGCCAGAGAGAACAATATTGAGGGAACTGTTTATGTGGTTTTCACCGTATCCAAAGACGGAAAACTGGAAAACCCTGATGTTCTTAGGGGCATTGGAGGCGGTGCAGATGAGGAGGCCTTGAGGCTGATAGAAAATGCCGAGGATTGGATTCCTGGAAAACAAAGAGGTGAAGAGGTTGCCGTAAGGATGAGGTTGCCTATTAAGTTCAGAATGGCTGGAAGTGACAAAAAGGAGGAAAAAATCATTGACTCCCGCCCTGGCCACACAACCCCTGAAATTGTAGTAACCGGTTATGGCCCCGAGCCAAGTAAAAAACAGATCAATATAAACATTAAATCCAAGGATGAGGTCCAGTTCAACGGTCAGACTTTTGACCTGATCAAGTTTGAGGCCTACCTTGAAAACTATTTGAATCAACTGGAAAAATTCACTAAAGTCACTGCAAACATCTCTGCAAATGACAATGTGAACATGGGTAGTTTAAAAGACGTGGAAAAAGTACTTTCCAGAAAAGGAATAAGGTCTGTCAATTATACGGATTTACAATCAGATAAGGTTAATCTGAAATTAGACGAAAAAAGAGAAAAGCAACCTTTATTTATTGTAGATGGTAGGGTAACCGAATACGAAAAATTGAAAGAGTTGGACCCAAATAATTTTGAAAAATTCGAAGTGCTGAAAGATCCAGCCAGGACGACCTCCCTTTACGGTTCTGCTGCTAAACACGGGGCGGTCTTGATCACTACAAAAGAGGAGAAAAAATAATTTGGTTTTCCGCAATAACGACTGCCTGCAGCCAATGCAGCTGGCCTTTTTTCCTTTGATTGAAAGGACAGAAGCCTGCCCACCGTGATGGGACCGAAGACCGAAAAAGGCTTTATCCTAGCAACAGACCAAAACTCCGGCAGTTTCAAAGATGTAGGGGTAATATTGCTGGATACATATAAAAAATAAAACACTAAGTCGCTTCATTTAAATGGAGCGGCTTTTTTTTATAAAAAAGCATTTCACCACAAATTAATGATTTTTTAAATGGTATTTTTTGCATTTTACCCAAACTTCCCGTATTTTAGTTTCACTTTTATTATTAACATAAAATTTTTTATCATGAGAAGAGAACTTTTTAAGATCCGGGTAGGGATCGTGGGCACTGGCACCATTGCCAGAGGTTTGGCCAGGCTGATCAGCAAGAGAAAGGACATGGAGGTGAGCTATATCCTCACCCGCCGAAAGGGAATTATCCCTGATCTGGGGGTATCCCAAGAGCTGATCACCCAATCCATACAACAGGTACTTGAACATTCGGATATTTTGGTGGTCAGCACCGGAGACCCCATTTACTCCACAGCCATTATCGACCTGGCTTTCCAGTATGGGGTCAAGGTCGTAACCATGGATGCCGACACGCAGGTCCTTTCAGGGACTTGGCTATCCAGCCGGGGCCAGATCACCGAGGCGGAGGGTGATCAACCGGGATGTCTTGCCGCCCTGCGGGAGGAAGCTTTGCAGATGGGCTTTACCCCCTTGGTATATGGCAACATCAAAGGTTTTCTCAACCATAACCCCGGCTTTGACGACATGACTTTCTGGGCCAAAAAGCAGGGCTTCACGGTCAATTCGGTAACCTCTTTCACTGATGGGACCAAACTGCAGATTGAGCAGGCCTTGGTAGCCAATGCCTTTGGGGCCAACATTGCGCAAAGAGGCTTGATCGGAGAAAAGACCGACAATTTGGAAGCAGGGGCTTTCCATCTAGCCACTATCGCTTCGGCCCAGAATAAGGTGCTAAGTGACTACATCATTTCTCCCACTGCGCCTCCGGGTGTATTTTTGGTGGGTACCCATCATAATGATTTGGCTGCGGGCTTAAAGACTTACAAAATGGGTGACGGCCCCCATTACCTGCTTTACAAGCATACCCATCTTTGCTATTTTGAAATTCCCAAGACGATTCTGAAGTTTTATCATACCGACAAGGTATTGATTGATAATGGCAGGTTTCCTACTGTATCCGTGGCTACCGTAGCCAAAAAGCGCATAGCAGCGGGGACACTAATAGAGAAGGGAATTGGCAGCATGGAAGTAAGGGGTGAAGCCATGGAAATAGCTGAGGAACCCAGCCATGTACCCATTGGGTTGATGAGCAAGGTTCATTTTACCCGAACGGTGGAACCTGGTCAGGTGGTCACTTTTGATGATGTGGAAATAAATGAGTCATTGGCCTATAAGGCGTGGCAGGAAACACTTTTGCAGGAAGAAAAAACCTTTTAGACATGATGGATAATAGCGCAAAAGAAATTGAAAGGTCCCCCCTAGTATCGATAATCGTGGTGACCTATAATTCTAGCATGTTCATAATTGATACCCTTGACAGTGTTAAAAATCAAAATTACGGTAATATTGAACTGATCGTCACCGACGACCATTCAAAAGATGATACAGTAGCCTTGATTGAAGACTGGATCAAAGAAAATGCGGCTAGCTTTGTCCATTGCGAATTGGTCACCAGCCCAGTCAATAGTGGCATTACTCCCAATATTAACCGTGCCTTAAAATATATCAGCGGAGATTGGGTCAAGGTTTTGCCTGGTGACGACCTTTTATTTCCCGACTCCATTTCCAACTTGCTGAACTGTGAGATTGATGCCAACGTCGGGTTGATTTATAGCCGTGCAAGGGCATTTTATAAGTTACAAAAAATGGATGGCCCTGCTTTCGGCGCAGCCCTAGCTAAGCCCTATGAAAGGTCGCTCCTGCTTGACAACCCAATTCCAGCCATGGCCACCCTTATCCGCCGCGATGTGGTGGAGACACTGGATGGGTATGATGAAAGGTATCCATTTATAGATGATTATCCCATGTGGTTTAGAATTATCAAGGAAAAGTGGGAAATCAAGTTTCTCGAATGTGTGACCGCGGGCTACCGGCTTCACACCCAAAATATTTCCAAATCAGGCTACAACCCCTATTACAAATCCCTTTATAAATTCCAGAAGGAGAATTTGCTCATGAAAGGATTGAAATATGGCTTCATCTACCTGACTTATACCCGTTATCTGGATTACCTCATCTATAGAATCAAGGAAAAGCTATCCCATCCCACTGCTATCAAAGTTGCCAATGGGCTCAACTTTTTGAAACCATCTTTTTGCTGGGATTATGTAAAGGTAAGGATAGGTATGGATCAAAATTTCCACTGAACCCGGACATCTATGTTTTCGGCCACATGGGCATGGCTTTTTAAAGATGCTCCAAGGTGTAGCCCTTCCCAGACGCGGTATTGAAGGATATACCTTTGATAGAAATTATTGCTCGTATAATTGTCGGGCTTGCTAGCATAATAGGCAAACCTTTGGGCAAATTCAAAGCGCCCAAACAAGAAGTGGTGGGAAATAAAGGGGGCGGCAATAAAGCCTTCCCCTACCTCTTCTGCCTGATTCAAGGATTGGTCATGGGCCAACTCCCCACCCAAGCCTAAAGCATTGATCCCACTAACGGGGTGGTATGCCCCTGCACCAAAGCCAAGAACCCAATCCCTACCCTCACGCATTTCGCTTTTTCGTTGGGTGGAAAACACTTCCGCATAATACCTTACCCCACCTTTAACCCTTTTAGGAGAATAATCAGGAAATGGCTGCCTGTCAAAATAATAGGTTGCCCCACCCCCTAACATGGGATAATTCATGCCTCTATTGGGTTGGCTTTGACCCCCATTGGAGATATGGTTGTAAAAAAGGGACAAGTTGCCATCCCAGCTTTCTGAAATCTGAAAATTCAAACGGGGTTGGAGATATATCAAAAAGCTCAACGGGGCGCTGAAGAACTGGTTTTCGGGGTTGTCCTGTTCATCGTAAACCCTTGTGAGGTAACTCGTGCCTATCCCTCCCCTTATAGAGAAATTCATTTTGTCCCATCGGGCCAATATCGGTTCAAAGAAAGTAGAAACAGAAATAGCCTGCCCCAAAATATCGCGATTGTTGAAATCATGAAAATTTAACTGGACTCCCCAATCAAAAAAGCAGTTGCAGACCTCGTAAGCCTCTTGACTCAGGCCCATTTGGGAATAGGTGAGCTGTAGTCCAATGGGATTTGTACTTGACACGGGGCGGAGGTCCTCAGCATGGGGGATAATAAATCCATATTTAATTTCGGCATTGAGTTTTTGGACCGTTTGGGCATGGGTCGTAAAAGACAAAAGGCTAATAAATATGGCAATAAAGTGTTTCAAGGTGGTTTCTGTTGAATTTTTGATAAAAAAAGAAGTTATGCTTTGCATTTTCAACATCGATAGCTTTACTTTGTTCTATCCTATCGCTTTTTGAGTGTTGGGATTTATACAGAAGAGGTGAGAGACAGGCTCTATGACCCTCTGGCAACCTGGAAAATCCAAGGTGCCAATTCCTGCCCTATGAGAATATCCTCATTGGGAAATATAAATTCTTAACCGATGATATACGCAAGAATTTCCTTATCCAACAATCTTTACAGTTTCTTTAACTTCCCTAACCCTAGGAGAGTTTGCTGCTATTGTATTTCTTAATCCGTAACCTTCCCAGGTTGCGCTTGTTTCCATTGGCTCCCTCTACGGAGCCCCACTAAAATCCTATTTTCCATAATTTAAAAAATTTCGCCATGTCCAAGAACTATCATTTCGACACCTTACAGCTGCATGCAGGCCAGGAACCCGATCCGAGTACCAATTCCAGGGCCGTTCCTATCTATCAAACCACTTCCTATGTATTTAACAGCGCTGAACATGGGGCCAACCTTTTTGGCCTAAAAGAATTCGGCAACATTTATACCCGGATCATGAATCCGACCACGGATGTTTTCGAAAAACGCATTGCAGCTCTCGAGGGCGGTGTGGCTGCCGTGGCTACCGCCTCAGGTCAGGCTGCCCAGTTTTTAGCTTTAAACAACATCTTACAAGCCGGGGACAATTTTGTCACCACGCCATTCCTCTATGGCGGAAGCTACAACCAGTTCAAAGTGGCCTTCAAAAGGCTTGGAATACAGGCAAAGTTTGCCGAGAATGACAGCCCAGCTGCTTTTGAAAAGCTCATAGATGAAAATACTAAGGCACTTTATCTGGAGACCATAGGAAACCCCGAGTTCAACATTCCGGACTTTGAGGCAGTGGCGGCGGTGGCCAAAAAACACGACATCCCCTTAATAGTGGACAACACATTTGGGGCCGGGGGCTACCTATTTCAGCCCATTGCCCATGGGGCCAGTGTAGTGACCAGCTCGGCTACCAAGTGGATTGGCGGACATGGGACTTCCATCGGAGGTGTAATCGTAGATGCAGGCAACTTCAATTGGGGCAACGGGAAATTTCCACAGTTTTCAGAACCATCAGAAGGTTACCATGGACTTAATTTCTGGGAGGCCTTCGGTGAAGGAAACCAGCTAGGTTTGCCGAATATAGCCTTTGCCATTCGTGCCCGGGTGGAAGGCCTCCGGGACTTTGGCCCTGCCCAAAGCCCCTTCAATTCCTTCCTTTTACTTCAGGGATTAGAAACCCTGTCACTTAGAGTTCAAAGGACAGTGGACAATGCCTTGGTATTAGCCAAGTGGCTTGCTGACCACCCAAAAGTGAAGAAGGTAAATTACCCCGGCCTCGAAAGCTCTCCTTACCACAACTTGGCTAAGAAGTATTTGAAAAACGGATATGGAGGAGTATTGAGTTTTGAACTAAAGGGAGAAAAAGAGGAAGCCACCTCATTGATCAATAACCTGGAGCTGATTTCCCATCTTGCAAATGTGGGAGATGCAAAAACCCTGATCATTCAGCCCGCTGTCACCACCCACCAGCAGCTTAGCGATGAGGAACAGCTCAAGGCCGGCGTCACCCCTACCCTTTTGAGAATATCAGTTGGGCTTGAACATATCGACGACATCAAGGCGGATCTATCAAACGCATTAGAAAAAACCACGCAAGAACATGAATCTAAACTCTCCTTTGCTTGAGATTGAAGACAAGTCAAGAGTATTTCATTACGAAGACAGGTATCTTTTGGAATCCGGTGAGGATCTGGCCGGATTCCAGATTGCCTACACCATTTATGGCAACCCAGAAGCACTTGACAGCCACGTCATCTGGATCAACCATGCCCTCACCGGAAATGCCGATGTGCACGAGTGGTGGTCTGGCTTGGTGGGTGAAGACAAATTCTACGATCCCAAGCAATATAAAATTATCTGTACCAACTTATTGGGTTCATGCTATGGCTCGACCAACCCATTGAGCAGCAATCCTGAAACAGGGAAGCCCTATTTCTATCAATTTCCCCAACTCACTACACGTGATATGGCAGGGGCCTTGGAGAAATTGAGGGAGCATCTGGGGGTAGAGCATATCCATACCTTGGTTGGTGGTTCACTTGGTGGGCAGGTGGCTTTGGAATGGACTTATCAGCTCGGGTCAAGGCTGGATTACAGCATCATCATTGCCGCAAACGCCAAGTCAACCCCATGGATCCGCGGATTTAATGAGGCGCAGAGAATGGCGATCCAAGCAGACTGCACTTGGGGAGAGGAGATTGCAGAAGCAGGCAAGTCAGGCTTAAGAGCCGCCAGGGCCATTGGCATGCTTACCTATAGGCACCCGGATACCTTTCAGCAAAGCCAGGATGATATGGAAGAGAAACTGGACAATTACAAAGTCAGCAGCTACCTCCAGTATCAGGGGAAAAAATTGGCGGACAGGTTCCATGCTTTGTCCTACTGGGTTCTGACCAAGGCCATGGATAGCCATGACCTTGGACGGGGCCGTGGCGGCACCGAGCGGGCTCTGCAGGGAATCAAAGCAAAAATGCTCACAGTAGGTATCGACACCGATCAACTATTCCGCAAGGAAGAAAGCCAATACATTTCCGAAAACTGCCTGGACGGTAAGTATTCCGAAATCAGCTCTTCATATGGGCACGATGCCTTTCTGATCGAGTACGAACAACTTCATTACATCTTAAAATCTTTTTATCTATATACAGAAAATGGGAAATAAAATAGGACTTATAGGGTTTGGCGTAGTAGGCCAAGGGTATTATGAAATCGCCAATAAGGATGGAAAAAATCTCAAGCCCCAGCACATTGCAGTTAAAAGCAAAGAAAAGGAGCGGCCAAAAGGAATCAGTTTTCAGTATGACCTTGAAGCCCTGTTGGCGGATTCTGAAATCGGGGTTGAGCTAATCAGTGAGACGGAGACAGCCTATTTTATTGCCAAAAAGCTATTGGAGTCGGGCAAGACTGTAATATCTGCGAATAAAAAACTGGTGGCCAAGCACCTTCCAGAACTATTGGAACTTGAAAGAGCCCATGGAGGTAAATTTTTATACGAAGCAGCCGTTGCCGCAAGCATCCCGGTACTCTCCAATATCAGCACCCAATATCAAGGGGATCAAATTGAGGAAATCCAAGGGATTCTCAATGGCTCTTCCAATTATATCCTCAGCAAAATCCAGCAGGAAAACCAAAACTTTGAAGAGGCCTTAAAACAGGCTCAAGATAATGGATATGCCGAAGCAGACCCCTCCTTCGATATCAATGGAAGTGACGTGGCCAGCAAGCTCTGTATTTTGGCGGCCCACTCCTACGGAATCCACCTTGATGAAAAGTCAATCCCTTGCATTGGCATAGACCACCTCCAGGCTGAGGACTTTTCACTTGCTAAGAAAGTAGGCGGAAAAATTAAGCTTATAGCCCTAAGCTCAGTAAAAGACGGAGATGTGTCTGCCTCAATTTTTCCAACCTTGGTAGGGCCAAATCACCCTTTGAGCCAAGTTGAAAATGAGTATAATGCGATCAGCATATTGTCTAAAAACATAGGATTGCAAAACTTTCAGGGTAAAGGTGCTGGAGGCCTGGCCACGGGTTCCGCAGTATATTCCGACTTGGCCAAAAGCAGTTCTGGATTCAAATATACATTGGTTGAAAATGGCCTAAAGAAACAATACGCAGCTCCAGCCTCTTCCGAACACCAATTTGTAATCACTGCAGATTCTCAGCTTTTGGAAGAAAACTTCCCTTATCATCAAAAATATACTTTTGAGGGCAAGGACTATGTTCTCGGCAATTTTGACAGCAAATTGATTGAAGGGATAAAGGAAAAAATCTTTACTGTGGGAGGTTCTATTTTAGCAATAGACAAAAACCTTTCTTTGGAAAAAATAGCAAGCCATTTTGAGGCGCAGGCTTTGGAATTGAGCGAGGAGTAAGCGAAATTGGTTAACTGGACATTAACCAAAAACTCAACCATGAATTTTACCCAAATAAAGGAAAGTTGCCTGTATGTGGATGACCTAGACAAAGCGCATGAATTTTATCATGAAAAACTGGGAATGCCTTTAATATCAAAAGTAGAAGGGCGCCATATCTTTTTCCGATGCGGCAGCTCGGTATTGCTCTGCTTTAACCCTGAGGCTACCAAGGAAGAGAAAAACCTTCCTCTCCATTATGCCCGCGGCAAGCAGCATTTGGCATTTGAAGTATCACAAAAGGATTATGAAAAAACATTGGAAAGGGTAAAGGAAAAGGGAATATGGATTACCCACTTCCAAAAGTGGAAAGGTGATTTGGAAAGTTTTTATTTTGAGGACCCTTTTGGACATGTACTCGAAATCGTTCCCCAAGGCATTTGGGAATAAAAAATCCCCATCATATCTGATGGGGATTTTTTTAATCATTTTTTATTTTGAAAGCTCATACTTCAAAGTCCTGCCCTTCTCAGTGGCTGGAAGTCCTTCCGTCATCCACAGGGGAGCCGGGGCGTCCTTAAGGTAATGGTCAAAGAACTGAGACAACCTGATTGAAAGGTCTTTTCTATTTTTACGCTGCACCAAGTTATGATCTTCATCATTGTACACCAAAAGCCAGGCTGGGCTATTTAGCCTTTTGAGAGCCATAAACATTTCAATGCCCTGATACCACGGCACCGCGCCATCGGCATCATTGTGCATGATCAAAACTGGCGTGTTTACACGGTCGCTGTAAAACAAGGGAGAGTTTTCAATATAGTACAAAGGCTTTTCCCATAGCGTACCGCCAATTCTGGATTGGGTCTGCTCATACTGGAACATACGGCTCATACCCGTACCCCAACGGATACCGCCATAAGCCGAAGTCATGTTTACCACGGGAGCCCCCGCTCCGGCAGCCTTGAACATGTCTGTTTGTGTGATCAGATAAGCCACTTGGTATCCACCCCAGCTTTGACCTTGGATAGCCATGTTTTCTTTATCTACAAAACCCATGTCAGCCACTTTTTGTACACCTGGCATGATGCTATTAAAAGCACTTGGCCCCGGAAGCCCCAAATCGTATTTGATATCCGGCACAAAAACCACGTAATCATTACTCACAAAAAATGGAATATTGATGGTAGAAGCACTTGGTGCAGGTGGTCTGTAATTATGTAGACCATCAGAATTTCTTTCATAGAAATACACCATCATAGGATAGTTGCCGTCCTCTCTGAAATTCTCAGGCTTGAATAGCAACCCCTGCATGGGCGTACCGTCATTTGCGCGGTAATCCACCAATTCTACAGAACCCCAGTTAACATCGGCCTGCTGGCTGTTAGTTTCGGAGATTTGGTTCAGGTTTGCAAAGTCTAGACTTGTGGCATACAGGTCTGGGTATTCATGGTAAGTTGATCTCCTAACAATCACCTCATCGCTTTTCTCAGCTTTCTTCAAACCGTAATAGCGATGATCGGTAAATAGCAACTCCTCAGGGGAGTTTTTGCCCTGCAGGTCACCTTTATAGAAACCGTTTTTCTTGCTAAATTCATGGAATGCTGTCAACACTAATGGTGATTTGGAATCAATACCATATTCCTCCTCATCCTCATGCAAGGTCTGGATTCTGTATTTCACTTTGTTTTGACGGCCTTCCCCTTTGGTGATGTTTACTGGTTCTTTCTTCCCTGTAGGATCAACCTTCCAGATATCATATTTATCGTAAACCAGGAATGCCTCATCGTTTTTCAACCATCCACCGTTTCCGTAGCTTGACGGCATGGAAGGGCTGTCGTGAATCTCATCGTAAAAATTGATATCATCAATTTCGGCCAAAAGGTTTCTTTTCTGCTTGGTCTTGATGTCATAGGCCATCCAGGTGCTATCAGGCGTGCTGTACCAATACACAAACTTTGCTTCCGGTGAAAGCGACGGATAGCCTTTTAGGTTTTTCTCCACCAAGGTTTTCTCCCCTGTCTCCAGGTCCACCACATACACATCCCTTCCGATCTGGATATCCCAGCTGTAATTGCGGCGATAAGGCTTATCATCCGACCCAAGGGCTAACTTGTGCCGCTCATACTTGTCCCTATTGATGTTTTCAACTTTCATATCTGCCACCTGGGTCACTTTACCCGATTTCATGTGGTAAGTGGCCAAATATGTTTTTTTGTTTTTCCTATCTTTTTGCTTGAGTTGCATAGGCTGAATCTCATCATCCTGCCAGCCCCAAATATCCAGGGAAACCCGTTCCTCTTTTAAGATCGTAGTGTCTTCTTCATACTCGTACGTGACATAATCTGGAGCCGTACCAAAATACAACCGGCTTCCATCTTTGGAAAATACCAAGTCGCCGTTTTTGCTTACCATACCATATTCAAGAATCCCCTGAGTGCCTTTTCCGGCTACTTTTTTCAGGTCCTTTTTTGCTATATCATAAAGATATAGATCGTAATATGGCTTTTTGGCTTTTAGCGAGTCCTCGGTAGCCATGAAGGCAAAGTTTTTCTCGGGTCCATCGATGACCATGCCCGCATAATTTACCTTTCCTTCATCCACTTGGGTGGTCTCCCCATTGCGCAGGTTTAGGATGTAGGCACCTTCATTTTTCAGTGTATCCTCGGTGGCTTTGGTAAAATACAGGTAATTGCCCTCATCCGAAAAACCGTAATCCTTCACCCTATCCAAGGTCCACTTTCTTTCCCCGTCAAAACTTCTCACAAGAAGGTTGGTGCCCTCGGTTTTTTTAGGCTTGTCCTTTACCTCAGTGGTATCGGATTTATCCTGCTTTTTGGTTTCTTTTTCAAAATGGACCGCCAGCCAGTTACCGTTATCCTTTGGGGTTTTAAAGGACTTAATTTTGGCCATTTTTTCCACTTCGCCATTGCCTAGAGAAAGGATGAAAAGTGAATCCTTCGGCATTTTGTCCTTGGCCGTATTTTTCAGCTTTAATACCCGAACCGAGTCCTTTTGGGGCTTGATCAAGCCCATGAGGAAGTCTCCATTGTTGGAGAAGACAAAGTTTTTCCCTCTTTGAATAGCATGTTTTTCGGCAGGATTTTGATGGGCGGCTACTTCAATCCTGCCGTCTCCGTCTTGGGGGCTGATTTCATAGGCGACCCATTTTCCGTTTTTGGAAACCTTCTCAGAGGAGACCGATTCCCAGGCATCATAATCATCATGGGTCAGGGGCCTTTTTTCTTGGGCAGAAAGGCCAAATGACATTGTCATCAGCAGTCCTGCGGCAAGTAACTTCTTATTAAGCATACTGGTTGATTTATTTTCACGCGGAATTTACTTGAATTAACGTCAAAACTACAGAGGATTGTGATCAATGGAGCAATAATTAGATATAGGCTATGATATCCGTTTAAATATTTAAGGATCAAGCTGACAAGCCCAATTTGAGGGATATAACAGTAGGCTTAAAATTTAAGTAATTCCCAATCCCGGATTTTAATAAATAGCAAAAAAAAGCTTGACCAAACGGTCAAGCCTTAAACTTTATCATCACAAAACACTTAATTATTTTCTTATTGTCAATTCGAAGTCCATAGGTACATATACCCCTTCCTCGATTGCTGGATGCCAATCAGGCATTTGTCTCAGCACATAATCAACTCTTTCCTGGGTTCCCTTATCTGCATGCCCATCAAATTTGTACCCTACCAATTTACCATGTTGGTTGATGTTAAGGATAACCTTCACTTCATCAAGCAGAGCGCTCTTTTTGGTTCTGAAGATGAAAGAGGTGTATCCATCCACAAAATCGGCGGCATCTTCCTTGCCTTTTAATTCGGCAAACTTCATGAAAGGCTCATAGGGAAGGATTTTTCCATCCATATCGAAGCAAACCCCACCCATGGATTTTCCATTTTCGAAAAACTCTCTTCTTCTCAAAGTTCCATCAGGATAAAAAGACAGCAATTCTCCTTCAAATTTTCCGTCCACAATTGGCTTGATGGCTTTCAGTTCGCCAGATTCGTAGTAGGAATAGCTTAGGAAATCATCCTTTTCATAATCATTTACAGTGGTTTTGGGAATTAGTAAATCCGCCGAAAGTGCGTAGGCACTGAAAAGTGTTCCTTGAGCGAAACTTACCGAAACCGCTGAAAAGCAAAGCAGTGTAAAAATAAATGTTCTCATACCTAGAAAGTTGATAATTCAAAATTCACAAAAATTAATTTCAAAAACAAATATTTGCATTTAAAATCAATAAACGTGTAGAAAAAATCATTCCAAACTTTCTAGGGGCATAAAAAAAGTCCTGCTACCAGCAGGACTTTTTCCGAATATAAACCCAAATATAACTTTAGAGATTCAAAAGTTTTATGCTCAATCACTGTTACAAATTATGGAATAAATAACCAATAATTCAATCTTTAATTGCATTATTTTATACCCCTCCAAAATTAATATTCAGCAACTAAGCTTCCCAGCAAAATTAACTACCATAAAATCAAATCCTATTCCTAAATTTAAATTTTGGAATTTTTTAACAATTTTATAATTTACATACCTGTTTATTGCACATAACTTAATTTAAACATTTTCAGATGGACAAAATTTTAGATATTGACAATGTAGATTTAAAAATTATTTCCCTTTTGAATGAGGATGCCAAAACTCCTTACACAGAAATTGCCAAGAAAGTTTTTGTTTCTTCGGGAACGGTGCACGTGCGCATGAGGAAGCTAGAAGAGATGGGTGTGGTCAAAAGCGCTACCTTAAACATAGATTTCTCAAAACTGGGATATGACATTTCGGCGTTTTTGGGGATTTACCTGGAGAAAAGCTCCCTTTATGATAATGTCATCATCAAGCTCAAGGCTATTCCTGAGGTGATCAACGCTTATTACACAACAGGTAATTACAGCATCTTCGCAAAAATCATCTGCAAGGACACCAATCACCTGAGGGACGTGTTGAACAAGATCCAGAAAGTAGACGGCATCGACCGGACCGAAACCCTTATTGTGCTGGAAGAAAGCATCAACCGGCCTATCCAACTATTTGATAACAGTCAATAACGCGAATCCTTATGGTGCGACTGCCTTATAGTAACACTATTTAGATTAAATCTAAGGAAAAATTATTTAGTGTTTTTCTAATCAAAGCTATTGATATTTATAGATTTTGTAATTTGGAAAAGCGCTACAGGCCCAATCAAAAACACCTAAAAATCAGCAGCTTATAGATAAATTTTACTCCCAAACCCAATAATTGTAAACGTCTTTGAACATAAAAAATTGGATTAATGTTGTATCTTTGCGCTACAAAATGTAATTAGTCTAAATAACTCGACTTTATGAGCAAAGACAATCAGATTTTAGAAGAATTTACTTCAAAAGAATATGAACATGGCTGGTCGGTCAACTATGAGGCCGATGAGGCTCCCATTGGTCTGAATGAGGAAATCATCCGCTGGATCTCTGCCAAAAAAGAAGAACCGCAATGGCTTCTGGATTGGAGATTGAAGGCCTTCAGGGCATGGGAGAAAATGACCGAGCCCGAGTGGGCAAATGTTCATTACCCTAAAATTGATCTTCAAAAATTAAGATACTATTCTGCCCCAAAGCAGTCCAAAAAACCAAAGAACCTCGACGAGGTAGACCCTGAGCTTCTTCAGATTTATGAAAGGCTGGGCATTTCCCTCAATGAGCAAAAAAGGCTTCAAGGCATTGCCGTCGACGCGGTGCTGGATTCCGTTTCGGTAGGTACTACTTTTAAGGAGACCTTGGGCAAGCTTGGTATCATTTTCTGCTCATTCAGTGAGGCTGTACACAACCACCCGGAACTTGTCAAAAAGTATTTGGGCTCAGTGGTACCGATGACCGATAATTATTATGCGGCATTGAATTCTGCGGTATTCTCCGATGGGTCTTTCTGCTATATTCCTAAAGGGGTGAGATGCCCAATGGAGCTTTCCACCTATTTTAGAATCAACGCCGCCAACACCGGTCAGTTTGAAAGAACTTTGATCGTAGCGGATGAGGGTTCTTACTGTTCTTATCTAGAAGGTTGTACGGCCCCTCAGAGGGACGAGAACCAACTTCATGCAGCAGTAGTTGAGATTTTTGCAGCCAAAGATGCCGAGGTAAAATATTCTACCGTCCAAAACTGGTTCCCTGGAGACAAGGAAGGCAAAGGCGGTATCTTCAATTTCGTAACCAAAAGAGGGATCTGTTTTGGAGACAATTCCAAGATCTCATGGACGCAGGTGGAAACCGGTTCAGCGGTTACCTGGAAATACCCAAGCTGTATATTAAAAGGTGACAATTCCATCGGGGAGTTCTATTCCGTGGCTGTGACCAACAATTATCAGCAGGCCGATACCGGGACCAAAATGATCCACATCGGTAAAAACACCAAATCCAGAATTGTATCCAAAGGCATCTCTGCGGGCAAATCCCAGAATTCCTACCGTGGACAGGTGCAGGTAATGAAAAGGGCCCACAATGCCCGAAACTTCTCCCAGTGCGACTCCTTATTAATGGGGTCTAAGTGTGGTGCCCACACCTTCCCTTACATAGATATCCAAAATTCCACCGCCAAAGTGGAGCATGAGGCCACAACTTCCAAAATCGGAGAAGACCAGCTCTTCTACTGTAACCAGAGAGGGATTGCCACTGAAGATGCGGTAGCCCTAATCGTAAACGGTTACGCTAAAGAAGTACTGAACCAGCTTCCAATGGAATTTGCCGTTGAGGCCCAAAAACTTCTTGCCCTTACCCTAGAAGGAAGTGTCGGATAAAATCTAAAAATTGAATTACTATTATGCTATCTATAAAAAACTTACACGCATCAGTTGAAGGAACGCCTATCCTTAAAGGTATCAATCTTGAAGTTAAAGCCGGTGAAGTCCATGCTATCATGGGACCAAACGGTTCAGGTAAATCTACGCTCGCCTCCGTATTGGCAGGTAGAGAGGAATATGAGGTGACTGAAGGTGAAGTTTCTTTCAAGAGCAAGGATTTGCTTGATCTCAGCCCTGAAGATAGAGCAAGAGAAGGTGTGTTTTTGGCATTCCAATATCCAGTAGAAATACCTGGTGTATCCTCTACAAACTTCCTGAGAACGGCAGTTAACCAAGTGAGGGAGTACAGAGGCTTGGAGCCTTTGGATGCAGTGAAGTTCCTTTCTTTGATGAAAGAAAAAATGAAGCTGGTCGAGATCGACCAAAAATTGCTGAGCAGATCCTTGAATGAAGGTTTTTCCGGAGGAGAGAAAAAGAGAAACGAAATCTTCCAGATGGCTATGCTTGAGCCTACCCTCTCCATCTTGGATGAAACAGACTCAGGACTTGACATTGATGCTTTACGGATTGTTTCAAATGGCGTAAACCAATTGAAGTCCGATAACAACGCCACCATTGTGGTGACCCATTATCAGAGATTGCTGGATTATATCGTTCCGGATTTTGTCCATGTATTATACAATGGTAAAATCGTAAAATCAGGCACCAAAGAATTGGCTATGGAGCTTGAGGAAAAAGGATATGATTGGATCAAAGAGGAAGCAGACAAAGCGACTGTCTAATCCAAATTTACCAACCAGACAATTATACAATGACTACAATCACAAAGGATAATATTACTGACAGCCTGCTTGCAACCGTTCATCCGAATGGTAATAGTGAAGCTGCTCAAGTTATTCGTGAAAATGGTTTCCCAACCACAAAACACGAAGAATATAAATTCACCAACATTACCAAAAGGATAGAATCCAAGATTCAATCTTTTCAGCAGGCAAAACCATTGGGGCTTACCCAACAGGATGTTTCCAAGGCTATGATCAAAGACCTGGATGCTGATGTGGTGGTGTTTAACAATGGCCAGTTTTCGGCTGAGCTTAGCAGTTTGGGAGAAGGCTACGCCGTTACCAACGTAACCAATTCAGAGGCGCCTTTTTCTATTAAGGACCTTTACGATGACAGCTATTTGGCTTTGAACAAGGCCAGTTTTGAAAAAGGCGTTTTTATTCAGATTCCTAAAAACAAGGTGCTCGACAAGCCGGTTTTGCTTCTCAACTTAGTAAAAGCCAATGATGGACAGCTTATCACTCCCAAATTATGGATCGATTGTGCTGAAAATACAGAGGCAGTCTTCATAGAGCAGACCGTGAGCCAGGATGAGCAGGCCTACTTGCTAAACGGAAGCGTGGAAATCAAAACTGCCTCCAATTCACACATACACTATTATAGAGTACAAAATCAGAACAACGAAGCTCTGGAGGTCAACAATCTATTGACTGACATTCACAGGGATTCAACTTTCACCTCATTTGTACTTTCCCTGGAAGGTGACATGATCCGAAACAATGTTACGCTTAACCTGCTTGATTCGGGTTGCGAGGGCAACATGTACGGTCTTTATCTTTTGGGTGGAAAAACCCACGTGGACAACCACACCAATGTAGACCACACAAAACCTCATTCTGAGTCCAACGAACTTTACAAAGGGGTTCTTGCCGACACATCTAGAGGGGTTTTCAATGGCAAAATCTTCGTTCGTGAAGATGCGCAGAAAACCAACGCCTTCCAGCAAAACAACAACATCCTCTTGTCCGATGAGGCAACAATCAACACCAAGCCGCAGCTTGAAATCTGGGCCGATGATGTGAAATGTTCTCATGGATGTACCACTGGTCAGCTGGATGAGGAGGCACTTTTCTATCTTCAGGCGAGAGGTATCGACAAAAAGCAGGGTAAGGCTCTCCTACTGTATGCATTCGCTGGAGACGTTTTAGAGCACCTTAAAATTGAAGCTTTCAAAGAGTATTGTATTGACTTGGTTCAGAAAAAGTTAGGTACAAACTTCTAAAAGCAATATATGAGTTTAAATATCCAAGACATCAGGGCTTCCTTTCCGATACTTCACCAAGAAGTAAATGGGAAGCCTTTGGTCTATCTAGACAATGCTGCCACGACTCAGAAACCCCTTTCTGTTATCGAGGCGCTTGACTATTATTACAAAACTGACAATTCAAACATTCATCGTGGTGCCCACACCCTGGCGGATAGG
The DNA here is from genome assembly GCF_018449405.1 of Litoribacter ruber. NCBI lineage: Bacteria > Pseudomonadati > Bacteroidota > Cytophagia > Cytophagales > Cyclobacteriaceae > Litoribacter > Litoribacter ruber. The sequence continues at coordinate 47,320 of NZ_JAHCMY010000009.1, forward strand.
GCTACCCGAAAATACGAGAATACCAGAGAGCTCATTCAGAAATTTATTGGGGCAAAAGAAGTGGAAGAAGTTATTTTCACCAAAGGCACCACTGAAAGCATAAACTTGGTAGCTTCCTCCTTTGGGAGAAAGTTTGTTAAAAAAGGCGACGAGGTAATCATTTCAACCCTTGAACACCATTCCAATATAGTACCCTGGCAACTGCTCTGCGAGGAGGTGGGCGCCATTCTCAAGGTTATTCCTATCAATGATAAGGGAGAGATTATTTTTGAGGAATTTGAAAAGCTACTTACATCAAAAACCAAGTTAGTTTCCATCGTTCATGTCAGCAATGCTTTGGGCACGATTAACCCTGTAGAGGAAATCATTGCCAAAGCCCATGCCGTGGGAGCCAAAGTTATGCTTGATGGAGCACAGTCCTCCTCACACTTGACGATCGACGTGCAAAAACTCGATTGCGACTTTTTTGCCTTTTCAGCCCATAAGATCTACGGTCCCACCGGCCTAGGAGTTCTTTATGGAAAAAGGGAAGTATTGGAGTCCATGCCACCTTATCAGGGAGGCGGGGAGATGATCAAGGAAGTCAGCTTTGAAAAGACCACTTTTAATGAAATTCCATTCAAGTTTGAAGCAGGAACACCCAATATCGGGGATGTGATTGCTTTCGAAAAAGCTTTGGAATTTGTCAATACGGTCGGTAAGAAGCAGATCGTAGATCATGAAAACGAGCTTCTCGCCTACGCTACCGAAAAACTTTCATCCATTAAAGGGTTTATCCCCTATGGCACTGCCGACAATAAGGTAAGCGTCCTGTCATTTTTGATCCAGGGCATGCATCCCTTTGATGTGGGAATGATGCTGGATGCCGGAGGAATTGCCGTGAGAACAGGCCATCACTGCACGCAGCCCTTGATGAACAGATTCCGAATCGAGGGAACTGTTAGAGCTTCCTTCTCTGTTTACAACACATTGGAAGAAGTGGACAGGCTTTACGAAAGTGTGAGCAAGATTGCCAAACTAAAGAACAAATGACAGACATCAATAAGGTACAGGACGAAATCATCGATGAATTTGAAATCCTGGGGGACGACAGGGAATCTACCATATTTTATATAATGGAGCTTGGCAACCAACTTGGAGCTTTTCCCGAAGAGGAAAAAACCGAAGACAATATTATTAAAGGTTGCCAATCCAAGGTTTGGTTGATCACCACCACCGAGGATGACAAGGTGGTATTCCATGCCGACAGCAACACCGATATTACCAAAGGGCTGATCAGCCTTTTGATTCGTGTGATGTCGGGCCGAACTCCCCAGGAGATCATCAATGCTGACCTTTATTTTATAGAAAAGATTGGAATGGGAGGCATCATTGGTTCCCAGCGATCCAATGGTTTGGCTGCCATGATCAAGCAGATGAAATTTTATGCAATAGCGTACCAGTCCAAGATGAACGCCCTATGAGCCAAGAAACAGAAAATAATACCCAGTTGGAAATTCCTGAACTGAAGGAAAAAGTGGTAAATGCCATCAAGACGGTTTATGACCCTGAAATTCCGGTGGATGTTTACGAGTTGGGATTGATCTATGAAATCAGTGCATACCCTGTTAATAATGTGTATGTGCTGATGACGCTGACCTCTCCAAACTGTCCAGCTGCCGAATTTATCCCTTCAGAGGTAAAGTCCAAGATCCAACAAATACAGGGTGTCAACAATGTAGAGATAGAACTTACCTTTGACCCACCCTACTCTCAGGACATGATGTCCGAGGCAGCCAAATTAGAATTAGGTTTTTTATAAAAAAAGATAACTATGTATCCAGAAGAATTAGTAGCCCCAATGAGATCTGAATTGACTGAAGTTGGTTTTCAGGAATTCAGAACTGCCGATGATGTAGACAATCACTTGAAAAGCCATAAAGGAACAACCTTTATTGTGATCAATTCTGTGTGCGGCTGTGCTGCAGGAGCGGCCCGACCGGGAGTGAGAAGCGCATTGGAGAAATCATCTAAAAAGCCAAGCACCTTAGCCACCGTATTTGCTGGAAACGATACCGAGGCGGTGAAAAAAGTGAGAGAATATACCCTTCCCTATCCTCCTTCCTCACCTGCCATGGCTTTATTTAAGGATGGTGAATTGGTTCACTTCCTTGAACGGCACCACATCGAAGGCCGGAATGCCCAGTTGATAGGTGACCACCTTGTTGAGGTATTTGAGCACTATTGTTAAAAAATTAAAAAGCCCGCATGGGCTTTTTTGCTAAATACCTATAGGCATTGAAAAACCTTTGGTTCAGAATTTTGTTTTGGTTTGGGCGCTAACCTTCATATAAAGAATATGGTCCCGCTTCAAGGCTCAAAGAGAAAAAGGGAATTGGGAAAAAATAAGCAATAAAAATTCACGGCTTTCATCACAAAATGCACCAGTTGAAATAATTTATCGTGTATTTTATGCCCAATATTGTTAACTTAATGCCAGAATTTTAAATTATTCTTTAGAATTTAACTACATATAAAATATAAACTTTATGTCTGAATTTGCTAAGTTATCCTTTGATGGAAAAGAGTATTCGCTTCCTGTAATCGAAGGTACTGAAAATGAGAAGGCAGTAAATATTGCCAAGTTGAGAGGTGAATCTGGGCTGATCACGATTGACCCAGGATATAAGAACACAGGTTCCACAAAAAGTGCCATCACATTTTTGGATGGTGAGCAGGGTATCCTCAGATACAGAGGCTACAGAATCGAAGACCTTGCTGAAAAGTCCACCTTCCTTGAAGTGGCATACCTTCTCATCTATGGCGAGCTGCCCAACCAATCGGAATACGAAAAATTCAGCAGAGAAGTAACCACCCACACTTTAGTACACGAAGACATCAAGAAGATCTTGGACGGTTTCCCTTCCAATGCTCACCCGATGGGCGTTCTTTCTTCTTTGATCTGTTCCCTCACTGCTTTCTATCCTAATTCACTGGATCCTAATAGATCTGCTGAAGATGTTAACCTAAGCATCGTCCGTCTATTGGCTAAAATGCCAACATTCGCGGCTTGGGCATATAAGAATGAAGTAGGCCATCCGGTCAACTATCCTGACAACAGCTTGGACTATTGCTCCAACTTCTTGAAGATGATGTTTGCCTTACCGGCTGAGAACTATGATGTAGACCCAGTTGTGGCCAAAGCGCTTGATCAGTTGTTAATCCTTCATGCTGACCATGAGCAGAACTGTTCTACTTCTACTGTTAGAATTGTGGGTTCTTCTCATGCTAGCTTGTACGCATCTATCTCAGCAGGGATCAACGCACTTTGGGGACCGTTGCATGGCGGCGCAAACCAATCTGTAATTGAAATGCTTGAAGCTATTAAGGCTGATGGTGGTGACACGAAGAAATTCTTGGACAAAGCCAAAGACAAAAACGACCCGTTCAGACTTATGGGCTTTGGACACAGAGTTTACAAAAACTTTGACCCAAGAGCTAAGATCATCAAAAAAGCCGCTGACGATGTATTGGCCAAGCTTGGTGTGAATGATCCAGTATTGGATATTGCCAAGGAGCTTGAAGAAGCTGCCTTGAACGATCCATATTTCGTAGAAAGAAAGCTTTATCCAAATGTTGATTTCTACTCCGGTATCATCTACAGAGCACTAGGCATCCCTACGGATATGTTCACAGTGATGTTTGCCCTAGGTAGGCTTCCAGGCTGGATTGCTCAGTGGAAAGAAATGAGAGAAAACAACGAGCCAATCGGCCGTCCAAGACAAGTATATACAGGTGCAAACGAAAGAGATTACGTTTCCATCAACAAAAGATAAGACCCGTTTTATTTTGTTTAAAAGGCTACCAACTTTGGTAGCCTTTTTTTATTAACTACCCCATCTTGCTCCTCGGATTTCCCCGACATTTAACAAAAATTATCCGTTCGGGCGACAAACTCTAAGCTATTTGGGTTAGTTTTGGAAACCGAAACAACTAAAACAAGTTTACTATGGAAATCAACAATTTAGAAGAAGCGGTTGCGTTGACCAAAAGATTCACCAGCAAACCTGATAATGAAAACCTATTGAAGCTTTACGGCCTTTATAAGCAGGCTACAGAAGGTGACAACAACACCGAGCGTCCGGGAGGCTTTGATTTTAAAGCAGCTGCGAAATATAATGCTTGGGAAAAACTGAAGGGCACCTCAAAAGAGGAGGCTGAGCAAAAGTATATCGCCCAAGTAAAATCCCTTTCACAAAATCATATGTAATCAGATGGCGGGTTGAGGCCCGCCTTCCAAAATAATCCACTTTTATTTTAGGTTTATTAACATCAAAATTTTATTGATTTTACCACCCTGCTTGGTAATTCAAAATATTTCCCCTACCTTTGCACCCGAATTAAAAATTATCATTTTTCTAAGCCGTGGGTTTCCTTACTGTCTGTCGTGTATGGGATACTTCTGGAAATCATGGCAAAGAGAAGTAAGGAAAAAATCATGGAAAAAGAATTATTATTCTCAGACCTTGGGATTTCTGCTGAAATCTTAAGGGCCGTGGAAGACATGGGCTATACCCATCCATCCACTATTCAAGCACAATCAATCCCATTCCTTTTGGAAGGAAAAGATGTTATCGGCCAAGCACAAACTGGTACCGGTAAAACAGCAGCTTTTGGGATTCCGATTATTGATCAAGTTGATCCATCTTTGAACAAACCTCAGGCGTTGATCCTTTGTCCTACAAGGGAATTGGCCGTACAGGTAGAAGGTGAAATTGTAAAATTAGCAAAACACAAAAAAGGCGTCTCCAGTACTTGTATTTATGGAGGCGAGCAAATTGACAGACAAATCAGAAGCCTTAAAAAAGGTGTTCAGATTGTCGTAGGTACCCCTGGACGTATCATGGATCACATGAACAGAAGGACTTTGAACCTAGACAATGTGGGTATCATCATTTTGGATGAGGCGGACGAGATGTTGGACATGGGCTTTAGAGATGACATTGAGACAATATTAAGCTCAATGCCTGAAGAAAGACAAACGGTATTCTTCTCTGCCACTATGGCTAAGCCTATCTTGGACCTTACTAGAAAATATCAGGACAACCCTGAGATTGTTAAGGTATTGAGAAAAGAGTTGACTGTTGAGAACATCGCACAACACTACTACGAAGTTAAGCCTTCGTTGAAGATGGAGTTGATGACAAGGTTGATGAATATCAATCAATACGCGCTAAGCGTGGTATTCTGTAACACGAAAAGAGCTACAGATGAAGTAACTGAAGGTTTGATTGCCAGAGGCATCCAAGCTGAGGCTCTTCACGGAGATCTTTCTCAAGCTCAGCGTACCAAAGTAATGAACAAGTTCCGTAAAGGACATTGTACTGTCTTGGTAGCAACTGATGTTGCCGCTAGAGGTATCGATGTGGACAATGTGGAGGCTGTATTTAACTATGACCTTCCTTTGGACGAAGAGAATTACGTTCACAGAATCGGAAGAACCGGTAGAGCGGGTAAATCCGGTACTGCCATTAACTTCATAACTGGAAGAAAAGATGGTTTCAGATTGAGAGATCTTGAAAAGTTCATCAAAACTTCCATTCAGAAAATGACTCCTCCATCTGCTGATGAGTTGGTAGAGCTGAAGAAAGATCAATTGGTAAAAGATGTTTACAGACAACTTTCCATTGAGGAAGATACGCAGTTCTACGAAGCTGCTATTGGCCAGATGCTGACTGAAGGCTTGAGCCTGGAGCAAATTACCATCGGACTGATGAAACTTCAACTAGGTGGATCTTTGAAAGAAGTTTCAGATTTCAATTTCGATTTGGATCTAAGCAGACCTTCAAGAGACAGAGAAAGAGGTGACAGAGGTGATAGAGGAGCCAGACGTGGTGTTCGTGGAGAAAGACCTGAAAGAGGTGCTGGACCAGGTGCGCGTCGTTCCAGAGAAAAAGGCCCTAGAGATGCCAACATGGCTAGGTTGTTCCTTAATCTTGGTAAAAAAGACAGAATCAGACCGAATGACATTGTAGGTGCTATCGCCGGTGAAACCGGAGTACCAGGCAGAAGCATTGGAGGAATCGATATTTTCGACAACTTCTCTTTTGTGGACGTTCCTTCTAAGGATGCCAAGCATGTAATCGACGTTATGAATTCTAATACCATCAAAGGTAAAGCAGTAAATATTGAGCTTTCAAAAGGTTGATTAGTTTATAAAGGTTAATGTTAAAAAGAAAAGCGCCATCAAGTTGATGGCGCTTTTTCTATTTTTACCGCATTGTTATTATCTTCTAGCTTTTCGGTCAGGGTTACCATCCGGATCATTGGTAACATAACCTGACCATCTTACCGTACCGTTGTTTGCCAAAAGGATTCCAGCCACGTGAGGGGTAGCCATGGAGGTTCCGTTGATGGCGCGGTAGCCGCTTCCTATCCAAGTGGAGTAGATATTTACCCCAGGTGCAGAAACCACAATTGGCGGGTTTCCAAAGTTGGAAAATGAAGCAAATCTACCGTTGATATCATAAGCGGAAATAGTGTAAAGCCTGGTACCTGTGGCTCTTGCTGGAGAAACATTGTTGGCGTTTTGGCTTTCATTCCCCGCTGCGATTGCGCAAAATACGCCCTTGGCTGCCAGATTCCTTACCGCATTATCCAAAGCAGTTGAAGCAGGACCGCCCAAGCTTAGGTTGGCCACATCGTTAGCCAAGGCCACCTGAGTGGTGTAATCGATTCCCGACACAATAGTAGAAGTGGCAGAGCCGCCAGTTGGACCGAATACTCTTACCGGTACCACAGTAGCTCCGGCAGCCACGCCGATTACTCCAATGGTGTTGTGAATGGCAGCGATAGTACCCGCTACGTGGGTTCCGTGACCATTTTGATCTGTAGGCGATGAATAGCCAGACACAAAGGATCTTCCATATTGGGAGTTTACATTCAGGTCTGGGTGGTTGAGCTGAATACCGCTGTCAATGACAAATGCCCAGCGATTAAGTCCCGAAGCATTTACTGCCCCACCGATCTCGGTGATGCCCCAAGGGGTAGTCTGGCCACTGCCTCCAGACTGAAGCAGGATGCTGTTTACAAACATGTTTGGCATCTTGAAATCTTCCAGGTAATAGATTTGATCTTGCTCGATAAATTCTACCCGATCATCCTTTTCCAAATCAGCAAGTTCATCAGGACTCAAGCGGGCTGAGAATCCTGCCAAAGCAGATCCAAATACGTGATCCACTTGCTCCGGTTTTAATCGGAATCCTTCCAAAACCTCTTTTCTCAAAGCTTCCTGCAACTCATCGTAGCCTTTAAGGCGGGCATTTCTATCCTCATCCTTTCTGGCTCCCCAATTTTGGATGGTTTTCAGTCCAGTTTCTTTCAATACTACTATGTATTGGCCTGGAATCAGGGTTTCATCTACCTTTGCCTCACTGGCAAAGTCATCCATGTTTTCATTTTGGCAAGAGGAAAAAATCATTCCTGCTATTGCAAATGCTACAACTGCCTTTACTCTAAAATTGACCATAAATTTCATTTAAATAAGGGTATGTAAAACAAAATACTTTTAAATGTTTTTGCGCAAAACATTCTACCAATAACGGAAATTCCAATCTTATTCAAAATCAATTTTATCTATGAAAAATCAATTTTGATAAATAAGTTATTTCAAATAAAAAAAATGGAATTTAACATTTGAAATAAATCCTTTTGGCCTAACAAAAAATTTTACAAATAATTGTTCAAATAATCCTTAATAATTTAAGAATAAAGAGTTTTCAGGTATTTTTGACTATTTTTGAATTCTTTAAAGTAAAAATTTATGCAGCTTTTTTACCATCCAGAGCTTACCTCCCCTACTTTCCAATTGCCGGGAGAAGAATCAAAGCATCTGGTTAAAGTACTGAGAAAGAAAGTCGGAGACCAGATTCACTTCACCGATGGAAAGGGCAAAATAGCTCTTTGCCGGATTGACTCCATTTCCCAAAAGAGCACCACCCTACAGGTATTGGAGGAAACCATAGCCCCTGAAAAGCCCTACCAAATCCACTTGGCAATTGCCCCTACCAAAAATGCGGACAGAATGGAGTGGATGACAGAAAAAACGGTGGAAATAGGGCTGGATAGGATGATCCTCATGAAAACGGATAATTCCGAAAGAAATTTCCTCAAGTCCGATCGGTTGGAGAAGAAGGCTGTTTCGGCCATGAAGCAAAGCCTGAAGAGTGTATTGACGGAAATAGAAACCGGTTTGGATTTCAAGGACATCATCGCTGATCCCCACTATGCACCTTTTGAAAAATTTATCGCCTATGTGGATCAAAACATCCCCAATCATCTCTTTGAATTGGCAAATCCCAAAAATAAATACCTAATTTTGGTTGGGCCGGAAGGAGATTTCAGCCCTGATGAGATAAAGGCAGCAATTGAGGCAGGCTTCAAACCCTGTTCTCTGGGCCACAGCCGCTTGAGAACCGAAACCGCTGGATTGGCTGCCGTACATACGTTGAACCTATTAAACGAAATATCATGAGAATATTTAAAGCTTTTGCAATCGCAGGCTTGGCCGCATTCACCCTTTCCTCGTGTGACAACAATCAGGACCAGCAGGCTGTAGGAACTGACGGCTGGCTGAAAGGTGACCAAAACGAGAAATTCGAAGAACTCGCCAACCAAATGGGTGGCTTCAGCCGGACCATGGTGGAAGTGGCCTATAGATACAGCGAACTTTATTGGGCGGGCCAGGATGAAAACTGGGACTATGCCGACCACCAGTTAGAGCACCTACTCGAAACTTTGGAAGACGGAATGAAAAGAAGACCGGCCAGAGCAGATAATGCGCAGCACTTTATCGACAATGAAATTGCGATGATGGAAGATTTAATTCTTCAAGGAGACAAAAACGCATTTTTGGAAGGATTCAGGACGTTTACCACCGGTTGCAATTCCTGCCATGCCAAGGAAAATGAGTCGTTTATTACCATTAAAGAGCCTCAGGTGAGAACCTCACCGGTAAGATTTTAATAAATAATTCCAAACAGCTAGCAGTACGAAAATAGTTGGATTATAATTTGTGGGATGTAAAAAATACCCCGATCGCGGTATTGTATGGTGTTGGTTAATTGCGGAAATTTGCACCAGTTATAAATATAATAACTAAACACAAATCAATGCGAGTTTTCAAAATATCCCTTTTTCTAGCTGTTTGGACTTTTATTATTGTCTTTTCTCTTAACATTGCTGGCACCTTCGACCCCATCCATATTGCTGGATACGAAACATTTTTCCTGAAAATGACCTACCCGGTCCTATTGTTTTTGGTGGGAGCTGGCATTTTCAAATACTTTAAGATTCTTACCCCTCCCCTTTTGGTGATCACTACCATCACCTGTTTTTTCTTTGTGGGCAAAGAATACTCCAATATGATCTACCTATTGCCGGTATACCTACTAATGTACTTAGGTGGATATTTTGGCGCAGACTGGTATGAGAAAAATATTCAGTTAAGGGATTAATGCCCCTTTTCTGATTTATAAAATTCAATTGCCTTTCCCAGATCAGCGGGGGTGTCAATTGCAATGGTCTCATGGTTGGTGTAGACCATTTTTATTTTTATCCCTGCCTCCAATAACCTCAACTGTTCCAACATTTCCGCCTCTTCCAAATAGGATTTTGGAAGCTGGGTAAATGATATCAAAGCATTTTTTCTATAGGCATACACCCCTATATGCCTGTATACGTTCTTCTGGATATCCTGATTTCTGAAATATGGAATTGGTGATCGGCTAAAATACATAGAGTAGCCCTTCTGATCCACCACCACTTTTACGGCATTGGGATCATTGTATTGTTGTAAATCCTGAATGCCTGTCATCAATGAGGCCACTTGCACATCATCGTCCTCAAAAACTTCCACAAGCTTCGAAAGGGACTCTGAATCCTGAAACGGCTCATCCCCCTGCACATTTACCACCACGTCACCATCCAGCTCTTTGGCTGCCTCCGCTATCCTATCCGACCCGCTTTGATGCTCTATTTCACTATAAAAAACTTTTCCACCCTCCTTTTCAATCAGGGATCTTATTTCCTGGTGATCGGTCACCACCACTACCTCGTCAAAAACACCTGAGGCCACAGTACTCAAATAAGTTCTCACGATGACGGGCTTACCACAAAGGTCGGCCGTAAGCTTGGCTGGAAAGCGGGTGGCCGCATATCGGGCAGGGATAAGTGCAATTTTTTTCATAGGACAATTTTAGTGAATTATCCCCAAATATCACTCCTTATCATATTCTTTGGCGTTTTTTTAAGGTTTTTGGTATATTAGTTTAGAATATAATTGAACCCATGATGAAAAAACTCACTTTTGCCTTTTTATTGTTGGTATTGATCCAACCCCTTTCTTTTGCCCAGTCCTATGTACAGGACAATTATGAAAAGAAAGAATATCAGATCCCCATGCGTGATGGGGTTAAACTCCACACCGTAGTCTATTCTCCTAAGGACACAAGTCAGGATTATCCCGTGGTGATGCAAAGGACACCCTATAGCGCTGGTCCTTATGGGGAGGACAAATTTAAGCCTGCTTTGGGCCCTTCCGAAAAAATGATGCGGGATGGATACATTTTCGTCTACCAGGATGTGAGAGGCAGATGGATGTCCGAAGGCGATTATGACAATATGCGCCCGACCGTTCCTTTTCGAAAAGAAGGCATGACGGAAATCGATGAGAGCACCGACACTTATGACACCATTGAGTGGCTTTTGGAAAATGTAGATAATAACAATGGCAGGTTTGGCCAATGGGGCATCAGCTACCCTGGCTTTTATTCAGCTGCCTCATTGCCTTTTGCCCATGAAGCCCTGAAAGCTGTTTCGCCTCAAGCGCCAATTGGTGACTTTTATTTCGACGATTTCCACCACAATGGCGCCTACTTCCTCAGCTACTGGCTGGCGACCACGGTCTTTGGCTATCAGCACGATGGCCCAACAGATAAGGCCTGGTACGAAATGGTAGACCCAGGGACGAAAGACGGTTACCAGTTCTTCATGGACATGGGCCCCTTGAAAAATGCTGACAAATATTATAAGGAGGATAATTTCTTCTGGACCCAACTCAAGGAAAATCCTGATTACAATGAATTTTGGCAAGAAAGATCCATTATCCCCCACCTGAAAGAGGACATCAAGCCTGCTGTGATGGTAGTAGGTGGCTGGTTTGATGCGGAAGACTTATACGGTCCGTTGGAAATCTATAAGACTATCGAAAAGCATAACGACAACTACAACACCATTGTGATGGGACCGTGGTCTCATGGAGACTGGGCACGGGAGCGGGGTGTTCAGACGGTCTCCAATGTGTATTTTGGGGATTCCATTTCAACCTGGTATCAAGAAAATATTGAGTCTAAGTTTTTCCACCATTTCCTCAAGGGTGATGCAGATGGCCAAACTGACCTGCCTGAGGCTTACATGTTTGATACAGGGAAAAAGGAATGGTTCACCTTTGACACTTGGCCGCCAAGTGAGGCTGAACAAGTCTCCTATTATTTCCATGCAAATGAAAAGACCAGCCGCGACAAACCAACTGGAGAAGGAAAGGAAACATTCACCTCGGATCCCAACAAACCCGTCCCCTACAGTCAGGACATCAAACTTAATTTCACACCAAGAAAATACATGGCCGATGACCAGCGTTTTGCCGCCCGCCGTCCGGATGTGTTGGTATTTGAAACTGAGGTATTGGACGAAGATGTCACGATGGCGGGAGAAATTTTTGCCAACCTGATGGTTTCCATCACGGGCACCGATGCCGATTGGGTGGTAAAATTGGTAGATGTATATCCAGCCGACACCCCTAACCATGACCATGTGCAGGACGGCATGCAGATGGGCAACTACCACCAAATGGTACGTTCGGAGGTGATAAGGGGTAGATACAGAGAAAGTTTCTCGGATCCAAAACCATTTATTCCGGAAGAAGTGACTGAAGTTAAGTTCCAGCTACAGGATGTACTCCACACCTTCAAAAAAGGGCACAAAATCCAGTTCCAAGTACAGAGCACATGGTTTCCCCTTATTGATCGAAACCCTCAAAAATACGTGGACAACATTTTCAAAGCTGAAGAAGAGGACTTTATAAAGGCTGACCATACGGTCTATTTCTCAGAGGAGCATCCTTCCTATATCCAGGTTCAGGTAATAAAATAACCAAAGACAATTTATTTAAATTAAGTACAAATTAAATCAACAGAATATTATTCTAAGATATTTAATTATACCAATTCCAAATTAGCAGAAACAGAACTATTAAGCTTAATTTTTGATTAGTTTTGTTAATATCATTTGGAACAATTAAACATTAATCACATATGAAAGGTAAAGAAATAGTAACTCTGAAGCGTTCGCTTCTTCATGATACGGAAAAACACCTCAACAAACAGATTGAGATGGAAGGCAAGTCTTCAGCTTACTACCTCTCAATGGCATCTTGGTGTGACATGATGGGTTATGCCAACGCAGCGAAGCATCTTTATGCCCACTCCGAAGAGGAAAGACAGCACATGCTGAAAATCTTCCACTATATCAATGAAGCGGGGGGACACGCCATCCAGCCGGCTATCGACAGCATTCAGCATCACTTCAACTCTTTGAGGGAGGTATTTGAACTGATCTTGGAGCATGAGATCCAGGTAACCAAATCGATCAACAAGATTGTGGACCACTGCTTTGAGGTTAAGGATTTCGCCACGTTCAGCTTTATGCAATGGTATGTCACCGAGCAGAGAGAAGAGGAGACCTTGGCAAGAAGAGCATTGGAAATTTTCGACATCATTGGAGAAGCGGGTATTGGTCTTTGGACAATTGATCAAGAACTTGGGAAACTTCACAACCTCACCAACGAAGGTGGGATGTAAAGTAAAAAGGCTGCCTATCAACAGGCAGCCTTTTTTTATTGTGTTTAAGCAGCGTTCCTTGCTGCATTGATGATTCCAAACATTGATCGCAGGATTAACCGCTGATAAACTTCCTCATCTTTCAGCTCAGGATTTTCAAGCAACTTCTGTATTCCATACTGCTGAATGGTGATCAAGGGCAACACGATCCGTTCTCTAATGGCGATTGAACTTTTAATCACCGGCGTTTCCTCCAATAGGGAATTCATCCCGCTCACTTCCAAGATGTACTTTAGTGACTCTTGGTATTCCGAATGCATTTTTTTCCAAAACTCTCCATATTCCTTATCTTCCGATAAATACTTCGTGGCTTTATAATTGGACTTGGCCATAGACTGCATACTGTTTCCAAGCAGGGTCCTGAAAAACAGGGAATCCTGAAACAGTTTTTTCACATCTTCCAGCTTCCCTTCTTTTTCCATGGTGGAGATGGCATTTCCGATCCCATAAAACCCCGGGATGTTCTGCTTCATCTGCGCCCACGCCCCTACAAATGGGATGGCTCGAAGATCATCAAAGGACATCCCCTCATCCTTGTTGCGCTTCACGGGACGGGAACCAATATTGGCCTCACCAAAATATTTCAGGGGCGTGATGTGCTCTAAGTAAGGGACGAATTTGGGGTGGTTTTTGAAATCCTTATAAGCATCATAGCTATACTTGGCCATTTGCTCTAGAATTTCCCGCTGCTCATTTGACAATTGCTTTTCGGGGGTTGGGTAAAGATGGTTTTCCAAGCCGGCACTCAGTAACTGCTCCAAATTATAGGTACAGGTGATTTCCTTTCCGTAATTTGCGCTGATGGTTTGCCCTTGTATCGTAACCTGGATTTCCTCATTTTCTACCTCAGTACCAAGGGAAGCATAGAAATTATGCATATTCCCACCCCCTCTAGCCGGAGGTCCTCCCCTGCCATCAAAAAACACCACCGCCAGTCCAAATTCCTTCGAAACCTTAGTCAACTCTTCCTTGGCTCTCAATATTGACCAGTTGGCCCGGATATACCCACCATCCTTGGTGCCGTCCGAAAAGCCCAACATGATGGTCTGCTTCATGGACCTATTCTTCAAATGCTTGGAATATCGCTCATCCTGATACAGACTCCGCATGATGCCAGGGGCATTGGCCAAATCATCAATGGTTTCAAACAACGGCACAATATCCAGCGGCAATCCATCTTCCTTTGGAAAAGTGAGCTGTGCTAAACGGTACACCTCCATGATGTGCAATTCAGATTGACAGTTGGAAATTATATAGCGATGCAGCCCTTCCTCCCCATTCTGCTTTTGAATCAGTGGAATGGTTTTGAAACTTTCTACCATTTCTTTATGGAAATCATCCTGATAGCTCTCCGGCAGGCTTTGAGTGGAAAACAACTCCTCCATGGTAGGCGACTGATCAGTATTCAGAATTTCCTTCCATAGGCCATCATGCTTGCGGCTGTCTTGGCGCACATCCATGCTGGCAAAATGAAACCCAAAAATTTTGATCTTCAAGATGTACTCATCTAGCAGATCCAAGAAGAGGCCGTTGTGATAGGTGATTATCGCTTCTCTGGCTTCATAAAGTTGGGAAAGAAGCTCATCCTTTTGAATGGGGTTTTCCTGATCAGCAAATAGGGACTGATAAATATCACCCTCTACTTTTAGAATAATCGGCTCCACCTTTTTGAAGCTCAACCTTCTCCTCAGCTTTCTGATATCCCTGTAATAACACTTGAGAATCCACCTCTGCAACCTGCTTGCAACCGTTTTAGTAACCTCATGGGTGACAAATGGATTTCCGTCCCTGTCCCCTCCTGGCCAAAACCCAATCTGAAAAAGCTGGGGGTTGTCCCAATCATGGATGGAAAGGTTGAGCTGTTTCAAGATCCTGAAAATGATATCTGGGATACTGAAGTAGAATACATTTTCCAAATACCAGAGTAAACTGGCAGCTTCCTCTTCAGGTGATGGCTTACTTTTATTGATAAAGGCCGTTTTTCCGAGCTGCTGTAGGTACAGGTTGATATGTTCCAGGTCATTGGATTCGATGGCAGACTCAAGGTCAGTGATGATCCCTAGCACATTTCCGGGATAAAACTGAGTGGGGTGAGCTGTCAGGGTGATCCGGATGGAAAAGGTTTTGAGCTTTTCGATTAGCTTTTTTCTGTTGCCATCGGCTTCTGCCCGGGCCACCAGAGCTCGCATGCTGCCCTTGCCATTGATTTCATTGATCTTTTCAAATGCCGCATCCTCAATGGAATCAAAAAGAACGACCTGTCGCTCTACATATTGGATGAGCTGAAAAAGCACATCGTGTCTCTCCTTTTCACTTTTCGACTGTAGCATTTCCTCAAAAAACTTTTCGATGATTTCTTTGGGGCTCATCCCTTTTTCCAGGCCTTTTTCACAGGCAGAACCCAATATGGGCAACAGGGTTCCCGTCTGATAAATATCATCGAAGGGCAAATCGAGAAACAAGCTATTGTAGATGGTAAAGCGTTTGCCTACCTCTATTTCATAAGTTGATTTCATTAGTTTAATAGGTTAGTGTTTAGATGAAGTTAATCAAAATGCTGCTTTTTTTGAATTATTTTGAAAAAGTACCCTCAAATAAAATTTCCGGTTTCCTCCCCTGAAAAACAACCTGTTCATTTTCAATGTTTTACCCAACAAGCTTTAAATCTGAGCTCACCGATCATCAAAAGCCAGATTAAGCTTCTCATATAATTTTTGTATTTTGCAAAGAAGCAAAGGCAGGTCCCCAATGGATTTTGCTTAACAAAATAGCTTTTACCGATTTGATTTTCAATCATTTGCCTTATCCATTTTAAATAGAATTAGAAAACATCTATATGCTCCTTTCTGTTTTATCAGGATTTCTATTAGCAGCCTGTTTGCCTGTTATCGGCAAACAAATTAAAGGGAACTTATCCATTCTCCTTTCGGCCCTTCCGGTTATTCTGTTTATTTATTTCCTCAGTTTTATCCCAGGAGTAGCCAACGGTGAGACCTATCATTTTACTTACAACTGGGTCCCTCAGCTTGGGATAAATTTTGATTTCCATCTGGACGGGCTTTCTCTTCTGTTCACCTTGCTGATTACCGGGATAGGCTCGCTTGTCTTTATTTATACTAGTGCTTATTTGAAAGGACACGTCTATTTGGACAGGTTTTATGGCTACTTGGCCATGTTTATGTCATCCATGCTGGGGCTGGTGCTATCAGACAATATCATTACGCTTTTCATTTTCTGGGAATTGACCTCCATCAGTTCGTTTTTCCTGATTGGTTTTAACAATGATAGTGAAGCATCAAGGAAGTCTTCCCTCTTGGCTTTGGGTATCACCGGATTCGGAGGACTGTTTCTTCTGGCGGGAATGATTCTACTGGGCTATGTCACGGGAAGTTACAGCATAGTAGAGCTAATGGGCCAAACGGAGCTCATCCACAACCATCCCTACTTTGTCTTGATCTTGTTTTTGGTATTCATGGGTGCGTTTACAAAATCCGCCCAGTTCCCATTTCATTTCTGGCTTCCCGGCGCCATGAAGGCACCAACACCTGTTTCCACTTACCTACACTCAGCCACCATGGTAAAAGCCGGTATTTACCTACTGGCTCGATTTACTCCTGTACTGGGTAACCATGAGTATTGGAATACCACGCTGATAATCATAGGTGGGGTCACCATGCTGTATGCGGCCATTCATGCGGTTTTCAGATTGGATCTGAAAGGTATCCTGGCCTACAGTACCATTTCAGCGCTTGGGGTATTGGTATTTCTCATCGGACTGGGAACGGATGATGCGCTTTTGGCGGCATCTGTCTTTATTCTGGTCCATGCACTTTACAAAGCAACCCTCTTCTTGGTCACAGGGATCATAGATCACGAGACAGGAACCCGCGATGTCAGCCAGCTTTCAGGATTGAACAAAGTAATGTTACCGGTGGGGATTGCTGCAATATTGGCGGCCATTTCCAATGCTGGTATACCACCGTCCTTTGGTTTTTTGGGAAAAGACCTGATTTACGAAGCAACCCTTCACTACGGTGACTGGGCAATTGTCCTTACTGTCGCAGCTGTTCTTACCAATATTTGCCTCCTATTTGCCGGTTTTCTGGCGGGGATCAAGCCTTTTTTGGGGAAATTACCGCAAAAATATGAAAAGCTTCATTTGCCAAGCCCACTGATGTACGTTCCCCCAATGATTCTTGCCGGACTTGGGATTGTGTTTGGAGTGCTGCCCATGATCATTGACTCTCCACTGATAAAGCCAGTGGCTGCGGCTATTTTGAACACCAGTCCTGATTTTCATCTTGCCTTGTGGCATGGATGGAGCGTTGTTTTGCTCTTGAGCACCATCACTATAGGGGGTGGACTTGGGTTGTATTTTATCCTGAAACCATCTGAAGGCCTTCTGGCTAAAGCCACCCGGTTTGAGCCTATCTCGCCGATGAGCATTATCCTTCGATGTACCAGAATCTTTGAATCTACCGCCAAGGGAGTTACCAACGTGCTGCAAAACGGCTATTTGAGATATTATGTGATATCTATCTTGACTTTCTTATCCGTCCTTTTGGCCTATAAGATTTTCAAGGGCATTGATCTGTATGTCAACTTTGGGAAACTCACCGAAATCACCCTATACGAAGCCATTGTGCTGGCCATCATGGCGGTTTCCATTGTTTTCACCGTCTTTACTCGCTCTAGGTTGGTGGCAGTGGCGGCTATGGGGATCATCGGTTATAGCATCTGCCTGATTTTCCTCTTCTACTCGGCACCGGATCTTGCCATGACGCAATTTTCCATCGATACCCTTACCGTCATTCTATTTGTACTGGTGCTTTATAATTTGCCCAAATACCTCAAATTATCGGACACGGGTTCCAGGGTGAGAGACGGCATGTTGGCTTTGATTTTTGGCGGACTCATCAGCTTGTTGACCCTTGAAGTGTTGAATGAGCCATTAGAGAGAGAGATTTCTGCCTATTATGCTGAAAACGCCTACACTCTTGCCAAGGGAAAAAATGTCGTAAACGTGATCCTGGTAGATTTCAGGGGGGCAGATACCATGGTGGAAATCATCGTACTTTCCATTGCGGCCATAGGGGTTTTCAGTTTGTTGAAGCTCAGACTTAAAAGCATTGAAAAAGAATAAGCATGAAAACAATCATATTTAAAACGGCATCGAGCTACCTACTGCCTTTGTTGCTATTGTTTGCCATATTCATTTTACTCAGGGGCCACTATTTGCCGGGAGGCGGATTTGTGGGAGGCCTGATCGCGGCGATAGCTTTCGTCATCCACTCCTTTGCCAACGGCATCGAAAAAACCAGGGGTATCATCAAATTCCACCCGGGATTTCTCATGCCTATAGGTTTGGCTTTGGCACTTATAGCAGCCATTGCGCCTCTTTTCACAGGGGGAGCCTTGATGACGGGGCTTTGGTTTGAAAACCCAGTGCCTGTGATAGGCATGGTTGGATCCGCCCTGTTTTTCGACATTGGGGTTTTTCTGGTTGTGGTGGGAGTTACCTTAACCATTATCTTTACTATTTCAGAAACTATATAAATGGAGTTATTACTGGTCATAATTATCGGGCTACTGTATGCGGCAGGCATTTACATGATGTTGCGGCGTAGCTTGGTCAAACTCATCATCGGCCTCATCCTGCTGGGCAACGGGGCCAACCTGCTGATTTTTCTTTTGGGAAGAATTGTCAAGGGAAAACCACCCATCATCGACGATGCCTCTTACGTGCTGGCCGAAATTTACGCCGACCCAGTGCCACAGGCTTTGATCCTTACCGCCATTGTGATCAGCTTTGGTCTGCAGGCCTTCGCCATCATCCTGATCAAAAGGGCCTATAAGGTGGTCAAAACAGATGACCTTGATGAAATGAATGCAACTGACGAAGATTTATGAGCAACCCTTACATAATTTTACCTATCATTTCCCAGCTGTTTACAGCCATTCTTTTGATGTTCTTTTGGACACAAAAGAACACCCAAAAGGCTATCAGCGTAATTATGAGCTTGGTCACGCTGGGTATTTCGGTGTGGCTACTCACCATAGTGCTAAAAAACGGAATCCATGTGACCCAAGCGGGAAGCTGGGAGGCCCCTTTTGGAATTACCTTTATAGCGGATCCCTTAAGTTCGCTAATGGTACTGTTGACCTCACTGGCAGGATTGGCCGTATCGATCTTCTCAGTGGGCAGCGTACGCAATGCGCGGGTACGTTTTGGCTATTTCCCGATATTCCATTTTCTCCTTATGGGATTGAATGGCGCATTTTTGACAGGGGATATTTTCAACCTGTATGTATGGTTTGAAATTATCATCATATCCTCCTTCGTTTTGATCACCTTGGGTGGGGAGAAAGCCCAAATAGAGGGTTCTATCAAGTATGTGACCATGAACCTGTTGGCATCGGCCATATTCCTGACGGCCATTGCCATCCTGTACGGCCTAGTGGGTAGCCTGAACATGGCGGATCTTTCGATAAAAGTCGCCAATTTGGAAAACCGAGGACTGGTGAATGTTACGGCCATACTTTTCTTTGTCGGCTTTGGTATCAAATCGGCTGTTTTCCCCTTGCATTTTTGGCTTCCTGCCTCCTACCACACTCCTCCTCCGGCCATTTCGGCCATTTTTGGGGGATTGCTGACCAAGGTGGGTGTATACGCCTTGTTGCGTGTGTTTACCCTTATATTCGTTCCAGACGAATTTATGATTAACCTCATCAGCTGGGTGGCAGGGCTCACCATCCTAACAGGATGTATTGGCGCTTTAATCCAAAATAACATCAGGAAAGTGTTCAGTTACCTAATTGTGGGCCATATTGGATACATGATTGCCGGCTTGGGTATGTTTACCGAGGCCGCCCTTATTGGGACCGTTTTCTATTTGATCCATGATATCATCGTGAAGACCAACCTGTTTATGGTCAGTGGTCTGATCTTCAAAATTAAGGGTACCTTTAGCATGCGCAACTTAGGCGGGCTGTATAAGGAGTATCCAAAACTTTCCCTTTTGATGGCAATTCCCATATTTTCACTGGTAGGTATTCCGCCGCTATCAGGTTTTTGGGCCAAACTCTTCTGGGTAGAATCAGGTTTTGCTATTGAGAACTTTATGCTGGTGGCCTTCATCATTGCAGGAAGTTTCTTGACTTTGTTTGTGATGGCAAAACTTTGGGCGGAAGTATTCTGGAAAGATGGGGACAAATTGCCGAAAAAGATCAATGTGAAATATTTCTGGGAGCTGAAGCCTCTAAAAAGAACCGCCATGGTTTTCCCAATTGTGTTTTTGTCCTTGATTTCCCTTTATATCGGACTTGGCGCCGACCATGTGATCCAACTGAGCACCATTATCGGAAAGCAGCTAATGGATACCACGCCATATATTGAAGCAGTTTTGGGACCTATAAATGAATCGCAGCCATGATAAAGACCAAATTACTCAGCAATATGTTGCTGGCCATCATATGGGTTTCACTTACCGGGAATTTCTCCGCCGAAGGATTCGTATTCGGCTTCCTGTTAAGTTATATCCTACTTTGGCTGATTTCCACTTCCCGCAGGGATGACAAATACTTTACCCGCGGGCCCAAAATTATTGCTTTCTTTTTCTTCTTCATCTATGAATTGGTCAAGGCCAATTTGCAGGTAGCCTATGACGTGATGACGCCACGTTATTATATGAAGCCCGGGATAATCCGTATACCGCTTACTGCCAAAACAGATCTTGAAATCACCCTTTTGGCCAACCTGATTACCCTCACGCCGGGCACCTTGAGCTTGGATGTGTCTGATGATAAAAAGGTACTATACGTTCATGCCATGTATGTAAGTGATAAGGAAGCATTCATTCACAGCATCAAGAATGGCTTTGAAAGAAAACTATTAGAAATTTTGCGATGAGTCTATACGAATATTTATACTATATCATATTGCCGCTACTGGCCATATCCATCCTGATCATCTTTGTTAGGTTTCTGAAGGGCCCTACCTTATCCGATCGGGTTGTGTCGCTGGATCTAATCATTACCACTGGGATAGGCATCATTGCTATATACAGCATCCATACCAACCAGCCCACCTTTTTGGATATTGCCATGATTTTGGCGCTGATTGCCTTTTTGGGTACAGTGGCCTTTTCTTATTATTTGGAAAAAAGAGAAAAAAATGACTGAAATCAGTATCGCTATATTGTCCACCTTAGGTGCCGTCTTCATTTTCCTTGCCGCCGTCGGCGTGGTGAGGATGCCCGACCTCTATTTAAGAATTTCTGTGACCACCAAGGCAGCCACCTTGGGAATTGGCCTGATCCTGATCGCGGCAGCTTTTTACTTCAATGACCTTTCCATCACCTCAAGGGTGCTGGCCATTATCCTTTTTATGCTTTTGACTGCCCCGGTGGGTGCGCACATGCTGGGAAGGGCCAGTTATTTTACTGGCGTGAAGATGTGGAAAAATTCGGAATATGACGACCTGAAGGGTAAATACCACCCCAAAACCCACGTACTTTCTTCCGAAGAAGAGCCGGATGACGTGAAGAAAAAGGTTTAAAAAGCTAGTAGATCAAAGTGGAAAAGCAATGGCCAAAAAATGGCCACCCAGGACATTAAGTTCTAAAGAAGCTACTCAAAGCCTCTTTGGCGCAAAATGTTTAAGAAAAGTGTCAAGTAAAATTAGAACCTGACAGCAGGTTTGGAGACCGCACGTACATCATATATCTAATTAATAAGAGCAGTCAGTCGGATGCTCTTTTTTTTTGGCTAAAATATTGGTTGACAATAAGTCATGAAATCATTTTTAACCATAATCATAGCACTGCTTATGACACATTCAGCCATCGCTCAAGATAGCTTTCTGGCCTTGGTCGGTACCTATACCGAAACCGATAAGCAAGGAATAAACCTTGTGCGCTTCCATTCCAATCGAACTCCAGAAATCGTATCGATAGCCACCCATATAGAAAACCCCTCCTTTGTAATCTCCACTAAATCTGGCAACCGCGTCTATGCCGTCCAAGAGACAGATAATGGCCAAGTCACTTCTTTAAAGTTTGATTCCATAAACAACAACCTTGTAAAAATAAACACAGTCTCCTCAAACGGAGCTGCTCCCTGCTACCTCACCCTTGACCCCTCGGAGAAGTTTCTTATAGTTGGTAATTATGAGGGGGGAAACCTTTCAGTCCTTCAGATCGGAGAAAATGGTGAGTTGTTGAAAACTGTCCAGACTGTTGAGCATTCGGGAAGCAGTGTAAACGAGGAAAGGCAGGAGGCTGCCCATGTGCATTCGGCGGTATTCCATCCCAATGGTAGACAGTTGTTCGTGGGCGATCTGGGAATCGACAAAGTGAAAATTTATGATTTTGATTCAACCGCCACCAATCCGCTTACCCATTCGTTTGATATTGAGGTAGCCCCGGGATCCGGACCGAGGCATTTGATATTCGATAAAACAGGAGACCATCTTTATCTGATACATGAGCTTACGGGGGAGGTTGGGCATTACCAAAATTCTTCTGGGAGTGCTTACGAGCATGTTGGGAGCCATTTATTGAGTGAAGAGAATTTTTCTGGCGAACAGGGAGGTGCCGAAATCAGAATCACCCCTGATGGCTCTTTCCTTTATGCCAGCAACCGCGGAGAAGCCAACCAGTTGACAGTTTTTAAAATTTCGGCTGATGGAAAGCTGGAGGCCATTCAAAGAATTGGGGTAAACGGGGAGAATCCAAGAAACTTCTTATTGTCCCCCGACCTTTCGCAGATTTTGATTGCCAACCAGGATACCGATGAAATTGTGTTATTTGAAAGGGATCAAACAACCGGAAAAGTCTCCCCTACTGATTTTACCCTTTCCATCCCCAAGCCCGTCTACATCTTCCCACTACCTAAATGAGGTTGATCCATTGCAAAATTTTCAATAAGAGTCGGTAAAAATTACCGACTCTTTATTTTTTATCCAAATCTTGATAATTTATTCAAAAATTTATGCTTTTTATTATGATTTAATCAACAAACAAATACCTTTGTTACATATTAAGTATCTTTTCAACCCATTCATTAAAAATAACACAATGGAAACAGCAGAATTAACCCAGTACAAAAGTCTTCTAGGAAGGCTAGACACAGAGGAAGCCATTGAATTGGTAAAGACAACTTTTTTAAAATCCCTTCGCCGAAACCTTAATCTTGTCAAGATTAGCTCCCCTTTGGCGATAGTGGATGGCACAGGGATAAATGATGATTTGAATGGCATCGAAAGACCTGTAGGATTTCCTATAAAAAACCAGTCTGAAAAGAAGGCTGTGGTGGTTCACTCTTTGGCCAAATGGAAAAGATGGCAATTGGCTGCACTCGAGATTTCTGCTGGAAAAGGTATCATTACCGATATGAGAGCCTTGAGACCTGATGAGGACTACTCTCCTATCCACTCGCTTTATGTGGACCAGTGGGATTGGGAAAAACACATCAAGCCTGAGGAAAGATCGATAGACTACCTAAAGAAAACCGTGACCAAGATTTATCAGTCCATTAAAACCACGGAGCTGGAAGTGTTTGAACAATATCCGGACATCACCCCTATCCTACCCGAAGAGCTCACCTTCATCCATAGTGAGGATTTATTAGCAGAATACCCGGACCTGTCAGCAAAGGAGAGGGAAACTGTAGCGGCTAAAAAATACGGCGCTGTATTCCTGATCGGAATCGGAGGCAAGCTAGCCAACGGTGAACCCCATGATGGTAGAGCTCCTGATTATGATGACTGGACCACCGAAAGCGAGGATGGAAAAAAAGGGTTAAACGGAGACATCCTGGTTTGGAACCCAATTTTACAGCAGGCATTTGAAATCTCCTCTATGGGTGTTAGAGTTGATGCGAAAGCTTTGAAACATCAACTTCAAATAACTGATAGTCAGGCTCGAGAAGGATTATTATTCCATAAAACATTGCTGGAAGGAAAACTTCCAGAAAGTATTGGAGGTGGAATAGGACAATCCCGGCTTTGCATGTTTTTGCTACGAAAAACACATATAGGAGAAGTTCAGACAGGGATATGGCCTGCAGAAGAAGTAGAAAAATGCCAAAATGCAGGCATATTCCTCATGTAAATCCCATTCGAGAATTGCAGAAAAAAAATATTTTTT
The DNA here is from genome assembly GCF_018449405.1 of Litoribacter ruber. Lineage (NCBI taxonomy): Bacteria > Pseudomonadati > Bacteroidota > Cytophagia > Cytophagales > Cyclobacteriaceae > Litoribacter > Litoribacter ruber. The sequence continues at coordinate 71,402 of NZ_JAHCMY010000009.1, forward strand.
TTCATTACTTGATGATAATTAAGAAACATTGCTTACCTTTGAATCATTATAAAATACAATAACAATATTATGAACACAGGAAAAGTAAAATTTTTTAACGAATCTAAAGGATTCGGTTTTATCATTGACGATGAATCTTCTAAAGAATACTTCGTACACATCTCTGGATTAGTTGACGAAGTTAGAGAAGATGACGATGTAACTTTCGACCTTAAAGAAGGAAGAAAAGGACTTAATGCTGTAAATGTAAAGTTGGCATAACATATAACATTGAAAGTGCAAAAGCTGCTTAACTAAGTTAAGCAGCTTTTTTTATGCCTATTTTTCGGGAAGTACCCAATTCTCACGCTCACTGTAACTCAAAAATCCTGACTCAATAGTGAGTGGGGAATCGATATTGTTGTGATAAAGCTGACCTGTACCCAAACCTTGGGGCATATGCGGCCGATACAAACTTGTTAATTGATAAATGGCATTCAGTCCAATGTTGGATTCCAGGGCAGAAGTCATCCACCAGCCAATATTCCGCTGCTCCGCCAAATCAATCCATTCCTGGGTATCCCAGATTCCACCCAGTAAAGTGGGTTTTAAAATAACATAGGGTGGTCTGATAACATCCAGCAGGTTAGCTCTCTGCTCTCCATACACACCGATCAACTCCTCATCGAGTGCAATATCAACCGGTGACTCCTCACATAATTTGGCCATTTCCTGCCACTGCCCCTGCCGTATGGGCTGCTCAATGCTGTGCAGCCCGAATTCTGCCAATTTATCCAACTTTGCCCTGGCTTCACCCACTGCAAATGCCCCATTGGCATCTACTCGCAATATAATCTCATCTGGACCAAAGCTGCTGCGAATATGTGCCAAAATCCTACACTCCTCATCAAAATCAATAGCTCCGATTTTCATTTTGATACAATCATACCCATCCCGGAGTTTTTGGTCAACCTGCTCCAACATAAACTTTCTGTCCCCCATCCAGATCAGCCCGTTGATTTTGATGGGACTTAAAGTCTGGGTATTCTTTTCTGCAAAAAGATTTGTCCTACCATTCATCAAGTCCAATATGGCCACCTCGAAAGCAAACCTTACACTAGGGTGGTCATTACTGACATGCTGTTGAAGAAAACCCATAACATCATCCACCTTTTCTGGAAAGTCCAATTCTTCAAACCTCAAGGCATAGGCAGAGATTACCTCTTGAAGATTCTCCCAATAATCCAAACTCAACTTTGGCAAGGGACCGGCCTCTCCCCAACCCACCCGCCCGGGTAAACGGGGACTTTTAGCTTTGATAAAATAAGATGTCTTGGTATTAAGAACACCGCGAGAAGTGCCAGCTTCAAATTTAAAATCCAATATGTAGGGTATGCACTCAAATTCCAATCTCATATGGCAAGTATCCGTTTGGTTTTAGGCCATCAATCACTCAAAATATTATGAAAGCCTATTTATGTCTATATTTGCCATGAAATTACAAAATTAAGTTTATTCATGTCCGATTTAGAAAAGGTTAGGCTGTCAGATTACCATTACGAACTTCCAGATGAGAGAATAGCAAAATTCCCTCTGCCCCAGCGGGACAGCTCCAAGCTGCTTCATTTTGAAGACGGAGAGATCGCACACCACCGTTTCGACCAAATCCCCACCTTGATACCCGAAAACAGCCTGCTGGTCTTCAACAATACCAAGGTGATTCCTGCCAGACTGATTTTCCAAAAAGCCACCGGGGCGAGGATTGAAATCTTTTTGCTTAAGCCCTATTCACCATCACTGGAAATAAACCAGATCATGGCAGCCCGGGAAGAGGTGGCCTGGGAATGTATGATCGGCAATCTGAAAAAATGGAAAGAGGGTGAAATTCTTCAAGGAAAAGTTCAAATAGATGGTGAAGAGACGGTTATTGAGGCCAACTTGATAGACAGGGAATCCAGAAAAGTAGCTTTCACCTGGAATTCCAATCATCCTTTTGTATCTGTAGTGGAGGCCACTGGGGAGGTACCTTTGCCGCCTTACCTAAACAGGAAAGCGACCGACGAGGATAAACCCCGATACCAGACGGTCTACAGTAAAAAAGAAGGTGCCGTAGCCGCACCGACTGCCGGACTTCATTTCACCCCTGAAATCCTTGCCCAATTAGAAGCTAGGAATATTTCACAGGAGTTCCTGACCCTGCATGTGAGTGCCGGCACTTTCCAACCAATAAAAGAAGAACTGGTCAATAACCACCCCATGCACAGCGAACAGCTGGTCATTGGAAAGGAGACAATCATAAATTTACTTGGCAGCTATAAGAATATTATTGCGGTGGGCACCACAAGCATGAGAACATTGGAGAGTCTCTATTGGTACGGGGTAAAAATTATAAATGGAGATACGGATTTTTTCATACCAAAACTTTTCCCCTACCAACATGCCGAGTTGCCGACTTATAAAGAGAGTTTTCAGGCTATTTTAAACCACATGGAAAAATCCAATCTGGAGGAAATAGTAGGCAGTACGGAGATTTTCATCCTGCCGGGATATTCCTTTAGAGTTTGCAATGGCCTGGTGACCAATTTCCATCAGCCAGCCAGTACCTTGATCCTTTTGGTGGCCGCTTTCTCAAAAGGCAGATGGAGAGAGATTTATAACACGGCACTCAATAATGACTACAGATTCCTGAGCTATGGAGACAGCAGTTTATTATGGCACAAAAAAAACCGCTGAAAAGCGGTTTAAATTTTCTCTTATTCTTGGCCTCCCGAGCCAAGTTTATTGATTCCATTGATCAATTTTTGATAGTACGTTCTACCTACAGGTACCTTTTCGTCAACGATTGTGACTTCCTTAGGAGAGATTGTGTTGATCTCATCCACCCTGACAATGTAAGATTTATGAATTCTAATGAAATCCACTTCCGGCAATACGGCTTCAAATTCCTTTAGGATATTCCTCAGGGAATAAACCTTGGTGCGGGTTACTAAAGTTGTATAATTCCCATCACCTTTGAGCCAGAGAATGTCAGAAAACTTCACTTTCGCCAAACTTCCTTTATCTCTTACAAATAAAGCGTTTTTGATTAACAGGTTACCGTTGTCATTAAACGCTCCATTACCGTTTGAACTTCCATTGCCATTTTTTTGGTAATCTTTCACCAGCTCTTTCATATTTTAACTTTAATCGTCAATTTCCGACCTCTCTCACCATTTTAAACAAAACAAAAGCTAATTGTTCTAAAATTCAGGTACTTATTTAATCAGGTCTCCTTTCGAAGAGGGCCACACTAGACAATTAATACCTTGTTCAAAATATATGTTTAAAACAAATTTAACAAGAAAATCTACTGTAACCACGTTATTTCAGCATTTATTGAATAATAGCACACAAACGGAATAAATTTGTAATTCAACAGCAATGAATTAAATAAGCTTAATTTTTTGTTCAATCAGCTGTTTAATTTTTTAAACACATTTATAAACACAAATGTTCAGATGGCCTAACCAAACTTTCCCCCTTCCACTATGATAATCAATCAGATATCCTAATAAATGGTTAGGCCTTCACATTAACCTTTCCAAATCCGGTATAAACGACAATTCTAAGTAAACGTATAACTATACTGGTTAAAACTCCGCAAAAATATTACTCAAACATCAAAAGTTCAACTTTAAGGCACCCAAAATGAATCAATATGATTTTTTCAACAACATAGGTAAGTATACACATAATCCCACCAAACTCCATTGAGTCCAAGACTTAATACTATCCCTGCAAAAATTTGTATATTTTTATTATCTTAACACCCTCTAAACAATATTCAACTGCAGGGCAATGACGGAAACCAATAAGACTCACCACATAATTTACGGCTGCATGGGACTTGGGGGCAGTTGGGATGATTCCCCATTGGAGAAGGAAAACATTGAAGAGGCACGAAAAGCAATCCATGCGGCACTGGACTGTGGCATCAACACTTTTGACCATGCTGATATTTACAATGTGGGGAAAGCTGAACTGGCTTTTGGAGAAATCCTGAAGGAAAATCCCGGATTAAGGGAAATGATCAAGATACAGTCAAAGGCAGGGATCTCACTCGGCACCGCCGGAGGCTTCAATACCTACCATTCATCCAAGGAATACTTTATCAGACAAATCGACAAAAGCCTTAAAAACCTACAGACGGATTATCTAGACACCTTCCTCATCCACCGCCCTGATCCCCTAATGGATGTGGAAGAAATTGCCGAAACCTTCGATTATCTAAAGTCCGAGGGACTGGTCAAAAGATTTGGAGTAAGCAACATGTCTACATCCCATATTCAGCTGCTTCAGTATTATTGCGACATGCCTATCACGGCCAACCAGATTCAGTTTAGCTTAAAACACGCTGCATTAATCGAAGAAGGACTGACTTATAACATCACCAAGTTTTCCCAAAACGGGGTCGGCGACTTCCTACCATTTTCCAAACTTCACAATATTGAAATCCAGGCTTGGGGAGCATTGGACAATGGGCTGTACCTGAATGATAACGACCTGGAAGAAACCAAGGCAGTGAAAAGGCTACTTGAGAAGCTAGCTGAAAAGTACGACACCAACCCGGCAGCCATATTGGTAGCTTGGATCTTACGGCTACCCTATAACATCAAACCGGTCATTGGCTCCACTAAACCACAGAGAATCCAGCGGTGTGCTGAGGCTGCAAAAGTGAATTTAAGTCGGGAAGATTGGTATTTGCTGTATGTCACAGCAAGAGCGGATTCACTTCCTTAATGGATTAATAAAGTTGTCCCACATCTTTTAGAAAGCGCCCATACACGTCTTTTTTCTTTACCTGAACGGGATGGCAAGATATGGCCTCCTCAAAATTATTATAATCCACACTTTTCACAAGTTTGACCAGGATATCAGCCAATTCCTGCTTGGCTACCAAAACATGGTAATATCCCGACTCATCCTTTCCATCCGAAATCCGGTTTAAGTCTACCATCCCCTCAAAATCCTCCCGGCAAAAAGCCTTGACAATCACTTTGCCCACTCCGCTTTTTGCGGTTTCGATCAATACGAAACCATTTGCTGATGCTATCCACATATTTATACTTTTTTACTCCCCGTCAAACGCTCTCCGGAGTCCTTTTAAAATCGCCAAAACGACTTGTATTTTTATCAAGAATTTAAAATGGCCACTTTCAAAACTCCGCCCCTGCACGGCCGTGGCCAAAAGCCTGAAGCAAACCATAGGGTCCGGTTTTGAAATGGCATCCAGTTCACACGCTTCCACCGTGATCTCACCTTGGTCAAATTCCGCACATGTCACAAGGCCCAAAAATGCCAGATCCTTATAAAGCTCCCACGCAAGATCATTGAAATCACACAGCAGCTCTTGGTTTAACCCCACAGTGATCCTGCTCATTTTTTTTGCCCTTTCAAATTCTGATTCCATAAGCGGAATATACTTGAAAAGAATTCCTACATCGGTCTTTTGCAGACTGGACCAATGGTTTTCCAGGATGTGGGGTTGAATAGGAAGAACTGACATATATCGGAAAGCTATAGAAAATCAATAGATAAATATTTTACTAATCTTCAGCCAAAACAGTATTGCTAGAAAAATCAAGAGTGGTTGAATACAAATTTACCAAACTTGTCCCCCTCAGGACAATACCCCGATCGGGGTATTTTTCATGTTTTTTAGGATTTTTTTCTAATTTCACCCGGCTGGAAACCCAATTTAAGATGACCGGTACCGTTATATTTATTCATGCAAAAATTGGACACACAAACCCCATACATCACCACCTCAATAGGTTCGCCTCTTTATCTGCTCAAAGAAAAAGCCGCCTATTGCCAAGCCACGAACAGCCTATTCATAGCAGACACGCATTTTGGCAAAGCCGGGCATTTCCGAAAAGCGGGGATAGCGGTGCCCGAATCCGTCCATTTGGAGGATTATAAAATTATCGAAGAGCTGATACATACTTACCAGCCTGCCAATTTCTATTTTCTGGGAGACCTGTTTCACAGTGACCTAAATGCCCAATGGGTTAGACTGGAGGAATTTTTGGAGGGATTTACCGAGGTGAATTTTATACTCATCAAAGGCAACCATGACATATTGCCAAAAAAAATCTACCAGAGTTCTACCATCAAAGTCATCGATCAGCCTTTGGAGCTGGATCACTTGATCCTCAGCCATGAGCCGATGGAAGATCTCAAGGAGGGGAAAATAAACCTCTGCGGACATATACACCCGGGATTTTCAGCGGGCGGCAGCGGAGCCAGGAAAATCAAGGTCCCCTGTTTCCACCAGCGGCCCGGCCAACTTATACTGCCAGCCTTTGGCAAGTTCACCGGGCTCTATAATGTAACCGCGGAAATCGCCGATCGACTCTTCCTGGTGACCGGTACCAAAGTGATTCTTTTCAATTTAAACCCATAAGGTTGGTTTAATCCATATACCTGATTAATTTTGGGAAGACATACATTCTTAATCTACCTCTATGAAGAAAAAAAAAGTCGGGAGCTTTAAATTTTTCGGTGTGCTGTTCAGCATCACCCTATCCCTTTTCATAGTTGGACTTTTTGGCGTCATTGTAATTCAAGCCAAAACGCTCACCTCCATAATCAGAGAAAACATTGAATTGCAGGTTTTTTTGAACAAAAACATTTCTGAGGAGGAAAAGAAAAAAATCGGCACCTGGCTGGAATCCCAACCGTACGTGTTGGCCAAAGACGGGGACAAAAGAATTAACTTCACTTCCAGCGATGAGGCCGCAGAATCCTTCCTTGCCGACACCGGCGAAGACTTTAGCAAGTTTCTGGACGACAACCCACTGCGGGACAGCTATACCCTTGCCATTGCAGAAGAATACCAGACCTCAGAGCAGATTGAGGAAATTGTGGAAGAAATCCATAGCCTCAACGGGGTATTTGAGGTGACCTACATGAATGACCTGGTGGAATCCATCAATCAAAACCTCATGAAAGTCAGCCTAGTGATGGGAGCTTTTATACTGATCTTGGTGCTCACCGTGATCATGCTCATCAACAACACCATCCGTCTCGCTTTATTTAGCCAGCGTTTTCTTATCCGAAGCATGCAGCTTGTCGGGGCTACCAGGGGCTTTATCAGAAAGCCGTTTTTGGGAAGGGCCTTCTTCTTTGGGGCATTGGCCGGAATCTTTGCCTCCGCACTCTTGTTGGGGCTAATAGAGTACGCCAAGGCAAACGTGGACGGATTCGGCGCATTGCAGAATTACGAGCTGCTGCTCATTCTTTTTGGGGCCCTCATCATCTCGGGAGCGCTGCTGTCCGTACTGAGCACCCTCAGGGCGGTAAACAAATATTTAAATATGACATTGGACGAATTATATTAAATCATGAGTCAGAACCATTTCCCTTTTGAGAAAAAGAATTATCAATTGATGTTGATCGGCATAGCCATCATCACATTAGGCTTTGTGATCATGGGACTCGATGGCGAGCCGCATGGTTTCGGTTTTATGGGTCTTACCTTGGGCCCGGTAATCGCGCTTTTTGGCTTTCTTTTTGAATTTTATGCCATCTTTTACAAACCAAAAAAGCAATAATCACCCCTGATGGCTTACTGGCCATTTGAAACCAAGATAATGCAGGAAGAAAAACCTTTTGAAGCTGTCTACCTCATCAACAAACCGTATGAATGGACTTCCTTTGACGTAGTCAAAAAAGTCAGAAACGCTCTTAAAATCAAAAAAGTTGGCCATGCCGGTACCTTAGACCCCTTGGCAACCGGCCTGCTGATAGTTTGTGCGGGAAAGAAAACCAAAAGCATCGACACCTATCAGGCACAGGAAAAAGAATACACCGGCACGTTCGTTTTAGGCAGCACCACCGAGTCTTTTGACCTGGAAAGGGAAGTTGTACCGGTAGCCGATCCTTTACACCTGACCCTGGACCAGATCAAGGGAGCAGTGGCCGAACTTACAGGGGACATTTTGCAGATTCCCCCTATGCACTCAGCCATCAAAGTGGACGGTAAAAGGGTTTATGAATCCGCCCGAAAGGGAAAAACCGTACAAATGGACCCGCGACCGGTGACCGTATCCGAATTTGAGATCACCCGCTGCCAACTTCCAGAAATTGACTTCAGAATTGTTTGTACCAAAGGAACTTATATCAGAAGTCTCGCAAGGGATCTGGGCGAAAAGCTGCAGGTGGGCGCATATATGTCCAAACTTACCAGAACCCGTATCGGGGAATTTAAACTTGAACAGGCTGAAGATGTACTTAAGCTTGTCGAAAAAATTAAAAAGGAAAGAGAATGAGAATATATGAAGGTCTTGACAATCTTCCTGAAATTAAAAATGCCGTAGTCACTAGCGGCACTTTTGACGGAGTGCATTTGGGCCATCAGAAGATTCTTTCCAGAATTAGGGAAATTGCGGATCAGGTGCAGGGCGAAACTGTCCTGATCACTTTTTGGCCACACCCCAGGCTGGTTTTATATCCCAATGAGCACAACCTCCGACTGCTTTCCACTTTTGAGGAAAAGTCCAAACTGCTGCGGCAATTTGGACTCGACCATTTGGTGACCATACCTTTTACGAAGGCTTTTTCTCAGCTTACTTCCGAGGAATTCATCCAGAAAGTATTGATTGAAAAGCTCAAAACCAAGAAACTGGTGATAGGCTACGACCACCGGTTTGGCAAAAACCGGGAAGGTGGCTTTGAGCACCTCAAGGAAAATATCGACAAATATGGCTTTAAACTCGAGGAAATCTCCCGCGAAGACATTGACCAGGTTGGCATTTCCAGCACCAAGATCCGTAAGGCCCTGGAGGAAGGCCGCATCGAAACGGCAAACGAATTCTTGGGCCGCCCCTATGAGCTCAACGGAATCGTCATCAAAGGCCAACAAATCGGCCGGTCGATAGGTTTTCCAACTGCCAACATCCATACCCCTAACGATTACAAACTCATACCCAGTGATGGAGCGTATGCCGTGACGGCTTCTGTGAGAGAAAACCAGTATGAGGGAATGCTCAATATTGGCAACCGCCCCACCGTGGATGGGCAGTCCAAAACCGTAGAGGTGAACCTATTCGGCTTTTCCGACAACCTGTATGACGAGCGCATCAGCATAAACTTTATCCATTACTTGAGACCCGAAAAAAAATTCGCCAATTTAGAAGCCTTGAAAGCACAGCTTAAGGAAGATAAAAAGTCCGCAGAAGATATTTTTAGGCATTTAAACCCAAATAAATAAACCAGTATGATCAATAAAACTGTAAAGGATGCCGATGAGGCCATCCGTGATATTACCAGTAACGCCGTTTTGATGTTGGGAGGATTTGGTCTTTCCGGCATTCCGGAAAACTGTATTTCGGCTCTTTTAAAGAAGGATATTTCCGGACTGACTTGTATTTCCAACAATGCGGGCGTGGATGATTTTGGCATTGGCCTGATGCTGAAAAAGAGGATGGTCAAAAAAATGATCTCCAGCTATGTGGGGGAAAATGCCGAGTTCGAGAGACAACTTTTGAGTGGAGAACTTGAGGTGGAGCTCATCCCACAAGGCACCCTTGCTGAAAGAGTCCGAGCCGGAGGAGCAGGAATCCCCGCGTTTTTCACCCCTGCGGGTGTGGGTACCGAAGTGGCCGAAGGAAAGGAAATTAGAGAGTTTGACGGCAAGCTTTACCTGATGGAAAGATGCCTGAAGGCGGATTTTTCAATCGTGAAGGCCTGGAAGGGCGATACGGCCGGAAACCTAATTTATAAGGGCACCGCCAGGAATTTCAATCCCATGATGGCGGCTGCAGGAAAGATCACCATTGCGGAAGTAGAGGAATTGGTGCCGGCAGGTGAGCTGGATCCAAACACCATCCATACCCCGGGCATCTATGTACAGCGTATATTCCAGGGCAAGGATTATGAAAAACGTATCGAGCAGAAAACTATCCGCAAATAACCCATTTTAACCCTACCCAACATGTTAAACAAAGACCAAATAGCCCAGAGGATCGCCAAAGAGGTAAAAAACGGGCAATATATAAATTTAGGCATAGGCATCCCCACCTTGGTGGCCAACTATATACCGGATGAACTGGAGGTGGTGCTGCAATCGGAAAATGGGCTTTTGGGCATCGGCCCCTTTCCCACCGAGGAAAATGTAGACGCAGACCTCATCAACGCAGGCAAGCAGACCATCACCATGGTGAAAGGCAGCTCCCTTTTTAGCTCAGCTGAATCTTTTGCCATGATTCGTGGCGGACATGTGCATTTGACTATTCTGGGTGCCATGGAAGTTTCAGAAAACGGGGATATCGCCAACTGGAAGATTCCGGGAAAAATGGTAAAAGGCATGGGTGGCGCCATGGATCTGGTAGCTTCTGCCAAAAACATCATCGTAGCCATGCAGCACTGCAGCAGGGACGGCAAATCAAAATTGCTTAAGGAATGCTCCCTGCCCATCACCGGGATCAAGTGTGTCAACAAAATTGTATCGGACTTGGCCGTGATGGAGGTTTTGCCCGAAGGAGGCTTTAAACTACTTGAAAGAGCCCCTGGGGTATCGGTTGAGGAGATTGTTTCAAAAACAGAAGGAAGATTGGTAGTAGATGGGGAAATCCCAGAAATGACCTTTGACAATTAATCGAACCCTTTGATTTCAGAATTATATTTCCAAAAAGGAAAAGTGGCTATGTAAGGAAAAGTTTCTTTTCTTTAGTAATTTAGCATTTGATTAATCGCAAGTGGAAAACTATGAAAACTTCAGAAATAAAATTTAAAGTTACATTAGACGAAAAAAATCTTCCAAAAAACATCGAGTGGGATGCTACTGATAAAGAGGCCGATGGACCTGAAACGACCAAGAGCATCAGCTTGAACGTATGGGACAATTTGAACAACAATACCTTGAGAATTGACCTTTGGACCCAGGATTTGTCAGTAGTGGAAATGAAAAGATTTTACATCGACATCCTTGGCGGGATGTCCCAAACCATCCTTTCCAGCACCGGTGATGAGTATATGTCGGAAGAAATGAAGGCTCTGTGTGACCGCTTGGTAGAGCATGTCAATGAGGAAAATAAAAGGCAGAAATAGTTAATATTTTAGTCTATTAGTAGAGCAGGTTGTTTACAGCCTGCTCTTTTTTTGTGCACATCCCCTATCTCAGTTCATAAAATACACATATTAGTTTCCAAAAAATTAAAAAAATAAGTTAAATACCTATTGAGAGTATTTAATATTTTCATATATATTTAGGAACGGTTTAAAAACATTAAATCGGAATTGATTGAAAAAAGCAATAAACCTCCTAATGCGTATGAAAATTTTTACCAGCAAAATGTGGCTGTCAGTGTTTCTACTGGTCGCCATAGTTTCCTTGGCTCCCTTCACGGTATTGGCCCAGCAGACCAATATAGCCGGTACAGTGACCGATGCCGACACGGGCGAAACCCTAATCGGTGTCAACATTGTCGTAAGAGGCAAAGTTATCGGCACCATCACTGACAACAATGGCCGATTCAGCCTCCGGGTCAACCAGGAGCCCCCGTTGACCTTGATATTTTCCATGGTGGGCTTTGCCTCCCAGGAGGTGGCCATTACCGAATCCAATGTAAGCAATCTTAGAATCAGCCTTCAGGAGCAGACCATGCTCGGACAGGAAGTGGTGGTCTCCGCCTCCAGGGTTGAGGAAAGTATTCTTCAATCCCCGGTAACCATTGAAAAGATGGACATCCTGGCCATCCGGGAAACCCCCGCCGACAATTATTATAAAGGCATCGCCAACCTGAAAGGTGTGGACGTGACCACTTCCTCCATCAACTTCCAAATCATCAACGCCAGAGGATTCAACTCCACCGGTAATACCCGATTTGTGCAGTTGACAGATGGTATGGATACCCAGGCCCCTGCACTGAACTTCCCGATAGGTAACCTCAACGGACCATCGGAATTGGATGTGGAGAGTGTGGAATTCATCCCTGGTGCATCATCGGCCCTTTATGGCCCGAATGCCTTCAACGGTATCCTTTTGGTAAACAGCAAAAACCCATTTGAATACCAGGGTTTGAGTGCCTTCTATCAGCAAGGGGTAAACCATATCAACGGACGTCCCGGAGAACCACAAAGCCCTCAGCCTATGTACCAGGGTTCCATCCGATATGCACATGCCTTCAACAACAAGTTTGCCTTCAAAGTAAACGGTTCCTTTATGAGAGCCGAAGACTGGTACGGTACGGACAGAACTGACTTAAACAGAGCCGCACAGGGCGACCTGCCTTTCAACCCGGGAGCAAATGCTGTCCATGTCTTTGGTGACGAAGTATCCAACAATATCGGACTTCTCAGAAATGTAGCCGGGGTTCAACAGGCGGCACAAGGTATGGGTTTGGGAGGCTATCTAAGCAGTATCCCAGATCAGGTAGTATCCAGAACTGGTTACGAGGAAAGACACCTAGTAGATTATGGTGCTGAAAACTACAAGTTAAACGCAGCTTTGCACTACCGGGTGACCGATAGGGCTGAACTTTCCTACACCTTTAATTACGGCGCAGGTACTTCAGTTTATACTGGGGCTCAAAGGTATTCTCTAAGTAATTTTGAGATCAGCCAACACAAACTTGAATTGAAAGGCGACAACTTCTTCGTAAGAGGTTATACCACCATTGAAAATTCCGGCGATTCCTATATCGCTGACCTTACCGGTGTAGCAATCAACGACAGATGGAGAAATAACTCTGATTGGTTTGGCCAATATACCTTAGGATACATGGGAGCGCTCCAGCAACAGCAGGTAGCCCCTGGTTCCATGGGTACTCCCCAGCAGCAGGCCAATGCCCATGAGTTTGCAAGGGGAATTGCTGACCAGGGTAGATTTTTACCTGGCACACCTGAATTTGAAGCTGCCAAAGCTGACGTTCAAGGCAACGTGATCCCACAAGGCTCCCTATTCAATGACCAATCCAGAATGTACATGGCAGAAGGCCAGTATGACTTCAAAAACGAGATTGACTTCATGGACTTGCAGGTAGGCGCATCTTATAGAGTGTATGACCTTCGTTCCAACGGAACCATCTTCGCCGATGTGGAAGGAAATGACATCACCATCGAGGAATACGGCGCTTTTGCCCAGGCTTCCAAAAGGGTGCTTGATGACAGGTTGAAATTGACCGGTTCCATCAGATATGATAAAAATGAGAACTTTGACGGCCAGTTTAGCCCTAGAATCTCCGGTGTTTGGACGCAAGGCAACAGCAACGTCAGATTATCTTACCAGACTGGCTTCAGAATGCCAACCACCCAGGCCCAGCACATTGACCTGAATGTGGTTTCTGCAAGATTGATCGGTGGTTTGCCATTCTATAGAGACAAATACAACGTGTTTGAAAATGCTTACACGATTGAATCTGTAAACAACTATGCTGCTGCAGTAGGTGCAGGCGCAAGCCCGATCTCACCTGAAGCTACCGGCCAACTGGTTCAGATTGAGTCTCTACCAGATCTAAGACCTGAGCAGGTTCAATCCTTCGAAATCGGATACAAGAGCCTTTTGGCATCCAACAGGTTAATGGTTGATTTCGCTTATTATTACAACATTTATAATGACTTCATCACCCAGACATCTGTAAGAAGAGCACCTGGACAGGTATTCCCTGGCGCACTTCCCAACACTGACGAGGGTGCCATCAACGCGGTAAATGCCCCTACCCTTTTGACGCCTATCACAATCCCTGGACAGGAAAACACCTTCCAGACTTATACCAATATCGTGGATAGAGAAGTAAGGGCTCACGGTGCGGCTTTGGGCTTGACGTACAACTTACCGAGCAATTATACCTTGAGCGGTAACTATAACTTCAACCGTCTGATCACCGATCTTGGAGCTGGCTTTCTGAATGATTTCAACACGCCGGAACACAAAACCAATATCTCCTTTGGAAATAGAAAAGTCTACAACAACCTAGGCTTTAACGTAACCTACCGCTACCAGACAGGCTTCCGTTGGGAGTCCACCTTTGCGCAGGGCGACGTGCCGGAGATCCACAATTTTGACGCGCAACTTAGCTACAAGGTGCCTAACCTGAAATCTATCGTCAAGCTTGGAGGATCTAATATTTTCAACAACAGATACATCCAAAACTTCGGCGGACCGACGATTGGAGCTATCTATTACGTTTCCATCACCTTTGATGAACTCTTAAATTAATCACTGCCCTATGAAGAATTTAAAACACTATATATTTCTACTATCCATTGGTGCGCTATCGGCTTGTAACTATGAGTTTCCCGAAACAGCGGTACAAGAGCCTTCAGCAGGCTCGGCAGATTTCACCAAAATGGTCAGCATAGGCAATTCCCTCACTGCGGGCTATATGGATGGTGCACTTTACAACCGAGGCCAGGAAAATTCTTTCGCAGTAATGTTGGCCGAGCAGCTCAGAGAAGTTGGCGGAGGCGAGTTTAATGTTCCCAGCATCAATAGCGAAAATGGTTTTTATGCCGTGGGACCTGGCGGGGTGCCTTTGGGACGCTTGGTTTTGACCGTGAATCCTCAGACAGGCGCTACCGGCCCTGCCCCAATTGGAGCAGGAGACTTTCCTTCACCTTACCAGGGCGACAAAACTGCCTTAAACAACTTTGGAGTTCCGGGCATCACCTTGGGCACAGCCTTGATTCCGCAAACGGGAGGTCCTGACAGTCCCCAAAATCCGGCCTACAATCCCATGTACGCCAGATTTGCCTCGGCACCCGGTGAATCTACAGTAGTAGGTGATGCAGCTGCAGCTATGCAAAATGGCGGCACATTTTTCACCTTTTGGTTGGGCAACAATGATGTGTTGGGTTATGCTACAGGTGGAGCTTCCAACCCATCCATCCTGACTTCCAATGAGGATTTCCAAGCAAGGCTTACAGCTGCGTTGGGCGCCATGCTTCAGTCAAACCCTGAGGCCAAAGGTGCGGTGGCCAATATTCCAAGCTTAAATGTGCTTCCCTATTTCCAATTGGTTCCTTGGAATGCCCTTCCCGTAACGGCTGAACAAGCCGCACAAGCCAACCAGGGTTATATTCCCTATAATGCCGGACTGGAACAAGTCCAAGGCTTGGGCTTAATCTCCGCGGAAGAAAGGGAGTTGAGAACTATTGCCTTTGTCGCAGGCCAAAACGGTTTTGTAATGGAAGATGAAACCCTCACCGATTTGTCTGCGCTTGGCTTACCTTCCATAAGGCAAAGCAACGCCAATGACAGGGCTACACTTCCTCTGGCACAATCTCTGGGCCAACCGGTAAACGGTGCCATCAGAGGAATCAACCACCCTGTAGAAGACCAGTTTGTACTCCTGCCATCCGAGCAGGAGGAGATAGTGACCAAAATCAATACGTTCAACGGTTTTATCAACGCTGCCGTTGAAGCTAATGCTGACAGACTGGTTTTGGCTGACATCAAGGATCTGCTTGACCGGGCTGCTGCAGGACAGGTAAGCGCCGGAGGTGTTGGACTAAACGCCTCCATCATTCCGCCAAACGGAGGTTTCTCCGTGGATGGCGTCCACCCAAATGCCAGAGCACACGCATTTGTGGCCAACACCTTCATTGATGCAATCAATGCCAAGTGGGGAGCAAATATCCGCAGAGTCAACCCCAACAACTTTGTAGGAAACGACCTGCCAAGATAATACCCACTTTACCACGCTTACAACCAAATCCCGGCCCCAGGTCGGGATTTTTTTTATTCCCCAAACTTTTATAACTTAAATGTTCGCAGCCCCTAGTCTCGGCTTTCGGTCTCCCGTCTTCGGTCTTCCGTCTTATACCCATGAAAACCCTCCTACGTACACTTTTAATCCCCGCCTTGGCCCTGATCACATTGGGAGCCATTTACTTTTTATCCGCATTTTTGGGAATGATCATTCCGGTAGGTCCAGAAAAGGAGGAGTACCCCAAGGAGGTGGAGATATTTGTACACACCAATGGGCTGCATGCAGACTTTGTGCTCCCGACCACCCATGAAGTCCACGACTGGAAAGACGTTTTGGAAGGCAAGCATTTCGGGGAGTTTGAGACACCCTATCTTTCAATAGGCTGGGGGGAGAAAAATTTTTACCTGAACACCCCCACTATGGCAGACCTTACGGCCCCTACCCTTGTGAAGGCTTTATTTCTGCCTTCCACCTCGGCCATGCACGTGGATTATATGTACGGCAAACCCAGAGAAGGCGATCACGCCAGCAGCATCTGGATCTCTGAGCAAATGTATCTGGAATTGGTGGATTATATCCTGGGGACTTTTGAACTGGAAGACGGCAAGGCCATACTCATTGACCACGATGGCTATTATGATTACGACCAGTTTTATAGAGCCAAAGGAAAATACCATGCATTTTGGACCTGTAACAATTGGACTAACCGGGGATTGAAGAAAATAGGGCTGCGCAATTCTTTATGGACACCGATGGATTGGGGGGTGTTTTATTATTTGGAGAAATAATAAAGGAAATTGGGAAATATGGTAATGGAAATAATGAAATATGATAGGAAATATAATAGAGGAAATAGGGAAATATTTTTAGAAATGGGGAAATATGATAATGGAAATGGGGTAATTAAGAAATAAGGAGACCGAAGACCGAAGAAGCGGACCGTTTTAGCATCCGACCAAGAATTTAGCGTTTTTTTCGTCTGATAGGGGGAGTGCGGGAGGAAGGTGGCAGGGGCTTTGTGATAAATTAGCAAAACGTGTAAAAATGAAAATCCCAACCTAAAAGATTGGGATTTTTCACTCACTTTAACCACTAACAACCATAAAACAAAAATTCATCATGCTTTTGGCAATCCGAACGATGATGCATAAACATCATTTTGTCGTAGTCCGTACGGGAATCGAACCCGTGTTTCATCCGTGAAAGGGATGCGTCCTAACCCCTAGACGAACGGACCATATTTGGAAAGACAAGAAATTAAGTAGTCCGTACGGGAATCGAACCCGTGTTTCATCCGTGAAAGGGATGCGTCCTAACCCCTAGACGAACGGACCATTTTAGAATTGTTTTCTTGTCATTTCCGAATGGTGATGCAAATATAGAGGGTTCTTTTCACAATCCAAAACTACGCTAAAAAATAATTGTACTTTTCCTTTAATTCACTGATTGCTAGCTTCAAATATTTTAGGCTAGTGAATGCGCCCTATCTTTAGTAAATTCGCAAAAGTTTTGAACAACCGAATTAGACAAATAAACAGAAATGACGAAGGTAAAAGTTGCAATTAATGGCTTTGGCCGTATTGGAAGACTCACTTTTAAGGCTTTACTGCAAAAAGACAATGTGGAAGTGGTAGCTATCAATGATCTTACGGATCCCACTACCCTAGCCCATTTACTCAAATATGATTCTGTGCATGGCCGGTTTGCCGGCACAGTGGAAAACACCGAAGGCGGCATTCTAGTCAATGGCCGCAAAATTGATATCTATGCCGAGCGTGCGCCCAAAAACCTCCCCTGGGGAAAACTGGATATAGATGTGGTATTGGAATCTACTGGCCGATTTGTGGACGAAGAAGGAGCCGGTGGGCACCTACAAGCTGGCGCCAAGCGGGTAGTCATCTCTGCCCCTGCCAAAGGCAACATCCCAACAGTGGTTTTAGGTGTCAATGAGGAAATTCTTAAAGGCGATGAAAAGATCGTTTCCAATGCCTCCTGTACCACCAACTGCCTGGCCCCTATGGCCAAAGTATTAAACGATACCTTCGGAATAGAAAAGGGGTACATCTCCACGGTGCACGCCTATACTTCAGACCAAAATTTGCAGGATGCCCCGCACAAGGATTTGAGAAGAGCCAGAGCCGCGGCCTATTCCATCATCCCAACCACCACCGGTGCCGCCAAAGCAGTGGGATTGGTACTTCCCGAGCTCAAGGGAAAACTTGACGGCGTGGCCATGAGAGTACCTGTTCCAGATGGCTCACTTACCGACCTTACCGTATTGCTGAAAAAGGAGGCGACCAAAGAAGAAATCAACGCCGCCATGAAGCAGGCTGCCGAAGGGCCTATGAAAGGCATCCTGGAATACACAGAAGACCCAATTGTCTCCATCGACATTGTGGGCAATCCCCACTCCTGTATCTTCGATGCCGATATGACCTCCGCCAACGGCACCCTGGTCAAAATAGTAGGCTGGTACGACAACGAAGCCGGC
The DNA here is from genome assembly GCF_018449405.1 of Litoribacter ruber. NCBI lineage: Bacteria > Pseudomonadati > Bacteroidota > Cytophagia > Cytophagales > Cyclobacteriaceae > Litoribacter > Litoribacter ruber. The sequence goes on from NZ_JAHCMY010000009.1 coordinate 89,564, forward strand.
TACTCCAACAGAACCGCCGACCTTATCGAGAAGCTTGCGGGAATGTAAGTGGGTTTAAGGGCCTGCGGAATAGGCTGATGGGTTTAACGGATTAAGGGATTAACGTAAGGTACTTCCTCCCCTTAATCCATTAATCAGTCCATAAGGGAATCCAGCGCAGCTATTCCCTTATGGACCTTAAACCTTTAAACCAATCCGTGGTTGTCAAGTGTCCGGTGAGGCTAAGAAAAACCAGTAGTCCCAATCTCTACATTACGCTTTCCCTTTGCGTCTCCGCCTGCCCTCCGGGAGGTGGGCGTGAAACCAACGCCTCATCCTCCTCGTCGCTTCGCGGTTTCTAAACCCCTAAACCAGGCCGCAGGCCGAATAAACTCCTAAACTACGTAGGTTAGTAGATTATTTCCCGATCATCCCTGCGGGGATCGGGAGGTTTAGGAGGTTAGAGAATAAAAAAGTTGAAGGGTTGAATGGATTAAGGGATTAACGTAAGGTACTTCCGCTCCTTAATCCATTCATCAGTCCAGAAGGGAATATGGCGAAGCTATTCCCTTCTGGACCTTAAACCCTTCAACCAACTTTCTCCATCGTACTTCGTTTTTCGTACTTATTATAGGCTTCGCTCGGCCACCGAGGATGCTTGAAGAGAAGAAGTCTTAAACGGTTTCGACTTCGCTCAAACGTTTGGGACCTCGCTCCATAATCCATGCGGAACGTTAAACCATTAAACCATCTCCAAAAACTTTGCGGCCTTTGCGACCTTCTTCGCGCCCTTTGCGTGAAACCAAACCCTCACCTTCGTCGCTTGCGATTTCTAAACCCCTAAACCAGGCCGCAGGCCGAATAACCTTCTAAACTACATATATATAGAAGCAGTTTGGATGAAGTTCTTAGCGACTTTGTGGCCAACATTGACTTTTGCAGGATAAGGTTTATCATAGTGTTTAAAAATTTAAGAGCCTTTAACTTCGGTTCATATCATTCTAAGTATTTTATACCTACTTTTATAGCCTTCCACTTATCCAACTTTTTTCGGTTATAAAATGAAAACAAATCTTCAAATTTTATTCATAGCAATTCTACTAGCTGCCTGTACGGAAAAGAATACCCTTACCCAATCAACTCAGATCCCGTTCAACCAGGATTTAGCCGATGATTTGGCTAGGATGGCAGAGATTGACCAGATTGCGGCAGGCCCTGTTCCCAATGACAGATACCAGCATTTGACCCAGGAGGAATGGAAGGTTTTTGAAGACAGTGTCTTCGCCACCCATGCCAAAGCTCTTGAAAAAATTTTCAAGCAACATGGATTCCCGGGCTACGACCTGGTGGGCAAAAAAGGCTCCATGAATTTTTGGCTAATGGCCCAACATGCCGACCATAACCCCAAATTCCAAAACCGGGTGTTAAGGAAAATGAAAGTTGAAGTGGACCGGGGAAACGCAGACCCCAGCTACTATGCAATGCTTGTGGATAGGGTAAACCTTAACACCGGAAAACAACAGATTTACGGCACCCAGGTGACCTACAGAGCCAACATATGCCAAGCCTATCCCAAACCGTTGGCCAATCCCGAAACTGTAAATGAAAGAAGAAAGTCGGTAGGTCTAGAGCCAATCGAAAAATACCTCAACGAAATGACGGAAATGCACTTCATGATAAACAAGGACTTTTTCTCCCAAAAAGGCATCACTGAACCGACTTTACATGAGGTTAGGGAGTAGAGATTTCTAAACCCCTAAACCAGGCTGCAGGCCGAATAAACTCATAAACTACGGTGGTTAGGAGGTTATTTCCCGATCATCCCTGCGGGGATCTATGAAATAGGTTTAAGGGTTGAATGGATTACTGGATTAACGTAAGGTACTTCCGCTCCGTAATCCATTACTCAGTCCAGAAGGGAATCCAGCGCAGCTATTCCCTTCTGGACCTTAAACCTTTAAACCAACCCGTGAAAAGGTTGAAGGGTTGAATGGATTAATGGATTATCGTAAGGTACTTCCGCTCCCTAATCCATTAATCAGTCCAGAAGGGAATCTAGCGCAGCTAATCCCTTCTGGACCTTAAACCTTTATACCAACCCGTGAAAAGGTTGAAGGGTTGAATGGATTAATGGATGAACGTAAGGTACTTCCGCTCCCTAATCCATTAATCAGTCCAGAAGGGACTCTAGCGCAGCTAATCCCTGCTGGACCTTAAACCTTTATACCAACCCGTGAAATGGTTGTAGGGTTGAATGGATTAATGGATTAACGTAAGGTACTTCCGCTCCTTAATCCATTAATCAGTCCAGAAGGGACTCCAGCGCAGCTATTCCCTTCTGGACCTTAAACCTTTAAACCCATCCGTGGTTGTCAAGCGTCCGATGAGGCTAAGAAAAACCAGGAGTCCCAATCTCTACATTGCGCTTTCCCTTTGCGTCTCCGCCTGCCCTCCGGGAGGTGGGCGTGAAACCAAAGCCTCATCATTCTTGCCGCTTCGCGATTTCTAAACCCCTAAACCAGGCCGCAGGCCGAATAACCTCCTAAACCACGCAGTTAAGAAAGTTCACAAGAGAAAAAATAAAATAACCATCTAAGTAAATCGCTATAGCGAAACTTAGATGGTTAAAGTAAACATAAATTCTAAATATCAATTCACTTTTCCCACCATACTTTAGTATTGATGTCATCGCCTCCCATACGCGCTACTGCCTCTTGATAATTTGATCGGTTATGAATTTGCACATCTACAGGGTAGCGGAATCTTACAGGGACCTGCTGGTTGTTTAACATACCTGGCTGCTTGGGAAGTACAGGGTAACCTGTACGGCGGTACTCAAACCATTGTTGATAATCGTTAAAATATAAGGCCAAATACTTTTGAAGCATTACTCGTTCCAACGTCCCATCATAGGAGGCAGCTGGATTATCGAAGTAACCCAAAGGAAGGTCAATCCCCCAATGATTCATAGCAGCCTCTACACCGGCCTGATAATGTGCCTCAGGATTGGAGGAGATTACTCCTTTTTGGGCCAATTCCGCCTTGATAAATTCAACTTCGGCATACGTCATTATTAAGCTGATCATGGGCACTTGTACCAAGGCAATATTATGGTTGCTGGGAATAAACTCAAATGCTGACTCATTGCTGATATATCCACTAGGGATTCCCTTAAATCCAATGGCCGTTTGTCCATCCAAATCCCTGGCTTGGATGCTGAACTTTGATCTTCTCGGATCCTCTAACTCATTCAGATTATCAATGAAAAATTCGGACATGGCCCTGAAAGTCGTGAAATCAATAGCTCTACCCCAAGGTGAAAGGTTCGGAGCTACGCCTGTGATTCGCAGGATAGCAGAGTCATCGCTTGAATTAAATACAGGGTATTGCTCAGGCTGCTGAATAATTTGGGCCATTTTGGAAAGGGCACCTGTTTCTTCCCTGTTCGATATCCTCATCAATAACCTAAGGTGCAGTGAATTGGTGAATTTCTGCCATTTGGACACGTTATTCTGAAACAATATATCCTCCCCGAATATCATGCTTCTTTGTAGATCATACAGACTGTTGGCCCTTTCAAGTCCCTCCAATAAGGCTGCATAAATTTCTTCTTGCCCATCAAATTTTGCCCTGAGAATTCCATCTTCAGCTCTTGAGGCTTCATGGAAAGGAACATCCCCAAAACTGTCCGTCAAAAGGCTATAAACCCAGGCCCTTAAAGTCAGGGCTATGGCTTCATAATTCGGATCTTGATTTTCAATCGCTGATGCTTCCATTTCCTTGATGTTAATCAACCACCTGTAGTAGGTATTCCAGGTAGAGTTTCCAGCTGCCTCTGTTATATCATAGCGATGCACTCCTCCTGCTGCACTCGGAAATGGCAAAGCCACCTGCATCAATTGAAAGGTAAAGGCATCCGCTCGGGAAGTATTAAAACTACTTACCCCATAAATTATTGGATTCAACAAAGTACCGGGACTAATTCGGTCGACCAAGTTTGGGTTGGTATTCAGTTCATCAAAATCATATACACAGGAAAATGATCCTAAGCCCAATATCAAGGCCATTATAAATGTATTTAGTTTTTTCATGGAATGTAAGATTAGAATTTAAGGGTAAGGTTGACACCAAAGGTTCGGGGAGTAGGTAATTGGCCCATCTCTATACCAGGAAGTAATGTTCCTCCATTTAGAGCAGCCGTTTCGGGGTCAAACATTGGGAAATTTGTCCACATGGCCAGATCTCTACCATATACAGCAATCGCTGCCCTTTCGATTAACCATTTTTCCAAAAACCTGGTGGGAACATTATATTCAAACCTCAATTCCCTAAGTTTTATAAAAGAGGCATCAAATGAATTGGATTCAATATTGGCTCTTCTATAATAATCTGCATAATAAGCGGGCAATTCCACAGGTGTTGTATTTGGGGAAAATGTCCCATCTCCGTTATCCACTACGCCTTCACCTATAATGAAACCATCCTCTCTTCCTCGAAGTGTGTGGGTCAGTTTACCTTGTTCTGCCATCTTATGATGTGTTTGGGAATATATTATTCCACCATACTGCCCATCAAAGAGAATACTTGCCCTTAGATTGCGATAAGTGAACTCGTTTCGGATACCGCCTTTCCAGTCGGCATAGGCATTTCCGATATACTGTATATCCTGGGGCCTTTCAGGCAACCCCGTGCTGGCATTATAGACAATTTGTCCATCTGGAGCACGCACAAAGCCAAATCCATAAATATCTCCGGTGGTCCCTCCTACCTCAGCAATGACAGAAGCTGTACCTCCCCTGCCTATCACCTGAGTCCCATCCACCTCATCGGCAAGTGCCAATACCCGGTTGTCATTTCTAGCCCAAGTGACAAACGTATTCCATTTAAAGGTATTTGTCACAATCGGAGAACCGTTCAATACAAGTTCAACTCCTTGGTTTCTCACCCTTCCGGCATTCAATATAGCTCTTGAGAATCCAGAGGTAATATCTATAGGCACCTCCAAAATCTGATTGTCGGTTACGGTGTGATAGAAATTGAGGTCGGCTCCTAATCTTCTGTTAAAGAAGATCAACTCCAAGCCAGCCTCATAACTGGTACTTGTTTCTGGTCTAAAATCGGTGTTATATAAAAGTGTAGGCACCGAAGCCGAACCTGGGAAATCACTTTGCCCATAGTATTTACTGGTACGGTAGGGTTCGGTGTCATTCCCCACCTGGGCACCAGACAATCTGACTTTGGCAAAAGATATCGCCCTAGGCAGATCCACCATATCAGATACGATAAAGCTGGTACTGATTGAAGGGTAAAAGAAACTTCTATTTTGCTGAGGCAAGGTGCTTGACCAGTCATTTCGGCCGGAAACATCCACATAAACCTTCTCGTCAAATGACCAAGAGACCAATCCAAACAAGGAATTGATTACTCTATTGCTAGTTATGGAATTAAGCATAGGATTATTGATTCCGTTGCTCAAGGCAAAAACTCCTGGTATAACTAGCCCGTCTACTTCTGCTGCCATCATGCGATAGTTTCTCACCATCTGGTTACCCCCTACACTGGCTCTGAGGTCCATTTTTTCACCGAGAGTTTCTTTGTAAGAAAAAAGGAAATCAGTATTGATTTCATAATTCTTGATATCCTGCTGCCTAAAATAGCCTCTTTGGAAATTTGCTGTGCTGAAAGGTCTCCTTTGCTCTCTTTCCTCCTGGCTCATCGCAATGCCGGAGCGGAACATGAAGTCAAATTTGTCATTGAATTCATATGTCGAACTCAAGCTACCAATCACCGTATTGTTGTTAACTGAATTGGTCATCTCATAAGCTATGAGATAAGGGTTGTCGATAAAGCTACTAAAGGGATTTAATTGCTGGACATTTTCCATTCCTTGGCGCCAGATAGGTCTATAGGCATCCAAACTGATGTTCGGGTTTTGAAAGATCATAAAGTAAGCTATAGACTGGTTATTGTAGCCAGTGGCGGGAAGATTGTCACTGTTCTTATTTATAAAGTTTACTTTTCCATTCAATCGAAGCCGACTGCTTATCTGATGATTCACGCTCAGGGCCGCCACATACCTTTCAAATCCCGTATTGGGCATGATCCACTCATTTTTGGTGTGGGTAAAGGAAGCTCTCATTGAGCTGGTAGTGGTACTGCCCTCCAAAGCCACACTATTGGTAATGGTGGATCCAGTTCGCCAAAATCCCTTTACATTATCTTCATAGGGTCTCCAAAGTTGCCTCTCCAAGGATTGCGCTTGTGTGGCAGGATCATATTGATAATAGTATTGGCCGTCAAAGCGGGGACCAAAGGCACTGCTGGTACCGCCTGTGTTTGCTCCATCTTCTGATGCTCCATAAGAATAATAAGGTTGGCCATCGGCATTGAAGGCCCTGCCTGTACCTTGACCGTATTCGTATTGGCGGTCAGGCCAGCGCAAAACATCATTAAAACTCACGTTGCTGTTGAAAGTAACACCCAATCCTTTCTGTGTACTTTTTCCACTTTTAGTAGTGATGATTAATGCCCCGTTTGCAGCACGGCTACCATAGAGGGCAGTGGCGCTTGCTCCCTTAAGAACGGTGATGTTTTCAATGTCATCTGGATTCAAATCCGCAATCCCGTTTCCAAAATCCACCGGCACATCGTTACCGGAACCTGCACCATAGGCACTTCCCACCCCTGAGGAGGTCAGTCCACTATTAAGGGGCACTCCATCTACTACTATTAGGGCCGCATTTCCATTTGGATTCAGGGAATTGTCACCCCGGAGACTGATTTGGGATGAATTCATCGGACCTGATCCCGCTGACAGCACATTCAAACCGGCAACTTTACCAATAAGTGCATCAGACCAGTTGTTAGATCTGGCATCCAATAATTCCTCGCCGCTTACTTTTTGAGTAGCATATCCAAGGGCTTTCTCCTCCCTTTTGATACCCAGGGCCGTCACTATGACCTCTTGGAGATCACTGTCATCCATATCAAGTTGGATATTAACCTCTTCTTGATTTAAGATGACCACTTCCCTTTTTTGATACCCTATATAGGAATACACCAAGATATCACCCTGTTCAACCATTAAAGTATAAACTCCTTCAATATCTGTGACTGTACCTTTGTTTGTACCTTTTACCAAAATATTGACGCCCGGCAAAGGCTCTCCCGTTTCTCTATCGACTACCCTTCCTCGGATTCGTCTCTCTTCTTTCGAGGTAGCTGCCGAAGTACTTTTCTGGCTTACGGCCAAGGTGTGGTTTACCTGCTTAAACTTCAAGGTAGATTTACCGGAAATGCCTTCCAACACCTTTTCGACAGAGTAGGTCCCTTTATCCAGATCGATCACCTGATCCAGATTCAGTTTACTTTCGTGGGAAAACCTAAATCCGCTCTGCTTTTCTATTTCCTGAAAATAGGCAGCTACTGACTGTTTCTTGCCAGAAACCTGGATCTGGATTTTATCCAGTCTCTGGGCATTACTGTTTTCGGCCCACACTAGGGATTGGGCCATGCAAAGCAGTAATAGAAGTGAAAATAATCTCATTATCAAGTGTTTTAATGAGCCTTGTAATTTTTTTTTCATAAATTTGAATGTTCTAGTAATTTAAATTTGACAGATTAATGCTGGGGCTTGAAGGGACTGCTGCAACAGTCCCTTTTTTGATTCTTAGCAGGGATTAAATTGGATTTTTACATGGGAGTCATCAATTTTATAGGTTAATGGAATACTATATTGTATGGCAATCAAAAGGTCCTCTAGAGTCTGCTTCTTAAATTCGCCGCTTAATTGGCAGTCGACTTTTTCCGCGTTTGAATAGATCTGAACACCGTACCATTCCTGCAGAGTATGGGTGAGGGTTTCCATGGAAGCCTTTTGAAAATGGAGCTGACCTTCCAGCCAACCAAATTCTAAATCTGCATTTTCCAACTCCCTGACCTCCCCCCGGTTTTCTACAAGTCTGAACCAATGGCTGGCTGGAACTTCAAAAAGCAGTGAATCATTTCCTTCTTTCTGTACCTGAACTTTTCCCGTTTTCACGGAAACAGCCTTTTTTGGACCGTCTACTTGGAAAGAGGTACCTAAAACCTCGGTTAGAATCCCCTCGGACAGGACTTGGAATGGATTGCTGGGGTCTGGCTCAACTTCAAAAAATGCCTTTCCATTTAACTCAATTACCCTATTGGTTGAAAAGCCCTCCGGGAAATTAATGGAAGTATTATGAAAAAGGGTGGCTTTGGAACCGTCGGGAAGCAAAACCGTTTTGGTCATCCCAATGCCATTGGCTACTGTTCGATTTTTGGCTTCAAGATTCTTATCCTCAATGGTGAAGGGATTGTAAAAAAGGGTGGCTAGACTGAAGATAATTAAGACCGAGGCAGCAATACCTGAATAACGCAAATACTCCAGCCTGCTTTCCCGCTTTATTTTGGACTCAATCCCTTTCCATAAATTCTGTTTAATCTTGGGGGTACTTCTCTGGAGATGGTCATGTATGGTAAGCTCCTCTTTCTCTTGGCTTTCATACCAGGAGTTTAATTTTTCCCACTCCTTTTCGGACAATCGGTTTAGTAGCGCACGCTTTATTAAACTCTGTATGTTTGGATTAATTTTCATAGTATCAGCTTCTACTTATAGAGTTCCGATTGGAAGCTGTCACTACCTTGAAAATTGATTAAGTATATGTTATCAAAAAAATAAGTTAGGTAATCTGAATTACCCCACGCTATAAACTTTCAAAAGTACCATCGCAGCCATCGGCGCAAGATGGCTCAATTCACCTCTGACCACTTTAAGAGACCTGCTTAACTGATTTTGAACCGTCTGGGGAGCCAAATCAAGCTTTTCGGCAATTTCTGAGGCAGAATAGCCCTCAATTCTATTCATTTTAAAAATCAACCTGCTTTTTTCGGGTAATTTTCCCAAGGCCACCTCCAGCTGGGTATACAGCTCATCCATGGAAAAGGCAAAGTCCTCCTTTTTTCCTTCAATCTCCATCTCATAAACGTCTACAAAATAATGGTGGCTGTTTTGGTCCAAATATTTTAATACCCTGTATTTTACTGCCGTGAGCAGGTAGGCCCTTATGGAGGTGTTAATACTGATTTGGTGTCTACGATTCCAGATGTCAATGAAGATATCCTGGACAATATCCTCCACCACTACCTGATCAGGTATCCGACTATAAGCCGCCTTATATAGCAACTGCCAGTGCTCCTCAAAGAGAAGGTTGAATTGTTTTTCAGAGTTGGGAAATAACATGTAGAAGAGTGTATTTAAATGGAATTCATAATTATCCGCACTGATGTCTGTAACCAATTTCATTTTATAATTAGGGACACAAGACCGATGACCGAAGAAGAGGGCCATTCTAAATATAAACCATGAACAGGCAGTCTAACCGTCTTACTAATGCAATGGAGGATATGGGTAACTCAATAAAAAATAGCTTCTATCCACAGGACAGAAGCTATGAGCATATTAAACCAATTTTTCTTTGTATTCTCGTCCAAATCTATCTTTAGCTACTATCTCAATGGATGAAGCTGCATCTTGGGGAGTAAAGAAGAACATGTGATCATTAAGCTGGGGCTCCACCCATTTTCTCCTCGAAGGTAGCTCAGGACCTAAATGAAGATCCACACTTAATGGGTCTAAAGTAGTTCTTCTATCAAGCAGCCCTTTTCGGATACCATCTTCCATCCAGTACACCTCCCAGGAAGGATCCCAGTTCCATACGTTCACATTTATTTCACCAGCAAATTCAGGGTGGGACCGCCCTACTCTCATTTGGCAGTCAATATCCTCACCGGTTGATTTATATTGCCAGCTTAAGGAAGAACCTTCGGCTTTGTAAACGCCATAGCCATTTGGCGTACCATCATAACAGATCGGGCCAGACCACCAGGCCCCGCACACGGTACCATGACAATGTTCAAATAGCTTATCACCCATCACCATGTTGTCATTAAAATGCGTATGTCCAGACATAATGTGGGTCTGATAATCCTCCAACAATTTATAGAGGTGTTGCCTATTGCTCACTGTACCACCCAAAGTATCTCTATCGGGATACCTAGTCACAGCACCAGTATAAGTGGGGATGTGCAAAGAAACCACTACAGTTTTACCTTTCTCAACATAAGCCAAATCCCTTTCAAGCCATGACAATTGTTCTTCATCAATGTAGCCTATATATTTTTTATCGGCCCCTAGATAAAAGACATCATCAAGCACCACGTAATGGATTTCGCCCCGATTGAAAGAATAATAGGTGGGACCAAATAGGCTTTTAAATGTCTGACCACTATGCTGATCAGTTCTTACATTTAGATCCATATCATGATTGCCTATTACCTGAAAAAAGGGAACACCAGTGGTTAGCACTGATTGGTTATAATCCTTGAATAGCTCCAATTTGTCAAAGACAAGGTCACCACATCCAATTCCAAACATATTAGGATCACTTATGCGATCTACAGTTTGCTTCACATCGACTGCTGCAACAGTCAGAAGCTGCTCGGCCTCATATTCATTCTGGATCTGGGTATCGGCCAAAACCATAAAGTGATGGTTTTCATCAGACTGAAGAGTAGGCTCCAGTTTAAAATGAACCTGTTGCTCATCCTTCCGGGGATCCAGCCTGTGAAAATAATTGGCCGACCCGTTGTCCAATTTTGGAATTTGATAACCAGAAGGCAGGCTTACAAATACAAACTCACGGTCACTGGTAGATATGAGCTCATAGGTTCCGTCTTTCTGGGAGGCGACAACATTTCTACCATCCGAAACTACCACATCGGCTAGCGCGCCCTCAGGAGATGACACTTTCCCCCTTACTCTAATAGGTTTATAGGTCAATTGGGAATTGGGCACTAGTAGATCTGAACCATTTGCTGTGCTCCAGCCAAAACCTGTAAGTCCGACCCCCGATAGACCTAAGGTTTTAAGAAAATTTCTTCTATTAAACATTTTTGACAAATTATATTGATTACTGCCCCCAATTTGGGACAATCCATTCAAATCTGCCATACCAATTATCATTGGTGATTATTAATTAAAACTGGGGTAATACCAGGGTAATGAAAATTAAAAAAGTCAAATAAAAAAAGCTACTTTTTGATTGTTTGCTAGTTGCAGCTTTTGGCTGTTTTAAACAACTCTAGAGTGAGCCATCTCCGGGAGGTGGGCGTGAAACCAAAGCCTCATCCTCCTCGCCGCTTCGCGATTTCTAAACCCTTTAAACCAGGCCGCAGGCCGAATAACCTTCTAAACCGCGCAGTTTAGAGGGTTATTTCCCGATCATCCCTTCGGGATCAGGAGGTTTAGGAGGTTAGGGAATAAAAAAGTTGAAGGGTTGAATGGATTAAGGGTTTAACGTAAGGTACTTCCTCCCCTTAATCCATTAATCAGTCCAGAAGGGAATCCAGCGCAGCCATTCCCTTCTGGACCTTAAACCATTAAACCAATCCGTGGACATCGGGAGTCATTTTCGCCGATCCCTTCGGCTTCGCTCAGGGACCGTAATTTGTTCTCTTTGCGCGCGTGGCGTGAAACCAACGCCTCATCCTCCTCGCCGCTTCGCGATTTCTAAACCCCTAAACCAGGCCGCAGGCCGAATAACCTTCTAACCCACCTTCCTGCCCACCGGACGAGAATCGCGGCTTAAGCGGGAATCACGAAAGGGTACGGTGAAGAAGCTTAGAAAAACAGTTGAATAGATGAATGGATTAACGTAAGGTACTATTCCAGCCTTTGCTTTTCTTCTTTAATCACCTTTTTAAACTGCCAGTTCTCCCAAATACTAAATACCTGGAAAGTAATTAAAAGCGCTATGATTGGAGCCTTAGCGTATTCCCACCAATGGGGTGCGTCATTCAAAAAAGCAAAAAATGCAGCGAAAAACATCATTAGGAATGGAATTATGAATTCTAACCGGGGCTTTGCCAATCGGCTAATNATGACGTGAAACCAACGCCTCATCCTGTTACATTCATATATGGTAAGGTTTTTGACAAAGTCATATATATACCACTAAGATAATGACTTTAAAAACAAAATATATAGCCACAACAATACTGGTGGCACTCATACTCTTTGCTGCCTACTTGCTTTACAGTATCACAAGTGGGGCAAATCAGGATCAAAATCCGGAGGAGGTGCTTCTGGCAATTGGTGTTACCTTGCTCTTTGAATTTATAGCCGGAGTATTTCTCATGAAGCTTCATGATAATGATTAGGCATATAAAGCAGTAAGTATATCCGCAAATGCACCTGTATGGCGATAAAACTGACTATTCAGGGTTTGTGCTGGTTGGGTCTGCTTCTTCGGCCTCAACCGGGCCAAGTTTAACCCTAAGGGATAACAGGCTTCGGTCTTCCGTCAACTTCTCTTTTGCCCATACTGGAAGCAATAATACTGATGATAAAGATCTGTATGGCATGAAAGAGCATGAGAGGCAATAAGATTATCCCAATAGCAGCAGAATGCTTGAAAAGGATTTTTGAAAACACAGTACCATGGACAAGGGATTTTTTGGTGCCACAAAATTGAGCCGTAATCCTGTCTTCTATAGAGAATTTTAATTTTTTACTCAAGAGTCCAATTAACAGATATACAAAATAGAAGAGTAAAACCACCGTAAAGGTGATACCTACTAAATCCATCACCACTACTGAGGTAAACACCTTTTCCTCAAATGATTCGGCAAAGCTTTTATAGATAATGATCAAAATGATGGATTTATCAAATAATGCCAGCTGCCGGCTGTAACTTAGCACATACCCCCCAAAATACCGCTGTAGACCCAATCCTAATACAACGGGGAATAAAATTTCTGTCAGGAGTTTGATGTAAATACCCTGAAGATTAAAGTCTGAGGAGGTTTGGTTCAGGAATAACCCTACCCAAAGCGGGGTGATGGCTATTCCGATCAGTCCGGAAATACTGGCATTAAAAATAGCGGCTGGAATATTCCCTTTGGCCATTGATACCATTACCACTGAAGAAGAAACCGTAGACGGGAGGGCTGCCAAGAAAAGGAAGGCAAGCCATATTTTGTGGTCAAATAGCCTTTCCAGAAACGGCTGAAAAGCTATAATGATCAATGGAAAAACCAGGAAAGTAGCAGATTGGATAAGGATATGGAGATGCCAATTTTTTAGACCTGTTTTTATCCGTTCCGGACTGAGTTTGAGCCCATAAAAGAAGAATATTAAGGAAATCCCAATGCTGGCAACCATATCCAATGGCACTTGGCTTCCTTGCGAACCCCATTCAGGGAATAAATATGCTATTATCACCACGGCAATGATTGCCAATACAAAGGTGTCTATCTTTATTTTTTTCAAGTTTGTTACGCTGTTTAAGAGCCTGCCGGCAAAGGCAGGGGTATTTCCCGATAACCGCTTCGCGAATCTATGAATAGGTTGAATGGATTAATGGATTATTGGATTAACGTAAGATACTCCAGATTCTTAATCCATTAATCAGTCCAGAAGGGAATCCAGCGCAGCTATTCCCTTCTGGACCTTAAACCTTCAAACCAGCTCGTGCCCTGTATCTTCGATCAAGGACCAAGATGATCGAAAAAGAAATTGAAGTACACCAACACGCCGCGCCCTTTGCGACCTCTTAGCGCCCTTCGCGCGAAACCACCTCACATCCTCCTCCCCGCTTGCGGTTTCTAAACCCCTAAACCAGGCCGCAGGCCGACTAAACGTCTAAACCACAATCAAAACTGTTCCAAGAACTTAATCCTTTTTTCAATTGGCGGGTGAGTGGCGAAGAGGCCGGTGATGGCGGCCATCAGGCCGGAGGACTTATCGGGGCGGTTCTCGATGAATAGTTCGGCCACATCGTCACTTTTAACCGAACGCACCTGGTAGTTGCCCGATATTTTCCGCAAAGCGGAAGCCAGGGCTCTGGGGTTTTTGGTCATTTCGGCCGCGCCGCTATCCGCCATGTATTCCCGTTTGCGGGATATGGCAAATCTAAAGACCATGGAGAGTAAAAACGCCACAAAAGCAATCACCATTGCGATCAACATGGCGTTGTTTTGGTTTTTGTCCCTCCTTCTTCCCATCATGCTCCCATACAGCATGTTGCGATAAAGGATCTGGGCTACAAAGGAGAAAATCCCGACGAATATGATGGAAACTATCAATAGCCTCACATCCCGGTTTCGGATGTGCATCAGCTCATGGGCGATGACCCCCTCCAGCTCCTCGTCGTTGAGCTTTTCCATAATGCCCCTGGTCAGGGTCACTGTGTAGGTGCTTTCATTGATCCCACTGGCAAATGCATTCAGGGCCTGATCCTCTATGATGTTGATTTTTGGCATCTTCATGCCCTTGCTGATGCAGAGGTTTTCGGTCAGGTTGTACACCCGCATGTTTTCCTTTCGGGTAAGGGGCCTGGAACCTGCCGCTTTGCTGATCATGCGGTTGTGCATCAGGTAAGCAATGCCAAACCAGATCCCCACGGCAATTAATACCCCCGGGATGGTAGACACAAAGGCATCGTTGATTATGCCCACGTCACGCTGCCCATATTGGTCGGCCAACATAAAGTAGAAAAAGGCATATACGGCAGCAAGAATCAGTAAAGGGAATCCCATCAACAGAAATGTCGACTTGAGGTTGTTTCTATAAATCTGGGTTTGTATACCCACAAACTTCTCTGCCATAGAATCAGAATTTTATTTCAGGTGCCTGGTCCAGTCTCTGTCTGTCTTCGCCAACATCAAACATAGGCTCTTTGTGGAAGCCGAACATCCCGGCCACAATATTGGAAGGAAAGCTTTCCACAGCAATGTTGTATTCGCGGGTGGCAGAGTTAAAATACCTACGGGAAGCTGCAAGTTTGTTTTCAACATCCGAAATCTCATTCTGCAATTGGAGGAAATTGGTATTTGCCTTCAGGTCAGGGTATGCCTCCACTGAGACACGCAAACCCTGTAAGGCGGAGGTTAGCTCCTTTTCAGCTGATATTTTCCCCTCAATCGTTGATGCCCCCATGGCTTTGGCCCGCGCCTCAGTCACCCGGGTCAGCACTCCGGCTTCATGTTCCATATAGCCCTTCACACTGCTGACGAGTTGGGGGATTAGATCATGTCTTTGCTTGAGTTGGACATCAATGTCGGCAAATGCATTTTCCCGGTTGTGTCTCAGGGATACCAGGCGGTTGTAAAGGGAAACCAAAAAGATTCCTATAACCACCGCCACAATTATCAAAATAACAGTTGTGCTCATGTTTTAATGTTAAAATGTAAAAACCACTACAATATAGCCAATTTTCAACAAGTCTCATACCCGGGATGTTTTCCGCAAGGACTTAATAAGTGTTCTTTATGGCATCCTATTTTCTCAATCTTCTCTTTCCATTCTTCATTAAAATCGTTATTTTTAAATTAACTCTAACCAACAGCCTATGTCAATTCTTATTTACGGAGCAACGGGATATACAGGAAAACTAGTAGTGGAGCAAGCCGTATTGAAAGGACTGAAACCTATCGTCGCCGGCCGATCTGAAAGCAAAGTAAAGTCACTTGCAGCTACTTACGACCTGGAATACAAGGTGTTTTCACTCGACAATGTGCCCAAAATCGTGGATGCCATCAGTGGTGTAAAAGTCTTGCTAAACTGTGCCGGGCCATTTATCCATACTGCCAAGCACTTGATCGAAGCCTGCCTGCTTACCCAAACCCATTATTTGGACATCACTGGGGAGATCGAGGTTTTTGAGATGGCCAAGGAATTTGACCTTCAGGCCAAAGACAACGAGATCATTGTGCTGCCAGGGGTAGGATTTGATGTGGTACCTACTGACTGTATGGCCAATTTTTTGAAGGAAAAGCTACCGGAAGCCACCCATTTGGAATTGGCTTTTATGGGCCTAGGCGGGGCTATGTCCCACGGTACCATGGCCACGATGGTGGAAAGCCTCGGCAAAGGTGGCGCTGTGCGCAAAGACGGCAAAATCGAAAATGTACCCGTAGGCCATGAGGGAAAGGAAATCCATTTCGGCATGAAGAAAAACTGGGCCATGACCATCCCCTGGGGCGATATCTCCACGGCCTATACTTCTACAGGGATTGATAATATAGAAGTGTATTCGGCTGTTTCAAAAACGACATATAACCTGCTAAAAGCCCAATTATTGATCAACCCAATCCTTCAAAACTCCTGGGTGAAAGGAATGATCAAGGAATACGTGGACGAGAACTTCAGTGGCCCCACCCCTGAGCAGAACAAAAAGGGGATCGCCCTGGTATATGGCAAAGCTACCAATCACCGGATGGAGGACACCGTGGAGCTGAGATTTAAGACGCCGGAGACATATCTGCTTACTGCTAAACTGGCCGTACTTATTTCCCAGAAAGTCTTGGAATTGAAGGAAACTTATGGGTATTTTACACCAGCACAACTCTTTGGACCGAAGCTGATATTTGAAATTGAGGGGGTAGAGTGGCTAGACCAATAAACACCTGATATGAAAAAATCGCTATTATTTACACTTTTGGCAGTGTTGCCCTTGATTTTATTTGCACAAGGAGAAACGGCCGACGAGGACCTTTCGGATCTTTTCCTCACCTATTGGCCCGTGATATTGCTGCCTATATTTATGATAGTGATATTTAGATATTACAGAAAGCGGAGAAGGTAGTTGATATTGTACTAGGTACTAAGTACTAGGTACTAAGTAAAGTATTTTTAGGACGATGGTTTTCTAAGTAGCTGAAGTGCTCGCTTAATTGGGATGAAATTACACATCGCCCCCTAAACTCCTAAACAGTCCCGTGGCGCATATAACGAAGTGATGTGCCACGGGACACTAAACCTCTAGACTTAAACCTCCATAAAGCCTTCGAATATTTTGATGGCTTTGCCGTAGATTTTCACCCGGTCACCGTGGAGTTCCAGTCGCATCTCGCCCTCGCGTTGGCTTGCTTGATAGGCCTTCAATGCCGTCTTTCCAGTTTTCTTATGCCAGTAGTCTATCAGGGCGCAATGGGCAAAGCCCGTCACGGGATCTTCCATCACGCCTATATTTGGGGCGAAGTAGCGGGAAAATATATCGTATTTGTCGTCCCCTTTGGCGGTGATAATAATGCCTTCTTCGCTGTGCTCAGCGATCTGGGCAAAATCAGGTTGCAGGCTTTCCACTTCATCATAGCTCTCCAATTCTATAATCCAATTCCCGTTGAGTGTAGCTGCCCCTGCCACGGTTTTTCCGCAGAACTCCTTTTCAAAAGCAGGATGGATCTGCGCTCTGGTCTCAATCAGGGGAAAATCCATGACGATCTCGTCCCCAGACCGGGTTACTACCAGCATCCCGCTTCGGGTATCAAAAAGGAGTTCGGCATCTGATGCTACCACTCCCTCCTCATACAGCATAAAAGCCGAGGCCAAGGTGGCATGCCCGCACAAGTCCACC
Organism: Litoribacter ruber; assembly: GCF_018449405.1. Classification (NCBI taxonomy): domain Bacteria; kingdom Pseudomonadati; phylum Bacteroidota; class Cytophagia; order Cytophagales; family Cyclobacteriaceae; genus Litoribacter; species Litoribacter ruber. Next base: position 106,981 of record NZ_JAHCMY010000009.1, read on the forward strand.
TCGGTGGTGGGGGTAAACCAACGCAAACCAAAGCTGTTTTCGCCAGTTTGCTGCAAAAAAGCTGTTTCGCTCAGGTTCATTTCGGCAGCGATCAACTGCATGCCCTCTTCGCTGATAGGCGCAGGAAGCAAGCATACCGCGGCAGGATTCCCCGCAAATGGGGTGTCTGTAAAAGAGTCGATTTGGATAATGGGTAGTTGCATGTTTTTTTGTGTTTGTATGTGAGATGTCGGATGACCGATGTCGGATGCCTGCACGCTGAGGCGGGTCGGATGTCGGTGTCTGGCCCTAAGTTTACTTTACACTTTTTTCTCAAACTTTTAAATTTTTCTCCGCGAAGTGGCCTTTGTGAAACTTCGTGAAAACTTGGTGGCCTTTGTGGCCCATTTACACCGATGCCTGCCCGCGGGTTAAAAATTGTCAGAAAGTATGATTTGAGCGCCGGCTTGTTGCATTTCGTAAAGGGCTTTATCGAAATCGCCCTCCTGTATATTTACGGCCTTGGTGGCGTCTTTGATGAGAGTGGTTTTGAATCCCTCATGGATGGCATCCAGCACGGTAAACTTTACACAGTAATCGGCGGCCAGTCCCACGACAACCACTTCATCCACTCCCCTGCCCTTCAGGTATGCGGCAAGCCCTGTGTCTTGCTTTCGGTTATTATCATAAAAACCGCTGTAGCTGTCCAGGTTTTGATCCATTCCTTTTCTGAAAACCTTGGCCCAGTAGCTATTATCTAAATCTGCATGAAATTCGGCTCCTGGGCTTTCCTGCACACAGTGCTCGGGCCAGAGGATTTGGTCTACTCCTCCCAGTTTGATGAAATCCCCCACCTTTTTGCCCGGATGGTTGCTCGCAAAACTTCCGTGGTCGGCTGGGTGCCAGTCTTGGGTGGCCACGACAAGGTCAAACTTGGGCTGAAGCGAATTGATCACAGGAATGATTTTGTCGCCCTCCTTTACAGCCAAAGCTCCTCCAGGCAAAAAATCATATTGAACGTCTACGATAATTAATGCTTTCATATCATTTCATATTTAATCTTTCCACAATCAATGAAGCTATACTTTCTATCTGCAAAAACCCGTTGTGGTCGTTGGTCTGAGGATAGGTGTTGGTGGTGATTACTTTTTCAATCACCCCGCTGTCCCGGATTTTTTCAATTGCGTAATTGTTGAAAAGCCCATGGGTAGTGATGGTGAAAATCTTTTGAGCTCCTGCCTCTTTATAGGCCATGGCAGCGTTGACCAATGAACCGCCGGTGCGCACCATGTCGTCATAGATTACCACATCCCGGCCCGCCACATCGGCACTGATGGAAGTCACTTCGGTTTCCTCCCCGCTCACTCTTCTCTTGAAGACAAACGCGGCATTTACCCCCATGTCGTTGGCCAAGGATTCCACCCATTTCGCCCTTCCCGCATCGGTACAGGCCATCACAAAGCCATCACTTGCCAACTCACGGGCTACCCTAGTAACAATCGGTTTACAGTAAATGTGGTTGAGCAAAGCCTGCCCTTCAAAATAATAGGGTATGCCTTCCGTGTGCAGGTCAAAGAAGATGAAGTTATTGCCCAGGCTGGTTCTGGGAAGGGATGAAAACATCACCGCCCTGGATTTGGCTGTCACCACCTCGCCGGGTCTCACGGCTCTTTCCATGGTGGAATAGCCAAAATACGGAAAAACCAAGTAGATGGACCTTGCCCCAAACTTGATCAAGGCATAGGCCAAGTCATAAATCTCCAAGGTGTCGGAATCGCTCACCGTGCCTCCGATTAATACCACATCCCGGCCCCTTACGGTAGTCAGAATGCGCTGGTACCTCTCCCCGTCAGGAAAAGTTTTGACTTCTACTTCCCCTTTTTCAAAATCCCCCAACTCCAAAACCTGATCCTGAAGGTATTGATAGGCAACGGTGCTAAATATTATCTTTCTTTCTTCCATTATTTTGCCTTGGCTTCTAACACCAATGATGTTCTTAAGTTATAAAGTGTTTCTTCAAGCCCCACAGCGTAAATGTGTGGGTTGACCAGCCGCTTGTGGGCTTTGTCAAATTTGGCCAGATTCGCCTTGGTGTTTTCTCTGATTGTGTGAATATCGGGCCTTTGGTACACCTTTTCCCCTTTTACAAAAATATTTTTCAGCAAGACTTCACTGTCCCAGTCCTTACCTACTTTCTTGCGCTTGGTGGGGTCTATGGGGTCTATTAGCAGAAATTCCTTTTTGTCGTTAGTTCCATTTTCAAGAAAAATCATATCTGCATTGGCTACCCCGTTTTTATAGAATCGGCGCACATTGTGAAAGCCTGGTATATTTATTTTGATGGATTGCTGTGATACTTTGACTTTGGGTATCCACTTGCCTTCTTTTTTGATGGCCGAAAGCTTGTATACCGCCCCCAAGGCCGGTTGGTCGTAGGCTGTTACGAGTTTGGTTCCCACCCCCCATACGTTGATGGAAGATTCCTGCACTTTTAGGGAAAACATAATATGTTCGTCCAGGTCATTGCTGGCTACAATTTTCGCATTTTCAAAGCCGGCCTCATCGAGCATTTGCCTTGCGCGGTTGCTGTAGTAGGCCAAATCTCCGGAATCAATCCTCACGCCCAGCATTTCTTTTCCCTTTTCCCGCAGGGCCTTGCCCACTTCAATGGCATGCTCCACTCCTTTAATTGTGTCATAGGTATCCACCAGAAACACACAGTTGTCGGGCAGGGCCTCAGCATAGGCTTTGAAGGCTTCTATCTCGGAATCAAAAGACATGATCCAGCTATGCGCATGGGTACCCGAAACCGGAATGCCAAAGAGTTTGCCAGCCATCACATTGGAAGTGGCCGAGCAACCGCCTATGTAGGCCGCCCTGCTGGCCGCCAAGGCACCGTCTATCCCCTGGGCACGCCGAAGGCCAAATTCCAACACGTCCTCCCCCTTGGCTGCCAAGGTAATCCGGGCAGCCTTGGTAGCAATTAGGGTCTGGAAATTGGTGATGTTCAACAAGGGCGTTTCCAAAAGCTGGCATTGGATCAATGGGCCTTTCACCCTGATCAGGGGGCTGTTTGGGAATATCACCGATCCTTCCTCTACCGCATCTATATCACAGGAGAATCTCATCTCCCTGAGATAGTCGATAAAAGCAACCTCAAACATGGCCTCGCCCGATTTGCCTTTCATCTGCCCGAGGTAGGAAAGGTCCTGCTCGTCAAAATGGAAATTGCGGCAATAATCGATCACATAATCCAGCCCTGCGGCTATGGTAAAGCCACCTTGAAAGGGGTTTTTTCTAAAGAAAAGGTTGAAGACGGCTTCCTCTTCCGCTTTTCCGGATTTCCAGTAGGCATAGGCCATGGTGAGCTGGTAAAAATCAGTCAAAAGTGCCAGGGAGCTCTGGTAGAGGTCTTTGGTTATTTTCATTTATTTTTCAAGTTTAAAATCACGCCGGCCAAAACCATAAACATTCCCACATAGATCAGAAGGTCGTAGGTCTCGCCAAACAAAAAGAAACCAAATCCTAGGGCATATACGATCCCGATATATTTGAGGCTTGCCACTTTGGACAACTGGGCATTTTGATACGCCATGGTCATGTAATATTGGGCAAGTTGTGTAAAGATACCTATTCCCAACAAAATAGCCCAATCCCAGCCCTGTGGCTGTACCCAGGTAAAAATACTGATCAACGTGACCAACGGCAGCGTAACTAATGGGAAGTAAAAAACGATGACCAAGGGATGCTCCGATACGTTGAGCTTGCGTATGATATTATAGGCCAAGCCAGAAAACAGCGCCGACAGAATCCCGACAAACATCCACCAAGTCGAAATCCTGGGATCGAAACCTTCGATCATCAACACCCCGGCAAAGGCAATTCCAAAATAAATAAACTGCATGGGTTTTACTCTCTCCTTGACAATCACTATGCCCAGCAGCGTGGTAAATATCGGCGAAAGGTACTGTATGGTGACTGCACTCGCCAAGGGCATGTTCTGCAGGGTATAGAAGAATGCTATCAGGCCGATAGATCCGGCTATTCCTCTTAATACTAATAGCTTTTTATTATTTCCAAATAGCGGGATACGCTTCCTTTTGAGGAAAAAGTATGTAAAGACCAAACTAAAAAGGGAGCGGAAGAAGATGATTTCAATGGCAGGCAGGTGGGAAATGTATTTCACCATGGCATTCATGATGGCAAAAAACGCCCCTGCCAAGAGCATGTGCTGTATACTTTTGTTGCTCAAAACAGAACTTTATTTTTATATCAGAATGTTAAATTAATTAAAATTACCAGGAATTGGTTCAGCCCAATTATCACCTACTCATTTTCAACCAGATACAATTCACAAAAAGATTATGGCATTAAAAATCGGACAAAAAGCACCGGACTTTTCTCTTCCGGCCACAGGAAACAAAACCATCAGTTTATCCAAAGATTTGCAGGGACAGGCCTGCATCCTGTTTTTCTACCCCAAGGATTTTACTAAAGGCTGCACGGCAGAGGTCTGCTCATTCCGCAACAATTATGAGACCTTTGAAATCCCGGTGTACGGCATAAGCAAGGACAGCATGGAAAGCCACGAGAAGTTCAAAAAGACCCATAAATTACCTTATGAACTGCTTTCCGACAGGTCGGGAAAAGTTTGCAAGCAGTATGGTGCCCTGATGCCCATCATCAATATGCCTAAAAGGGTGACTTATCTTTTGGATAGTGAGCACAAAATAGCCGCTGTTTTCCAGGATCTTTTTGGAGCAGAAAAACATATCCAAAAAATGATAGAAAGCATGGGGAAAGTCGTGGAAAAATAGTTTTTAATTCTTATTCTTGGATTTTAATACCATAATAACCAAATATGACAGCCCGAATCATATCTATCCAACCCGATTTCTACAAACTCAAAATCTCGTTGGAGCACATGCCGGTACCGGTTTTCAGGACCGTACTGGTACCCGACAATGTTACCATGGAAAGGCTCCATGAAATCATCCAATACATTATGCCTTGGGATGACATCCACTTTTATCTATTTTCTGACAAAAGGGATCACCCGAAATATAAGACTGGGCGAGTGGACCATTGCAAAGTCGACAATGAGATAGATGATGCGGAAAATACTCTTTTAAAAGAGGAGTTTTTCATCAAGCGAAATGCCGCTCCGTTTTGGTACCTCTACGATTTAGGAGATGAATGGTTCCATGAGATCACTTTTGAAAAGCTCACCCTGTCAGATCGCAAGGCATATGAAGGCAGTCCAGTACTACTGGAGGCTGTGGGTAACTGCCCTCCAGAAGACATTGGAGGACCGGCCGGCTATCAGTATTTCCTCACCGTGATCAATGACCCCAACCATCCCGAATTTCACAGCATGCGTGAATGGCTGGATTGGGAAAAAGATGACACGGATCCCTGGGATGTAAATGAAGTGAATATGAAGATGCTCCGGGACTTTTTGGAGGATTATGATCTATAGCTGTCTATTATCATTTTTGATATAAGAATATTTGCCCAATGGACAATCTACCTACTGTCCATTGGGTATTTTTTTTAATCGAAAATTTTATTTTTAATTTCTGTATTTTATATTCATGCAAATTTTTAAACCATATTTTTTATGCAAACCAAAACAACACTTTCAAAAAGTCCCATTAAGATTGAAATTTCTTTGGACAACATGCCCAAGCCAGTTCGCAGAGTATTGCTTGTACCAGGAGACATTAATTTTCACAGATTGAATCACGTAATTATAAGCGTATTTATTTGGGAAAATGATAGTTCCTATGTCTTCGTTGACAATGTAAACCGGCCAAAAACCAAAATAGGGGAATTAAGAGGCAAAAATATACCTGAAAATCAAAACCTTCTTAATCCCAAAAGAACCTATTTACAGAGGTCATTTTTATTAAAGGGTAAGGGCGCCCCTTTTCAGTATAACTATCATCACAAATACAGATGGTCACATACCATTACCTTCCAAGAAATCACCCCAGAAGATTTGGAAAAATATGATGGGAAGGAAGTCCTTTTGGAATACGAAGGGATAAATCCTCCAGAAAATCTGGGCGGAGCTGAGGCATATAGGGTATTCCGCGAAATTGTCAACAACCCCAAAAACGCTTTACGCGATGCATTACTGGAGTTTGTAGATTGGACACCACAGGATCTTGAGGAAGAAGATGACTCATTACATCTAAGTCAATGGTTAGAGGATCTGATGGAGGAATATGAAGATATCTTGGAAGACGAAAGGTGGGAAAGAAAACATAAAAGAAATCAAGAAACTATTGAGGTGGATTAAGCAGTATCCTCAGATGGTTTCAGGTTTTTTTCCAAAAATAAAAGGTGGGGCTAAATCAATTTTCTTTACTATCTTTACTTAACTTATTTAAGTCGACTTGCGGATAACACGAAACAAATGGGCTTAAAACATAAAGAAAAGTTTTATACCAGCCCCCCTTTTTTATAGGAATGAGAATACTTTATATCGAAGACAATGAACTCAATAGAGTTGTTTTCGCAGCATTGTTGGCCAAGGTGGCCGATGTGGTTTGTGTAAGCAGTGGTTCGGAAGCCCTTGAACTTTTGGTAAACGCGCAGTTTGACATAGTAGTCATTGATCTGAACCTCAACGACCCGGAGATTGACGGATTTGAGGTAATGCGCACCTTGACTCAAAATGGCTTCAAAAAGCAAAATTCCACTCGGTTTTATGCCTTGACAGCCTATGCCCACGAAAACTGGGAGAAAAAATGCATGGATGCAGGATTTGACCATTATTTTACCAAACCTGTAGATCCTTCCGAAATACTAGAAAAAGACAATGAATTAAAATAGAATAATGGTTTAAGTTTCCTTAAACCATTATTCCATCTTGCATGGTCAGCATCCTGTCTGCCATCTGGGCAAGTTCCTGATTGTGGGTAACGATCACAAAGGATTGTCCAAATTCATCCCTTAATTTAAAAAACAGTTCGTGCAGAGACTGGGCACTTGCAGAGTCTAGGTTTCCGCTAGGCTCATCGGCAAAAATAATTTGCGGATCGTTGATCAGCGCCCTCGCCACAGCTACCCGCTGCTGCTCCCCTCCGGAAAGTTCGGCTGGCTTGTGATCCAGTCTACCGGAAATACCCAGCAGGTCGGCAAGCTTCTGCACCTTTGGCTTTAGCTCTTCAGGCGATTTCCCGGAGATCATCCCAGGGATCATAATATTTTCCTCAGCGGTGAATTCCGGCAACAAGTTGTGAAACTGGAAGATGAAACCGATCTTGCTGTTTCTGAATTCGGCCAGCCTGTCCCCTTTCATGCGGGTGAGCTCGTTTTCATCTACTTTGACCATCCCCTCGTCGGGCTGGTCCAAAGTGCCGAGAATGTGGAGCAGGGTACTTTTACCGGCCCCCGAAGCCCCTACTATAGAGACGATCTCTCCGCTTTTGATAGTAACATCCACACCCTTAAGTACATGTAGATCCCCGTAATATTTATGAATTCCCTGAGCTGTAAGCATAATTAAATTTTGACACGTTCAAATTTAAAACTATTTGACGGAATAACTTAAAATTAGGGTTCTTTTGGCAAAAAGAGCGGTTGAATCCTTGAAAAAACGGACATATAAAGTTAACTTCGGGCAAAAATTTTCACTAGGATGAATATACACGAATATCAAGCTAAAGAAGTTTTAAAGTCATACGGCGTAAAAATCCAGGAGGGCATCGTAGCCGATAGTCCGGAAGGAGCACTTGAAGCCGCAAAGCAACTCAATGCAGAAACAGGTACTTCATGGTATGTACTGAAAGCTCAGATTCATGCCGGAGGACGTGGTAAAGGTAAAATCCAGGAAACTCAATCCAATGGTGTGGTATTGGCCAAAAGCCAGGATGAGGTAACAGAAAAAGCCAAAAACATCCTAGGCGGGACTTTGGTGACTATCCAGACAGGACCTGAAGGCAAGAAAGTAAACAAGATTTTGGTAGCCCAGGATGTTTACTACCCTGGCAACTCCGAGCCAAAAGAATATTACCTTTCCATCCTTTTGGACAGAGCTACTGGCAGCAATGTCATCATGGCTTCTACCGAAGGTGGTATGGATATCGAAGAGGTAGCCGAAAAGACTCCGGAGAAAATCATCAAGGAGTGGGTTGACCCTAAAGTAGGCCTGCAAGGCTTCCAAGCTAGAAAAGTAGCCTTCAAACTTGGTTTGGAAGGAACTGCTTTCAAGGAAATGGTGAAATTTATCACTGCTTTATATAATGCATACGATGCTACTGATTCTTCCCAGTTTGAAATCAACCCTGTGTTGAAGACTTCTGACGACCAGATCTTGGCCGTAGATGCTAAAGTAAACCTTGACGACAACGCCCTTTACAGACAAAAAGACCTTGCTGAGTTGAGAGACTTGAACGAGGAGGATCCTTTGGAAGTGGAAGCTGGTAAGTCAGGATTGAATTACGTGAAGCTTGACGGTAACGTAGGCTGTATGGTAAACGGTGCCGGACTGGCCATGGCTACCATGGATATGATCAAACTTTCTGGCGGTGAGCCTGCCAACTTCCTTGACGTGGGAGGAGGGGCTAATGCCCAGACTGTTGAAGCCGGTTTCAGAATCATCCTTCAGGATCCAAATGTAAAAGCCATCCTTATCAACGTATTTGGCGGTATCGTAAGATGCGACAGAATTGCCAATGGTGTGGTGGAAGCTTATAAGTCTATCGGCGACATCAGAGTGCCAATCATCGTGAGATTGCAGGGAACCAATGCTGAGGAAGGTGCGAAAATCATCGACGAATCAGGATTGAAAGTTTCTTCTGCCATCACCTTGAAAGAGGCTGCAGAAAAAGTTCAGGCGGTATTGAAAGACGCCTAATTTAGTATATATTTGCATGCTATAAACCTGCCAGGTTTTTGGAAAAATTCATTAAATCTGGCAGGTTTTATAAGTACCCGTAGTTCAACTGGATAGAATATCAGATTTCGGCTCTGAGGGTTGAGGGTTCGAATCCTTCCGGGTACACTTGAAGGCTTATAAACAACTGATTTACAGGGGTTTATAAGTCTTTTTTATTTTTTAGTCACATAGTAGTCACAGGATTTTTCATGTTTCGAACCCCAATGAAATTAAACCCAAAANTTGAAGGCTTATAAACAACTGATTTACAGGGGTTTATAAGTCTTTTTTATTTTTTAGTCACATAGTAGTCACAGGATTTTTCATGTTTCGAACCCCAATGAAATTAAACCCAAAAAAAGATTTTAAAACCATAAATTTAGAACAATTCCAAATAACAGCGGTTTAAGCTGAAAATTGATTTTTAAAGGGAATTATATATTATTTTACCATTGTTTTTATCAAATTTTTTGACTATATTTGATAAGGTTATTCCTATTCATGGAAACAGCTTAGATTTTTAGAACCCCTACCCTACCTACAGATAGGAACCATCAACCACACCAGATAAGAGTTCAATCCTTATTTTTTTTTCAATGAATTCAAATGAAATACCTACTGCTCTTCCTGCTTTTGGCAGGCTGTAGCACCAAGCCCCATATCACCTATAAATCCTTTGATTTAAGGGATTCCACAGAAGTACAGATACAAATTCCTTCCAGAACCATAGAGAAGCTTATACAGGCTGAAAACAGGTCAATCAGAACGGAAACCAGACAGGAAAACAGAACCATCAGAACCAGCATAAAGCAATCTGAAAGAACTGTAAGAGATACCACCAGACAGGCTAACAGAACAGCCAGAAGCACCCACAGGAAAGAGGAAACAAAAGCTGTATCTTCAGCAAAGAAGGTAACAGCAATACCCAATACCCTTAAATGGGCTTCACTCCTATTAGCCCTAACCCTACTTTTTAAATTCAGAACCAACTTTTTTAAACTATTATCCAAATGAATCAGGAAATCTATAATTACGTATTAACCACAGCAAAGAAGATTAAGAACCCCAGCCAATATGAAGACGTAGTACAGGACACCATGTTAGCCATACTGGAAAAGGGATTGCAGGATAATGAACTTACCCCAGAACTTCAGAACTACATAGCAGGCATCATCTACAACACAAACACTAGCATCTTTAACCAAGAAATCAAATATACCGAGCTAAGCCCTTCTGATTTCGAAATTGAAGAAGAAGAAGCCTACAGTGAAGAAGAAACCCAATCAGAAAACCAGTTAAGGCAAATGTACGGCACCATTAAGCAGTACATCTTCCAGAACTACTACAGCAAGGGTAAGAATGTGAAGAGGTGGAAAGTCTGGTATTTAAGACTGAAGGGCTATGGGTATGATTACATCTTCCAGAAGCTAGGGATTAGTTACTACACAGCAATCCAGTACAATTACCTTTGTAACAATGAATTGAAAGACGTATTGCCTTATTTCACCTAGAAACCCTAATCCTACTGCCTGAAAGGTGGTAGGATTTCTCTTTGGAATCTTACAGAATTGTGATAATTTAAAATTTTAAAAATGAATTATGGCAGACAGATTAATGAACGCAAATGAACACCTAGCTAAAGCAGTAGCTTACTATGTGATGGAAACAAACTTAAATCAGATTCACGGAAGAACGGAGGAGGTGACCCATTCAGGATGCACTTATTTTGAAAGCAATATTTATAAATGGCTAGACGAAGTACTACTCGACCTGATTGAAAAAACAGATTATGAAGAGTTTAAAGAACTTAAGAAGAATATAAAAGTCAGGCTTCCAGAGATGGTACGAAATGACGAAGAAATTACCCTGCAACATGAAGTCTATTTTTCCAAGAAAAGAATCAGAACAACCCTAAAAATCTTCCTAGTCCCCAACATGCTACATAGATTTATGAATGATAAATTCAACAACCAAAAGCCATACAAAGCCGAGAAAGTTAAATCACTTTTTCCTTGACTGGTATTCAATAAAACATTATCTTTGT